>DATJJD010000094.1:0-95709 GCA_035492545.1 Puia sp.
GGTGCAGCACCAATACCAGGATATGCTCGTCCCCGGCGACCCCGATCAAATATCCCTTCAGCATATGATCGGTCGGCAGATCAAACGGCTTCCCCAGCAGCGCCGCTATCTGCTCCTCCACGGCCTCCTCCCTTTCCAGGATATCCAGCCGCCACCGGTCCGGCGGCAGCACCTCCTGGTAGGCCCTTCCTTCCTCCGCCCTGATCACCGTCCGCAGTACCTCATGACGGTTCACCAGGCTCCGCAATGCATACTCCAGCGCCTCCACATCCAGCCCCCCCTTCAACCGGAGTACCTGCGGAATGTGATAGGCCACGCTGCCTTCCAGCTGATCGATGAACCACAGCCGCTCCTGGCTGAACGATAACGGTATCCGAACCGGCCGCTCCTGCTGCTCCAACCCGGGAAGAGACAGTCCTTTTACCTGACGCTGCAGATGAATGGACAATAATTCAATGGTGGGATAAATAAATAATGACCTCATTGTTAATTCTACTTCCAGTCGCTTTCTGATAGCGGATATTACACGGGTAGCCAGCAATGAATGGCCTCCCAACTGAAAGAAATTATCATGAATGCCTATCTTTTCCACGTGTAGCACTTCCTGCCAGATGCCGGCCAGGATCTGCTCTGTCCTATTACGCGGAGCAGTATAGGCACCGGTCAGCAACTGAGAGATGTCTATCCCGGGTAAAGATTTCCTATCGGCCTTACCGTTGACGGTCAGGGGCACCTCATCCAACTCGACCAATAGTTGGGGCACCATATACTCCGGCAGTTTGGTTCTAAGGTAATGCCCTATCATCTCTTTATCGAACACCCCATCCGGCATGACGTAACCAATGAGGCATTTATTTCCCGGGGATATATCCTTTACAATTACTAAGGCCGTCTGTACTCCCGGGCACGACTCCAATACTTTTTCTATCTCCCCCAATTCGATCCGGTAACCCCGTATTTTTATCTGATCATCCGTCCGGCCCAGGTAAATTATATTGCCGTCCGGCAACCAACTCGCCAAATCGCCGGTCCGGTACAGCCTCGCCCCCGCTGCCGTACTGAAAGGATGCCGTATAAACTTCTCCGCCGTCAGCTCCGGTGCATTTAAGTAACCTCGGGCGAGACCATCTCCCCCGATAAAAAGTTCACCGGACACTCCAATCGGCAATAATTTCCTCTCGCTATCCAGGATATAAACCTCTGTATTCGCTATTGGTTGGCCAATCGGAATAATGTCCCCGGTTATCGCCCCTTCCGGCACCGGCCAATAAGTAACATCTATAGATGCTTCTGTGGGGCCATATAAATTATGTAACTGTACAGACGGCAATTTTTCTTTAAATAGCCGGACGCATCCCGGTTTAAGTTCTTCGCCGCTGCATAATACCTTGAAAAGACTGTTGCATTCTCCCGGAGTTATCTCACCTAAAAAAACCTCCAGCATGGAAGGCACGAAATGAAGGATGGTGATCCCTTCTTTTTTTATTATCTCTTTCAGATATTCATGATCCCTATGGCCTTCCGGTTTGGAAAATACCAGTCTTGAGCCCACCATCAGGGGCCATAACAGCTCCCAAACGGAAACATCAAAAGAAAAAGAAGTTTTTTGAAGGACATGGTCCTTTTCCTGCAGCTGATAATACTGTTGCGCCCAAACTAAACGGTTGACAACCCCCCGGTGTTCTATCATAACGCCCTTTGGCCGTCCGGTCGAGCCGGATGTATAGATCACATAGGCCAGGTGATGAGGGCTTAGAAGCGCATTTACCCGGGCGGTTGACTCCAGTGTAATATTTCCCTCTTCTTCATCCAGTAGTATTAGCTTCCCGGTGACGGAAGAAATCAACGGGCCCATACAGGTTGTATTGCTCAAAACTATGCCGGCGCCTGCATGTTGCACCATGTAGCCGATCCGGTCCGGCGGATAGGTCGGATCTATCGGGACATAGGCGCCACCCGCTTTCAGGATACCCAATATACCAACGATCATTTCCGTACCGCGCTCAATACAAAAAGGCACCAGGGCCCCCTCCTGCACTCCATGCCGCTGTAAATATCGTCCCAGCTGATTAGATTTTTCATGCAGTGTTTTATAAGTCAATATTTCCCTTTCAAATACCACCGCTATTGCATCAGGCGTTTTCAATGCCTGAGCTTCCAATAGATCAACCAGGGTCTTGTCTTTGGGATAGGATACATGGGTATTGTTAAAATCGAATAGCAATCGGTTCTTTTCCTGTGAGGGTATGCCATCGATGCGGTCAAGATTAATATAAGGGTCCCGCTGAAATTGTTCCAGAATATAAATAATGCGGTCTGCCAATAATTCAATCTCTTCCCGGCTGAAATACTCATATTGAAAATCCATGCACAACTCCAGTGGTTGCTGCTTGCCATAATCTCTCCACCAAAGCTGAAGCGGGTATTTCGAATATTCGCTTGTCAGCTCATAAGTATCAGCTCGCAGGTATTCTCCGAAATCTAATGAAAAATCCAGTCGCTCATAATTTATGACAACATCGGGAATGCTATCATTTGCATAATTCTTAAAAGACCTGTTTAAATCTCCGATAAGGAATTCCTGGTGACGGTAATCGCTTTTCTGAGTGGCAGCTATCTGCCTGACAAAGTCCCTTACATCAGTTGTCGGCGTGTATATTGCTTTAAAAGGCAATATTCCGGAGAACATACCAACAGTATTACGCAAGGCCCTGCTCCTTCTTTTATGAATAGGGATACCAAATACAAATTCGGACTGGTCAGACGTTTTTGCAAAGAAAACGGTCAAGGCTGCAATGGTCAACTGTTGCAAACTGGTTCCCATCAATTTTTGCGCTTGTTCTACCGTGTATATCTGCGATTCGTTCAGATGGGAGGAATAGGTCCCGCTTTTCCCGGGCCTCTCCCTATCGAACTTATACCTGCTGTGGAGTATTCCCGGAGGCTTTAGGCGTATTTTTTCCTGCCAGTATTTTCTCTCCGCATGGTAGCCATCAGAATCATAATATGCAGCACTTTTTATGGCAGCATCCAAATAAGAGGGGAAACTAAATTCTATCCTTTCCCCGGTTATTAAAGATCTGTATTTATTCGCCACATACTGCGCCCATACGGCAAATCCATAGCCATCGGTGATTAAATGATGGTATTTATTAAAAAACCAATACTCATCCTCTGCGACTTTCAGAAGGGAAAGTTGAAAAAGGGGGTTCGGTTTTTTTATAACAAAAGGCGTATTGAACTGTTGTTTCATCCATGTCCTGGCATATTGCTCTGCATCGGCATGACTACTGAAGTCAAGTTCATCAAAAGTCAATGGCGGGCAGTTTTCATACCAATAACAAACAGGGTCTTCATCATCTATATCAAACCTTTGTCTGAAAGCATCAAAAACGGCGGGGATGGAGTTGACAGTGGCCGCCAGATGCGATTTGTCTACCACCCCTTTCAATTTAATATACCCCCCCACATTGTAATGGGGCCTGTCAATATTTATTACCTGATCTAAAAAGATGTCTTTTTGCGCAGGATGCAACGGGACTTTTTTCTCCTCCATATGGACTTACTTTGAATAGCCGGATAAACTGATCCTATACCCACTCTTTAACAGGAGTTATCGAATTTTTCATTTCATATAACAGCTCCTTTTCACCGTACAATCGTTCTGATACGATCCCTCTCTCGCGACAAATCCCGACAAGTTTATTGGATTGCACGATAGGGTTCGATTCGTCTGTATACTTGATGCTGCTGATGAACTCCAACCAGGGCTCCTGACCCATTGCGTACACATATACTTCCTTAGGCGTAAAAATGTCCACCAGCGACATCCCCTTGGCGCAATCAGAGCCCGATAGTCTCCTGCTACCGTCCTGGTCTCTGGACAGTTTCTTCGTCATCAAGGGACCATAAAGCCATGACAAGGGGGCGCCGTCGCATTCCATACCAAGGAACAGCACATCTATATCATTTGTCACCGCCTGAATATGCCGGTATAATTTTGGCTCCATGATACGGGAATCTGCCAGGAACAGCAGTTTAAATCCACTGATCTTAACCAGATAACAAGTTTTGGTCAGTACATTCAAGTCACTGTGTTCGCCGATAAAGGGCAGGCCTGTAATCCTGGCATCAGAAAACTGAATAGTTTCCATCTCATCTATTGCAATGACATTTTTAAACCCGATGTTATTAAACATAAGCCGGAGATCGGGGTCTTCCAGTTTGCCGCTGCAGGTACGGGGGACAATAAAATTCTTCACTTTGTGCCTTAGAGGGAGCAAGGATTCAAACAATACATGATCCTGGTGGTTATGAGTGATCAAAACATAATCAATCGTGTCAGGCAGATCACTGTCTGAAAAATGTTCGACGTCGGAGTGGTACCCGTAATAGCTGATCAACGGATCTACCAGGATACTTATATCCTTGGTTTCTATCAGGATACAGGCATGCCCAAAGTATCTCATCCGGATCTTATCCCCCGTGTATTTTTGATAGACAGGAGGGGCTTCTTCCGTAAACAAATGCTCGAAAAAACGGGATTGCCCTTCGGTGATCCCCAGTATCTCTTTAATATAAGATAATTGTTGGGGAACCCGTTTCATTTTTGCCAGTTCGTCAATTCCGGGATGATCGAAAGGGATATTCAGCTGCAGTACATCCGGCTCTGTCAATCGGGGAGTGCTAAGGCAGAAAGGTCTGTGATCATTGTTGGTTATCCATAGGGCAATGCTCTGGGAGTCTTTATTATAATATTCGCTTTCGTATAACAGAGACTCGAAGAACCTGAAATCGGCATTATTATTACGGTCATAATATAGCTCGACATAACCTTTCAGAATTTCCGGAACTTTTGGATAGAGTGCCTCCAGGCCAAACCCTTTGGCTTCGGTCATCAATAATTTATCCAGGGCTACGATTGCACTGGCAAATGCTATTAATTTACTTTGACTTGTCAGCGTCTTGAAAAGCAAGTCTTTCACCTCCGGGACCCGTCCGCCCTTAAAATCCATAAAAGGGCCTCCTCTCATTTTGGGGTTCAGCACGGCCTGAGCGTGTACGTCAGGCGCCGAAATATAGGATTCCATGATTGAAATATGCCGTCCAACGATATTTTTTGCCGCGGTGGCGGGGGAGATCAGATGGCTCCAGGCATACCAGTTATCAAATAACGGTTCGATAACTACATTGGGTTTAAGATACTTTTTAGGCTCACTCATAGATAATGTGTTTAGAGTAAGAGAATAATTTTACAGATATAATGTGAATGATGGTTTTGACATGCCTGAAAATGAAGAAATGCTCTCCCGGCATTTTTTTGAAATCTACCGGGAGGTTGGTTTCCCGCTGCCATAATAATATGTCTTCGGTTTCAATATCTTCTTCTGTCCCGGTAATCACTGTAAAAGGGATTTCCAAAGGTTCTCTCGGATGGTGGAGATAGGTTTCGCTCGCCCTGAAGTCCGCCCGTAAAATGGGTTCAAAAAAATCGAGTGTATCCTCATTATCAAGGATTTCATCCGGAAGCCCCTTAAGTTTTTTAACTTCTTCCAGGAACTGGGGCTTATTCAGCAAATGGTACTTTTTCTTTCCCCTGCCAGGAGCAGAAGGTGCGCAGGCCCCGGTAACAAATAAATGGAGTGGGGGACGATGCCCTTTATCGATGATCTTTCTGGTTAGGAGATAACCAATAATACCTCCCATACTATGACCATATATTCCGTATTCGTTTTTGTCCAGCGTGGGCTTTATCTGCTGATACAGGTCATCTACAATAGCGTGAAGATCAGCTATGAACGGATCTTTTATCCGCTGTCCTCTCCCAGGATATTCCAGGCAAATAATTTGCAGAAAAGCGGGCGCCATGGTTTCGTATTCCCGATAAGAGTACTTGCTTCCCCCCGCAAAAGGAAGGCAATAGAGATGAATCTTCTTCATTATCCGTAAGCGTAAAGGTTAATTTCTTTTGTGTTGAATTATCAAATGCAGGGGGCAGCCAGAGATGCAGAAGGAAGTGATAAAAGAAGATATCTTTGCAACATATCTATTCTGACAAGTATTTTTTTCTCATTTTTATATTTAACCACCTGACATGACAATCCCGTCAGGGGGCCCTGCTGAATAACCAGGAACTGCCCCGCCTGGAAGTGCCCCAAAGAGACTTCAATTTCATTACCATGATCAACAGCAATGCGGATATTATCAATTATTTTTTCTGCTACCCGTACTACTTCTTTTCCTGATTTGACGTAGTACAAAAAGCCTTCACTATTACAGGAATTATAATAATCGTTCGCATTTTTTATCCGGCAAAACAGATAGGAAGGGAAAAGGGGCATATCGATAACTTTTTTCCTGTCTCTCCACTGACGCAATGTTTTAATGGTCGGTAAATAGTATTCTATCTGATGTTCATTAAGGTTGGATGCCAGTTTTTTTTCCTGGTGAGGTCGGGTATAAACCAAATACCAGCTGTTGTCATAAATTTTCATACATAAGTGAATTAGAATCAGCGTTGGAGAGAAAGTAAATTCAACGCAGGGTAAACATGCGATAAGGCAGAGCTATCGCTACAATTCCCTACATTAATTATTGGAGTTGAGCTATAAGAGATAACAATAGCTCATAATAAGGACTCGTCGCCATTTTCCCAGGTATGGATAGGTATTCGTGAAATGCATTTCAAAGTCGCTAAAAATAACTACGTAATAAATAGCGGTGTTACGATTTCTTAGTTCGGTTTTTACGAAATACCTGCAGTTTAAGTGTAGTGAAGCCCGATGCCCGCCGTCAGAAAACAAATAATATTTATTAAATATCAACGTTTTACGTATTCTTACCCCCAAACCCGCGACTCTGTTTAATTTTGTCAAAATAAATTTCTATCCCCAATAATATGAATAGCGTCTCCGATTGGTTCCGGGAATGGTTTGACTCCCCTTACTATCACCAATTATACTTCGACCGGGATGAAAAAGAGGCTACCGCCTTTATCGGTCGCCTGCTGTCGGCCCTGCATCCCCCCACCCATTCCCGGATGCTGGACCTGGCTTGCGGAAGAGGTCGCCATGCCCTGATATTGGCGGAAAAAGGCTTCGATGTGACAGGCATCGACCTTTCCGCCCGCAGCATCGCCTACGCCCGTCAATTTGAAAAAGACAACCTCCATTTCTACCAGCACGACATGCGGCAGACCTATTGCGTCAATGTCTTTGATTACGTCTTCAATTTCTTTACCAGCTTCGGCTATTTCCGAACGGAAAGGGAACATCATAATGTCATCCGCACGGTGAGCCTCTCGTTGAAAGATGGAGGTTACTTTGTACTCGACTATCTCAACACCTCGTATGCGGAAGAGCATCTGATCCCTCATTCGCGAAAAGAGATCGATGGAGTACACTATGACCTCACCCGGTATACCGACCAAAAATATTTTTATAAAAAGATCCGAATTGAAGATAGGAAATCAGAAGTCCCGCTGGAGTATACGGAGAAAGTAGCCAGGTTCTCCCTGGAAGATTTCAGAAGGATGTTCTCGTTATATGGCTTACAGATCCGGGAGATCTTTGGGAATTATGAGTTGGATCCTTATGATCCGGAGACCTCTCCCCGCCTGTTGCTGGTAGCACGCCGGAGACCTTCGACGGCAGGGCCTCTGTAGGCAAAGGCCCTGCCTGAATAGTGATCATTTTCGTACGGATCGAAGGCTTTTCATAGGGAGGTTTTTCATAGGAGGGTTTTTCAAGGATAGGGTTTAATCAGATTATTTCGAATGATTAATTTCCTTTCACAAAGGTAGGCTGCCCCCACCCCCAAAACAATAGTAGTTCTCCTTACCCCCGAAATTCTTATCCACAGGGTTATTGCTACCAAAATTGCAGTTTTTAACATGCTGACCGGACGAAATACGGCCTGGCATTTGCAGGAAAAGGCGATATGTATAATAATGTGGAGAAATATAGCAGCCATCCCGGGGGCCATGTCTGCCCGACATATGTCGTCGCGGGTTATTGGCATAATTGGGGCGTCCCAACGGACATCCCTGCCTACATCCCTTTGCGTAACATCGATGCAAGGTACAATGTCATCCACATCGCCTTTGCCAACACCGGCAGCGACTTCGCAACGCTTAACTTTGTACCGGCTATCGGATCGGTGGCCGCCTTTCAGGCAGATGTACAATTCCTGCAGGCACAGGGGAAGAAGGTACTGTTGTCCATCGGCGGCGAGGAAGGCGCCCTGGTCTTAACCAGTGCGGCCCAAAAGCAGGCCTTTATCAATTCCCTGGAAGACTTGCTGGACCTGTATAATTTTGATGGGTTTGACCTCGACCTGGAAGGGCGTATGACCCTGCAGCTGGACATTGGGGACAATAATTTCATGAGCCCTACTACTCCCAGGGTGATCAACCTGATAGCCGCCGTCCGGGAGGTCATCAGCTATCGCCAGGGAAAAGGTAAAAGTTGCTGGCTCACTATGACGCCGGAAACTTTCTATGTACAGAAAGCTTATGCCAACGCTTATTCCCCACTGGCAGGCGCCTATCTCCCCATCATCTACAGTCTGCGCGACCAACTCACGTTTCTGCAGCCGCAATTCTATAATGCCGGTTCCGTAACAGCCCTGGATGGAAAGCGCTACGTCCAGGCAATCCCGGATTTTACCGTCGCCATGACTGAAATGCTCCTGACGGGTTTCCCGGTAACCGGTCTCAAAGGTGATACACAGGTCTTCCCCGCTCTCAGACCGGATCAGGTCATACCTGGACTTCCGGCCGTTCCTGCCGCAGCCCCTTTCGGAGGTTACTACGACCCGGCAGATGTCAGGCAGGCGCTGAATTATCTCACGAAGGGACAAACCTTTGGCGGCGACTATAACCTGAGAAATCCGGCGGGCTACCCCGGTCTGCGGGGAGCCATGACCTGGTCGATCAACTGGGACCAATCATGCGGTAATACTTTCGCGGCGAATATTTACAATTTCTTCTGCGAAAGTACCAGCGCCACCCATTTTTAATTCTTTTTATTTTTCAGCAGCATATACTTCGCCGTTTCATAGACCCCATCCGACAACTGCCGCAGCTCTTTTTTCAACGGCCCTTTCTCCACCGCATCCGGCACGGGGTCATTCCCAACCACCGATACCATTTCTTCCTTACCCGTCTTCAACTGCCGGCGGTAGAAATAACCATCCCGGACCACCCCGATAATACCCTGATCAGGGTCATAAATAAACGATAGCGCCTTCCCGTTATACCGGGCCGTATCCAGCAGGTCCCGTCCCAGCGTGGTATTCCGGTAAGGCAGGTTGCATAAGCCGGCCAGTGTCGGTAATACGTCCACCTGCGAGCAGTTTGTAGAGATCCGTTCCGGGGCCAGCAATGCCGGCGAATAGATCAATAAGGGCACATGCTCAGCGGTGAGCCGCTGGTCTGTCCAGGCTCTGGGGAACATCGCCCCGGCATCCCCCGGAATGCCATGGTCACCGATGAACAGGAACACGGTATTGGCGAAATATTTCTCCCTGGAAGCCGCTTCGATAAAAGTCTGGTATCCAAAGTCGGTGTAACGAAACGCATTCATTTCCTCGTTGCTTTCAAACCCGCACTTCCTTAAGGAATCCTTTAACACGCTGACCGAATGAAAAGCCTGCCGGTCTTCCTCCGGAATGGTATAAGGCCGGTGGTTGTCTGCCGTCTGAATGATAGCAAAAAAGGGACTCGTCTGCTGTTTCAACACCTTATTGGCTTCCAGGAACAGGTTTTTATCGCTGATACCCCATACATCCACCTTCGGAGCGGTATAATCCTGTTGTTCATACAGGTGCAGCCCCTTTATATTATTGGTCAGCAAGCCTCTTATATTCGCCCAGCTGGTACTGCCGCCCAGGAAATAAAACTTGTCATATCCTTCAAAATTATTGATGATCGTGTGTTGATCAACGGCAGACGGATTGCGGCTGGACGTGGTAGTGGACACTTCCACATCGGGGATTCCCGTAATCAGGGCCCAGACACCCCTGGCCGTTCCATAGCTGGGGGTGAAACAATGGTCGAAGAATATCCCTTTCTGGCACATGCTGTTGAAAAAAGGCGTAGTATTCAACGGGTTGCCCCACATGGAACTTTTATACCCACTGAAAGATTCGCAGATCACCACAACGACATTGGGCCGGGAAGTGAGGGCGCCGCCCCGGGGTGATATCATTCTTGCAAAGGCGTTGGCCAGGCTATCGGGAACCATTGCCGGTCCGCCTGAAACGCCCGCCGTCCGGATACCCGCCGTCGCGCCGGAATTGCTCCCAACCCCGTTAAAGCCGAAATAAGGAGCCAGCAGGGGCAAATCCTCTTTTACTTTGGCCTCATCATATACACTCTTCCGGAACTTCAGGCTGCTAAAAAAGGATTGAAAAGGATTTAAAGCAAGATTGGCCTTATAATCGCTGCCCAGGCTAAAGGCGTCACTCCACCGGAGGGGATACTGGCCGATCCTGCCAAATATCGCCAACCCCAATAACAGGAACAGCACCACGAACCAGCCAATCCTGTTCTTCCGGGCAAGCACAGGGGCTTCTGCCTTCCGGATCCTTCCATAAGCCAACCTTACCAGGCGCTGAATAAGCCAGGTGCCGGCAATCAGCAAAAGAATAATACGGAAGATGGGATAAGTCTGCCAGGCCATACCCAAAGAGATGCGGGTATCTACCAGGTAATTCAATACGCTTGCATTCAGCCGCTGGGACAGGTAACTATAATGCGCAAAATCCACTGAATAGAAAAACACGACCAGGAAAGCGGCCAGCCCGGTGAAAAATAAGACCAGCTTTCTTCCCGCCCCCTTTAGAAAAGGGTCAAGGGGGGCAAAGCTGCCCATTATCAGTAAAAGAGCCCCCAGGATACCCGCATAGCGCAAGTCATACCGCAGCCCTAAGAGGAAAGAAGACAGCACCCCGGCGAAATGATTCCCCTGCCTGGAGAAAACCAGGAACAGGAGCATACGCAACAGGCTCATGATCAACAAAAAAATAATCTCCACCGAAAAAATGAAACGGACCAATTTTGGTATCTTTATCCCTGATCTGGTTAGCATAGCCTTTTTTATTAAATGGGCATAAAATTAGAGCAATTATTTGAAAACCATGATTTTACTCGATAGTAGCAGTCATACTGGCCTATTACACAATATCTTACAAGGGGACTATTGGCTGTTTTCCAGGATCAACCAGGTATGGACCAACACGGCATTTGACAATATTTTCCCGTTTTTACGGGAGGCCGAATTCTGGGTGCCTTTCTATTTATTTCTCCTGGTATTTATCACGCTGAATTTTGGGAAAAAAGGCTGCTGGTGGGCGGTATCGCTCATAATGACAGCCATTATCGGCGACCTGGTCAGCAGCCATTGGATGAAACACCTGATCTTCAGGCTTCGCCCCTGCCAGGACCCGGCTTGGGCCGATAACATAAGGATCCTCGTAAATTATTGTCCGGTAAGTTCCAGTTTCACCTCCTCCCATGCCTGCAACCATTTCGCCCTGGCTACTTTTATGTTCCTCACCCTCCGGCAGTTCAGCCGCTGGTGGGGACTGGTATTTGCCTGGGCTTTTTTGGTGGCATATGCGCAGATATATGTAGGCGTCCACTACCCGATAGACGTAGCCGGGGGCGCCCTGTTGGGCAGTATTATCGGTTTTGGGACCAGCCGCCTGTTCAGGCTGCAATTTGGCTCCCTCCAACTGCAATCCTATAAACATACCCATGCTTGAGATCATCATATTATTCTTTTTGATTTTCTTGAACGGATTGTTCGTCATGACCGAGATAGCCCTCGTGTCTGCACGGAAAAGCCGTCTGGAAAACCTCGCCGACAACGGAGACGAAAAAGCCAGGGCAGCCCTCAAACTGGCGGAGAAACCCGAGCTATTCCTTCCCACGGCCCAGATAGGTATTACCCTCATCGCTATTCTGACGGGTTTCTATTCCGGGGAAAAATTCAGTGCCGATCTCCAGCCCTACCTGGAAAAGATCAACATCCTCAAACCCTATGCCGCCAACATTTCCACTGGCCTGATCCTGGTCTTTGTCACCCTGATCTCTATCATATTCGGAGAGTTGATCCCGAAACGGATCGGCCTTCTCCGCGCCGAATGGATCGCCCGTCTGGTAGCAAGACCGGTAAGGATCTTATCCCTTATCACCCACCCGCTGGTCTGGCTGCTGAACAGCAGCAGCAATCTTTTCTTTAAGTTTTTTCCCATCACCCCTTCCCAGGACGGGGCCGTCACGGAAGACGAGATCAAGGCCATCATCAATGAAGGGACGGAACAGGGTACGATCGAAGAGGCGGAACAAGAGATCATCGAGAGGGTATTCCATCTGGGTGACCGTAACATCACCTCCCTGATGACCCATCGCAGCGATATCATCTGGTTCGACCTCAACGAAAATGAAGAGACGATAAAAGAGAAAATAATAAAAGAGCCCCACTCCGTCTACCCTATCTGCGATGGTCAGATCGATAACATCAAAGGCGTCGTCTCCATAAAGGACCTCTATATCACCGATGATACGGTCCTGTTCAAGGATATTATGACCACCGCTATATTCGTACCCGAAAACAACTCCGCCTATGTCGTATTGGAAAAATTCAAACAGTCCAAGATCCACTGCTGTTTTATCGTTGACGAATACGGCAGCCTGTTGGGCCTGATCACCCTCAACGACATCCTGGAAGCCATAGTCGGAGAGATCGCCCAGCCTGATATTCCCGATTATGAGATCAAAGAGAGAGAGGATGGCAGCTTCCTGGTGGATGCCCAGATCCCCTTCTACGACTTCCTCTCCCGGTTTCACAAAACAGAATGGATGAACGAAGGCGACCATGAATTCGATACCCTGGCCGGTTTTATTCTCAATGAACTGGAACGCATTCCCCTCAGCGGGGATAAATTGACATGGAGGGGATTTACCTTCGAGATCGTCGATATGGATGCCCAGCGCATCGACAAGGTGCTGGTGTCAATGTCAGAGGAGTTGAAGAATGATATCAAGGAAGATGATTAGAAGGCCAGGCTTGCATTCACATCCGGATAGTTCAGCCGGGTACTCTTCTTCTCTCCCCCTACCGTCACATGCATAATATTGATCTCCTGCTCAAAATTATCATATAGCAGATTGTTCATGATATCCATCTTTTTCACCGACCCCACATCATTGACCTGAAAATAACACCAGGTGCCATCTGCTTCCTTTTCACTGCCTACAAAATGCAGGACGACGGCCTTGCCATCCACCTTCAGCTGTAAGTGTTTCCCAATATAGTCTGCGATCAGTGGGTCCGTGACCTTCTTATTCTTTGCGTCCGAGAGATCTACCTTAGCATGGGCCGACTTTTCCAGGGTCGCTTCCAGATCATTGGTGAACATCTTACAACTGATCTCCAGGGTCTTGTCCTTTGCATTATGGTTGATCTCCGTGACGCTGATATACAGCGGGTGCAAAACCAGGAAAAACCATTTAAATAGGGATGATGCCATTTAAAAAGTAAATTTTTATACTACAAAAGTCTGGATAATTTTGACAACTCTGACATTATGCAAGATTTCAACCTTTATTTCGGCCTGGGTACAGAGCATATCCTCACCTGGGAAGCCCTGGACCATATCCTGTTCGTGGCGGCCCTATGTCTGCGCTACCTGATAAAGGACTGGAAAAAAGTAATAGTCCTGGTCACCGCTTTTACCATCGGGCATTCCATTACCCTGGCCCTCAGCGCTGCAGGGCTCCTGCAATTTCCCACCCGCTGGATCGAATTTCTGATACCGCTGACGATAGTCGCTACCGCCATCAACAACCTGGTACAAAGGAGGGGGCTTATAGACCAGCCCTCCAAATTGCCCCTGATCTATTTTTTCGCGCTTTTCTTCGGACTGATCCATGGACTGGCCTATGCCAGCACTTTTTTGAGCCTGGAAGGGAAAGAGGGTTTGCTCCTTCATGTACTGGCCTTCAACCTGGGGATCGAAGCGGCTCAATTACTGGTGGTAGCCATCATACTGACAATTTCCTTTATTTTCGTGCAATTGATAAAGATCCGGAGACTATGGTGGGTCCGGGGGGCTTCCGCCCTCATCCTGCTCCTGTCCCTGAGAATGGCTTTTGAGCGGTGGCCCAAATAAAAATATAAAACAAACACACACATGAAAACAACGCTGCTTATGTTTATGAGTTTCTGTTCCGCAGGGGCCCTGTTGGCGCAGAATATTCAAAACAATCCCAATTCCAATCACGGTAATAAATTCGAAGCCCTGGGCACGATCCTGCCCACACCGAATGAATACCGTACTGCCAGTGGCGCCCCCGGCCCCAAATACTGGCAGCAAAAAGCTGATTACGACATCAAATGCGACCTGGACGAGGATAAACAACGCCTGACAGGGTCGGAGACCATCACCTATTCCAACAACTCCCCCAATGAACTGACCTACCTCTGGCTACAGTTGGACGAGAACGAACACAGCAACAAGAACAACGCCAACTACCAGGATGCCAGCGTTATGCGCACCGTCGTCAGCGACCAGATGGTCGACATGATGGGCAGGTCCAAAGATCCGAATGATTTTGGCGACAATATCGTCAAGATCACAGACGCCCTGGACAAACCGCTGAAATATACCATCAACAAGACGATGATGCGGGTTGAATTGCCTACGGTATTAAAACCCGGGCAAAAATTCATCTTTAAGATCGACTGGAACTATCATATCTCCGATCGTATGAAATACGGCGGCCGGGGAGGGTATGAATACTTTGCGGAGGACGGCAACTACCTTTTTACCATGACCCAATGGTATCCCCGCCTTTGCGTATACAGCGATTTCCAGGGCTGGCAGAACAATCAGTTCACCGGCCGTGGCGAATTCGCCCTGACTTTCGGAAATTTCAAGGTCCAGATGACGGTGCCCGCCGACCATGTCATCGGCGCTACCGGTGAATGCCAGAACTACCAGCAAGTGCTGACGCCGACTCAATTCGGCCGCTGGCAGCAGGCTCAGACTTCCAAAGAGCCCATCGAGATCGTTACACTCACCGAAGCAAAAGCGTCGGAAGTAAAAAAGAACAAAGCTAAAAAGACCTGGATCTTCAAGGCTGACAACGTACGTGACTTCGCCTGGGGCTCCAGCCGCCGGTTCGTCATGGATGCCATGCCCGCCTATGTGGAAGGGAAAAAGGTAATGTGTATGAGCTATTATGGCCCCGAAGCCTATCCCCTGTACCGGAAATTCTCGACCAAGGCGGTGGCCCATACCATCAAGACCTATTCCCACTTTACCATTCCCTTCCCCTACCCCGTCGCACAGAGCGTGGAAGCATCCAACGGGATGGAATACCCGATGATCTGCTTCAATTACGGCAGGACGGAAAAAGATGGCTCCTATAGCGAAGCGACGAAATACGGTATGTTGGGCGTCGTCATCCATGAAGTAGGGCACAACTTCTTCCCCATGATCATCAACAGTGACGAAAGACAATGGTCCTGGATGGACGAAGGCCTTAACTCTTTTGTCGAATACCTCACCGAAGAGCTCTGGGATAATAAATTCCCCGTTCGCGGAAAAGGGCCAGCCTGGGCTATTGTGGATTATATGAAGCTGCCGAAAGAGCAGCTGGAACCCATCATGACCAACTCGGAGAACATCGTCAACTTCGGTCCCAACGCCTATACCAAACCCGCTACGGGCCTCAACATCCTTCGCGAGACGATCATGGGCCGTGAGCTGTTCGATTATGCTTTTAAGGAATATGCCCGCCGCTGGGCTTTCAAACACCCCACTCCGGCCGACCTCTTCCGCACCATGAACGATGCCAGCGCTGAAAACCTCGACTGGTTCTGGCGTGGCTGGTTCTATGGCATCGACGCAGTCGATCTCTCCCTGGATAGTGTCAAACATTTTACCGCCGACCTGGACCATCCCCCGGCTAAAGTCGATACTACCATCATGAAAAGCATCGACAAGCCCCTGCCGGATGGCAAATTCCCCCAGGATGTATCCAAGGAGCGTAACCGCAACGATAAGAGCATCACCTTCGCAACGGACGCCGACACCGCCCTGCATGATTTCTACTGGAAATATTCCCGCGGCATTATCCCTTATGACACGACGAAATATGCGCAGCACATCACCCAGTATGACGAGCCGATGGATGATGCAACCAGGGAAAAAGTCAAATCCAAGCAATTCTATGAGCTGCAGTTCAGCAATAAGGGCGGCCTGGTGATGCCCATCATCATCGAGTGGACCTACAAGGATGGCAGTAAGGAGGTCGAACGCATTCCTGCCCAGGTCTGGCGCAAGAATGAGGGCCATCTGACCAAGCTGTTCATCAAGGATAAAGAAGTGCAGAGCATCAAGCTGGACCCCAACAGGGAGACGGCTGATATCGACGAAAGCAATAACAGCTGGCCTGCCGTAACGACCGAGAGCAAGTTCCAGGTCTTTAAGGCCAAACAGCAGTTGCTGCGCAGCATCCCGCAGACGAATAATCCGATGCAACAGGCACAGGAGAAGAAAGCTTTTTAGGACAATCAACATAAAGAGCGAATGCCCGTAAACTGGTTTTACGGGCATTCGAATCTTATGATGGGCCTTCGGCCGACGGACCCGTGGTCCGTCTTACAATCTGTAAGCATTACTTCGGGGATACGCAGGATGCACTATCAACTCCTGCCTGCTGGGATGTATGATCACATTCATCTCTTCCATAGGGATGGCGCCCAACAAAGGTTCGCAATCTCCCGGAAGAACAAAAGCATTACAGGTAGCTTGCCTGTCTGCAAACCTGACATCGATAGGTCCCACAACATCATATTCCACCCAACTGCCATCGGCAAGCTGCACTGCCCTCCCCTTTTCTTTGATAGGAAGGCCCAGGTATTCCCTGATCGTCTCATTAATGACCATCATAAAAGACCCGCTGTCCACGAGCATCGTGACGCGCATACGTCTGATCTCTTCTTCCCCGATCATGTAGCGACGGGCATCCATTATATCAACGTTATTGATCAATTCCACTTCTGCATAAATCAGTCCCATAAAATTTCAATTTTTAATTCATAAATACGGTTTCTTACCTTTCGCTATCACCATCGCGAGGCACTAAAACAAATTTAGTATTTAGCGTCACCGGCCAGGATAGAAAATATGCACATTGCCGTATATTTACCTGATAAAATGACCGCATGAAACGACTCTTCCCCCTCTTCTTCTTATACTTCGCCACCGCCTGCTCCGCACAAACTGACTCCATCGCCGTACACAGCACCGCGATGAATAAAGACATCAAATGTGTCATCATCCGTCCTCAGCATGCCGCCGCCGGCACCCGCTGGCCTGTCATCTACCTGCTGCATGGACATAGCGGCAGCTATGCCCAGTGGCCCGCCACGGCCCCGCAACTGCAACAGGACGCGGACGAAATGGGTATTCTCTTCGTATGCCCCGATGGCGGCTACGACAGCTGGTACTTCGACAGTCCCGTCGATCCTTCGGTCCGGTATGAGACCTTCATGAGTAAAGAATTGATCCCTTATATCGACACCCACTACCCAACGCTCAGCGACCGGGGACATCGGGCCATCACCGGTCTCAGCATGGGTGGGCACGGTGCCTTGTACCTGGCCATCCGGCATAAAGACCTTTTCGGAGCGGCAGGCGCCACCAGCGGCGGCGTGGACTTCCGCCCTTTCCCCAATAACTGGGGCCTAAAAAAAGACCTGGGAGATACCATAGCCAATAAGGCCAACTGGGAAAATAATACCGTCGTCCATGCAGTGGACGACCTGCAGAACGGTCAGCTGGCGCTGATCTTCGACTGCGGGACCAGCGACTTCTTCCTGACTGTCAACCGCAGTCTTCATCAAAAACTACTGGATAAAAAGATCGATCATGACTATACTGAGCGTCCGGGAGGCCACAATGGCGCTTACTGGCGGAACAGCATCGATTACCAGGTACTATTCTTTCGGAAATTTTTTCGCCTTTAAAACGCGCTGCCATTCTGCACTTTCACCTTCTTTTTTCCGGCTTTCTTTTCGAAATCCAGCACTTCCTTGGGTTTTGTCTGGGTCTTGGGAGGGGCCGTAGTGGCTGTGGACCCCGTATTTTTAGGCGTTTCCCGTTTACCCAGCGTGTAGACTTCCGTTCTGGCCACCATACCTGTCGTAGGATCGTAGAATTTCCAGGTGCCGTCCTTGATGGCGACCCCTTCATTCTTCACGATGACAGTCTTATATTTATCCAGGTGGTCGATGTCTTCTATCGTCAGCGTGTCATATTGTTTGTCAGGATTCAACGCTCTCCAGCCTTCTTCCCGCAAGAGGGTCCCATTGATCCCAAAGTATTGGCAGACCCCATCCTTATTGCCCCATTTATAGTATTCAACGCCTATCAGGTCGCCGGACAGGCTATATAACCGCCAGGTCCCCTCTTTACGACCGTTCTTATAGACCCCCTCCTCTTCAAATCCAGGCTCTCCCCGCACTTCATCGAAATGGTTCACCCACCGGCCTTGCTTCCTATCCTGTTGATCGAGACAATTCAGGGTATCCCCTTTAGGGCTGATCGTAAAGTCCTTCCACTGAGCATGGCCCTGAAAGGCGCATAGCTGCAAGATAATCAAGGAGAAAAGGAAAATAATCCGCCGCATCGTTACTGGTTTTATCCCCGGATCAGGCCGGTTCCCTGATTAGAGAACGAAAATCATTCCAATTTATGATATTTGCACCCTCAACTGACAGATATGAAGCATCTTTTCATAATAGGTATTTCCCTCCTTTTTAGCAGCCTGATGACCCGGGCCCAGTCAAAGACGCAAAATCAGCCTCCGGCACAGGGCCAGCAGCGACAGCTTACCCCGGCCCAGGAGGCGGAAATGATAGCCCAAATGCAAGCCCAGGCCAAAAAGTTCACCGTTCCGCAAATAAAGTCCGAACTGGAGAAATCACCCAATCCCGTCCTGTACGCCAAGCAGATCCTGCAAAAAAGGTTCACGATCGATACCATCGTCGTCACGAAGACCCGGGGTTTTAACAGCCTGGCCGATAGCCTGGCCTACAACGGGAAGGAGAAAAAAGTATATGGCCCTTATGGAGACAAGAGCGGCCGGTTCCTGGTGCAGATCCTGACCAAGGCGCCCAACGAATTCTACCATGTCGGGCAGATCTTTATCGACACCTCTGTATTTCGTCGCCGGATTGCGGACTCCATCGGTGACAAAATCCTGGGGAGAATAAAGAATGGCTCAGCCACCTTCGAAGAGATGGCACAGTCGTATTCCATGGGTGGAGAAGCAGCTACCAAGGGAGACCTGGGTTGGATAGCCCGGGGTGTCCTGTTACCCCAGATTGAGCATGAGATCGCAAACCGGAAAAAAGGAGAGGTGTTCAAGATCTGGAGCCCCAGCGGGCTGCACATTATCCGGAAGACGGATGATCCCCGCAAGGATACGGGCTTTGCGTTGATGATGCGGGTCTTTCTATAAGAAGTAATTAACCGCCAGTTCATATCCCTTCAGCCCCAACCCCATGATAGTACCCTTTGCTTTGGCGGACACATGAGAGATCTTCCGGAACTCTTCCCGCGCATGCACATTGCTGATGTGCACCTCTATCACCGGTGTCTTGATCGCCGCAATAGCATCCCCTATCGCTACCGAAGTATGTGTATACCCACCCGGGTTCAAAATGATGCCATCATAGGAGAAGCCCACCCGCTGCAATTCGTTGATCAGCTCTCCTTCTACATTGCTCTGGAAATAGGTGAACCCGATAGCAGGGTATTTCTCCTTCAGGACGGAAAAATATTGTTCGAAGGTCTGGCTGCCGTAAACCTCCGGCTCCCGGGTGCCTAGCAGGTTCAGATTGGGACCATTGATGATAGCTATTTGCATACTTATTGATGCTTTTTAATCAGCGCTATAAAATCGTCGAAGAGATAACGGCTGTCGTGCGGTCCGGGAGTAGCTTCCGGGTGGTATTGCACGGAGAAGGCCGGACGGTCTTTCAAACGGATCCCCTCAATGGACTCATCGTTCAGGTTCAGATGGGTGATCTCGATATTAGCCGCTTTTTTCACAGCAACGGGGTCTACGCCAAATCCATGGTTCTGGGTGGTGATCTCGCACCTGCCCGTAACCAGGTTCTTCACCGGATGGTTGAGCCCCCGGTGGCCATGGTGCATCTTGAACGTAGGGATGTCGTTGGCCAGCGCCAGCAGCTGGTGTCCCAGACAAATGCCGAATAAAGGCTTCTTCTCGGCCAGGATCTCCTTTACGGTCGGCACAGCATAGTCCATAGGCGCAGGATCGCCGGGGCCATTGGAAAGGAAATAACCGTGTGGTTTGAACTCCCTGAGTTTGCTCAGCGGCGTCCTGGCGGGGAATACCTTTACATAGGCGCCCCTTTCTACCATACATTGTAAAATGTGCTGCTTGACCCCATAGTCCAGTACGGCGATGCGGATGCCGGACCCGGGGTCCCCCAACTCGTATTCTTTCTCCGTGCTGACAACGGAAGCCAGCTCCAATCCGTCCATGGAAGGGGTCTTGGCCAATAGGGCCTTTAATGCATCCAGGTCGGTGATTTCGGAAGAGATAATGCAATTCATAGCCCCTTTGACACGGACATGGGCAACCAGGGCCCGGGTGTCCACGCCTTCGATACAGACGATATTATTGGCCTTGAGGTATTCATCCAGGGAGCCTTTGGCCTGTTTGCGGGAGAACTGTTCCTCCAGGTTGCGGCCGATCAGTCCGCGGATCTTAACACTGTCGGATTCAATATCGCTGTCCTTCACCCCATAATTGCCGATATGTACACTGTTCATGATCAATACCTGTCCATAATAACTCGGATCAGTGAATACTTCCTGGTAACCGGTCATCCCTGTATTGAAACAGATCTCACCCGTGGTGGTGCCTGTTTTACCAAATGCTTTACCATAATGAACGGAGCCGTCTTCGAGCAACAGGATGGCGGAGGTGTGGGAAGTTGTGTGGGACATTTATTGTAAAAAGTTTTGCAAAATTACCAAATTTCCAGACACAAAAAAGGCCATGCTTTTGACAGCCTGGCCTTTTTCGTACTAATATTTCAACTTAGAGGCTGCAAGCCTCTTGTCCGAAGGACAATCATTAAATATTTGACGGAAATGCGCCATTTTTTACTAAGGCGCAATTTCGGCAAATCTTATTCAGCTTCCTTCTTCTCTTTTTTCGTTGATTTCTTTGTTTCAGCGGCGGGAGCTGCTTCGTTAGCGGGTTCGGCGGCTTCGGTACCTTCAGCCTGCGCGGTGGCGCCAGCTTTCTTACCCCTTCCACCCGAACGACGTGTTTTCTTAGCCGTTGCTTCTTTTGCTTCTCCTTTACCCTTACCATAGATCTCGTTGAAATCCACCAGTTCGATCAGGGCTGTCTCGGCGTTGTCACCGACACGGGCGCCTAATTTGATGATCCGGGTATAACCACCGGGACGACCGGCGATTTTTTCAGCAACGGTCCCGAACAATTCAGCAACGACGTCTTTGTCCTGCAGGTAGCTGAATACGATCCGGCGCTGATGAGTAGTATTTTCTTTTGCCTTGGTGATCAGGGGCTCCACATAGGTCCTTAAAGCTTTTGCTTTGGCCAGGGTTGTAACGATCCTTTTGTGGGTGATCAGCTGACTGGCTAAATTGCTCAACAGGGCCTTACGATGGGAAGCCGTTCTGCTGAGGTTGTTGATTTTGTCTCCGTGACGCATGACATGTAAATTTTGAAGCCTTGCACCGTGTCAGGAATTACAAGACTATATTAAAAAAAAGGTCGGTCGCTATGATAGCGGCCGACCGGTAAACATCATTCATCATCCACTTTCAGCTTGCCGAGATCCATCCCGAAATGCAAGCCTCTTTCTCCCAGTACCTGTTCGATTTCAGCCAGGGATTTCTGTCCGAAATTGCGGAACTTCATCAGGTCTTCCTGTTCGTAGGTCACCAGTTCGCTCAGACTATTGATCTTGGCGGCTTTCAGACAGTTGAAGGCACGTACGGAAAGATCCAGGTCTTCCAGGGGAGTCTTCAGGATCTTACGCAGCTGCAAGGTCTGTTCGTCGACCAGGTCTTCTTTCTTCTCTTCTTTATTGTCGAAAGTGATATTCTCATCCGTGATGATCATCAGGTGCTGGATCAGGATACGGGAAGCCTGCTTAACAGCCTCTTCCGGATGGATGGTACCATCGGTCGATACTTCCATGATCAGCTTTTCAAAGTCAGTGCGCTGTTCCACACGCGTGTTTTCGATGGAGTATTTCACATTCTTGATAGGAGTGAAAATAGCATCTGTGGGGATATAACCGAATGGCGCATCTTTGGGTTTATTATCTTCTGCAGGAACATAACCACGGCCTTTTCCGATCGTGATCTCGATGTCCAGTTTAGCAGAAGAATCCAGGGTACAGATAAGCAGGCCCGGGTTCATCACCTCGAAGCTGGGAGTAGATTCGCCCAGGGTTCCGGCAGTGAACTCAGTTCTGTTCTTCAGACTCAGCGTGATCTTCTCCTGAGCTACTTCGTGTTCAACTTTTTTCTTGAAACGAACTTGTTTCAGGTTCAAAATGATCTCCACCACGTCTTCCGTCACACCTTTCAGCGTGGCGAACTCATGGTCGGCTCCTTCGATCTTGACCCCAACGATTGCGTAGCCTTCGAGCGAGCTCAGTAACACCCTGCGCAGTGCGTTACCGATGGTTACACCATAACCCGGCTCCAAAGGACGAAATTCGAACTGAGCTTCAAAATCAGTCGCTTTTTGAAGAATGATTTTGTCTGGTTTCTGGAAATTTAAAATGGCCATATTTAAATTTACTGTTTAACTTTTATTGTGCCCTAATTCCCCTCACGGGGTTAGGATTATTTAGAATACAACTCAACAATCAACTGCTCCTTAATGTTCTCAGGAACGCTCTCACGCTCAGGAGCGGCAATAAAGGTGCCCTTAAATTCACTGTCGGACCAATCCAGCCAGTTGAACTTAGGATTCTTGCCACGGATATGGCTGGTAATGCCGGTATTGCCCTGGGTAGATTCTTTCAGGCTGATCACATCACCCGCTTTCAGTTGGAAAGAGGGGACATTGACCACTTCTCCGTTCACGGTAATATGCTTGTGCGTGACCAGCTGACGGGCAGCAGGACGGGAAGGAGCAATGCCTAACCGGTAAACGGTATTATCCAGACGGCTTTCCAGCAACTTGATCAGGTTCTCACCCGTAACCCCCTTGCGGCGGTTAGCTTCATCAAAAGTATTGCGGAACTGGCGCTCCAGGATACCGTAGGTATACTTGGCCTTTTGTTTTTCCTTTAACTGCAATGCATACTCTCCGGGTGCTTTACGCTTCTTGGTACCGCCGTGCTGTCCGGGAGGATTGCTGTTCTTGGTTAAATACTTACCGTTGCCTAAGATAGGCTCGCCGAAAATGCGACAAATTCTGGTCTTTGGACCTGTGTAACGTGCCATAATAAATTGGTTAGATTTTTAAGTTCCCGAACAGGATTATCTAAAAATCTTAAAATTGAATCCTGCTCAGCTTTGAAATATTTCGCCGAAGTCTTCCTTAGAAATATGCCTTTCGGCGAAATATTTTCTAATGATTGGCCTTCGGCCGATGGACCCAGTGGTCCATCTATGTCTTAATAATTATACCCTACGTTTCTTGGGAGGACGGCAGCCATTGTGGGGCAGCGGAGTCACATCCTTGATCATCACCACTTCGATGCCATTGTTGGCTAAGGCACGGATGGCGCTCTCACGACCGCTGCCAGGGCCTTTTACAAAGACATCCACTTTCTTCAGGCCTGCATCCAGGGCCGTCTTGGCGGCATCGGAAGAAGCCATCTGCGCAGCATAAGGGGTATTCTTCTTAGAACCCTTGAAGCCCATCTTACCGGCGCTGCTCCAGGAAATGACCTGGCCATTCTTGTTGGTGAGGCTGATGATGATATTGTTGAAGCTGGCGGTGATATGCGCATCTCCGTAGACGTCAACTTTTACAACTCTTTTTTTCGCAGCGGCTTTGGCGCTGGGTTGTTGTGCTTTTGCCATGATCTGTTAAATGAGGTAGTCTCTTTTTTTGTTTAAAATAGAACCTGGAAATCCAGGCCTGAATCAATCCTCCGCCTTGCACCCGGTATCCGTAATTGATTCAAATAGAAATAGTGCAAAATGGTATATGGTTCCAAGTTGAAAACCTGAAACCATATACCGGGAATTATATTATTTCTTAGCGATCTTCTTCTTACCGGCAACCGTCTTACGCTTGCCTTTACGTGTACGGCTGTTGGTGCGGGTACGCTGGCCACGGACCGGCAGACCCTTACGATGACGTAACCCACGGTAGCAGGCAATATCCAACAAACGTTTGATGCTCATCTGCACTTCAGAACGAAGAGCGCCTTCTACCTTGAACTCATTGGTAATGGTAGTACGGATGGCGTTCAGTTCATCGTCATTCCACTCATGCACCTTCTTATCCAGGCTAATACCCGCTTTGTTCAGGATATACTGTGCTGTCGAACGGCCAATACCGAATATATAGGTAAGTCCGATCTCCCCTCTTTTATTTTTTGGTAAGTCTACACCGGCAATACGAGCCATATTATATTTCTATTTACGATTTAACGAATGATAAAGAGGAATTATCCCTGACGTTGCTTAAAACGGGGGTTCTTCTTGTTGATAACATAAAGCTTACCCTTCCTTCTCACAATCTTACAATCAGCACTACGCTTTTTAATAGACGCTCTGACTTTCATGACAATAATTATTATTTGTATCTGAATATAATTCTTCCCCTGGTCAAATCGTATGGACTCATTTCCACCCCTACCTTATCACCTGGCAGGATCCGGATATAATTCATCCTCATTTTCCCGGAGATGGTGGCCAATATTTCGTGCCCGTTTTCCAACTTTACCTTGAACATAGCATTGGATAAGGCTTCTATAATCGTACCATCTTGTTTAATGAGTGTTTGTTTAGCCATACAGATTTTGGGAGCGCAAAGATAGGAATATAATACTGAATTATGAAAAATGAGGAAAAAAATTTAACCTTTAGTTAAAAAAAGCCCGGGCCGCCTCAGCCGCCATTGCCTGATCCACCCAAACCGGGCCGAACCCACTGTTATTTAAGCCTTGGATAAATCCCGAACCAGCTCCACCTTGGTCATCTGGCGGTAGTGGTTCTGTAGCTCATGCACCATGAGCGGCTGCGTAATATGCCTCCGGTCTTCCCTATACCACATCTCAAAATGGGAGAAATTCCCTTTTTGAGACAATAGAATGCGAAAAGGCCCATTGAGGTATTTTACCGAACCATCCGGTAATTCCTGCCTTTCAAAATGAAACTTTGCCAATTGATCGTCATCCAGGGGTATGGGGTACAATTGATCCGGGGTAAACCAAAAATCCTGCACACTGGTCTGCACACAGACCTCCTTATCTTCACCATTCAGTTCGATCACTTCTCCCTCAGAACGCCGGCCATCAAACTCGGCCAACACGATATCCCCTATTTTACATTCATGAAATTTGATCATATGCCAATCGTTTTATGGTTATTTCCGAATTTACGGCATTTGGTCTTAAATCCCAAGAACTTTTGGATCCCCTAAATCGACCCCCCTACTCCATCCAAACCGCTCCCTACTCTACCAATTGCAGTTTCCCCAGCTCCCCATTAATAAAGCTGATCTCCTCAACAGACAGCTTCACCTGTATCGCCTCCGCATTCTGAATGGCCTGCTGCGCATCCCGGGCCCCTACCAGCGCAATGGTAATGCCAGGCCGCTCCAGCGTCCAGCGGATAACCAGTTGGGACAGCGTGGCGCCCTTGGCAGCGGCCAACGGACGCAGCTTGTCCAGAAAGTCGTTGATCCGGACCACATTTTCATCCTTGAAGAACTTGTTTCCCGCACGGGTATCGCCTTCCCCAAAGGCCTGCCCCGGCCTGATCTTTCCCGTCAACAGCCCCCGCTGTAAGGGACTATAAGCTAAAATGGCTTTCTTATTGGCAATACAGTAAGGGGTCAACTCTTTCTCAATGTCCCGGTTCACCATACTGAAAGGCACCTGGTCCGAAGCCAGCAGGAGGCTCGCCTCCGCCTTTTTCATCAACGCCGTATCATAGTTACATACTCCGGCCGCCCGCACTTTACCCTGTTGGATCAGACCGGCCACCGCTGCCATGGTCTCCTCGACCGGAGTAGTTCTGTCAGGCCAATGGATCTGAAAAAGGTCGATATAATCCGTCCGTAGCCGCCGCAGGCTGTCCTCACACTCCTTAATGATACTCTCCTTCCTTCCGTTCTTGTAAATATCTATCGGATTTCCTGCATTATCCCGGCTGCTAAAGCCAAAATCCCCCTTTTTCTCATCCCAACGCATGCCATATTTCGTCAGGATCTGCACCTTATCCCGGGGGATGCCCTCCAGGGCCTCTCCCACAATCTCCTCACTGAGGCCCATTCCATAGACCGGCGCCGTATCGATGGAGGTAACTCCCCGCTCATAAGAAGCACGGATCGCGGCTACCGCATCCTTACGCTCGGCCCCTCCCCACATCCATCCCCCGATAGCCCATGCCCCGAAGGTGATTGCTGAAGCCGAAACCCCCGATTCTCCCAATTCCCTGTATTCCATAACTTTTTTTTAAGGTTACTGTAATTTTAATTGGCAAAATAACAAGGGATCGGGCAAGTGGCCTGACGCCACCCGCCTAAAATTATACTGAGTAAGTGCTTAGATTATAATGAGTAGCCCGGTCACTGCCCGGTACGGATCACTCCGCGCGACGGTTCCTTGCAGCCCTGCCATCGATGGCTGCCGGCAGAGCCGACGATTATTTCGCCTGGTATACCGGCATGCCCCCTGAATACGTAACCAGCACCTTGGTCTGCAGGACCTCTTCCGGGGCAACCTGCATCAGGTCCTTGTCCAGGATAATAAAATCGGCCTTTTTGCCCGGCTCGATACTGCCCACCTCTTTTTCAAGACAATCCGCCCTGGCCGCCCAGATCGTCATACCCCGGACCGTTTCTTCCCGGCTAAGGGCATTCTCCGGTTGAAACCCTCTCCTGGGGTAGCCCTTGGCATCCACTCTGAATACGGCTGCCAGAAAGGTCTTGAAGGGGCTGATATCCTCCACCGGGAAATCCGTGCCCAGGGGTAACCAACCGTTCTGTTCCAACAACTGCCGGTAAGCATACCCTCCCCTAAGCCGCTCGCTGCCCAGACGGTCGCCGGCCCAATACATGTCACTGGTGGCATGGGTGGGTTGAACCGAGGGTATGATATCCCCCCGCCCGAACAGGGCGAAATCCCGCTGGTTGATCACCTGAGCATGTTCGATCCGCCAACGTCGGTCATTCCTCCCTCCCAGGTACTTATTATAGACGGTAAGGATCACCCGGTTGGCAGAGTCGCCGATCGCGTGGGTGCACAATTGAAAATCCGTCCCCAGCAGCCGTTTGGCCAGCGAATCATAATGGGCAGGGTTGCTTAATAAGAAGCCAACCCAGCCCGGTTTGTCATCATAAGGCTGCAAAAGACAAGCGCCCCGGCTGCCCAGGGCCCCATCGGCATAGGCCTTCACCCCTTTTACATAGAGACGGTCGGTCTTATACGGTCCTTTGGGAAGATAATAGTCCAGGTTGTCCTTATTATCACTCATCATTACATAAAGGCGCATCTTTAATTTGCCCGCTTTTTGAAGGGAATCGATCATTTCGATATCGTACCTGTTGAGCCCACAATCCGTCACCGTGGTCAATCCCTGGGCAAAACAATGCTCCTGGGCCGCCACCAGCCTTTGCTCATAGTCAGTGGCCGAGAGGGAGGGGATCCTGGCATTTACCAGCCGCTGGGCATTGTCGACCAGGATGCCCGTCAGCCTTCCACCCTTTGTCTCAACCTCGCCACCCGTCAATTGCTGTCCCGGTTGTACCCCGGCTATTTCCAACGCCCTGGCATTGGCGATAACCGCATGGCCATCCACTCTTTCCAGCACTACGGGAGTCGTAGGAAATAAATTATTGAGCATCGTATTATCAGGAAAGGACTTTCCGGGAAATTTATTCTGATCCCAGCCCCGGCCCGTTATCCAGGGGAGGTTCGGATGAGCCTGGGCAAATTGTTTCACCCTTTCCGTCACCTCCTCAAAGCTGGTGCAGCCAAAAAGAGAGACAGCGAATAACGACTGCCCGTACCCGACAAAATGAGCATGGGCATCGATAAAACCCGGATAAACGGCCTTCCCCATCGCATCGATCACCCGGTGGGGCTGGTATCGCCGGGATATTTCCTGGTCAGTGCCTACCGCGATGATCTTTCCATCCTTTACAGCAAACGCCTGCGCCCTGCCAAAGGTGCTATCAACCTTATAGACGCGCCCATGAAGCAAGACCAGGTCCGCCGGCTCTTTGGAATGACAGGAGCCCAGCAATAGGGTCACCAGGAGAGGCGCCAGAAATGAATGGAACCAACGGCCAGGTCTTAACCAACGGCGGCCCATGGAAAAGGCTTTCTTTCGAGACATAAGGGGAAAAATTATTTCCCAACGAATTTAGGGTAAAAAGCCCCTCACTCCGCCCAGCTCATGGTATATCCCGAATTCTCGATCTCCAGCGCTTCTACGGTCAGCATTAAAGGATGGAAAGTATCCACCATCACCGCCAGTTCCTTTGTCTCCTTAGCCCCGATGCTGCGCTCGACGGCTCCCGGGTGCGGTCCATGGGGGATGCCACCGGGGTGCAGGGTAATCATGCCTTTGGTGACGTTTTTCCGGCTCATGAAGTCCCCATCCACATAGTATAAGAGTTCGTCGCTGTCAATATTGCTGTGATTATACGGTGCGGGGATCGATTGAGGGTGATAATCGAAGAGACGGGGACAAAAAGAACATACGACAAAATTATGCCCTTCAAAGGTCTGATGCACCGGCGGGGGCTGATGCACCCTCCCCGTTATAGGTTCGAAGTCATGGATGCTGAACGCAAATGGATAACAATAACCATCCCATCCCACCACATCAAAAGGATGATGGCCATAGTGGATCCCATAGATCCTTCCTTTCTTTTTGGTCTGGATCAGGAAATCTCCTTTCTGGTCTATCGTCTCCAGATGATGCGGCCCCCGGATATCCCTTTCACAATAGGGGGAATGCTCCAGCAGCTGTCCATAGGGGCTCAGGTATTTTTTGGGATAACGGATGGGACTGAAAGATTCGACAATAAAGAGCCGGTTGTCCGGCTCGAAGAACTCTATCTGATAGATGGTACCCCTGGGCACCACCAGGTAATCTCCATACCCGAATTGCAGGTTGCCATACATCGTCTTCAGCACCCCATTGCCTTTATGGATAAAGATCATTTCATCTGCATCGGCATTCTTGTAGAAATAATCGGACATACTCTGCTGGGGAGCTGCCAGCACGATATGAACATCATTGTTCACCAGCACGGCCTTGCGGCTTTTCAGGTAATCCTCTTCAGGCTGTATATTCCATCCCTCCAGGCTGCGATGCTTCAACATTTTTTCCTCCGCAATCCGGGGCATCACATCAAAGGGGTCATCCGTACGAATGATCTCCGTAGGCGGATGACAATGGTATAATAAAGAATAGTCGTTGCTGAAGCCTTCGGTGGAGAACAATTGTTCAGCATAAAGGGCTCCATCCGGTTTGCGAAATTGGGTATGACGTTTATGAGGGATAGTCCCCAGTGTATGATAATGTGGCATTGTGTGTGATTTAAGGTGATCGAAAATTAAAAGTGCAGAGAGAGGAGTCCCTCCCGGCGCGAAGCTGCCAATGCGACCATGAGGAAATAGTATTTCCAGCCACGCTTGTCGATCCAGTAAGTGAAATTGCGGAAGTAAGGCATAAGCTGATCGTTGGCATAAAGGTAATAAAATGTGCCAGATTATTGTAACTTACGGCCTCAATTTAAAAATAGGATGACTTTGATAACCGCGGGACTGGTCGTGATCAGGGACCGAAAACTGCTGCTGGCTTTCAGCAATAACAAAGAGGCCTTTTATCTGCCGGGAGGCAAGGCAGACGAAGGGGAAACTACCCTCATGGCCCTGGTTAGAGAAGTACAGGAGGAGCTCAACATTTCACCGGACCCCACGGAGCTGACCTTTTATACGCACATCAAAGCGCCCGCCTTCGGCGAGCCGGAAGGGGTCCTGATGGCCCAGGACTGTTACCAGTATGAACTCCGGCAGGAACCACGTCCCGCAGCCGAGATCGGAGCCCTCCGTTATTTTGATACGGCGGCCTACGGACAGGAGACCAGGCAGGCCCCCGGAGTAGTGATGGTCATGCAGCAACTAAGACAGGATAGCCTCATCGATTAATTCCTATACCATGTTACGAATCGGGCTGATATCCGACACCCACCACTTTTTAGATGAGAATGTCTTCCGTCACTTTGAGAAATGTGACGAGATCTGGCATGCGGGCGACTTCGGCACCGTGGAACTGGCAGACCGGCTGGCAGCTTTCAAGCCCCTGCGCGGAGTCTATGGCAATATCGATGGACAGGATATCAGAAGCCGTTACCCGGAGAAATTGCGCTGGCAGTCGGAGGACGTCAACGTATTGATGATCCATATCGGCGGTTATCCACCCCGGTACAACCCTGCTGTCAAAAAAGAACTGGAAGCCAATCCTCCCCAGCTATTCATCTGCGGTCACTCCCATATCCTGAAGGTCATGTATGACGAACGGCTGCAATGCCTGCACATGAATCCCGGGGCGGCAGGCAACCAGGGATGGCATCAAGTGCGGACACTCATCCGCTTTACCATCGACGGAAATAATATGAAAGATTGTGAAGTGATAGAGTTAGGGAAAAGATAGTCGACTTCCCGCGGGAGGCTCTTATCAGAGATATTCCAGCATCTTACTGCGCAGCTCGTTCGGCTTAAAAGGCTTGCTGACAAAATCATTCATGCCACAAGCCATGATCTGCCCGATGATCTCGTTCTTAGGAGAGGCCGTAACGGCGATGATAGGGATATCCGGCAAATGCTTACGGATCTTCTTCGTACAGGCAAATCCATCCAGCAGCGGCATTTGCACGTCCATCAGAATAAGGTCGTATCTTCTTCGAAAGGTAAACTCCAATGCCTGTCTCCCGTCCACCACGATGTCTATATCCGCCCCCCAGCCTTTGATGAAGCGGCGTGCAATATTGGCATTGAACAAATTATCCTCAGCCAGCAGAATGAGCTTCTTTTGAAAAGCATCATTATTCTTCACGATCGCTTTGGGTATGGGCATCGCCACCTCTACCGTATCTGCTTTCTGCAGTACGATACTGAAATGGAAATCAGATCCCTCTCCGACCACACTGTCGATGAGGATAGAGCTGTCCATCAACTCTACCAGTTTGGCCGAGATGGAAAGCCCCAGCCCGGTCCCTCCATACAAACGGGTCGTATCACTATCTGCCTGTGTAAACTGCTCGAAGATCTTATCTTTCTTTTCGAAAGGGATCCCGATCCCCGTATCGATGACATAGAATTTTGTGATAAAAGAATGGATCCTGTTCTCCAGCATTTCAACCCTCAATTTGACAGATCCTTTGTTCGTAAACTTTATGGCATTGCTGATCAGGTTATTCAATACCTGGGATAACCGGAAACTATCGCCCTTCACCATAAAGGGCATATTCTCATCGTATTCGACGTCGAATACGATATTCTTTTCCCGTGCCTTGTAACTGAAAGACTGATAAAGGCTCTGGACCAGCTCCCGAAGATTGAAATCAATAGCGGACAATTCTATCTTACCGGAATCCAGCTTGGTGAAATCAAGGATGTCGTTAATAATATGCAGAAGGCTCTCCCCGGAAAATTGCAAGGTCCGCAGGTCTTCCTGCTGATCCTCCCTGGGATTGCCCTGGAGCATCAGGTGGGTAATCCCGATAACGGCATTCAGCGGCGTACGCAGCTCGTGGCTCATGACGCTGAGGAACTGGGATTTTGCTTTCGCAGCCTGCTCGGCCTTCTCTTTCATCTGCACCAGCTCCTGCTCCCGCTGTCTGCGGCTGGAAATATCCCTGATAAATCCGTTGAGATAAAAATCATTGTCATGCTGGATAGCCGTGATGGTCAGTTCCATGGGGAATTCCGCGCCACTCTTACGCATACCGGTCATCTCCAGCCGTTTATTGAGGATATTGGTGCTGCCCTTCAGAAAATGGTAGAACTCCTTCCCATGTACTTTCAGGAAAGAGTCGGGTATTATGGTCTCCATAAAAGTGCGGCCCAGCACCTCGTCTTCCGTATAGCCGAATATTTCCGCCGCAGCGGCATTCCAGCGGATAATGGTCCCATCCTGGTTCGTGATCACAATGGCATCCAGGGCAGAGGAGATGACACTGCTCAGCATGAGCTCGTTCTTCCTCAATAGCCTTTGCGTCTCTTCGTTCTCTTTTATCTTCTGGTCCAGGGCAATATTGAGCTGCTCCGATTCCGCCAGTTTCTCCAAAAATATCTGCTCGATCTGCGCCTGCGAAAAGATTCCCAGGTGTCCCCGGTCTACTATTTCTTTCGGGATCAGCGCCAGCATGTGAGGAAAGAATTCCAGCTCCTTATATTTAGCGGAGAAAGTCTCATAGGTCTTTTCAAAGATCTTGCCCGCTAAGGTCTCCCCATAATTGCCACCGACAAACTGGAAGGCTTCAAAACTTAAGAACTGCAACTTTCGAAAGACATCGGCCTCCCCCTTCCTTTCTTCCAGTAAGGTGAGCTCCTTTATCTTTTTCTCGAAATAACCCTCTCCCGTACGTCCGAATTTATCGCTGACATTTGCCAGAAAAGCATGAAGGAATTGGGTAGCCAGCGTGTTCTTCTGTTCTGCCTCCGGTACATAGAGGAGATTGAAGATGGGCTCCTGCAGTAAAGCCGGGAATCGCTGCCGGACGCTCTCCCGAAGAGACTCCCGCGTATATTGCTCCGTCTGCTCAAATGAAGTAAGATATTTCTCGAAAAGGAGATAGGTATGAAAAGCCTCTTCCGCTTTCTTACCGGCGGACTTATGTCCCAGCTGGATCAATTGCTCGGCCTTTCCGGGAATAGAGATCCGCCCGATCAGAAATTCGAATAGAGCCTTGTATAAATGCGAATGAGTGCCACTCGTTTTACCGGTAGCACCTCTTTTTTTTACCTTCAGGAAATTTTTCAGCATGAGAAGTACCCTTGATCTTGATCATGATCTCACCCACACAAGATCTATGCGCCCTTACTGGCCTTGTAAATGGAATAAAATCCAAGTCCCGACAGTCCCCAGGTAACGATGAGAGCGGCAAACCAGGCAATGGATCCGCTAATCTGTCCCAGCAGGGATTTGAACAGGTTGAACCCATAATAGTGCTCTATCTGCATGTGAAGATGCCCGACGGCCATTACCAGGAAACCCCAGGCCATAAAGGTCATGCCTTTCCCAAACTTTCCTCCTTTCAGCGCATAGGCCGTAAGAAAGGCAAAGAATACAGAGATAAAAAGAAAAGGTAACTCCATGACACCAAACCAGTAGCTCATGTTAGAAGAACGAGTGGCCGCAGCAGCATTATTCACCTGTAACAGATTACACTTCACCTGGCTGAATGCAGTTGAAGAGCTCATAACACCACATGTTATGAGCAACAGGAGTAGGGGTCGAAATTTTTTCATAACAATTTGGATTTTAAAACAATAATTGCAACTATTTCCCGTCTGGATAAAGACTGGGTCCGTTTGACAAACAATATATGTAGTTTTTACATATATACACTTAAACGAAACCTGAATAAAAAAATTGTGATTTTATGGAAAAATCCCCTTCCGGCAAATTCGTTTTCAATGGCAGCCTGAACGCGGTTTTTTTAGATGAACTATTCGAAGGTGATACGATCTACGCAGAGACCGTATTTGAAGATTTCTTAAGGGACCTTCCCGGTTATTGGAAACAGGTGGAGGCCGCTTATCATAACAGGAATATTACCGAATTGCGTACCAGTGTCCATACATGTAAAACCTTATTCGGGTATGTAGGCTTCACCGATCTGCAGGAGTTCTGTCAGCAGTTCGAAGATAGTTGTAACAGCCGGTCGCCGGAAGAGCTGGAAAAGGATTATGAGATCCTTCTTCAGAAAAAAGAAAAAGCTCAGCACATAATAGAAACCGAATATACCAGGCTGAAATTATTTAATGAAGAGAATGAATAACATACCCTGGAAAAATCGCCTCTGATGAAGACATCTTGTATCATAGTGGAAGACATACAGATAGCCGCTGACTTTCTCAGGAAATTCTGTGAAAAAAGCGAGCTGATCGAGGTGAAAGGGCATTTCCTGAATGCAGAAGACGCTCTCCGGTTCCTGGACGACCACAAGGTAGACCTGATCTTTTTAGATATAGAAATGCCGGGAGCCAGCGGCTTCGATCTGCTGGATCAGCTCACCTACTCCCCGAGGATCATCCTTACCACTTCTAAAACAGAATACGCATTCGACGCTTTCCAATATAATGTCAGCGACTATTTAAAGAAACCCTTTACCTACAAGCGTTTCATGGAAGCCATTCAAAAGATCCAGGTGGCGACGCAGATCCCGGCTATACAGCCTGCCTCACCTTCCCCCGCTGCCGACATGGATTTCCTCTTCATTAAGGCGGAAGACAAACTGGTCCGGATCCTGAAAGACGATATTCTCTTCCTGGAGAGCATGCGCGACTACGTCAAGTTCGTCACGGCCGGGAAAAGCTATATTACCTACAGCACCCTAAAGAATATGGAAGAGAAATTAATAGGGCAAAAATTCCTAAAAGTACATCGCTCATATATAGTAAATATTACTAAAATTGAAGATATAAGGGGGAATACCATCTATCTGCAGGGCAACCAGATCCCTGTCGGCAAAGCCCATAAAGAGGAATTATCCGGCCGGCTGAATATCCTCTAATTCCATTCGTCGGGTAAATCTTTCTTTCGTCGGGTAGAATCGAAGGTTAGTCGAAAAAGTTTCCGATTCCCCCTGGTGTTTTACATCTTTGTATCAGCAAACGAGATAAACCCAGATCCTGAAAAACCAAAAAATCCAAGCCCTAAAAAACCAACATCCAGATCCACGAAAAACCGAAACCAACGTCCACGAAAAACCAAATCGAATCCAAACATCCGAAAGACCAACAAAGATCCAAACATCCGAAAAACCCAACATCCAAAAATCCTGAAAATCCGATCGACATCCAACTATCCGACGAAAGAACAACATCCAAATCCTGATTGAAAGATCAAAATCGAAATCCAAAATCTGAAGAAAAACAAGATCCCGAATCCAAACCTTGAGAACCAAAAATCCTTTAAAATCCCATTCTTCGAAAAACCCTGCACCCAATCCAATCACTAAAAAATCAAAACCACTGATCCCAAATCGACACTGAACTTCAACATCCAAAAATCCTTTAAAAGATCAACAAATGCCAGTGGCAAAGCCTGGAAGACGTTATGTACCTGAAAAGACTTGATCCGATCCCCACGAACGAACCTGGAAATTGTTGGCCCTGACAAAAAAATTAAGCCGCCCGGAGTATCCGGGCGGCATTTTATTTTATATCCTGTTTTTTATTTAAGCTACATTATTAACTTGTTTTCTTGTCGAATTTGACATATGAAAGGTTCCAATTTCGAAAGCTCCGTAGCCAAATGAATTTGTCGAACCATCTGAGTAAGTAAAATATATGTTCAAATTTCCATTGAAGGTATCCCGCCCGTGAGCATTGATTTCAAGATAAAACGTGGTCTGATTGATCTGAGTTTTATCCAGCGTGCTATTAACTATGGTCAGCTCCCTGTCAAACGGAGTATTGTTGGGAACGTTACTATCCGAATGCGTTGCAATAACATTTGCCGGGTTAAGATGATATAACTGAAAAAGCACGGACGAGTCATTGTCCACTCCGTCTCCAACGTTGATGTGAATTCTAACACCTGTTAAGGTTGCCATTGTGTATGTATTTGGGGTTTAAAATATGAGCATTTTTGTCAGATAAAATAAAGCCGTATTTTAGTTGCAAACAATACCTATTAATAGGTAAATATTTTTTATTTTATTAATATCTCATTTTTCAAAGAGCTATACCAGCCGCTATGAAACTGGACTTGTTTAATGATGAAGCCAGCAAAGTATGGAAACGCGTTGCCAGCGGAAAAGAAGTTACTGATCTACTGCAGATAGAGCTTGAATTATATAAAAAACTACTTACCTATTTTCAGGTAGGCGAGTGCTGCTACTACATATTTAATTTTCAGAAACTGGAATTCGATTTTGTCAGCAGGGAGGTAGAGCAGGTCCTCGGCTATATACCACAAGAAATATCAACACAATTTATTATGGAAATTGTGCATCCCGATGACCGTGCCTGGTTTTTAGCTTGTCAGGATTGCGCTTCTCAGTTTATATTGGGATTACCGCCGGAAAAGCAAATGAAATACAAAATGCGTTTTGATTACCGCGCTAGAAAAAAAGACGGGTCGTATGCCAGGATAATGATGCAGGTAGTAGTCATACATACAGATGATTCAGGCAATGTTTTTAGAACATTAATTGTTCACACGGATATTTCGCACTTAAAACCTCACGGCAAACCTGCCATGTCATATATTGGCCTGGATGGAGAACCTTCGTATTTAAATGTAAATGTCACCAATCCTTTTCTCAGGAAGGAAGAAATGTTCAGCGAACGGGAAAAAGAAATACTTATCCTTTTAACAAAAGGTAAAACAAGCAAAGAGATTGGAGATATTTTAAATATAACCAAACAAACAGTTGATACACATCGAAAAAACATGTTTCATAAGACGCAGCTTAATAATACCAACGAATTGGTAAGCAAAGCCTTTAAAGAAGGATGGATATAAGTTTTTTTCCAAAAAACCTGTCCCGACAAACTCAAAACCAGGGCCTCGAAATCCCCGCCCGGAAAGGCCAGGGTATAGAGGCCAAAATGATCAGTAAAGCCACCAGGAAGAACCAGAATGTCTTTTTATGTTTGGTGCGATCCGGAATATTCTTCTTACCAACACCCCGGCCGATCGTTATAAGGACAATAGCGATGATCATACCCGTTAAATGCTCCACCCCATAAAATCGCGCTACCGGGTCTTTCATGACAGCTCCCATCCCCATATTCTCTATATTCTTTAACCCCCAGGGGCCCACCAGCCACTGATATAATCCAATTAACAACGTCGTATGGGCGGCTATCATCAGGAACAGCCCCGTCTTCTTATCTCCCGCCGTAAAAGGCTTCCCGGCCGTCATACCGGCATAACTCTTAAAAATGGCGATCAATGCTAATAAAAGAATGATCCAGCGCAGGAAACTATGCAGGTGTAATAGTCCGGTATACATGCCGTTAAAGTTTAGAATTTAAATAATTGAGCGCAAAGCTACAACCCCAAGGCTATACTACGTTGGGAAAATTTTCCGGAATTGGGAAAACAATACATGCAAACACTTATTGCTTTTACATTGATTATCAATCACTTACATCCATGGCATCATTTTGGACCCAAGGGAGGTGTTTTACGTCCAATATCCTTTCGAAACAACACTTTATATGAAACTAACCCTTTCTGTCCTCTTATCCGTGGTCTTAACACCCTTCGTTCATGGGAATAGCACGCCTCCGGCAACGTATACTATTACCTCCAACAGTTCCTGGACTACACTCGTCGGAAGCAATTGTTCGAATTGTATTTTCAACATAACCCCCGGCATCACTTTTACCCTGGACAAAAATTCCGGTTCCTGCGGCACCTGTACTTTTACCGGTGGCACAGTAAATATCACACAAAACTTCTCTTTTTACTCCAACGTCAGCTTCAGCAGCGACACCTTGCTGATGAATGGCGCCACCACCTTCCAGGGAAGTACTTTCTCTTCGGACAGTATCGCGGTCAACCAGGCCGCCACCTTCTATACCGGCACCACTTTTGCCGGAGACCGCATGAGCATCAACGCAGCAACTACGTGCCAGACGTGCACCTTCACAGATGCCAACATTCATATGAATGACCAGGCTATGACGCTTCAAAGCAACGTCAATACCTTTACCAATACCAATTTCACTCTCTCCGGGACTTCTTCCATAACCTCCACCAAAGGCATCGCGATAACGAATTCCGTTTTCTCCTTTTCCAATTCCTCTTATTTGTTCAATAACGGAGGGACCCTTACCTCCAGCGGCAGTTCGATATTCCTGAACGGCAGCTCGCACATTGAGGCAAATTCACCCATTGTGCTCAAGAACAGCAGCGAATTATTCATCGGGGACGGGACGCTGGCCAGTACCGCTTACCTTTTTTATAATTCAGGCACGGCGCTGAACATCGTCGACAACTCCATGATCAAGGTCAGCAATGGCAACAATAGCTATCAAAATAGCCATGCATATAAATATACCTCTTCCGGCGGTGCCAACACCAATTATAATACGGCTTCCAATTCCATCAGCTGCGGCGGCGCCAACCCCCATGCCTGTACGACCAACTACGTGTATGGATGCGCCACCCTCAACAGCGTCGGGGCATTAGGCTGTATCGCATTGGCCATCGCTGATATCGACCTCTCCGCGACTGCCACCGGCACGGGCACCGTCGCCCTGTCCTGGTCATATGGCAGCAACAACAATGCAGATCATTTCCAGGTGCAGCGCAGCACGAACAGCCGGGACTGGACAACGATAGGAACCATAACAGCCAATGGTTATGCCCTGAGCGACTATTATTTCAATGACCCCGATGTTTCCCCTGGCGTCAACAATTACCGCATCCAGGTGGTAGACAGGAACGGTAACACCTTTTACTCAAAGATCAGTGTGGTAAACATAACCCAAACGCCAACAGCCGTCAGCATTTATCCCAACCCCGTCACCGGGCGCACCTTCTACATAAGAACGGCTTCGACCAGCCCTCTGCTGTTGAATGTATTTACCCTGAGCGGCCAGCTGTTATTCCGCACCTCCCTGAAAGGACAAACGTTATACCCGGTGAACCTGCCCGCTTCGGTGACTCCCGGGACCTGTCTGATCGCCCAGGTCATCAACGAGGAAGGCACAAAAGCTTTTAATCTCCTGAGCCGATAGGCGCAAAGTTGCCGGAAACTGTTAGTTTTGTCCTATGAACCAATTAAAGGGACCCTATTTTTTATCACTGATCTATATAGGCTTCTTGGTCTTATCCTGCAAAGGACCCGTTAAAAAGGAAGAGGAAGCCACCGTGCTGAAACAAACTCCTTTCGCCCCCCTGACGGACAGCATCCGGCAATCGAAGCCGGCTGACCAGGCGGAGCTGTATTTTAGAAGGGCGGAGCTCTTATCCCGGAACAACCTGCACGAACTGGCGGCAGAAGATTACAAAAAATCCTGGAACCTTCACCCCGATGAGGCCACCGGTCTCCGCTATGCATCTACCCTCGCCATCCTGGGCCGGACAGGTGAGGCGGCAAAATTATTACAGGATTGCCGGGAGAGATTTCCTGACAATGACAACTTCTCCAACATGCTGGGAGATGCCTACGTACAAGCCGGGAAGATGAAGGAAGCCCTCAACCTGTACGATACCCTGCTGCAGAAAGACTCGCTTAATTTTGAAGCCTGGTATGAAAGAGGGCTGCTGCTGGAAAAAGCAAAGGACACGGCAGGCGCCCTTACAGCCCTGCAAAAAGCCTTTGCGATCCAACCTGTCAATACCTATGCCCTGGAATTGGCGCATCTCTATGCCGAGAACAGGAATAGCAAAGCCCTGGAGCTCTGCGACGAAGTGCTGCGTAAAGATCTGGCCCATGAACTACTGGACCCTTTTTTCATCAAAGGGATCTACTATTCCAATATCGGGTCCTACAAATTAGCGGTCGTGCAATTCGATTCCTGTATCCGGCGGGACTGGAAATTTACGGATGCCCATCTCGAAAAAGGCATCGCCCTCTTCAAGCAAAAAAACTATGAAGCAGCGCTGAAGACTTTCCGGATGAGCGTCGAGGTCTCCAATACCTACCCGGATGGTTATTATTGGATCGGGCGCTGTTATGAAGTTGCCGGAAGTAAAGAAGACGCGATATCCTACTATCAACGGGCCCTTTCTCTCGATAAAGATTTTACAGAGGCTGATGAAGCGATCAAACGGCTGAAATAAGTATCTTTAATAAATTTGACTCTATGCCTCTAATAGCGCCTTCCTTATTGGCCTCGAACTTTCTCCGGCTGGAGGAAGAATGCAAAATGCTGAACGAAAGTCAGGCCGACTGGTTTCACCTGGATGTGATGGACGGACGATTTGTCCCCAATATCAGCTTCGGCCTTCCGGTAATCGAACAGATCTGTAAGACAACCACCAAGACCTGTGACGTACACCTTATGATCGAAGAGCCGGAGAAGTATACCGAGGCATTTAAAAAAGCAGGAGCTGACCGCATCAGCGTACATTATGAAGCCTGTCGCCACCTACACCGGAATATCCAGCAGATAAAGTCCCTGGACATGAAAGCCGGTGTGGTCCTCAACCCCCATACGCCCGTGGAATTCCTCTCCGATATCCTTCAGGACCTTGACCTGGTACTGATCATGAGCGTTAACCCAGGCTTTGGCGGACAAACATTCATCCCCCATACTTATCAGAAGATACGTAACCTCAGACGTATGATCCATGAAAGAGGACTGGATGGGCAGACCCTGATAGAGATCGACGGAGGCGTATCCCTGGAGAATGCCGGCAGTATTACCCGCGCAGGCGCCGACGTACTGGTCGCAGGCAGCAGTGTCTTTAAATCCGCCGATCCCAAAGCTACTATCAGGGCGCTGAAGAACGCAGACTAAAACTTATTCGCCAACTGCTCCAGTACATCCCCTGTCTGTTTGACCCAGCTGGTAGGATGTTCGGGCCATTTCAGCTCGTGCTTGCCCAATTGGGTGGACAGCAGGTCGTAGGCCACATAGGCTTCCGCGCTGGAATAAAAACAGTCGATCCATTTCTTATCCAGCGTTGTCCTGGGCTGCATCCCGATGCCTCCATTATACCAGATGAAACAAGAGGGCAAGCCACTAAACGAGATCTCCATCGCCTGCCGCTGATGATTGTCCAAAAAGAACAGGGAATAAAAATGGACGCAGCCTTTTATCCGCGCCCGGATCTGATCATGCGTTTCAGACGCCACCGGTTTAATTCTCCATTGATTATTGGCAGGATAAAAAGGGTCTTCCACAGGACGCTTGTGCACGAGGGCATCTGCCGAAAGCCGGAGTTCGATCGCCCCATCTTCTTTCTTCCATATCAGCTCCAGTTGCTTCAGGGCGATATCCCGGACAAGATAGGTCTGGCTGGTCCCCTGATACTTCAGTATCAGTTCCCGGGTATCCTTGTTCAATTGCCACTGCCCTATCTTCATCCCGCACCGGGCATTCGCTGTAACGGAATGGTCCGGAAAGAGGACCCATTCGGGATATTGCCGGGTATCGGTCACCGAATCCCAGAAGATCTCATTCCAATGTGATTTATCAGCATCTGCAAATTTCCACAGCTGGCTGACCACATCCGACAGGGCCACGGCCTTCGACGTCTTTAAAGAGACCATGGAAGTATCCAGGTCCGTGATGCTGATCGGTTGGCCGGCATCGGGAAGCACTTTCTCATCGCCGGCTTTCCCCTCCCCTTTATGCCGGGCACTCCCCTGCCGGCAGGCCGTCAACATCCAAAAACAAAACAAACCCCAAAAGATCATTTTATTCATGACTCCAAATAAACATAAAATACCACGTAGTTCGTTATCTTTTACCGTCAAATCTGTTTAATTTCGGACATCTTAAACGCTTTTTTCATTGAGAATTGTACTCGCCGCCTTGCTGATCCCCTCCCTGTTGCTCTTCCAGACCGCACTGGCGCAAAAAAAACCGGCCTTCGTATCCGGTAAAATCCTCGATGAAAATGAAGCGGCGCTGCCCGGGGTATCTGTCGTTCTTTTAGGCAGACAATCCGGCATCATTACCACCGACTCAGGCACTTTCCGCATCAAGGTACCATCGGAAAAAGCTTTTGCCCTGGTATTCTCCTTCACGGGCTATAAGACGGAGCAGCGTAATTTCCTGTTGAATGAGAAGGAAGAAGAACATATTGTCATTCGGATGGAAAGGGGCGCCCGGCAGCTACAGGAGGTGGTCGTCTCGGATCAACGGGAAAAGGGAGAAGCGGGCCTTGTAAAGCTAAACCCCAAAAATGCGATCAATATCCCCGCCCCCATCGGCGGCATCGAAAGCCTGATCAAGATCATCGTAGGATCAAACAATGAGCTGACCTCCCAATACTCCGTCCGGGGTGGCAACTATGATGAGAACCTGATCTATGTAAACGATTTTGAAGTTTTCCGCCCCTACCTGGTGAATAATGCCCAACAAGAAGGATTGAGCTTTATCAACCCGGAAATGACAAAAAGCGTCAGCTTTTATACAGGAGGCTTCCAGGCAAAATACGGAGATAAAATGTCCTCGGCCCTGGACATCCAATATAAAAAACCCCGGGGCTTCGGTGGTTCCGCCTACCTGGGCCTGCTGGAACAGGGGCTGCACCTCGAAGGAACCAGCGCCAATAGCAAATTCACTTACCTCCTGGGAGCACGCAACCGGACCAACAAAACGCTTTTCAGCAGCCAGGAGACAAAAGGCAGTTATTCCCCTTCTTCCGCCGACTTCCAGGCCCTGCTCACCTACCAGTTGACCCCCCGGAACCTCCTGGAATTGATGGGTAATATCTCCCAGACTAAATTCCATCTGATACCGGAATCCAGTCAGCAGACCTCTTCGGTGTTTTCCCCGTATTACACCGCCAACCTGGGACTGGATACCTACTTCGACGGACAGGAGATCGATAAATACCAGACCAATATGCTGGGATTATCCCTGTCCCAGCAGTGGAGAAAAAATTTAAAGATGAAGTGGATGGTCTCCCGGTTCGAAGACAAGGAACAACAATCTTACGATATCACCGGCGCCTATCTGTTCGGGGACCGGGACTTTGACAAATCCAGCGCCACCTTTGGCCTGATCACCAACCCCCTCGGAGCAGGCACCTATCAGAATTACGCCCGGGACCGGCTGGACATCACCGTGTGGAACGCCACGCATAAGGGTTATCTCAACTGGCGCCGGCACTTTTTCCAGTGGGGCCTCAGCGCCGAGCGGCAAGTGGTGCATGACCAGCTGAACGAATGGCAATACCAGGATTCGGCGGGTTATTCCCTGCCTTATATTCCCGGTTTACCCGGAGTGAGCAACGTGGTAAAATCCAAAGACGATCTGTCAATCACCCGCCTGACCGGTTTTATACAGGATAATATTTTGTTCAGGGATTCCAGCGGCTTCACCCTGCAAGGCGGATTGCGGTATAATTACAATACCCTGAATAAAGAATTACTGCTGTCTCCCAGGATTGGCGCTTCCTGGAAACCGCGTGGGTCCGCCAAAGACATCGTCTACCGGGCAGCCCTGGGTATCTATGACCAACCACCCTTCTTCCGGGAAATGCTGCGACCGGATGGCACGCTCAACAGAGACCTGAAGGCACAGCGCAGCTGGCAGGTAGTGGCCGGCATAGATCGTAATTTCAAAATGGGCGACCGTCCTTTCCGCTTCACCACCGAAGCCTACTACAAGCAGATGACAAGAGTGGACCCTTATGATATCAACAACGTACATATCCAGTACTTTGGGTTGAATGACGCCAAAGCCTATGCGACGGGGCTGGAATTCCGCTTGTTCGGAGAGCTGGTAAAAGATGCGGAGAGCTGGGTCAGCCTTGGGTTTATGAAGACCATGGAAAAGATCGATACATCCTTCTATACCTATACGCTGGACTCCCTGCACCATCCCATTGACAGCGCAAAAACCAGCGCAGGCTGGGTGAGAAGACCGACCGACCGGCTCTTCACCTTCGGTCTCTTCCTTCAGGATTATCTTGCGACCAACAAGAACCTCAAAGTATACCTGAATTTCCTGTATGGCAGCAACCTGCCCTTTTCCATTCCCGGCAACCTTCGCTACCGCAACGCCTTGACCATCGACCCTTATATCCGCATCGACATCGGCTTCAGCGCCCTTTTGCTCGATAGCGAGAAAAGCAATCGCCGGAGCCATAGCCCCTTCCGCAATTTTGAGAATATCTGGGCCACCCTGGAAGTATTTAACCTCATTGACAGGGCGAATACCATCTCCTATACGCTCATCAAGGATTTTTCCAACACCACCTATGCCCTCCCCAACCGCCTTACCCCCCGCCTGTTGAACCTGAAGCTGGTAGCCCGGTTCTAGGATCGTAATTTCCGCAATCCAGGCCGTACAATTACGCAATTTTCCCAAAAATTGGTAACTTGCTCCCATTATGGGAAAAAAGTCTTTTCTTTGCAACGGCTAAATTATTGATTAGCAACATATTGAATTTCTGGCCGCAAAATGGAATATAGGTTAGGAAACCGTTCAATATGAAAGCGATCAGCAACATCACCCAAAGCCTTATCTCCACTCTTACCTCCTTACAGCTCACAAATAGAAAGATGCCCGAATTGGTACCGGTACGGGTAGTTACTAACGTCTATCGTGATCATCTCAAGTAATTTCATTTGTTATGCCTACTGAAATTTCAGTTTATCCAAACCCGTTCAAGTACTTCATTAACATCGAAGTCACCTGTGCAGAGAACAAAGATTGCATCATCCTTTTGGCCGATCTGCAAAATTCAAGGATCATTCGCATGTTAGGCGCCGGGCTGGGTAAAGGAATGAATAAAATACCCCTTGCCGACCTGGAATCCTTACAACTGGGATCTTACCAACTGGACATCAAAAGCGCTGAGGGAGACACCATTTATCAGACCATGCTGCTGAAGCAATAAAAATACGAGCAACCGACCGTCGCAAAACTAGTGGGGCCTACCTTGGCCCCTCTTTTTATTCTTACCTTTGCCTTATGACAAAGCTTTCCGTCAACATCAACAAATTCGCCACGTTACGCAATAGCCGGGGAGGTAACAATCCCGATGTAGTAAAAGCCGCCGTAGACGCCCAGTTATTCGGCGCCGATGGTGTTACCGTTCATCCCCGGCCGGACGAAAGACATATCCGTTATAAAGATGTCTTTGACATAAAGAAGATCATCACCACGGAATTTAATATCGAAGGCAATAGCCAGGAACAAAAATTTGTCGACCTCGTACTGGCTGCCCAACCCACTCAGGTGACCCTGGTACCGGACGCCCTGGACCAGATCACCTCCAACCATGGCTGGGATACCCTTCGCTACAAAGACTACCTGGTGGAGATCATCGGTGTCTTTAAAAAGGCCGGGATCCGTGTATCCCTTTTCGTAGACCCCGTCATCGCCATGGTGGAAGGAGCGGCAGCCACCGGGACAGACCGGATCGAATTGTATACGGAAGCCTATGCCCATCACTATCATGAAGACCGGGAAAAAGCCATCGCCCCTTACCGGGCCGCAGCCATCCGGGCCGGGGAACTGGGCTTAGGCCTGAATGCCGGTCACGACCTGGACCTGCACAACCTTCGTTATTTTGCGCAGAACATCCCTGGTCTGGAAGAAGTATCCATCGGTCATGCCCTCATCGCGGACGCGCTGTACCTGGGGTATGAAAATTCCGTGCAATTATATAAGAGACAGTTGCAATAGTCCGGATAGCCTCCCGGCGACTTGACCGGGCCCCGCCACCTCCCTGCAATACTTTACATCCCGTTTTTCCGCCTTCGGTATAAAAATCCCCGGAACCGCAAAAAAGCATTATATATTTGAGTAAACCACCTGCCCGCAAGTCATCTATTTTGTTAACCTGATAAAAAACTGCATATGAAAAGACTTTTCATGGCCTCCTCCTTGCTGGCCTTTTTCCTGGCTGGATTTACGGCTCTCACCAATGCCCAATTGACCACCGCACCCGGTGGCGGCAACAAAAAAGCCGTCATTGGCGAACGCATCGGCCTGACCGATATCACGATCCACTACGATCGTCCCGGTGTAAAAGGCAGGGAGGGGCAGATCTGGGGAAAGCTGATCCCTGCCGGTTATACCGACCAGGGTTTTGGCACCAGCAAGGCTGCCCCCTGGAGAGCAGGCGCCAATGAAAATACAACGATAGAATTCAGCACCGATGTTAAGATCGAAGGACAGGACCTGCCGGCAGGCAAATACGGTTTCTTTGTCGCTTACGACCCCGGGCAATGCACCCTTATCTTTTCCCGGAATTCCAGCTCCTGGGGAAGTTTCTTTTATGATCCGAAAGAAGATGCCTTACAGGTAAAAGTAAAACCGGTGCCTCTTGATAATTCGGTGGAATGGCTGAAATATGAATTCCGCGACCAAAAAGAAAGTTCCGCGACCATCGCCTTGCAATGGGAAAAATTAATGATCCCTTTTAAAGTGGACGTAGACTATACCGGACTGCAGCTGGCCTCTTTCCGCCGGGAGCTGAGAAGTGACAAGGGTTTTACCTGGAATGCCTGGGACCAGGCCGCCCAATTCTGCATCCAGCACAACACCAATTTGGATGAAGCCCTGACATGGGCGGATTACGCCATCACCACGCCTTTCGTCGGACAAAAGAATTTCCAGACCCTCTCCACCAAAGCACAGGTCCTTAGTCTGCAGGGCAAGAAAGACGAAGCCGACGCTATCATGAAAGAAGCTCTGCCCCTGGGACAGATGGCCGAAGTACATCAATATGCCCGGCAATTGCTGATGCAGAAAAGAGCCAAGGATGCTTTTGACACCTTTAAACTGAATTACGACAAACATCCGGGTGAGTTCACTACCAACATGGGCATGGCCAGGGGTTATTCCGCCGTAGGCGACTACAAAAAAGCCCTGGCTTTTTTGCAAAAGGCGCAAGCCCAGGCTCCTGATAAAGCCAATAAGGACAACATAGAAAAATACATCCCGATGCTGCAGCAGGGAAAAGACATCAACTAATACAATGACCGGCGAGAGCCCTTTCTTACAGAGCCCTCGCCGGTCTATCTTCTTCAGTCCGTCTTTCTGCCGTTTCAGGCCAGGGAGCCCGACTTAATTACAGCCCAGCAACTCGCAGAGTTTGGCCTGCAGATCCGGTCCCCGCAGATTTCTGCCGACAATCTTCCCGTTGGGGTCGATGAGGAAGTTCTGGGGAATACTCTGGATATGATATTTGACGGCTACTTCATTATACCAGAATTTCAGATCGCTGACCTGCGTCCAGGCAAGACCGTCATCTTTAATGGCCTTGACCCAGGGCTCTTTGGCTTTGTCCAGAGAGACACCCAGCACCGTGAAATTCTTATCCATGAATTACTTATAGGTGGTCACCACATGGGGGTTTTCCATCCGGCAGGGACCGCACCAGCTGGCCCAGAAATCCACCAGCACATATTTGCCTTTAAAGGAAGACAGGGCAACGGCATGACCGGCCGTATCATTCTGGGTAAATTCAATGGCTTCCGTGCCCACTGCTCCTACCTTGGTGTCGGCGATCTGTTTTTGCAGGTATTGGGCATAATAGCCTTTTTGCACTTCCGGAGAAAGGGAGCTCAGCCTTTTCTCCTGTAGGGCCACATCATCCGACAGCTGGTTCAGCACTACGATGATAAAAGGGGATACAAAAGAAGATTTCCTGCTTTCAATGAAGTGATCTTCCTCGGTCTCAACGGTGTCGGCAATACGTTTGAACACTGAAAAGAGAGAATCTTTACTTTTTGCCCCCGCCGGAGAATTTGCCAGTTGGTTCACCGCATTCAAACGGGCAAAATAAGGATTGAAGGTCTTCTGAAAGGTCAGAAAATCATCATTGGAAGGAGAGCCCTTTGCCTGCAATTCTTTCAGATCGTCCACCGTTCCCGTCAACGTTATCTTGTCATTCCCCATGAACAGCGCCGTCTTCTTCTTGGCGCTGCCAAAATTGATCTCATATAAGTTGGGTTCCTGTACATGCCCCGTCAGGACAAACTGCCCCATCTTTACTTCGGTAGCGGCCACCGTATCCGTAGGATTGTTGACATCGGTAATATAAACCGTTGAATGATCCTCCAGCCCTTTTACATTACCCGTAATAACGAATTTAGGCTCCCCCGCCTGCTGCGCAAAGGAGAAAATGGGCAGAGCCAATAATATGCAAATAACTTTCATACGTAACTATTTATTTGTGTCGTTGTTTTAAGATAGTTGTAACATCCTCCAAACTATATCCTTTGGCATTCAGCAGGATCAGATAGTGGAACAGCAGGTCCGCCGCCTCATTGAGGAACAGCTTTTCGTCGTGATCTTTTGCTTCGATCACCAGTTCGACAGCCTCCTCCCCTACTTTCTGGGCGATCTTATTGATTCCCTTATTGAAAAGGCTCGCCACATAAGAGCCCTCGGGATCGGCATTCAGCTTTCGGTCCTCGATGGTCTCTTCCAGGGAAGCTAAAAAATCATCTTTGTGATTCTTTTCATCCCAACAGGTATCGGCCCCGGTATGACATACCGGGCCCAGGGGTTCTGCTTTTATCAGCAGAGTATCCTGATCGCAATCCACTGCCAAACTCTTCAGCAGCAAAAAGTGGCCGCTCTCTTCCCCTTTTGTCCACAAACGCCCTTTCGACCGGCTAAAAAAAGTCACTTTCCCTTCCTTCTCCGTCCTCTCCAGGGCCTCCTCGTTCATAAATCCCAACATCAGCACCTTACCCGTCTGACTATCCTGCACGATGGCCGGGACAAGCCCATCTGAATATTTCTTAAAATCTACCTTCATAGCTATATTCTTACAATAATATGTTGCTGCTGCAAATATCCTTTTAATTCCGGAATGGCAATTTCCTTAAAATGAAATATACTGGCTGCCAGGGCGGCATCCGCTTTTCCCGCTCCTAAAATATCCACAAAATGCGGCAGGCTGCCTCCGCCCCCGGAAGCTATGATAGGTACTGGCAAGGACTCTGCCAATTTTCGGGTAATGTCCACGGCAAATCCCTTTTTGGTGCCGTCATGGTTCATGGAGGTCAACAGGATCTCCCCCGCCCCCCGGTCCACCGCCTGCCTGGCCCAGTCCGCACATTTTGTATCCGTTCTTACCCTTCCGCCATTCAGGTATACATACCATTCCCCGTCCTGTTCCTGCCGGGTATCGATGGCCAGTACCACACATTGGCTCCCGAATTCCTTTGCCAGCTCCGCCACCAATTCCGGGCGTTGAAAGGCTGCCGTATTGACAGAGATCTTATCCGCGCCATTTTGTAACAACAGGCTTACATCTTCCACACTACTGATCCCTCCTCCTACCGTAAACGGAATATTGATGTGGTGAGCAATGCGGTTGACCAGTTCCCTCAAGGTCCTTCTTTTTTCGTTCGTAGCCGTGATATCCAGGAATACCAGTTCGTCAGCGCCCTGCTGCGCATAGAGGGCCCCTAACTCGACCGGATCGCCGGCATCCCGTATATTCTCAAAATTGACCCCCTTCACCGTACGCCCGTCTTTAATATCCAGGCACGGGATGATCCTTTTTGTCAGCACGTTGGTTATTTTTTTAAAAGATTGATTTTGGTCAGTTCTTCCAGTGTGATACGCCCTTCATAGATCGCTTTGCCGATGATGACCCCCTTACAGCCGATGGCTTCCAGTTGATACACATCCTCTATAACACTGACACCGCCGCTGGCGATAAAATACAGCCCGGGGAATTTCTCCGTGATGTTGCGGTACAGGTCCAGGGAGGGGCCCTGTAGCAGTCCGTCCTTGCTGACATCTGTACAGAACACCTGCCGGATCCCTTTCTCAACATATTCCCCGATAAAATCATAGACCCACCGGTCGGTGGTTTCCAGCCATCCGCCCACGGCGATCTTCTCATTTTTCACATCGGCCCCCAGCAGGAACCGGTCCGCACCATAGGTTTGCAGCCAGCTGCCAAACAAGGCCCCGTCCTTCACGGCCAGGCTGCCTATCGTGGCCAGGGCCGCTCCGGAATTCAGCACGATGTCAACATCAGACTCCTTTTTTATGCCCCCCCCAAAATCGATGATGAGGGAAGTCTTGCCGGCAAGCGTCTCCAGCACCTTCCAGTTCTTCACGGCGCCTGCCTTTGCTCCATCCAGGTCCACCAGGTGCAACCGGGTAAGGCCTGCATCTTCGAATTGGCGGGCCACTTCCAGCGGACGCTCGTTATAGATCTTCTTCTGCTCATAATCGCCTTGCGTGAGACGGACACATTTGCCGTCGATGATATCGATGGCCGGTATTATTTCCATTCTAAAAAATTTCTTAAAAGTTGCTCTCCCACCTGTGCTGATTTTTCCGGGTGGAACTGTACTCCATAAAAATTCCCTTTATGCAGGGCTGAGCTATACGGCTGGACGTAGTCGGTGGTGGCGATGGTATGTTCGCCCAGGGCCGCATAATAACCATGTACAAAATAACAATAGCTGTTCTCCGGTATACCCTGGAACAGGGGAGACTGCAGATGATAGATATTGTTCCAGCCGATCTGGGGAACCTTGAATACCGGCCCGTCCGTTGTCGCCTCTCCGGGCAGGCTTCCTCCCGCCGTCGCCGCCGGCGGCACAAACTTTTTTACTTCTTCTTCAAAAATACCCAGGCATTCGGTATCATTTTCTTCACTGTACCGGCACATGAGCTGCATCCCCAGGCAAATACCCAACACCGGCTGCTGCAGGCTGCGAAGAAGGGTATCCAGTCCCCTCTCCTTCAGGTATTCCATCGCGGTGCTGGCTTCCCCTACACCGGGAAAGATCACTTTATCCGCAGCACGGATCTGCGCCTGGTCATCCGTAACGATGGCCTCTTTCCCGATACGCTCCAGGGCATACAGCACAGACTGTATATTCCCTGCATTATATTTGACGATCGCTATACTCATACCGTTAACTTAAGATAGTCCTCAGAAATGTTTTGGTTGCCTCCCCGATATCCGTAGCCTGTTCCAATGCTTTTATATAGGCTGTCCCGATAATGGCGCCATTGGCATATTGGCAGGCGGCCTCGAAAGTAGACTTGTCCTTTATCCCAAAACCCACCAGGATAGGGTTTCTCAAGGCCATTTTGAAAAGGCGGGCGAAATAGGCTTTCTGGTCGTTGATATTCTTGTCTTTCCCCGTAGTGGAAGAAGATGATACGGCATAGAGGAAGCCCGAACTGAGGGAGTCTACCTTGCTGATCCTTTCCGGAGAGGTCTCGGGAGTCACCAGGAAAACGAAATCCAGGCCGTATCTTTTGAGGATAGGGCCATATTCCGTCTCGAACTCATACATGGGCAGATCCGGAAGGATCAGCCCGTCCACTCCCAGGGCCGCCGCTTCGGAACAAAACCGTTCGAAGCCATACTGCAATACGGGGTTCATATAACCCATTAAAAGGACCGGCACCCGGATGACGGACCGGAAATTCGTTAACTGGGCGAACAACCGGGCAATGGTCATCCCATTTTCCAGGGCCTTGCTGCCACTGGCCTGTATCACGGGGCCGTCCGCCAGGGGATCGCTGTAAGGCATGCCCAGTTCGATCAGGTCCGCGCCATTGTCCTGTAACGCTTTCATCACTTCCAGGGTGCTGTCCAGCTGAGGGAAACCGGCTGTGCAATAGACATTCAGGACATTCTTATTCTTTTTTCCAAATAGCTCTTCTATTCTGTTCATTGCTTGATTTTTATCCTTCCATCGCTTTCATATAAGTAGCAAGGTCCTTGTCCCCTCTCCCACTGAGACATATCACTACCGTATCTTTTTCGTTCAGGGACAGTTGGTCCAGTGCGGCCAGCGCATGAGCCGACTCCAGGGCCGGGATGATGCCCTCCAGCTTCGCCAGCTCAAAAGCCGCCGCCAGGGCTTCGGCATCGGTTGCGCTGAGAAAAGTACCCCGGCCGCTATCATAAAGATGCGCATGTAAAGGACCGATACCGGGATAATCCAGGCCCGCCGATATGCTATGCGGCTCCACCACCTGGCCATCTTCCGTCTGCATCACCAGGCTCCTGCTGCCATGCAGTACCCCGGGCCGGCCCAGTTGAGTAGTAGCGGCGCTCATACCGCTGTTGATCCCATGACCCGCCGCCTCAACCGCGATCAATTCCACGCTCAGCTCATCGAGGAAATGATAAAAAGCTCCCGCCGCATTGCTGCCACCCCCTACGCAGGCAATTACATGCGTAGGCAATTCATGTCCCGTCTTCTCCTTCAGCTGGATCCGGACCTCTTCGCTGATCACGCTCTGGAAGCGGGTGACCATATCCGGATAAGGATGAGGGCCCACCACGCTGCCGATAATATAATGCGTGTCCACCGGGTTGTTGATCCAGTCACGGATCGCCTCATTCGTAGCATCCTTCAGTGTCTTGCTGCCGCTGACAGCGGGTACCACCTTTGCTCCCAGCATCTTCATCCGGGCCACATTCGGGGCCTGCCGCTCGATATCCTTTTCCCCCATATAGACAATACACTCGATCCCTTTCAGCGCACATACAGTAGCCGTGGCCACCCCATGCTGACCGGCTCCCGTCTCGGCGATGATACGCTTCTTCCCAAGCCGCTGCGCCACGAGGATCTGCCCGATCGTATTGTTGATCTTGTGGGCCCCTGTGTGATTGAGGTCTTCCCGCTTCAAATAGATTTCCGTATTATACTTATTACTGAGCCGTTTTGCCAGGTATAACGGTGACGGACGGCCTACATAGTCTTTCAGCAGCGAATGAAATTCCTTCTGAAAAGAGGCTTCGTGCATAATTTCCAGGTAGCGGGTACGCAACTCCTCCACATTGGGATAGAGCATTTCCGGGATAAAAGCCCCGCCGAATTTCCCGTAATATCCCTGTGCATCCGGGGACTGCAGGCTTGTTGTCCTATTCATAGTTTTTTTGCTTGAGTTCATCGTCATTCCTTTTAACTATTACTCTTCAATCCATCCAGCATCGCCCTTACCTTTTTCAGGTCCTTCACCCCGGGGCTCTGCTCAAATTTACTGTTGATGTCGATAGAGAACATCTTCCGGGCCACCGGCTCCCGGGCGAAAAGTTTTAATTTCTCTCCGTCTCCCGGTTCGATGCCCCCGCTGAGAAAAAACAATTTATCGATATGGGCGGGCTTCAATACATCCCAGTTAAACTTTTTCCCCGTACCTCCATATCCCACGCCTTCCGTATCGAAGAGGAACATGTCGCAGGAATCCTGGAAGGGCCGGATGATCCAGTCGATGGGGTCGTCCTCTCCCAGCCGGAAGACCTTGATCACCGTAATATAGTTCGACAACTGCTCGCAGAATCGGGGCGTCTCGTCTCCATGCAATTGCACCATATCCAGCCCATAGCTGTCTACCTGTTTCATCACTTCATCATAAGTGGCATTGACAAAGACACCTACCTTTCCCAGCCGCAATTTGGCTTTTTTCAACTGTTCGCCTGCCAGGTGACGTACCACATAACGGGGCGATTTAGGGTAAAAAATAAACCCCGCAAAATCCACGCCCATGGCATCCAACTGCCTGACCTGGTCAAGCTCCGTCATTCCGCAGACTTTTATTCTCATAAATTATACTTTAGTAGGTGCCCCCTTCAGCTCCTGTACAAACTTCCCAAACGCTGCTCCCGGATCAGATTCTTTCATAAAGTTCTCGCCAATGAGGAATCCTGAAAACCCTGCGTTCTTCAACTGCAGGATCGTATCCACTTTATGGATGCCGCTCTCCGCAATGGTGATCTTACCGGCGGGGATCTGCTCGCTCAGCCGGATACTGCGCTCCACATCCACGGTAAAGGTCTTCAGGTCCCGGTTGTTCACACCCACCAGCTCCGTCTCCTCACAAATATGCGCCAACTCGGCTTCATTGTGTATTTCCAATAGGACCTCCAATTCCAGGGACCGGGCAAACAGGGCCAGTTTTTTTACTTCGGCCGGGCTGAGACAAGCCGCTATCAGCAGGATCACATCTGCCCCCATCGACTTTGCCTCCAGGATCTGGTATTCGTCAATCATAAAATCCTTTCGCAAAATTGGGATCTCATGGACACGGGCCCTTTGCAGGTCGCCTGCACTCCCTCCAAAAAAATGCTGGTCCGTCAGTACGGAAAGACAGGCTGCGCCCTGCGCGGCATAGGCGCCGGTGACGCTGACCACATCCGCCTGGTCATTGATCACACCTTTAGAAGGCGACCTCCTTTTGAATTCGGCAATGATGCCCGTCTTCTTCGGGTCGTTGAGGGATTGTCTTAACGAAAGCGGCCTTCTTGAAAAGAAAGGGCTTTTTTCCAGGGCAGACGCCGGTTGCTGAGCTTTTGCCTGCTCCACTTCCGATCTTTTGTAGTCTACTATTTTATCTAAGATGTTCATACTACTGTAATGAGATTAATTTTTTCAGTGCTTCATGAGCTTTCCCGCTCTCCAGGCTCTCTACGGCCGCTCCGTATGCGTCCTCATACGATTTATACGTTCCCGTAGAATGGAGGGCCATCGCCGCATTGGCCAATACCACTGCATTCTGGGCCCAGCTGCCTTCCACCTTTAATATCTTCAGGAACAGTCGGGCGGCCTCTTCCACGGTATTGCCCCCATAAATATCGGTCGCATTGACCATACGTTTGCCCAATTCTTCCGGCGTTTTGATCTTTTCCCCCTCATTGGTGATGACCTTGGTATCACCCGTAAGAGAGATCTCATCATACCCATCCAAACTGTGGATGATGGTAAATCGGCCCTCTGTCTGCTGTAACAGGTAATTATAGACCCTCGCCATCTCCAGGTTATAGACCCCGACGAGCTGGAACCGGGGAAAGGCCGGATTTACCATTGGGCCGAGCATGTTGAAAAAAGTGCGGATCCCCAGGTTCTTCCGGATAGCGCCCACAGCTTTTAGCGCAGGATGAAACATCGGCGCATGGAGAAAACAAAGATTAGCCGTCTCTACTTCCTGCCGCAACCTGCCCGCTTCATTCTTAAATTTATAGCCCAGCTGCTCCATAACATTGGAGGCGCCGCTGATGGAAGAAGCTCCATAGTTGCCATGTTTGGCTACTTTTTGCCCCGTACCCGCCACGACAAAACAGGCCAGGGTGGAGATATTAAAGGTATTCTTCCCGTCGCCGCCTGTCCCTACGATGTCGATGGTATCATGTCCGTCGAGATCGACGCGCACACACAGATCGAGCAAGGCGTCCCTGAACCCCTGCAATTCGTCGATGGTGATGCTGCGCATAAGGAATACCGTTATAAAGGCCGTTACCTCGCTCTCGTTGTACAGCCCCCTGGCGATATGGGTCAATACTTCCCGGGATTGCTGCCTGGAAAGCGTTTTATGCTCAAATAAATATTGTAAGATCTTTTTCATAATTATTTTTTTATTCGCTCAGCCAGTTTTTCAGGATCGTCTCCCCCCGGGGCGTCAATACGCTCTCCGGGTGAAATTGCACTCCCTGCACGTCCAGGCTCCTATGCCGCAGGGCCATGATGTAGTTCTTCTCGTCCCGGGCCGTCACTTCCAACTCCGGTGGGAATCCGTCCTCACTGATCACCCAGCTATGGTAGCGGCCTGCTTCAAAGGTATCCGGCAGGTCGTTGAAAAGGGGGTTTGGGCGCACTACTTTCACCGGCGTCGACACTCCGTGATACACCGTGCTTAAGTTCACCAGTCTGCCTCCAAACGCCTCTCCGATGGCCTGGTGCCCCAGGCATACTCCCAGAATAGACTTGGAAGAAGCATACTCTTTTATCAGGGGCAATAACAGTCCTGCTTCGACAGGGATGCCCGGTCCCGGTGATAAAATGATCTTATCGAAGGCCGCCACTTTTTCAAGCGGGATCTGGTCATTCCGGTATACTTCCACCCTCTGATGGGTCAGCTTCTCTACCAGATGAACCAGATTGTAAGTAAAGGAATCGTAATTATCAAAAACAAGAATACGTGGCACTGGATATGTTATTTAAAGATTTCACAATTTCTTCGGCGTCTGGCCGTCGACTATCCCGCGATGTCCTGCGCAAAGAGGATCGCTTTCTTCAGGGCGCCCAATTTATTATTCACTTCTTCCAATTCACTCTCCGGTTTACTGGCGGCTACCACCCCGGCCCCGGCCTGATAGGTCAGCGTATTATTCCGGCTTAGCAGGCTGCGGATCATGATAGCCTGGTTACAGCTGCCATCAAATCCCATAAACCCGATACATCCGCCATAATAGCTCCTGGCCGTCGGCTCAAAGGCATCGATCAGTTCCATCGCTTTGAATTTTGGGGCGCCGCTCAGGGTGCCGGCAGGAAAAGTAGAGGCCAGTAGCCCAAATGGGTTATAACCCTCCCGCAGCTTCCCTCTCACCTCACTCACCAGGTGTATGACGTGTGAATAGTATTGCACCTGTCGATAATGCTCCACCTTCACCTCGTCACAGGAACGGCTGAGGTCATTCCGGGCAAGGTCTACCAGCATCACATGCTCCGCATTTTCCTTGGTGTCTTTCAGCAGCTTCTCCGCCATTTGCTGGTCCGTCTCGTCATCTCCGGACCGTTTGAAAGTTCCGGCTATCGGGTGTACGATGGCCTGCCCGTTCTGCAGGATCAGTTGTGATTCGGGAGAAGATCCCATCAGCTTATAATCCCCATAATCGAAAAAGAACAGGTATGGAGAAGGGTTGATGCTTCGCAGGGCACGGTATACATTGAACTCATCGCCGGTAAAATGCTGCCGGAAGCGGCGGCTCAGCACGATCTGGAACACATCCCCCCGCAGACAGCTCTGGATCCCTTTTCGCACGATCTCCTTATACTCCTCGTCTTTCAGGTTGGAGGTCTCCCCTCCGTTTACCCGGAAAGGATAGACAGGCAGGTCCTTGCTTTTGATCAATGACTCTACCACCAAAAGTTCGGATTCCAGACCGGCCATCTCATTTTCACAGATATACAGCTCGTCCTTGAAATGATTGATGGCGATGACATATTGGTAAAGCCGGTATCTCATCAGCGGAATACCCTTTTCGGACTCCGCCTCCGGGCGGTTACGCAACCGGATGGTATCGAAAAATTGTACAGCGTCAAAACAGCTATACCCGAACAATCCCTGCACAGCCCTTACCGGCTTTTCATCAGCAGGCTTCGAGTCAAATCGCTGCATGAAATCCCAGAGGATGCGGGGAGTATCCGCCAGGTCACCCAGGGGCTTTTTCTCCGGCGCCTGGCCCGGCAGCTTGAACTCGATCGTCCGCGTGTCGGAGATCTCTATGCCGGCAATGGCATTGATACAGATAAAGGAATAGCTGTTCTCGGCTACGTGATAATCCGTGCTTTCCAGCAGGATCGTATCGCGAAACCGGTCGCGAAGACGCAGATAGATCCCTACCGGGGTATAAATGTCCGAGAGGAGTTTCTTACATTTCGTCTTTATTTCGATTTTCTTCATAATGATCGGAAACGGTTATAAATAAAAAAAGCCCCGATACTTCGGGGCCCAATATGGTAATACCTGTAACAATAGCATTACTTGCCCCGTTCGGAGTTTGAATGCCACCACCACAGTTGATTTATTAATTGCTTGTTCATTTCACGGCAAATATGGCATGGGAAAACGATTTCTCCAAATTTTTTTATGATCGGCCCCTGAATTCCCATAAAAATCCCGAGTTTTATTCTCAAATCCCTTAATTGGGCAGAGCCCAATTCATAATTACGGTTTGACGAGAAAAAATTATTTTTGTTCAATTTTTTATCGGCACATTTATGACTAAAATAACTCCTTTCCATGTAGCAGTACCCGTCTATGATCTGGAAGAAGCCAGGAAATTTTACCGGGAAGTATTGGGTTGCGGCGAAGGAAGAAGCTCCGATCAATGGACTGATTTTGACCTCTATGGACACCAGTTTGTAATACACTTAAAACCAAGGCCCGCGGAACAAACCTCCCATCATTTCAACCCGGTCGACGGTCACGACGTACCCGTTCCTCACTATGGGGTCGTGCTGGAATGGGATGATTGGCACCGGTTGGAGCAACGACTTAGAAGTCATCAGATCAAATTTGTCATCGAGCCCTATATCCGTTTTAAAGGGCTGCCGGGGGAACAGGCCACCATGTTCTTTTTGGACCCCTCCGGTAATGCCCTTGAATTCAAGTCATTCCAGGACATCGGTCAACTTTTTGCCGTATGAAGCGCCTCTTGTCCCTCGACTTCATGCGGGGGCTGATCATGGTGCTGCTGGCCCTGGAATCGGCCGGTCTTCACGATCAACTGTCCCAGGCCAGCGAAAATACCTGGGCTTATCCGCTCGTTCAGCAGTTCTTTCATCATCCCTGGCATGGCCTGCATGCCTGGGACCTGGTACAGCCTGCCTTTATGTTCATGGCGGGAGCCGCCATGGCTTTCTCCCTGTCTAAACAACAGCAACAGGGATGGACCTGGGCTCAGTCTTTCCGGAAGACGCTTAAAAGATGCGGCTGGCTGTTTTTCTGGGGGGTGCTGGATTATGCCGTACGGCGGCAGGGGCTCTCCTTTGAGCTCTGGGATGTCCTGACCCAACTGTCCTTTACTACCCTGGTGGCCTTTCTGATCTTTCGATGGAGTGCGATGGCGCAGATGGCGGTCTGTGCCGGTCTCCTTTTACTCACCGAATTTCTCTATCGTTATACACACATACCGGGCTTTGACCAGCCTTTTACCGATCAGCATAATTTCGGCAACTATGTCGACTGGCTGCTGATGCATAAGATCAACAAGGACGGCTGGGTGGCCATCAATTGTATCCCTACCTCCGTTCATACCATCGCCGGGGCGATGGCAGGGAAATTATTGTTGTCTCCCTCGAATCCCAACAAAGTGCGATCTTTATTACTATGGGGCCTGCTGACCCTGGCCCTGGGGTATGCGCTGGACCTCGCTGGTATCACCCCTATCATCAAACGCATCGCCACCAGCTCTTTCACTCTCGTATCGCTGGGTTGGAGCCTCTGGATCCTGGCTCTCTGCTATTGGTGGATCGATGTCCGGGACCACCGGCATCGGCTGGAATTTTTTACCATCGTAGGCATGAATTCCATCTTTATCTATCTGTTCTTCGAGATTGTCGGCCACCGATGGTTCAACGGTTATATCTACGCTATAGCGGGCGGTCTGCTAAAGCTGGTACATACACCCGACATCCTTTCAGGAATTATCTGTTCGCTCTGTGTCTTTGGACTGGAATGGGGATTGTGTTATTTCCTGTATAAAAAGAAAATATTCTTTAAACTATAACACCCCCTTGGTGCTGGGCAGGTAATTACTAAGGGGGTCCCTCTTGACCGCCATACGGATGGCCTTGGCAAAAGCCTTGAAAATAGCCTCTATTTTATGATGTTCATTCTCCCCCCGGCATTCTATGTTCAGGTTACAACGGGCCCCGTCGGAAAATGATTTAAAGAAATGAAAGAACATTTCCGTGGGGACTTCCCCGATCATCTCCCTCTTGAACTCCGCATTCCATACGATCCAGTTACGCCCTCCGAAGTCGATGAGGACTTTTGCATCCGCCTCATCCATGGGCAGGGCAAAGCCATAACGCTCCATACCCCGCTTGTCCGCCAGGGCCTTCCCAAAAGCCTCTCCCAGCGCAATGCCGGTATCTTCGATCGTGTGATGTTCGTCGATATGCAGATCGCCATTTACCCGGACGGTGAGGTTCATCTTGCCATGGCGGGCTATCTGTTCCAGCATATGATCGAAAAAACCCAGGCCGGTGACGATGTGCGCCTTCCCGCTGCCATCCACGTTCAATTCGATCTTTATCTGCGTCTCATTGGTATTGCGTTCATGAATGACCCGGCGCAGCCCCAGCTTCAGGAACTCATAGATCTTGCTCCACAACGTGGTCTCGAGGGCAACGGCTTCGTTCAGGTCGCGAAGAGAGTCGTTGACCTCTTTACCCCCCAGGTCCGGATCATTATTCAACCATATCGCCTTACAACCCAGGTTCTTTGCCAGTTGCACGTCGGTGATCCGGTCGCCGATGACAAAAGAATTCTCCAGGTCATAATTTTCGTTGTCGATATACTGCGTCAGCATACCCGTCCCCGGTTTGCGGGTGGGTGCGTTATCTTTTGGAAAGCTCTTATCGATATGGACGGCACTGAAATGAATACCTTCATTTTCCAGGCTTTTCATCACCAGGTTCTGCACCGGCCAGAAATGATCCTCCGGAAAGACGGAAGTACCCAGCCCGTCCTGGTTAGTCACCATGACCAGCTCATAATCCAGCTCCCGGGCTATCTTTCCCATATATTCAAACATATAGGGGTAGAATTCCAGTTTGTCAAAGCTATCGATCTGGTAAGTTGGGGGTGCTTCTTTGATCAGCGTTCCGTCACGGTCTATGAAGAGGATCTTTTTCATAAATGGAGTGCAAGATAGCTTATTTCGTCTTAGCACGAATAGCTTTCACCTCCGCAGCCGTGACAGCGCTGGCCTTGTTCCCGAAACTATTCCGCACATAGGTCAGTACATCGGCGATCTGCTGGTCGGTGAGATCAGGGTGCGGGGCCATGACATTGTGATAGGTATCTCCGTTGATGTCCACTTCTCCCGTCATGCCCTTCAGCACCACCTGGACCAGCGTGGTCTTATCCCCCAACACCCATTTTGTCTTTACCAGGGGTGGGTTCATTCCCTGTACACCCAAGGCGTCAGCCTGATGACAGGCAAGACATTGCTCCAGGTACACTTGTTTGCCCCTGTCCATAGTGGCCGCATTGGGGACTTTGGAGGAGGCGGCCGCCGGCTTCTTTGCCTGTGCGGGCTTTTGTGTTTGCGACATCAGGGCGACGGACAGTACCAGCATGCCGCCGGCAATTATCATTTTGTTCATTATGGTATATTTATCAGCAGCCCGGACACGGGGCCTGAGCTGCTGCTGATGTTAATTATTTTTTATAGCTGATCTTCCAGACGGTTCCTTTCGTATCATCTGTTACATAAATAGAGCCGTCCGGCGCCTGGGCCAATCCACAGGGGCGGTATTTAGCCCGGCCGGAGGCAGCGGCTTCCGGTCCCCCGGCGAAATTATCGGCAAACACTTCCCAATCCCCGCTGGGTTTGCCGTCTTTAAACGGCTGGAAGACGACGAAATAACCTTTCTGAGGCTCCGGAGCCCGGTTCCAGGAACCGTGAAAGGCAACAAAAGCGCCATTCTTATACTTTTCCGGGAACTGGTTGCCCGTATAGAACAGGAGGGCATTAGGGGCCAGATGTCCCGGGAAAGCTACCACAGGGTCCTGGGCATCTTCTCCGGCCGTCTTTTTGCCATCACCACCGAATTCAGGGGCCAAAATTTTCTTATGCTGGAACTGATCGTAGTAGATATAAGGCCATCCGCAGTTAGAGCCCTTGTGCAGCTCATACATACATTCGGCAGGCAGCTCGGCGCTTTGTTTCGTATCAAACATCGTGGGGAAAAGATCATGAAGCTGGTCGCGCCCATGTTGCATGACAAACAAGGTATTGGTAGCCGTATTCCAGTCCAGCCCTACCACATTCCGCAGGCCCGTGGCATACCGCACCCCGTCTCCATACTGCTGATTGGGCTTATCAGCTTTAAACTGCCAGATCCCGCCGGCGCTGTCCAGGATGGGACAGGGCTTCTGTCCGGGAGAGCCTTTCGTCCGGTCCTGCAATTGACAGGCATTGGAGTAGGCGCCTACATTCACGTACAGGTTGCCAGCATTGTCCAGCATGATGGCCTTGGCCTCATGCTCATGACGGCTCAGAAGCCCGGTAACGATCTTTTCAGGTTGATCAGGGTTAACCACATTATCATTGGCATCCAGCTTAAACCGGAATACTTCCTCATCGGAAGAGGCATAGAGATAGCCATTTTTCACGGCAATGCCCGTACCGGCAAAGTTGCCAAAGCCCGAGATCTTGTCCGCCTTTCCATCTCCGTTGGTATCTTCCAGGCGATAGATGCCCTTTCCGTCTTTTAGCTTCGCTAATTTCACAAACACGACCCCATTGGGCGTCACGGTTATGTGCCGTGTCTTCCCAAAGGCATCCACCAACGTCACGGCGCTGAAGCCTGAAGGAAGTTTGATGCTGGTATCCGCGGCGGCGGCAACACTTTCAGCCGCGCCAGGGGTCACGGAGGACTCCGGTTTTTTGTTATCACCTCCGGCACAAGCCAACAGTCCGGTTATGCAAAGACTTACCAGAAGATAAGAGGCTTTGAAATACATTTTTTTTGATTTTACGTTTCGTTGATTCATAATAGTATGATTTTAGGACGGCTACAGGAATTCATCGGCATCGGACATTAGCTTACGGACCGTAATTTAATTTAAAATTACAACTAGATCCGCCCCCATCTTCCCTCGTCCCAACTAATTTTTCTCTTAGACTATACGGGGTATTGCCGCAGGGCCTCTATTAAATCCCCGTTTTCCTGCTCCGTTCCCACCGTAACACGAAGACAATCCTCACACAACACCACTTTGCTCCGGTCGCGCACGACAATGCCGTCTCTTAATAAATAGTCATAAATGGCACGGGCATCCGTCACCTTCACCAGTAAGAAATTAGCGTCGCTGGGATATACTTTTCGGACAACAGGCAACTGCGCCAGGGCCGGCGCCAACTGTTCGCGCATCGCAACCAGGGAGCGGATCATATCATTCACCTGTCCCGTCTCTTCCAGCGCCTTCAGCGCCAGTTCCTGACTGGCCTGGCTGATATTATAGGGAGGTTTCACCTTATTATATACATCGATAATAGCCTCGCTTGCAAAAGCCATACCGAGCCGTAGCCCGGCAAGCCCCCAGGCCTTGCTCATCGTCTGTAGCACGATCAGGTTGGGATAGTCCGCCAGCTCCTGGATAAAGGACCGGTGACGGGAAAAATTGATATAAGCTTCATCCACAACCACCAGGCCCGGGAAATTATTTAGTACGATCTCGACATCCTGCCGGTTAATGGAATTGGCAGTGGGGTTATTGGGCGAGCAGATCCAGATGATCTTGGTAAACTCATCGATAAGATTCTCCAGGTGCACCAGGTCCAGTTGAAAATCATCCAGCAACGTAGCGCGTCTCACCTCCACATCATTGATGTTGGCGCTGACCTCATACATACCATAGGTCGGCGGATTGATAATGACATTGTCCTTGCCCGGGTTGCAGAAGGCCCGATAGAGGATGTCGATACATTCATCACTGCCATTGCCCAGGAAAATATGCTGCGGCGGGATCCCCTTTATTTTGCTAAGGGCCTCTTTTACCTTCCATTGATGAGGATCGGGGTAACGATTGTACCAACGGGTCAGCGGCGAGCCCAGGCTGTTCTCATTGGCGTCTAAAAAAACCTGCGCCTCTCCTTTAAATTCATCCCTGGCAGAGGAATAGGGTACTAACGACCGGATATTGGGCCGCAAAAACGCATTTACATCAAAAGACATGATTTCTTATTTATAGAGTTATTTTTCCTGCATCCTCACCCTGACGGCATTTGCATGAGCCTGCAGCCCCTCCGCTTCAGCCATCAATTCCACCGTGGGCCCGATAAGTTCAATCCCCGCCCGGGTCAGTTGCTGGAAGGTGATCTTTTTTACAAAACTATCCAGGCTCACCCCGCTATAGGCCCTGGCGTACCCGTTGGTAGGTAGTACGTGATTGGTCCCGCTGGCATAATCCCCCACGCTCTCCGGAGAAAAATGCCCCAGGAAAACCGAGCCGGCATTGACGACCCGCTCAGCCAGCGCCCGGGGGTTCTTACATGCCAGGATCAGGTGCTCAGGGGCATATTCATTCAGCAGGTCCATGGCCTGTCCTTCATCTTTTATTAAAAAAGCGCGGCTGTTAGCCAATGCCTTTATGGCTGTTGCTGCCCGGGGCAGCTGTGCTACCTGCTGGTCAACAGCCTTTAGAATAGCGTCCACTACCTGAAGGGAGGGGCTGACCAGGATCACCTGGCTATCTGCCCCATGTTCGGCCTGCGACAGGAGGTCTGCCGCCGCATAGGCAGGATTGGCCGTCTCATCCGCATAGACGGCTACCTCGCTGGGACCAGCCGGCATGTCGATCGCCAGCCCGTCTTTCTGCACCAGCTGCTTGGCGCAGGTCACATACTGATTGCCCGGCCCGAATATCTTATACACTTTAGGCACCGTGGCAGTACCATAGGCCATGGCCCCGATAGCCTGGATCCCTCCTATTTTAAATATTTTGGTAACCCCCACCAATTCTGCTGCATATAAGATAGCGGGATGCAAACGCCCCTGCGGGTCCGGGGGCGAACATAATACGATCTCCCGGCAACCGGCAATCCTGGCCGGTATTCCCAACATCAACAGAGTGGAAAATAAAGGCGCCGTACCCCCGGGAATATAGAGCCCCACTTTTTCGATGGCCACTGTTTTTCGCCAGCAGCTGACCCCCGGCATGGTCTCGACAGGGCCTGACCCCTCGATCTGACGGTTATGAAAAGCCTCAATATTATTTTTTGCCTGCCGGATGGCCGCCTTCAGGGATTCATCGAGCAATGATGCCGCCTCCCCTATCTCTTGGGAGCTAACTTCCAAACGATCCGGGGAGACTTTATCAAATTGCAGGGAATACCTTCTCACCGCTTCATCCCCTCCCACCCTCACTGACTGCAGGATATCAGCGACCCTGCCTTCCAGCGACCCGGTATCCAATACCGGGCGGGAAAGTTCTGCGGAAGGGATGACACTAAGTTTTCTTATGTCGATAATTTTCATAATAAAAGAGATTACATGACCATCTTCTCAATGGGCACCACCAGGATCCCCTGGGCGCCTGCTCCTTTCAGTCTTTCGATAATATCCCAGAAATCACTCTCGCTCAATACACTGTGCACACTGCTCCAGCCAGGCTCCGCCAGCGGCAGCACCGTGGGACTCTTCATGCCCGGCAACAACGCGATGATCTCCTGCAATTTTTCATTCGGGGCGTTCAATAAAATATATTTCGTATTGCGGGCCCTCTTCACCGCCCGGATGCGGAAGAGGAATTTTTCCAGGATCTGCTGCTGCGACTCGTCCAGCGACGTATTCCGGATCAGCACGGCCTGCGACTGCAATACGGTCTCCACTTCTTTCAACCCGTTCATGAACAGCGTGCTGCCGCTGCTGACCAGGTCTACGATCGCATGAGCCAGGCCAATCCCCGGCGCTATTTCCACCGATCCGCTGATCTCATGGATCTCGGCGTCAACCTTATTCTTCTCCAGGAACTGCCTGACCAGGATAGGATAGGTGGTGGCGATCCTCTTCCCCTGCAGATAGTTTACCCCGCCATACAGCTCGCTCCTCCCAACAGCCACCGATAACCGGCACTTGCCAAAACCCAGGTGCTCCACTATATCCACCTTCTTGTTTTTTTCATAGAGGACATTCTCCCCTACGATGCCGATATCAGCCACCGCATCCTCCACATACTGGGGAATATCATCATCCCGGAGGAAATAGATCTCCATGGGGAAATTGTCCGATTCCGTCTTTAACTTGTTGACACCGTTCTTCAGATCGATGCCGCAGTCTTTTAACAGCTTTACCGAGTCATCATACAAACGGCCTGATTTCTGAATGGCTATTTTTAGTTTATTCATATACTATATTTAAACCCCGGGCAAAACATGGGCAAAAAAAAAGGCTTACCTCCCGGTAAGCCCTTTAAAAGTTTTATTTTCTCAAACAAAACATCACCGGCCTACCCCTGAGGTAAGAAAAAATGGTGGTGATGATGATGTCTGTTATTGTTCATAATGGAGGCCCAAAATTAATGGCGAATCCCTGAATGTCCAAAAAATTTATTTTAAGGCGCCGTTTGTCCTTCTAACAAGGCTTTAGTGAGCAAAAATTCTTATTTTAAATTCCTGGAAAAAGCAAATACCTACCGAATGGAGACGGATAGACTGATCATCCGTTGCTACCGCATGGAAGACGCTTCCATGTTGCTGAAGGCTATTACCGACAGCCTCGACCATCTCCGCCCATGGATGCCCTGGGCAAAAAATCCTCCCGCAAATCCGGAGTCGGCCACAAGGATTCTGTCAACCTTCCAGGAAAAATTCCACCTGGACGAAGACTATTTTTTCGGCATATTTAATAAAGCTGAAAATGAATTGATAGGCTCTACCGGTCTCCATACCCGTACGGGAGAACATGCAAGGGAGATCGGGTACTGGATCAATGTCGCCCATCTGCAGCAGGGCTATGCTACGGAAGCCGTCAGCGCTCTTATAAAAATCGGCTTTACCATCGAGAACCTGGAAAGAATAGAGATCCGCTGTGACCCCGATAACCTGATCAGTCAAAAAATTCCGCAGGCGCTTGGTTTTAGCAGGATTGCCATTCGTCTTAACGACATGATGGATGCGGAAGGAAATCCACGGGACACTATGATCTGGTCCCTGCTTCGCAAGGATTTTCTCCATTCTCCCCTTCGGACATTTCCTGTCAGGGCCTTTGATAAAACCGGTCGTGAAATTCCTTCCGGCAAATAGTTAATGATATTTTAATCTAAAAAGATAATGGTCCGTTATGAAAAAATATCTATCTTAGATTTATCTACGTTCCCCTAACTTACCCGTATCCCACCTATTTTATCGCACAACTCTAACAGCCGATATCTAATCTCCTATTCGAGGCCCGATCCTTTATTTCTATCCTAAGCCACCAATTACCTATTTAATCATTAAACTGTTCTTATGTCTAAAATTCTATCACTGACAGTGATTGGCTGTCTATTGTTTACTATTGTCAAATCTCAGGGAGTTGCGATTAATTCAGACGGGTCTGCCCCCGATACCAGCGCCATGCTGGATGTAAAAAGCAGTAACAAAGGGGTGCTGATCCCCCGGCTGGCCCTCACCGGCATCCATGATTCGGCTACAATTCATTTTCCGAAAACATCCTTATTAGTCTACAACACGGCTACGACGGGAACGGATAGCCTGTCCGTAGCGCCTGGCTTCTATTATTGGAGCGTCAATCGCTGGTTGCCCCTGGGCGGTTTTAATTATGTCCTTCAAAAAAATCTCAATGTCAATGGCCATCGTATTTCTCCCGACGGCAGCGACAACGGACTGTGGCTCATCGGCACCCAGACCACGCTGGGCCAAGACGCTTATGCCCACGCCGACCATTCGATAGCGATGGGCCGTCAGGCGGAGACATTCGGCACCTATTCCGTAGCGATAGGGAATTATACCCATGCCACCGGCCTGTCAAGTGTTTCCATAGGTAGCTCCACTACTGCCGGTGCCGATTACGCTTGCGCCATAGGCGGCAATACCTGGGTCGACAGGACGGCAACAGGCGGGCTCGCCCTGGGCATGGCTACCTACGTGGGCGGTGTTTCAGGTATGGCGACGGGCTACAACACCTGGTCGTCGGGTACTGCAGCGATTGCCATGGGCTTCGGTACTTCCGCTTATGGAGACTATTCCACCGCCATCGGCAGGTATTCCATAGCGGGTCAGCCCTATTCCTTTGCCATAGGAGACAGCGCCAACACCAATGGGACGCATAGCTTTGCCCTGGGAGATACTGTTGATGCCAACGGAGCCAACAGTTTTGCCATCGGTAGCTATACGACAGCCGGCGGCAACAATGGCTTTGCCCTGGGTAACCATGTCATCGCCAATGGCGCCAACTGCTTCGCCATCGGCAATTACGTCACGACCAACTACCTGGGCTCCTTTATCATCGGCGACCGCAGCACTACCAACATCGCCACCAGCAACTCCACCAACCAGATGACCATGCGCTTCGACAACGGCTACCGGCTCTTCACCAACTCTGCCACGACCGTAGGCGTCATGCTGGCGGGCGGCGGCAACGCCTGGTCCACCATCTCCGACGTACATAAAAAAGAGAACTTCGAACCGGTCGACGGGGAGACCTTTCTGCAAAAGATCTCGGCGATGCCCCTGACCACCTGGAACTATAAAGGACAGGACCCCGGCGCCAACCGCCACTATGGACCCATGGCCCAGGATTTCTATGCCGCCTTTGGCAAAGATGAATACGGCACCATCGGCAATGATACCACCATCAACCAGGCCGACTTCGACGGCATCAACTTCATCGGCATTCAGGCATTGGAAAAGAGGACCTCAGACCTGAAAAATGTCAACACACAGCTAAAAGAAGAAAATGCCCGGCTGGAAGCAGACGTCAAAAAATTAAAAGATCAGCTGGACAACCTTACAAAACTGGTAATGACCTTATCTGCCAAACAATAAAACCTTCGATTATGAAATGGATCAGTCTACTCTTTTTAACCGTTAGCTGCCTCCCTGGCCTATACGCTCAAAACACCCTGACTATTTCCGGCGGTGCGCAATTACAATCTTCCGGAGCCGCCTTTATCGTATTACGCGGCTCCAGCCTGGTGAACAATGGCGCCCTGCAGATGGGGGACGGGGGAACGATGTTACTTACCGGTGCAAAAAGCAGCAGCTTCACCGGTACGGGACATACTCAATTGGACCATCTTTGGCTGCAGTTGGGAAGTGCGGATACGCTGGACCTCCAAACCGATCTCCATGTCACGGGCGAGGTCAACTTCTCGGGAGGCCATCTCAACCTGAATAATGCCGCTCTCCTGTTGGGAACCACGGGCTCCCTCAACAATGAGTCGAACACCAGTCATGCTTTCACAAAAGGCACGGGCACCATTCAGGTTACCCGCGTGTTGAATGCGCCAGCGGGAGCCAATCCCGGCAACCTGGGCGCCCTGCTCAGCTCGGCCTCGAACCTGGGCAGCACCACCATTATCCGGGGACACGCCACGCAGACAGATGAAAGGGGCCGCCAGTCCATTGAGCGGTATTATATCATTGCCCCCACTAACAACTCCAGCCTGGACGCCACCCTCCGCTTTACCTATTTCCCTTCCGAGATCGGGGACGTCGAACCGGAGAAGTTATCCTTGTGGAGGAATACCGGCAACATCAATGGCATCGTCACCTCAGATGTAACCACCGGCGCAAAAGTTACCGGTAACCTGGGCAGCTCCTGGGCCAATGCGGGTTACAGCGCCCGGGGAGACGGTTCTGATTATATCCAGCAATCCGGCGTGCAGAGCTTCAGCTCCTGGACCCTGTTCGGTGGGAACACGTTGGCCAAAGACGCCGCTTTCAAGGGAGTATTTGCACTCTACCCCAACCCCGCCGTCGATCAGACCACCTTGAATATTTCCAGCAATGCTGCCTCGAAGGTGAGCCTGCGGCTTATCGATGGCAAGGGCGCCGTGGTACGACAAAAAGAGGCTTTCCTGCAATCCGGCGCCAATCAGCTCAACATCGACCTCACCGGACTGGCAAGGGGTGTCTACACGCTCAACGCCGTTTGGGGAAATAATAGTAAAACCGTCAGCTTCCTGAAAAAATAAACAACCCTTAAACTCATTCTTATGTATAAGATACTTTCACTGACAGTGATCGGCTGTCTCTTGTTGACTATTGCCCACTCTCAGGGTGTCGCGATTAATTCAGACGGGTCTGCCCCCGATACCAGCGCCATGCTGGATGTCAAAAGCAGCAACAAAGGGGTCCTGATCCCCCGGCTGTCCCTCACCGGTATCCATGACTCGGCTACGATCCACTTTCCGAAAACTTCGTTGCTGGTGTACAACACGGCCACGGCCGGAGGTCTCACCCCCGGCTTCTACTACTGGAACGTAGACACCTGGACCTCCTTCGGCGGTTTTAATTACGTCCTGCAACAAAATCTCAATACCAATGGCAAATACATCTCGGGGGACGGGGGTAATAACGGATTGTTCCTGGACAGCAATGGGATTATTCTTAGCACTGGCGCTCAAGGCTTTGGGAAGACGTTACAAAATACTGTCTACGGACCAAAATTGATCTGGTATCCCCGAAAAGCAGCTTTACGAGCGGGCTATTCAAATAGTAATCAATGGGATGACGTAAATATCGGCGACAATTCCATCGGCCTTGGATATGAAACACAAGCCACCGGGTTCGGTTCGGTGGCAATGGGGGATGGTGCAACCGCCAGTAACGAAGACGCCGTCGCTATTGGCCTGGGAGACGTGGCATCCGGGCAATTTGCCCTCGCCATAGGTACCAATTCCATTGCCTCCGCAAATAATTCAACTGCCGTGGGATCCTGGAGTAACGCCAAGGCGAATTTTTCCACAGCGGTGGGATACAATTGCCAGGCGAAAGGTCTTAATTCTATGGCTGTCGGAGATGGAACGGTTACCGATGAAGCAGCTACAGGAGCCGCTGCTATGGGAAGCGCTACCTATGTGCAAGGCCAATATGGGACGGCCATGGGAAGATTGTCCCAGGCGTATGGTTACGCTTCGACGGCCATGGGCTATGGTTCTCATGCCTTGGCGGACAATTCCATCTCCATGGGTAGTAATTCCAATGCGGGGCAACCCTACTCTTTTGCTGCCGGCGACAGTGTCCTCGCCAATGGAGCTCACAGTTTTGCCCTGGGAAGTAAAGTCAACACCACTGGGAACAACAGTTTTGCCCTGGGAAACAGCATCACCGCCGGTGGGGCTAACGGTTTTGCGCTGGGCAACTATGTCACCGCCAATGGAGCCAACTGTTTTGCTTTAGGTAATTACGTCACCACCAACTACCTGGGGTCCTTCATCATCGGCGACCGCAGCACCACCAACATCGCTACCAGCAACTCCACCAACCAGATGACCATGCGCTTCGACAACGGCTACCGGCTCTTCACCAATTCTGCTACGACGGTAGGCGTGATGCTGGCGGGCGGCGGCAACGCCTGGTCCACTATCTCCGACGTACATAAAAAAGAAAACTTCGAACCGGTCGACGGCGAAGATTTCCTGCAAAAAATATCGGCAATGCCCCTGACCACCTGGAACTACAAAGGACAGGACCCCAGCCGCAACCGTCACTATGGCCCCATGGCCCAGGATTTCTATACCGCCTTTGGCAAAGATGAATACGGCACCATCGGGAATGACACCACCATCAACCAGGCCGACTTCGACGGCATCAACTTCATCGGTATCCAGGCGCTGGAAAAAAGGACCTCGGACCTGAAAGAAACCAACGCCCAACTGAAAGATCAAAACGCACAGCTCAAGACGGCTATCGAAGAATTACAGGCAAGGCTGAAAAAACAACAAGAGCTGGATCAGGTCCGGGACCAGGATATAAAAAAGCTAAAAGATCAGTTGGAAAGCCTTACAAAATTGGTGACGGTGTTATCCGCCAGGCCCTGATTTCCGACTAATAGCATACAAAAATAATTTACCCTAAAAACAAAGCCCATGTATAGGATATTACCATTAACCATCCTTTGTTGCCTGCTTGTTTTCCTGGCCCGATCGCAGGGAGTCGCCATCAATTCAGATGGCTCTGCTCCCGACACCAGCGCCATGCTGGACGTCAAGAGCAGCAACAAGGGTGTCCTGATCCCCCGGTTAGCTCTCACCGGTATCCATGACTCGGCCACCATCCGTTTTCCAAAGACTTCTCTTTTGGTATACAATACGGCCACGGCCGGGGGGCTGACCCCGGGTTTCTATTACTGGAATGTCAATACATGGGCTTCTTTCGGCGCTTTTAACGATGTCCTGCAGCAAAACCTCAACACCAACGGCAAATATCTTTCCGGGGATGGCGGCAACAACGGACTATTCCTGGACAGCAATGGGATTGTGCTTGGCAAAGGTGTTTTCGAATCGGGTAAGGATTTCAAAGACACGGGCACCGGGGCAAAGCTGATCTGGTACCCCAAAAAAGCGGCTTTCATGGCGGGCTATGTAGAAGGCAATGAATGGAACGATGCGAACAACATCGGCGAATATTCCATCGCCCTGGGTGACGGTGCGGAAGCAAGAGGCAATTCCGCTACGGCCATAGGCCCCTCTTCGGATGCGCCCGCCGAATCCAGCGTCGCCATCGGGGAATATACCACCGCCATCGGCATGGGCTCTACCGCCCTGGGTAATAATGCCCTCGCCTCGGGGGTCACTTCCCTGGCGCTGGGAGAAGGGACTCACGCCGCAGGAGCTTCCTCCGTTTCCATGGGCAGCGCCACCTACACCTCGGGACAGTATAGCACCGCCATGGGAAGGTTCTCCAATGCGCTGGGCTACAGTTCCACTGCCATGGGTTATAATACCTATGCCAACGGCGATTATTCCACCACGATGGGCAACAATTGCACCGCGGGAAAGGTCAACTCCTTTGCCGCAGGAGACAGTGTCAACGCGCTTGGAGCCAATAGCTTCGCCCTGGGGAGTTATGTCACTACCAACTACCTGGGCTCCTTTATCATCGGCGACCGCAGCACCACCAACATCGCCACCAGCAACTCCACCAACCAGATGACCATGCGCTTTGACAACGGCTACCGTCTCTTCACCAATTCCACTACTACCGTAGGCGTCATGCTGGCAGGCGGCGGCAACGCCTGGTCTACTATTTCCGACGTCCATAAAAAGGAAAACTTCGAACCGGTGGACGAAGAGGAATTCCTGCAAAAATGGCGGTCCATCCCCCTCACCACCTGGAATTATAAAGGACAGGACCCCAGCCGCTATCGCCATTACGGCCCTATGGCCCAGGATTTCTACAAGGCCTTTGGACAAGATCAATACGGCACTATCGGAAATGACACCACGATCAACCAGGCCGACTTCGATGGGATAAATTTCATCGGTATCCAGGCGCTGGAACACAGGACTTCGGAACTAAAAGACGAAAATGCCCGGCTTAAAAAGGCCATTGAACTATTACAGGCCGATCTGACATCCAGGGACCGGGATGTCCAACAGTTAAAAGAGCAATTGGACAATCTGACCAAACTGGTGACAACCTTGTCCGCCAGTAATAAATGACCCTGGTTCGCCGGTCACCTATTGAGGTCGGGTAGCCGGTATGACGAGTTGAGATTCCAGGATGATCTGGCGAAAAGAGCTATTGTTTGCAGGTTCTTTCCTGTTCAATAACTCCAACAAGATGCCGGCTGCCTTCTGGCCCTGCCGGTAAGGGTATTGTTCCACCGATGCGATGGGAGGGAATTCCATGTACTCGTTCATCGGTGAATTGGCATAACTTACAAAAGTGATGTCCCTGTTAATTTTCATTTTCAGCGACCTCGCATATTGGATGGCATCCATGGCCACGTAATCATTAAAGGCCAGAACAGCCGTGGGCTTCCTTTTCTGGGACAACAACTCCTGCATGGCGGCATGCGTTCCCGCCTGGGTCAGGTCGCAGGATATGACAAGGGAGGGATCGAACTTAAGCCGGTGCTTTAAGAGGGCTTTGATATATCCCTGCTTTCTTTCCTGGCTGGCGGCAAGTCTGTCAGGACCGTTAATCAGCCCAATGGCCCTATGCCCCTTTTTCAATAAAAACCGCATGGCCTGAATCGTACCTGATTCCATATTACAGGCTATGTAGTGGATATTGTTCATCCGGGGGATACGGTCGAAATACACAACGGGTATTTCCCGTTTGCGAAGGGCGTCAAAATGTTCGTAGTTGGCAGTGTTCCTGGAAATTGAAATAAGAAGGCCATCTACCCGGTGGGTCCGCATCATGGTAAGAATGCCCTTTTCCTTCTCTTCATCATCATGCGATTGCCCGATCAGCACCATGTAACCTGCCGCATTAGCCATCTCTTCGATGCCGCTGATCGCTTCGGAAAAAAAGGATTCCCAGAGATCAGGCAGCACCACTCCGATGGTAAACGTCTTCTTTTGCTTGAAAGAAAGGGCTCTCTGATCAGGAAGGTAGTTCAGCTCCTTTACCAGTTGCCTTACTTTTATCTTGGTCGCCTGACTGATATTGGGTTTATCGCTCAGGGCCCGCGATATGGTGCTGATCGAGGTATTGAGCTTACCGGCGAGCTCTTTCATGGTAGTTGGCTTTAGTGGCATGGCATTATTGATCAATGGTAATGGTTGCCGAAAGTTGATTATATCCCGTAGCGGTTTCCCAGACACCGGCGTTCGCCAGGCGAATGGCATATTCCGGCCGGGCAGCAATAGAGGGATATTTATCCGGCAGGTAAAGAAAGAGGTTGTATTTCCCCTGAGGCATAGTGGCATCGGTAAGGACCCTCTCATCCACCTGCAATTCCCCGCTATACCACCTGCGTACATCTGCCGTCAACGGGAAAACGAATTCTTTACCGCTGACCTGGTGACGCATAATAAGCTTCGCAGGCCTTTCATTGAAAGGAGAGGCATAGCCCTCATTTTTCAGGAAAAGGGTGAAGGCAAACTGCATACCGGCTTTTACCGGGGCTCCGGGATAGACACCGCTTTTCAATACGAAGCGATAGCCCAGGTTCTTTTTTATATTATCCATACAGCCGCCGTCGACCCAATCATTATTCACGTCATTATTGTAGGCGCAGTTGAGGAAGCTATAATGCAGGCCATTCATCACCGTCTGGGCCATACCGGCATTCTCGCAATCATTCTGCGGACTATAGGTATCATCGCAGGTCTCCCCTCCCACCGCCGTATATTTATTATCGGCTTGTGCATAGGCTGTCAGCAGGGTGATGGCCGATTGCCTGGGCGTAGCGGAATTTCCGTAGTCATCATAGGTCCCGTAATCCCCCACACCGGAAAGGAAACAATCGTTGTGCAGGCCGATGCGCGCCTTGAAAGTGCCGGAGAAGGCTTCTGCATCCGTAAGAGCGGCCGAAGAAGGCAACGCATCGGTGCCATATACCAGTCGTTGTTTTAGCTGAGGATAACGCACCTGCACCATACGGTCTGCAGGCAGGGCATCCAGCAGCGCCTTCAATACGTCTATCCTGTCCTGCCAGTTATTGTCATATAACTGGCCCTGACCATTGGACGAGGCGTCGCCGAAATAATCCGTATAATAGTTTTCCCCCCAGACCCCCACGAAGCCCAGTTGCATACAAGCTATCACATCTGCATTTTCCTGCAGCAGCGGCTTCAGCTGGGCAATATGCTGCAATACGATATCTTTCGGCGCATCGCCGTAGAGGGGACATATAAACCCTTCCGGACAAGCGCCCGGGTTGGCTGTCTGTGTGTAGGCAAAGCGTGGTATGAGCTTAACACCGGCCTGCCTGGCAAGGACGAAATCCGCCTTTATTTTATCCAGCAGGCCGGAGGGCAGCGGACTATTGGTAAGCCCGCTCAGGATGAAATACCGGAATACCAGGGTGCTGTAGATCTTATACGCGCCGCCCCCATCCGCTTGTTGCAAAGTACGCCATGCCATCAGTTGGGCGTTATCGAGGGGCGTATAACTACCGGCATCCGTTACCGTATAGCGATAAAAGCCACGCTCGGGATTGGCGAAATCGGTATCACTTTCCGTGTAAGTCACCGTGTCCGTAGGCAGGGGCGTATAGGTGGCAGGAGCATCGAACTTACTGCAACGTACCAGGGAAGCCAGGCAAATAAATAACGCAATAGATAGCCAGCTCCCCCTCAGAAAAGATCCGAAAGAGATAAATTTCATAAAAAAATATTATTCGCTCATGTCAAGATAAAAGGCCGCCGTGGTTTGATCGGGCAATGCTCCCAGGGTCACACTCCAGTCGCTCTTCGTTGCGGTGACGCCCAGCCGGAGGCCTTTGCCGGTCATTCCTTTCAGCTTCGCCCGTTTAAAAGCGCCTTCGAATTTGAGAATGCCGCCGTCTTGCACCACAGTGCCGATCTGGTAAAATTCGGAAATGGTCTGCCCAGCCCAGGAAAAACTGCTCTGGCTGGCGCCGGAGAAATAAAACGGGTCCAGCCAGTTCTGCAACATAGCCCCTTCCAGCAGCACATCATTGCCCGATCCGCTGAACAGCCAGGTGACATAACCCGTCGTAGGATCATTGTCCGTATCCAGGTAGAAATCGAAAATATCGCCATTAGCCACGGTGGTAGCCATTTCAAAATAGAAATAAATGTAGTTGCTGTTGTAATCGAACTTTGCTTTACGGAAAATGCCGCCGCCGGCCCCGGAGACCACCACGTTGTGGGCCACCGAATCCCAATCCGACAGGCTGTTATCGTCCAGTTTCACGGCCGATGATTTGGAGATATGGATCACGGTAGAGCCTTCGTCGGTGACACCTCCGGCCGTGGTGGCATATAAGGTGGGGACATACTTCCCTTTCCCCGGATAGGTATGCGTAGGGCTTTCTTCCGTAGAAGTGGCGCCATCCCCGAAATCCCATTTATAGGAGGCAGCGCCCGTAGTTTGATTGGTGAACGTGACGGTATAGCCGTCGAGGCTGGTGGTATAAAAGATATCGGCCTGCGGTTTGGCCCCCTCTTTTTTGCAGGCGCCGCACCAGGTTGCCAGCATGGCCAGCAGAGTATAGGTTATGATCTTTGTAACGCGCATATTTTTATTTTTATCGTTGTAAAGGATGAAAATCTCCTCAATTATTTTGTGTACATAAGCTGTTAGTCTCGATCTCGTCGATCGGGATGTAATAAATGATCTTGGGATTATCCGGGCTGATGATCATATTGGCATACCCGGAAGGCTGGACGGACAGATCGATATCTGATTCCTTGAGACCTGGCAGATGATAGCCCCAATAGGTACGGTTCATACTCAGCTTATTCCGGTACACGTCAAAACTACGGTGCCCTTCGAAGGCCAGCTCGATACGCCGCTCTTTTAGTACTACATCCAGAGCTGTCTGCCCGGAGGGCGTCTGACCATTATACAAGCTGCCTGCCAATCCCCTGTTCGTACGGATCATATCCACGTCACTAAGTGCCGGCCCCGTCTGACCGGCTTTGGCTTCTGCCTCGGCCCGGTTGAGATACATCTCGGCCAGCCTGAACAGGATGGGCGAGCTAAGGGTCGGGCTTCCACCCTGGCCGGAGAATTTGGAGATATAATACATTTCAATGCCATTCTTTTTTTGAACGACGCCGCCAACGGTGTTCGGCACGATATAAGACCAGCGGACGTCTTCAGGATGCGCGGACATGGTGTCCCGCAATGATTGAGAAGCATATTCCTCTCCCCATCCCGAATTACCGTTGGAATAGATCATCGAGGCAATGGAGCCGAATTTTCCATAATCTTCTGTAGTGGTGAAGGCCACGCAGAAGATCGTCTCCGGCGCTGCAGCGGCATTGGCGAAAAGGGAAGGATAGCTCGCGGCAGTGCTGAGGGTGAACCTGCCGGAATTTATAACCTGGCTGGAATAATAGATCGTGCTGTCCTTGTTGTCCTCATAGAGAAAAGCCCTGGACAACAGCGCCCAGGCTGCTTCTTTCGACGCATACATGGCGCCCCGGGGGGCATTCATTAGGGCAGCTCCTTTTTCGGCGTCCCCAATGACGGATTGATATACTTCCTGCACGCTGGACCGGGCTTTTAAAGCCGGATCCGTGCTGGACGTACGCAGGATGATCCCTGCCCCGGATGGCGCAGTCGTATAGGGCATTGCGTAAAACTTCACCAGGCTGAAATGAGTGAGTGCGCGCAGGAAATAACATTCCCCCAGCAACTGCCGGGAAGCGGCGTCGGGGTTGGATAGCTTCTCCACGGCTTCGATAACCGTATTCACGTCATTGATGATCTTATAAGAGATATACCAGAAATAGCGCATATTGGTCTGGGTAGCCGTATGCCCCAGGGAGAAACTGTAGAAAAGGGGATCGGTGGTCGTTTGACCGCAGACGATATCGTCACTGGCAAAATCAGCGCATTGAAAATACTGGCGCAGGTACATATTATTCTCGTCTGTAGACCCGGCGAACTCCACATGGTCCTTCAGCAAGGCATACGCCCCGTTAACGGCATTGATAAGCCCGTCGCTGGTAGTAGTGAGATTGGCTGTTGTAATGGCGTCGCTGGGATTAACGTCTTTTACGCAGCCTGTTATGCTGAGAAGAAGGGGTAGGGCTATCCAAAGTAATAGCGTGTTGATTCGGTTCATTGTATAATATTTTAATGCGATGGGCATATTAAAACCTGAAATCGATGTTGAATAAATACTGACGGTTGTTCGGATATTTAAAGTCCGAAACACCCGGCATCACGTATACCCCGGGGGTAATGGTAGCCTGCGGGTCCTGGCCGAAGAATTTAGTGAACGTATATACATTATCGGCAGCAACGCCGATGGTTACACCGCTGACACCCAGTCTTTTAAGGAAGGCCGGCGGCAGCTCATAGAAAAGGGCTACGTTCCGGATTGACAGGAAGCTGCCGTCCTTTAAATACCGGCTGGAGGTCTGGGTGGAATTGGCGGCATTCTGCGGGCTGGGCTCCGTGGCGACGTCTCCCGGTTTTGTCCAGATGTTATATCCTTTTGGCAGCACGGCCTGATTATAATAAGGCTCACTGCCATCGTTCTCCACAAACCGGAGACTGTTGCTGAAAATCTTATTGCCATATAGGAAATAGGCATTGACACTCAAGGTCAGCCCCTTGTAGCGGAAGGTATTGGTGATGCCTCCCTGGTATTTGGGAAGGGGGGAGCCCACTTCCTGGTAAGTGGCGCTGTCGTAGTTGGAAGTTGCCTGCCGGTAGACAATTCCCCCCTGGGCGTCTTTGGTGATCTCCTCCCAGAGTGGCGCTCCTGTCTGCCGGTCAACCCCCAGCCATTTGGGCATATAAAATTCGTAGAGGTTGCCCTTTTCGCGATAGATCTGCGAAATGCTCCAGGTCGACTGGGTATTGATATTGGTAGCCGGAAATTGTCTGAGCTTATTGGTATTAAAGCTGATATTGAAATCCGTTTTCCAGGTGAAGTCGCGTGTAACGATGTTGGCGGTGCTCAACCCGAACTCTACTCCGTTGTTGACGATCTGCCCCGTATTCTCCCATCTTTGCTCAAAGCCTACCGACAGCGGTTGAGATACCTGGAGCAGCAGGTTCCTGGTGACATTGTTATAGACATCAACGGTGAGGTCTATTCGCCGGAATAAGCCGATATCGACACCTGCATTCCATTGGTATTTACTTTCCCAGGTAAGGTTCGGGCTGGCCAGCTGGGAAGGCACTGCCGCCACGAGGGAATTATACTGGCTGGACAAGGAATAGAGCCCCAGATAGCGGGAAGAGCCGATATCCTGCGATCCCGTGACTCCGTAACTGAGCCGCAATTTCAGGTTGCTGATCGTACGGTTATCAGCCAGGAAAGACTCTTTGCTGGCCAGCCAGGCTGCGGAGATGGATGGGAAGGACGCATACCGGTGCGCGGAAGGGAAGGCCGAAGAGCCGTCGACACGGTAGGAACCCGTGAGAAAATATCTGTCCCTGAAACTATAATTCAGCTGGGAAATATAGGATTGCATCATGGCTGCGTCATTGCTTCCGCTGACCACCTGGCTATTGGATACCACATTGAGCACCTGCAACCCGACGGGCAGCCCCTTGCCCGAAGCACCCGTCAATTCCGTATGACTGCCTTCAAAGGCTATGCCGGCCAGGCCGCTGATACGGTGTTCGCCCAACTGGAAGTTGAATTTCAACAGGTCATTGGAAATATAACCGTAATTAAGGGTGCTCAGCTCGCTGAGATATCCGGTACCGTTATACTGCCCGGCGGCCAGGGGAGAATAATAGGTAGAGCTTTTAAAATAGGCGGCCGCCAGTCTGTTCGTGCTGCTAAAAGACAGCCAGCTTGTGATCCCTGCATTGAAATCAAGATCATAATTCACATCAAAATTCTTATAGGGATGATTGGAATTGGCAATCGTATGGATGGGGTTGACCTTATCCCTGGACCACCATTTGAAGGTGGAGTTGCCGTCTACATACACCGGCTTGCCGGCGCTGTCGTAAGGGTTGTCCCAGGGCATGTTGAGGTAAGCGTAATAGACGTCGTTATAGTCATAGCTTTTTCCGGTGGTGCCGCTCATATTGATATTATTGCTAAGACTGATCAGGGGGCTGAAGTGATGGGTGGAATTGGCGCGCAGGTTTATACGCTGATAATCCGTATTTAAAAAAGATCCTTTTTCATTATAATAGGTCAACCCCAGATAATAATCGTTTTTATCCGTCCGGCCGCTGGCGGTAAAATAAAAATTGGTCATAGGCGCATGCCTGAACATATCCGTCAGCCAGTTATAATTCTGGCTGCGCAGCGTACGGGGACGTTCGGCAATGAACTGCAGGAGATCGATCTTATACGAGTTATCAGTATTCGCCGGTATATAATCCCGGTAATACTCTTTCTGATGCTCGTACAACTGACTGCCGCTCATCATCTTCATTTTGCCGAAATCGGGCGTCCGGAAGCCGGTGGTGATCTTAGCTTCAAAGCGGGTCTTGCCGGCGGCTGCTTTTTTAGTCGTTATGATGATGACCCCGGCATTGGCCTGGGACCCGTACATGGCGGTGGCGCCCGCATCTTTTAATACCGTGACGGTCTCTACATCATTGGGGTCATAGTTGCCCCCGATGATCCCATCCACCACGATCAGGGGACTTTGGGAGGCATTTACGGAAGAAATACCTCTCAGGCGTATCTCTGCCGCCGCGCCCGGAGCGCCGGAACTATTGACCACCTGCAGCCCCGCTACCTTGCCCTGCAGCATCGATCCGATATCATTGGTGGTGACATCTTTTAGCTTTTCCGCCGTGACAACGGTGACGGCGCTGGTGAGCTCGCTTTTCTTTTTATCACTGTACCCGACTACCACTACATCGTTGATCTGCTGGCTGGCGGACCTGAGTATGATATCGAGGGAGGACCTGGCTTTCACCGATTGTGTTTCAAACCCGATGTAGGAGAACTCCAGGCTATCATTTTCCGCAGCCTGTATACGAAAACGCCCCCTTTCATCCGTCTGCGTACCCCGGGCAGTGCCTTTTATCAGGACCGACACATTGGACAGGGGCTCTCCTCTTTCGTTCTTCACCACTCCCGTGATCCAGTCGGCAGGAAGGGCGACAGCCGTCTCTTTTTCTCCTATCACGACGAGGTGATTATCATTGATGGTATAGCCGAGGCCAGTGCCTTCCAGGATCAGGGAAAGCACATAATCCAATGAGGCATTCTGTACCTTCAGGCTTATTTCCTTCCTGGAGAATACGCTGGTCTCCTGGTAGAGGAAGCGGTAGTCGGATTTCCGCTCGATCAGGGTCAGTACAGCCGCAAGCGGTTGCTTCTTTACAGAAAGGCTGATGCTGGTTTGTGAAAAAGCCCACAGGGAGACATGGAGGCTGACAAACAGCAAAAAAAGTGCAGTTATTCGCATGATAAACAGTAGTTTATGGGAAGGCTCCCAAGCGGGAAAAGCAGTTAGTCTGGTAAATTTCATACCTTTGGTTTGATTTATTTAGTAATAGGCGAATTCATTTGCCTGTTCAAAGGGTAGAGAGGTGGCGCAATCACCTCTCTCTTTTATTAAGGCAATGAAGCTGTTATTCTTGCATTTTCAATTGCTCATCTATGCATGCTGGTATGGGGTTTAAATGGGTTATTGTTTTTTAGTAATGGTGACGGTCTGTCCCTCTATTTTATAATTGAACCGTGCCGAATGTTGCAGGGCCCTGAAGGCCTCCTGCAGGGTCTCCTTCTCCAGCGAACCCGTGAACACCAACTCATTCAACTCCGGGTCTGAGAGAAGGATCTTTACATTATACCATCTTTCCATTTTCCGGGCAAGGGAGGCAAACGGCTCTTTGTGAAACAGCATTTTGTCTCTGATCCAGGCGGTTTCAATGTAGGAGCTGTCTATAGGATCCGGCTCCACTTTTGTTACCGCGATGACTTCCTCCTTATTTTTTGGAAGGGCCTTTACCTGTTTGCCCTCCGGCAATCCTTCATTCCTGCGGATCACGATCTTTTCATTGGGACGCAGCAATATCTTCCGTTCGGGGTCCGAACGAAGGCTTACTTCGATAATCCCTTTTATGAGGGTGGCTTCGACGAAGGAATCTTCGGGATTGGCCCTGACGTTGAAGGTTGTTCCCAGCACCCTGATGAGGACATTCCCGGCATGTATGACCAGGGGCATCTCCGGACTTTTGTGTATGTCGAAATAGGCCTCCCCCGAGAGCTGCATTTCGCGCCTGCCGGCGCCAAACGCCTTGTTATACCCGAATTTGCAGGCGCTGTTCAACACTACCGTGGAGCTATCCGGCAGCGTGATAAGGGTTTTGGAGCCCGTCCGGGTGACAATGGTCTCGAATTGTCCGGGGCCTTCGGCCGGTCGTTTGCTCTCCCTGAACAAGAAATATCCTGCAATAAGGACGATAGTGCAGGCCGCTGCTGCATAAAGCCATCGTTTGCTGCTGTTTTTTTGCCTGGCGTCTGCCGCTTCGGGCAATTGCTGTACTGGGAGAACGCCCGGCTGTTCCGCCTCCTGCCCGCGACGTATGGCTTTTTGAATCGCCGACAGGCTGTTCTCTTTCCTGGATTGGTCGGCTGGGGCAGGCTTAAAGGACAAGGCGCGCATCTCCGCAAGCAGATCCGGATAGGCGCTGGCATCCTGTCGTTCTCCTAAAAGCAATTGAAGTTCTTTGAGCTCATCTTCCGAGATCTCCTTATTAAACTGCCTGACCAGCAGTTCCCAAATTCGTTTTTCAGACATTCTTTTAATATTCCTTTATCGGGCTTCGCCCGGTCGGCCGAAGGCCCATTAATTAGAGAAATCGGATGCAGGGGCTATTTTCCCCAAAGTCCCGGCATCCGATATTAAGGCTGATGCTAAAAAAAACGTTTACCCCTAAAAAGTTTTGGAAATAATAAATAACTAATGGCTGGTAAGAGAAAATGGCACGGAATGCCCGATCTTTTTGAGAGCTATGCTCATCTGGGCTTCCACCGTCTTTACAGAGATGTTCAGGAGTTCCGCTACTTCCCGGTATTTAAGATTGCCCTCTTTCACCAGTAAAAAAATGAGCTTGCATCTGGGGGCGAGTCCGTCGATGGATTTATTTATATAGCGGACCATCTCGGAAGAAATGAGGATCTGCTCGGGGCTGGTCTCCCATGCTATCAAAAAATCATGCAAATCATCTTCCAGTATTTCGAAGGATGGCTTCCGGGACCGGAGGAATTCAAGCGCCCGGTTCCGGGCGCACTTAAGGAGGTATAATTCGGGATTGTTGATTTCCCGGAGCAGGTGTTTCTTTTGCCAGATCTTAATGAAAACATCATTGGTGATCTCTTCGGCCGTCTCTTTATTGGCCACGATAGAATAGCTGAGCTTATAAAGGCGATAGAAGTATAGGTCATGCAACTCGGACAGCGCCCCTTCATCATCTGATAAAGACATTCGTTGAAAAAGAATATGGACGGGGTCTATAGGCATAGCTTAACCTAATATACAGGATTTTTAATAGCCCCAGGAGGTTGACGGTTGTGCAAACGTTTGCATGAGTTTACCTAAACATTATTTCATATAATGAACATTGTTTACTATTTTTACATTCGTTAAATTTTTGAACAATGAAAAACAAGGAGATACAGGGACAGCGCATGCGGGGCTATTTTCTGGCGGCTACCAAAGACCTGTTAAAGGCGGAAGGGTTAAGAAGCGTCAACGTCCGCAGCATAGCGGACAAGGCGGGTTATTCTCCGGCGACGATGTACAGCTATTTCAAAGACGCCAATGAACTGGTATTCCTCTGTGTACATGATTTTTATGAAGAATGCAAACAACACGTCCGGAACCGCATCAAAGGATCGGAGAAAGGGGTCGACGGGTTAAAGACGGCCGTCAAAGCCTATGCAACCTTCTTTATCCAATACCCCGGCGTATTCGAACTGTTCTTTATAGAGAAAATGGGCGACCTGGGAAACAAAAAGGGGATCGCAGACCTGATAAATACTTCGTTGGACCAGGCCTGTGAAGAGGAATGGATCTATTGCATCAGCCGCAAGCTTCTCCACGCGGAAGAAGTGGAAGGACTCAAGGCGCAGATCCGGTACACCGTCTTTGGATTATTGCTACTGTATCTCAACCGGAGAGTGCCGGCCTCTTATACAGAGTTTGCAAACCAGCTAAACCTTCAACTGGATGCGATCCTGCAACCACGGGTCACCGGCTCCGCCCGAAGTACCTCCTCCGTTAAGGTGCAGCATTCAGCAGTACACAATTCCCTGATCTCGGTGAAAATCGGCAATAACCGATAGCCTCCCTACTCCAACTTCTTCTCCAGTTCCTTAGCCTTCTCCGAAACAGGGGTCCCATCCGGGATCTTATGCAGCCACTCCCTGGCGGCCATTGCATTCTTCTCCCCCGCATAACTCAGCGCCATATAAAAAGCAGCCTCATATTGCAGCAACGACCCTCCCTTATAGACCTGCTCCAGATCCTTCCGTGCTGCAGCCACCGCCCCGGTATGCCATGAGGCCACACCCCGGTAGAACAATGCCAGCTGACTGCTGCTATCCTCTTTTACTGCGGAGTCCAGAAGCGGCAGGGCCTTGTCGAATTGCTGCTGATTGAAATAGACAGAAGCCCGTTGCAACAGAGAGTCCGCGTTAGCCCCTCTTTCCGTTGTGCTGATCATTTCCGTATGCCCCAGCCTGTCCAGGTAATCTCCCTTGCCCGAAGGCCATAATAATACGGTAGCGATGATAACCGAAGCGGCCGTCGCCATACCGGCCAGCCACCGGGTCAGCGGAATACGTTTGGCGCCGGCGGATGATGCCCCACCGGCAAAATATTTCGTATTCATACCCTGCAGCGTCTTACGCAACTCATCGCCCCCCGGGTCGGGTACAAGCCGCTGTTCCAGGAAGGATCGCAATTCCTTATAAAAAGAGACTTCATCAGCCAGCGAAGCATCTTTACCCAGATCCTCCTCGAATTGCCGTCTTTCTTCCGCAGACAACTCCTCCTCCACATAGCGGATGATCGTTTCTTTATCGTAGGTTGCCATAAGTTAAATTTTCTGTGCTTGTATATAGGATAATAGAGTAGCCATACATTCCGCTTTCTTCTTACGGAGATAACCATAGGTGATACCCAGTCCCTCCGCGATCTTCTCCTGCCGGTCCCCTGTCAGGGTCAGCCGCAATAACTCCCTGCACTTCTCTCCCAGCCGGGCGAATTGCTGCAAAAAAACACGGGCCTTGTCCTCCTCCCGCACCGCCTGCTCCGCGGCAGCAAATACATCCTCTCCCAAATCAGATACATCATCCGTTGACTTTGTTACCGGGTGACGCCCCCTTTTCTTCAGTTCATTCAGCCATTTTCTTTTACATACTAATAATAAGAAAGGCTCAAAAGGACAGGTAAGCTGCAGCCCCTTGTATTTTGCCTGATTATAAAGGTCGACCAGGGACTCCTGGAAAATGTCGGCCGCATCATCGTCCGACCCCTGGTTGTGGAGGATATAATTTTTTATCGAAGGGGCAAATTTTCGATAAATCTCTTCAACTACCTGATTATCATTATGTAACAACCCAATAAGATAACGTTGGTCAGCGTGGGTCACCATTCCGGGGAAGTTTTTTGGCGAATATCCAAAAAAATAGGTTGGTAACAAGGGGTAACAAAGATCAGGTACCGCTGATATACCTGTAAACACACCGTATATGAAAAAATCATCTTTACCAGCCCTGGCCATCATCGCAGCTTCGGCTATCAGTATCATGTCCTGTAAAAAGAACAATGACGCGTCCGCCCAGCACAACAACCAGGATGGGCAGACCATGACTGCCTTCATGCAAAGTCATGGCCCGCAGTTTGAAAGCTTTACGGTAGATGCTACGGCCGGAGCCTCCTTTACTTCTTCCAAAGGTATTAAATATACCATCCCTGCCGGCGCCTTCGTCACTTCCGGCGGAGCAGCCGTGACAGGGTCTGTCACCGTCGCCGTAAAAGAGATCAACTCTCCCAGCGACATGATCCTGGGTGACAAACCGACCCTTACCAGCGACGGACGTATGCTCGTATCCTATGGAGAGTTCTTCGTAAAAGCTACCCAGAATGACCAACAGCTTCTGCTGAAAAAAGATAGCAGCGTAAAAGTGCAGGTACCTGCCAAACCGATCAATGGACAGGAGATCCCCATGTGGGGCGGCGACTCCTCCGCTACCTTTACCCTTAGCGGTTACGATTACCTCAACACGGCCGTCACCATCTCTGTGCAGGCGCCTGTACGCAGAGGCATCGCCTGGAATCAGATCACTACCAGCTATGCCTTCTTTAACAGTGCCAACGGCACCCTGGATTTCAAGCTGGACAGCCTGGTCAAGTGGAGGAATTGCGATGCCATCATAAGCAACAACTCGGACCCCAAGACCACCGTGCTGGGTTATTTCAACAGCCACTACAACAGCCAGACCCAAACGGATTACAGTGGGGATCAGCCTACAGCGCTCTATTTCAAACCTCATAACCAGAACACGCTGATCAAGGTCTATGATATCATCCTGAATGCAACGGGCGCCCACCAGGGATTTATCAGCTATGAAGCCTCTATGCCCATCGGCATGCAGGGTACATTTCTGGCCATCAGCACCGAAAACGGGAAGTTCTATGCAGATATGCAGGATGTCACCATTGGCTCGCCTGCAGGAAGTAATAACTATACCACCTTTACTTTCGACCCCCAGGAAGTATCGGAGAGCGCCATGGTCAACCTGATCCTTCAGATGAACTCGAAATAACCCTATAAGACGCAACAGGAAAGAATGAACCGGCCACAATGTGCTGGTTCATTCTTCGTTAATTCATAACTTCATCGACTATGAAAAGAACCGGACTCACCCTATTACTGGTTTGGACGATAAGCTGCTTCTGCAAAGCACAGGATTCGATCCCCCCGGAAATAAGGGCGGAAGAAAGGGGCGACAGCATCCAATTCTCGGCGCTGCTGCGGCCTTTACGCCAGGTAGCCGGCGCACCCTCCGCCTTCTACACATATTTCTGGGAACTGGGAGATGGCAGGTTCAGCTTCGAAAAAGATCCGCTCTACGCCTACCGGGATAGTGGCTTGTACCAGGTCCGCCTCTATGCCACCAATAATTATGATGACGGCAAAGCGCCCCCCACCAGGCCCCGCCCGGTGAAGATCCGCAAGAAACCCAATGGGTCGGGTACCTGGGCTTCTCATTTCTTTCATGGCAACGGTAACATCGAAATGAAGATCAACCGCAACCCCAGACCCGGCGAAGACTTTGTCACCCTGGTTGGCTATCGCAACCAGTCCCCGGACAGCCTTGGAGGATCCATTGTCCTGTTCTACAACGAGCGGCAATTCGGAAGGGAAGGATTTGCCCTGGCGGAAAAAAGATATTACAACGGTGAAGACAGCTCCTCACTCAACACGCTAATGGCTTCTCTCTCCACGGACAAAAAAGAGAATGAAGCCCTGGCGACAGGCCCCGCCCGGAACTCCCCGTGGACAAGTCAGGCTGCCGGCAGAGGGGACGAAGTGGCCGGCTGGATGCCCGACTTCGCCGCTGAAGCCCGTACCATGCTGCACCAGTTACTTGGCGTCTACCAGCAACACACAGTCCTGCATTTCCCCGCCATGGCTTCCGGTGAAGAAAAATTTTTATTCATGGACATGAATACCCTGCCCGGCATGCTGCAGGATACCAACGCCATGGTAAGCCTCACCGCTATGCTGGTACCGGATAACCCAGGCCGGGCCCCGGAAGTCTTCCAGCTGGATATGCAGGTAGTGGCTTCCCATGATCCCAACCGCATGCAGCTGAGAAGCCGGCGCATCAACTACCGCTTCTTTTCAAAAACAAAGGCGCTCACCTATAAAGTACAGTTCCAGAACACGGGCCGGGGCCCCGCCAAAAAAATATCCATCGGCATCGCTATCCCCAGACAGCTCAATACGGCCAGCGTCGAGCTGAAAAGCATGAGCCCTGTATGCCGCTGGTGCGACTCGGCCTACAACCGCCAGAGTTGCATCGATACCGTCCGCAGCGGTGACAGCCTCTATTTTGTCTTTTCCAATATCTATCTGCCGGGACTGCAACAAGAAGGGGTCACCAACAAGGATTCCACGGAAGGGTTCGTAGAGTATTCCATCCGCTTTAAAAAGAAACCCAAAAAAATCCCTTTCAGCACACAAGCCGCTATCATCTTCGACAAGAACGAACCCGTGTTTACCAACAAGGCTACAGCCCGGTTTATCAAAGGTCTCTCCCCGGGCATCATGGTGGGGTATAGCGCCCTTCCTTCACAGGGAGGTTACTCTGCCAAAGGACCGCTGCAGTTCGGGTATGTGCTGGCGCCTTACGCTCCTTCCAGGCCCTTTTTCCAGGCAGAAATTTTTGTCGGGCTGCTGCAACAGGATGATTTTTCCAGCGCCGTGGTAAAAACCCAGCAGGATACCGCCATCGGTAACCTGAAATTCCTGATCACCGGAAGGTCTGAAAAGACGACCACCCAACGGAATAGCTTTGAGATAACGCCTTTACACTTCCGGTACAATCTCGGCAACTGGGTTGGCGTAGGGTTGGGAGCCATGGTGCAGGTCAATCTCTCCGAACAGACAACGGTAGAAAAAAAGGTCTACCTCTCCGACCTGCAATTACCGTTGAATGTCAGCACGGCCGTCAGTACTACTAAATCAGGCACCCGTTGGCTGGGGAATTGGAATGCCGCCCCTTTCGCGGACATCCAGGTCGGCAGGGTAAAGACGGGCCCTGTGCTGGGACTGCGTTACATGCGCCTGCTGAAAGGAGACATTACCAATCGCTTTTTTCTATATGCGGGGTTCAAGTTATAAAATAATCTGGCAGGGCCCCAGGCGAGGCGTTTGTCGGGGTGCCAGGCAGGCCATCCTCATGGCAACTTGCCTGTTATGCCTCTCTTACCAGCCATTGCCTGAAGGGGCTGCCCCTTCGGCCGGGTCCCCGGCGCAGGCTTCTTCACCCCAGCTCCCGCAGGATCCCGCCCCCTTATTGCCCCCGGAGATACAGCAGCAGCTCCGGCACTCCCGGGAAACCGACGATCTTACCGGATGGATCTACCGGCAAATCCAATGGGTGGCAAAAGCTCCCGCCACCAGGGCTGCCCTGTTGACCCGGGCTGCTGCAACAGCCTGGCGTTATCCCCACAGTAATGAAGAGGTACAAGCCTGGCAGGACCTGCTCAGCAATGAAGGGTACGCCCTGCTGATGGGCGGAGACATCGTTCGTTCCACGGATGCCTATACAGCCGCCTTTCAATGGGCCCGTCAGCACAAAGAGCTGGCGGATGTGGTCCTCGTGCTGGAAAATATCTTAAAACCGCTTGGCAATAACTATACGCGCCTGGGAGACTACGAGCAGGCGCTGTTTATCCAGGGGAAGGCGCTGGCCATCGCCGGATCGCTGGAGGACAAAGAGGCATTGGCCGGCGTCTATAGCAACCTGGCCAATACATCCAGCAATATGGGATTGCCCGGACAATCCCGGGAATATTGCCGGCAGGGGTTGGCGGTGGCGGATCCTCATGCTGCGCTCAGCGGCCTTCTGTTATCCGAACAGGCAGATGCCTGCGAACAATTGCGACAGGACAAGGCCGCCCGGGCCAGCATCCTGAAGAGCATCAGCGTGCTGGAACACAGCACCACCGGTAAGAAGGCCGGACCCGACGCCGGTTATTGGCTGCTGATGGCTTACCAGCAGGCTGGCGACATCTATTCGGAAGACCCGGGGCTGGCCCTGCAATTTTATACAAAAGCATTAACCTGGCAGAACCGGTTATGGCAGCAACATGGCGCTATCCGCAAACGGGAACGGGCCAAACTCTTCCAGCGTCTCGGCGCGCTCTGCCTCCGCGTTGGGCAGCCGGACAGGGCCGGATACTGGTTGGATCAGTGTCTCTCCGTACTGATACCCGGTAAAAAAGCCGATTCCCTGCGGGAGTCCGACCTGTTTGCAGAGAACACCCTTATGGACCTGCTGTTCACCCTGGGGGACCTATCCCTATCACAAAAACACACCGATGAGGCCCTGCATCTATACACACTGTGCTTTGCCACAGAAAAGAAATTACGTCATGAACTGATCTCCGGTTCTTCTAAAGAACGGTCGGTTTCGGATAGCCGTCTACGGTATGAGAAAGCCATTCGCACTGCCTGGGATGGCTGGGAAAGTACAGGACAAAAAAAATACCAGCAGCGTATCCTGGAATTCATGGAAAGCAGTAAATCCCAGCTGTTGCTGGAAGAGGTCCTTCAACAACCCTCCTATCCTCGTAGCTTCCCCCTGCCCGCCGACAGTCCCGTATCCGCCGCAAGTCCCGGCGACAGCCTGCAGAACAGGATCCGGCTGCTGGAACGGGCACTGGTCTATTACCGTAAAGAGGCATTACAAACAGGCGCCAGCGATAGCCTCACCCATCTGAAGGCGATGCAGGAAAAGCAAACGGAATGGGACCTGGCAGAGCTGCGTAAGAAGGCGGGAGCGCCCCCTGTCATACCGGACCCCGGACCCGCCGTAACGGGCGCTGCAGCTGTCTCCGGCACCACCGACGTCTCCTCCTTCCTGAAAGAAGGACAGGTCACCCGGTCTTTTTTTGCAGGCGCCACTGCCTTATATACCGTTGAATACAGCCGGTCCGGCATCTCCTTTACAGAGAAGCTGCCCCTGGACAGACAAGGGCAGGACAGCATCCGGGCCTTTATACACACCTATTTTGAAGAAGGCGCCAACGCCATGATCAACCGGCCGGGAGATTATTACCGGCAGGCCTACTCGATCTACCGGCAGTTATTCGGCAGCCATCCTCTTCTACCCGGAAAAGCCTATATCCTCTTACCCGATGGCGCCTTAAGCCTATTACCCTTCGAGGCCCTGGTAACCACCCCTTCCAGCCCACCCTCACCTGAAAAATGGTCCTTCGTGATCAGGCAGTCCCTGATCTCCTATGCATGGTCCCTTCGAACCCTTCAGCAGCAGGTCCTGACACAAGGCAATGGAAAAGGCGCGGCAGGCTTTTTTCTTTCAGGGAACCAGGACCATGGGAAGTCACCCCTGCTGACGTCAGTCCTTAAGGAAAAGGCCGCCATGGCAGCTATCCTGGGGGAAGGAACCTACTGTGTCGATGAACAGGCTACCACTGCAGCCTTTCGCAAAGCCTTACAGGCATCAGCCCTTGTTCATATCAGCTCCCATGCCTTTACAAAAAAAGATACCCTGGATGCTCCGCATATCCAACTCTTCGACGAACCTTTTTACCTATTTGAGTTGAAGGGATTGGATCGGCACCCGGCCCTGGTGGTACTAAGCGCCTGCCGCACAGGCGACGGCAGAATGGTGACAGGAGAAGGAGTACAAAGTCTGGCCCGCGCCTTTTCGGCCGGTGGCGCCAATGCCGTGATAGCGGGCTGGTGGAATGTGAACGACGAGGCCGCGGCACAACTGATGCAGGGATTTTATACGGCGCTCAGTTCCGGCCCGAATGCCGCCATGGCGCTCCGGCAATCCAAACTCAACTGGCTCGATGCTCCCGGTATTTCTTACCTGCACAAGCTCCCTTATTATTGGGCAGCCCTGAACTACCAGGGGAACCCTCTCCCTTTATCGGCCGGTAACAGTATTGGAAATGACCGGGCAAAAAATTTCGGCTGGTGGTGGATGTTATTGGCGTTGCCCGTATTGGGGTTATTTATCCCGGCCCTCCTCAGGCGCCGCCGAAATCGCTGACCCCGACAGGGCCAGGACTCAAACAAAAAGGTTCAGCACCAACACGCCGCCAAGCCCGATAAGAGCTACCAGGGTCTCCATAATAGACCAGGATCGTAATGTATCCTTTATGGATAGGTTAAAGTATTCTTTAAACAGCCAGAACCCCCCATCGTTTACATGGGAGAACATCAGACTTCCCGCCCCCACCGACAATACCATGAGATTAGGATCTACATGCGAGCTCTTCATCAAAGGCAAAATGATACCCGCTGCCGTCAATCCCGCTACTGTAGCGGATCCCAGGCAGACCCGGATGATAGCCGCGATCAGCCAGCCCAGCACCAGGGGGTGAACGGGCCACTGTTGTAAGGCCACGGCAATTTCTTTGCTGACCCCGCTCTCCAGGAAAACTTCCTTCAGCGCACCGGCACCACCGATGATCAGCAGGATCATCGCAATATCCTTCACCGCCTCCTCATAAATATGCATGATCTTCTTCATGCTGATGCCCATGCGGATCCCCAGTGTATAGGTGGCTACCCCGATAGCCAGCAACAGGATGATGGAAGGGTCTCCCAGAAATTCCAGGATGGCCTTCCAGGTCCCTTGTCCCGGAAAGATCAGCGGCAGCAAAGTCGTTAACATAAGGAGGATAACAGGCAATAGGGAAGACAGCAGACTATTGGCTGCTCCCGGTAATTGCTCTTCGGGTTTGTTGGGAGCTACCAGTCCTTCCAGGGGAGTGGACTTTATCCCTTTCAGTGTACGGGAAAATAAAGGACCGGCAATAATAACGGCCGGTATGGCCACGGTGAGCCCATACAACAACGTCTTGCCCATATTCGCATGGAACTGCCCGACCAGGGCTGCCGGAGCCGGATGTGGCGGCAGAAATCCATGGGTGACGGACAGGGAGGCCAGCATGGGCAGACCGATATACACGGCCGGCAATTTATACTTATAGACGACGGAGAAGATGAGGGGCACCATCAGCACAAAACCCACATTATAAAAGAGAGGGATGCCGATAATAAAACCCGTAGCCATCAAGGCCCATTGAATATATTTCTCTCCGAAAATATTCATCATCACCGTCGCGATACGTTGGGCGGCGCCACTCTCGGCTACCAGCTTGCCCAGCATAGCTCCCAGCACGATGACAATAGCCAGCTGCCCCAGCGTATCCCCGATACCCTTATAAACACAGCGGGTAATACCGGAAAAAGGGATGCCCAATAAAAGACCCGTAACCAGCGACACCACTAAAAAAGCCAGGAAAGCATTTACTTTCCCCCAACTGATGAGGACTACCAGCAACAGGATGCCCAATAAAACAAGGAGTAAATTCATAAGCTGAAATCAGAGTTTGAGATATACATGTTTCCACAGTTCCGCCGGGATCAATGAGAATCCCTGCTGACCTGCGCCCCGGAGCCCCCTACCAGGAAATCCAGGTCTGCCCCTTTATCGGCCTGCTGCACATGTTGAATATAAAGGTTGATATATCCCCGGTCCGTAAGGGGAAGCTGGGGTTTTGCCCAGCTCTCTTTCCTCTTTTCCAGCTCTTCTGCCGTTACGTCCAGATGGAGCCGCCGCCCCGCTACATCCAATTCGATCCAGTCGCCGTTTTGCACCAGCGCCAGCCCGCCCCCGATGGCAGCTTCGGGGGATACATGCAGGACCACGGTCCCATACGCCGTTCCACTCATCCGGCCATCCGAGATCCTCACCATATCCGTCACTCCTTTCTCCAGCAATTTTTTGGGTAAGGCCATATTCCCCACTTCGGGCATGCCGGGATAACCCACCGGCCCTACATTCTTCAGCACCATAACCGAGTTCTCATCGATCTCCAGGGCCGGATCATCCACACGGGCATGATAATCTTCTATGTTCTCGAATACGACCGCCCGTCCCCGGTGCTGCATCAGGGCCGGGGTGGCCGCGGAAGGCTTGATGACAGACCCGTTGACGGAAAGGTTGCCTTTCAATACGGCTATTCCCGCCTCCGGGATCAGGGGACTATCATAGGCGGCAATGACCTCTCTGTTATAACAGGTGCTGATCGTTTCAATATTTTTTCGGTGGGAGGCGCCTGTCACCGTGAGGACATCCAGGTGCAGCTGATCCTTCAGCTCCTGCAGGATCACCGGCAAACCGCCCGCATAATAAAAATCTTCCATGAGGAATTTCCCCGAAGGCATCAGGTTCAATAAAAGAGGGACGCGGCTGCCCAGGCGATCGAAATCCTCCAGGTCCAGTGCTACGCCGATCCTGCCGGCAATAGCCGTGAGATGAATGATAAAATTCGTGCTGCCACCCACGGCGGCATTTACTTTTATGGCATTTTCAAAAGCCTCCCGGGTAAGGATATGCGATAACCGCAGGTTCTCCCGCACCATTTCCACGATCCTTCTGCCGGAAAGATGCGCCAGCACTTTTTTCCTGGAATCCACGGCCGGTATCGCCGCTGCGCCGGGAAGGGTAAGCCCCAGGGACTCCACCATACAGGCCATCGTGCTGGCAGTCCCCATCGTCATACAATGTCCGGCGCTCCGGGACATACAGCTCTCCGCCAGCAAATAATCCTGGTCGGACATCTTGCCCGTCTTCCGGTCATCGGCAAACTTCCATACGTGCGTACCGGAGCCAATATCTTTTCCCTGGAATTTGCCGTTCAACATCGGGCCGCCCGGAACGACCAGGGTAGGAAGATCCACACTGGCGGCGCCCATCAGGGTTGAAGGGGTAGTCTTATCGCATCCCGTCAGCAGCACGACCCCATCCAGGGGATTGCCCCGGATAGACTCTTCCGCATCCATGCTGGCCAGGTTCCTGAACAACATCGCCGTAGGCTTTAGCAGGGTCTCCCCCAATGACATTACAGGAAATTCGACGGGAAATCCTCCGGCTTCGTATACCCCCCTTTTTACGACCTCGGCAATGTCCCGCAAATGGGCATTGCAGGGGGTTAGCTCAGACCAGGTATTACATATACCGATCACCGGACGACCATCGAACATATCTTCGGGAAACCCCTGGTTTTTCATCCAGCTCCGGTAAATAAAACCCATCTTGTCGGTCTTACCGAACCAGTCCCTGCTTCTGAGTGCAGACATAACCTAACCTTTTAGTTATTTTTCAAGTGTCAGGTGGGAAGTTACGTCAAAGGTCAATCAGGACGTTCGCCTTTTCTGAATTTTTTAATATTGTCGCTGATAAATACGAGGATGTCTACCGTAGCCGCTTTTCGGCAATAGTCATAAGATGGCCGGTACTGTGTAACAAATTTCTGCAGCGAATCTCCATGCAGGTGAGTAAGGCGGGCAATATATTCACGGGGATACCGGAAATCAATATAGTACTCCTGCTCTTCTTTCAGCAGCCTCTTCTTCAAATGCTCCCGCATCTTGTCCCCGGAACTGGCATTTCGGAATAAGTCTATATTGACCCCTACGCCATCCGCTCCTTTACGGTCTCTTTCCAACCTTGGGGTACTGCCATGGTCATAGATCCAGCTGTACTCATTTCTGCGGGCCATGGAATCCAGTTGATAATTGCTGAGGCTTCCCACCGTGACTGCCTGCAGGGTCTGGGCTTTGGGCTCCAGGTAGATGGGATAATCTCCGGATAACATTTCGCCGGTTACGGTAAGGGTATCCGCCCGATATCCTATCATGGTAAAAACGACCCGGTCTCCCGGCATCGCTTGTATACGATAGCTACCGTTCTCTTCCGAAAGGTCATAATGCTGGTGAGTGAGATTATGGATGCTGACGGAGACAAGTATCTCCGTGCTTTCTTTCTTGAACAACTTCCCTGTGAGGAATTGCTGGGCATGCCCGCTAATAGAGAGCAGCATAAAAAAGAGGATCACATAAATAGTCGTACGCATAGTTCTGTCAGGAGTTGGGCAAATTAGGGCTATTGACCGGTATTTTTACTAAGAATTTTGAAAGCTTTTGTTAAAACAACCCATCTGCTTACTTTTACCCAATCGCCCCAAATAAAAATTCAATCCATCTATCATGAGAATCGTCCCGTTTTTTACCCTTTTATGCCTGCTA
>DATJJD010000095.1:0-14723 GCA_035492545.1 Puia sp.
TCAGTATCCGGGATTTTGTTTGAGGTTCGGATTCGAATTGACTTCCGAAGCCGGCAGGGGCAACAGGTTCAGGTGAGCATCCACTCCCGTGCCGGCCTGTACGCCGCCCTTCCAGGGCCAGAGATAGGCCGGGCCCGTAAACTCATTGTAGCGGATCAGGTCTGTCCGGCGCGAACACTCCCAATATAATTCCCGCTGCCGTTCGTTGAGCACGTCGGCCAGGGAGAAACTGGTGACATTACCACTGTTATTTCCGTACCCTCTCGTACGCAGCAGGTTGAAATAGGTAAGCGCTGTCGCCGCATCGCCTCCGCTGCCGCCGCGGGTGACGGCTTCGATGTAGACCAGGTACATCTCCGCGAGTCTGAACAGGGGGAAGTCCGTGCTGCAAAGCACCCCGTTGGGAGAATAGGGAGTCGTGCCGGTGGAGGTCTGGTTGGTGAATTTCTGTACGGAGACCCCTTGCGTAAAGTCCAGGACGCTGTTGATCGCCAGCGTGCCGGTGCCGAACAAAGCCCGTTTGTCGCCCGCGCCGCTGTAGTCCCCGAATTGCAGGGGCAATGGAGAAGTACTCCGGTTGCCCAGCCAGCCGCCGGCTGGGATGCCGAACTTAGCATTGTCGGTAGGGTCCGTGCCGTGTGCCGAGCAGATCAAAAAAGTCGTTCCTCCAAAGTTTTGTGAACTGGTGGCATCATAGGCGATGGGTAAGATCATCTCGGGGTTGTTGACATTATTGTCACTGGTGAAGAGGTTGCGATAATTGGGCATCAGGGAATAACCGGCGGCCAGGACCTTGCCCGCGTAGGTGATCGCGTCGGTATAACGGCCTTTCCCACTGCCCAGGTAAACTTCTGCATTCAGGTACATGCGGGCCAGCAGGGCCCAGGCAGCGGCCTGATCGGCCCGGCCATATTCATTTTGCCGGGGGGCTACCAGGTTCGAGTCCGCCCCCTTCAGCTCGGATTCGATGTAGGAAAAGAGATCGGCCCGCTGGATCTGTTTGGGAATATAGTCTCCGATGGGATTGTCTTCCGTCACGAAGGCCGGGCTGCCAAAGAGGTCCATCAGCACCCAGTATTGAAAGGCCCGCAGGAATCGTGCCTCTGCATGATAATGCCGGATATTGTCCGCATCTGCGCCCGTGATATGACGGGCTGCCACTGCTGCGTCCGTCGACTCGCGGATGAACTCGTTGGCCACTGTGATCTGGAAGAGGCTGCGGGTATAGATAGCGGCTACATATACATTACTGGAGACGAGGTTCATGTTATGAAAGGCCTGCAGGTTGGCGTCATTCCATGCGCAGATGTCTTCGTCGGTCATCAGTTCCTGTACATTATACCAGGCACGCAGGAAATCCGTCGTGCCCGGGTCGGTGATGCCGGCGATGTTGACGTCGGATACCCCTGTGCCCTGGCTGCTGACCAGCGAGTAGCTGCCATAGACTTTTGCCAATACCTGTTTGTAACCCCCGGGGGTGCTGTACTGGATATCGGCGGTATTGGTGTTGGACGGGCTCCGGTTGAGGTCCTTGGTGCAGGAAGGCAGGCATGCCGCCAGCAACAACCCGAATCCGCCTATCGCTAAGAATTTATTTTTCATACTTTATTTTTGATCGTTAGAATTGAAGGTTAAGACCTAGTACATAAGTCCGGGGCCTGGGGTAAAACGTATTATCGATGCCGCCGTATAATTCCGGATCCTGCCCGGTATATTTTGTGATGGTGAATACGTTCTGACAGTTGGCATTGATCCTCATAGTTGCTTTGTGATGGTATACCTTTCCTACATTATAGGATAGGCCCAGGTTGTCCATTTTCAGGAAGCTGGCGTTCTGGATATAATAATCCGACTGCGGCCCGCTGTAATAAAAATGGGTATTCAGGACATCGGTAAAGGTATTGGCCAGGTAGCCCAGGGGATTGAAGGCATTAGCCTGGATGGCATTGGTCGAGATCTGGTTGTACATGTAGTTGCCCAGGTTAGCGCGCAGGACTGTGCTGAGGGTCCACTTCCGGTAATTGATGTCCGTGCTGAAGCCCAGGATGAATTTCGGAAAGGGCGACTTATAGTGATACAGGTCTTCCTGGTTGATGATGCCATCCCCGTTGACATCCTGGTAAACTCCTTCGATGGGCTTGCCGGTCGTCTTATTGTATTCCTGGTGGTATACGTAGAAGGCATTGGCATTGTAGCCTACAGAATTGATCTGGATGACCCCGTTGCCCGTCAGGGTGCCGGGATAGGTAGAGTCTTTAGTAGCTGTCAGGTTAGTGATCTTATTCGTATTGTAGGCAATGTTGAAGTTGACGTTCCAGTTCCAGTCTTTACTCTTTACCGGGCTGGCGCTGATGATGAACTCGGCGCCTTTATTGGTCATATTGCCTACATTGGTCAGCAGGGTGCTGCTGAAATTCGAACCTGCGGGGACGGGTACCGTATTCAGCAGGTCCTTGGTCTTCTTGTAATAGACATCGAAACTACCTACGATGCGGTTGTTGAGGAAGCCATAGTCCAGACCGGCATTCCAGGTGGCTGTCTGTTCCCATTTGATATTCGCGTCATAGGCCGCCGGGCTGGCCATATTATAATAGGTGTTGCCGAACAGCACCCGGGAGGTATTGTCTCCCAGTGCGTAGACGGGCAGATAAGAATAATTGGCGATACCATCCTGGTTGCCGGTGATGCCGTAGCTGAGCCGGAGGTTGAGGTTGGACAGGGTGTGCGAGGATCTGAGAAAGTTTTCCTGTTGGATCCGCCAGGTGAAAGCGGCAGAAGGGAAGGTGCCCCAACGGGTCGATGGCGAGAAGCGGGAGGACCCGTCGCTGCGGATCGAGCCGGACAGGATGTATTTGGTGTTGAATGTGTAGATCAGGCGCCCATAATAAGAGATGAGCGTGTTCTCAGGTTGGGTCTGCGGGAAAGGCGGGTTGCTGCCCGGGATGGTATCTCCATTGGCGCGGATGTTGGGATAGTTATAGGTCGTGATGAGGTTATTATAATATCCGTAGCCCGCGATGACATTGATGTTGCTTCGGATGGAGGGAAGGTCTTTCAGATAGTTGAGATACAACTCCCCTACCGAATTACCCAATTTGCCTTTGTATTTATTGTTCATGCCGCTGTCCAGGTAATTTTGCGCTGCATAAGCCGGCACCTGTACGATGCCGTTGCCTGTGGCAATGTCGTAGCCTACGTTGAGGTTAGCGTGCAGCCCGGAGACAAAAGGAAGTTCGTAGTCCAGGTGAAGGTTGCCGAAGCTGCGCTGAACGGTTGCGTGGTTATTATACTGGTCCAGGAGGGCCACGGGATTACGGGGCGCCAGTTTGTTCAACGTGACCGCACCTGAATTCGGGTCGGTGCTGGCCCATTCAAAGTAGTCGCCATAAGGGGATTTTGCGTGTACCGGCTGGGTGGGATCAAAGTACATGGCTGAGCTGATAGCTGCCCCCGAATTGGCGAACTGGGACTGAATGACTGCGCCGTGCAGGTTCAGCTCCACTTTCAGCGCGTCGTTGAGGAAATGTGGCGTCAGGGATATAAAAGCGGAATAACGTTGCAGGTTATCCGTTTTCACGATGCCTTCCTGGTTAAGGTAACCGAAGGAGGCGCGATAGGGTATGTTGTTGATAGAGCCTGCAATGGCCAGGTTGTTGTCGGTGCTGACCGCGGTCTGGTAGATCTCTTTCTGCCAGTCGGTATTGGCCGTGCCCAGCAGGGATTTGAAGGTATGCACCCCATCGTAGGTACCGGTGCCGAAGGAATCCACGAACTGGCGGAACTGGCCCGGAGACATTACATCGGCTTCTTTTATCAGTTTGCTGACGGAGACCTGGTAGCTGAATTCAAATTTCGCCGGGCCGCGCCGGCCTTTCTTAGTGGTGATGAGAATGACGCCGTTGGAGGCGCGGGAGCCATAGATGGCCGTTGCCGCTGCATCTTTCAGTACGGTGAACGACTCGATATCGTTGGGATTGACCAGGCTCAGCGGATTGGAAGCCCCGGGGATGCCGTTGCCGCTGAAGGGCAATCCATCGATCACGAGCAGCGGGTCGTTGCTGGCGCTCAGCGAAGCGACGCCACGGATACGGATCACGCTGCCGGAGCCTGGCGATCCACCGTTGGAGGTGATGGATACCCCCGCGACCTTACCCGCGATGAGCTGTTCGGGAGTGGTGATAGACCCTCCCTGAAAGTCTTTGGCGGTCACCACCTGAAGGGAGCCTGTCAGGTCCTTTTTTTTCTGGCTGCCATACCCGATGACGACGACATCGTTGAGAGAGCCGGTGGAGGGATGGAGGGCCAGCTGCATCTGCGGGCTGACAGGCACCTGCAGGGTATCATACCCTACGTAGCTGATGATCAGCAGGGCCCCGGGAGCCGCATTAAGGGAGAAGGAGCCGGCCTTGTCGGTGAAAGTGCCTTTGGTGGTCCCTTTCAGGCGGACAGAAGCCGCTTCCACGGGTTCGCCTTTTTCGTTCCTTACGGTGCCGGACACAGGGGCCTGCTGCGCCTGTGTTATAAGATAACCGAATGAAAAAAGTAACAAGAGTAGTTTTGGAATGGATGCATTCATATATGACAAGTTAAATAAACAGTTAACGAATAAGATCCTAGTAAATAATCACCATTTTGTCCGGGCTGTTATCCAGCACCAGGCTGTTTACTTCATAGCTATAGGGCGATGTGCTTTGAGGCGCCTCTTGTAAAAAAGAGGTCCGGTATTTACCTCCCGTCACCGGTTGATCGTTGATGCGATAGTTGTTATGGTCGCCAAAGCCGTGCAGCGCCAGTCTGACATGTTTAAATTTCGATGACGCGGAACCGGTAGGTTTGTCCAGGGTGATGGTCCCGGCGGCGGCATCCAGCCGGATGGTCCGTTGGTAGTAGGCCCCTTTTTCGTACTGGTAAGTCGATCCATCATCTTCATAATAATCGAACCGGTTATCGGGTCCTTTATAGACATGCAGCACCAGGGTATCTGTGGGTTGCTGCCCGGTATTTTGCACGAGGGACTGCATGGGGATGATGCTGCCGGCCTTTACATAGACCGGGAGGGTGGCCATGGAAAGCTCGGTCAGTTTCTCACAGCCGCCTTTCTCCATGCTGTCCGTATAGAGGTCATACCAGGCCCCTGCCGGGAAATAGAGCTTGGCGATGGAGCGGGTACTCTCCTGCGGCATCACCAGGAAGGCAGGCCCGAAAAGGAATTGTTCCTGGTAGGCGGTGTTGTAGACGTGATCATCGTGGGTATAGCCGATGGCCAACGACCGTACGATGGGCAAGCCGTTCCGGGTGGCCTCATGAAAAGTGGAGTAGAGATAGGGCAGGAGCCGGTAACGCAGGTTGATATAACTGCGGGCGATGTCCAGGGTCTCTTCCCCAAAGGACCAGGGTTCTGCCGACTTGGTATTGAACTGGGTATGATTCCGGAAGTAGGGCACAAAGGCCCCCAGCTGCATCCATCGGGTATATAGGCCCGTGGTAGGGTTGCCGGTGAAGCCGCCGATGTCCATGGCCGAGAAGGCTACGCCGCTCAACCCCAGGCTGGAGAGCAGGCGTACGCCTGCCAGCATGTGATCTTCTTCGGCCCGGTTGTCTCCTGTCCACAGGGCGCTGTATCGTTGCAGGCCCGCATAACCGGAACGGGACAGGATAAAGGGGCGTGTTGGCAGGGCCTGCCGGGCGCCTTCATAGCTGGACCTGGCCATCTGCAGGCCAAAGACATTGTGACCTTTCAAGTGGGTGGTGGGGTGCCCGTCGTAGTTGAAGAGCACGTTGCCCGGCATTTTCTGTCCCCAGGTGGCTATCTCATTCATGTCGTTCCAGATGCCCGCTACTCCCAGGCTGGTATAGGCAGTGACCTGTTGCCGCCACCAGGCCCGTCCTTTTTCGCTGGTGAAGTCGGGAAAATGGCACCATCCCGGCCAGACCTCCCCGGTATAAGGCTGGTTGTCGGAGTATTTCAGGAAAATGTTGGCTTTCAGGCCGCTCTCGTAAGCAGGGTATCCTTTCTCCACTTTTATACCCGGGTCGACGATGAGGGTGAGCTTAAAGCCCATTTTGCCCAGGCTGTCGATCATATTTTTGGGGTCCGGGAAACGCTGGCGGTCCCAGGTGAATAATTTATAGTGATCCATGTAATGGATGTCAAGGGTAATGCCGTCGGCGGGGATGTGTTTCTCCCGGAGTGTCTGTGCGATGCGGAATACTTCCGTATCGGGGTAATAGGAATAGCGGTTTTGCTGGTAGCCCAGGCTCCAGAGGGGCGGCATTTTCATGCGACCGGTCAGCCAGGTATAGGAAGTGATGAGGCCGGCGACGGAGGAGTGGGCGATGAAATAATAGTTCATTTCCCCGCCCCGGGCGCTGAAGGAGGAGAAGCGGTCGTTGCTGGCGCCGAAGTTAAAATCCGACTGGTAGCTGTTGTCGAAGAAGATGCCGTATTGGAGGTCGTGGTGGATGCCGATGTAGAAAGGGATGGTGGAATAGAGGGGGTCCTGGGTGGTGCTGTAGCCAAATACGTCCGAGTTCCAGTTGGTATAGGCTTTTCCCCGCCGGTCGAGGTCGCCGGTCTTTTCGCCCAGGCCTATGAAGCGCTCGCCCGTCTGGAGGTGCCGGTAGCTGGTCACTTCGGTGCCGGTCCAGGAGGTGCCGAGACCTGGTTCTTCCTCGTTGATGGGGCGGCCATCCGGGGTGTAGAAACTGATCAAAAAGGGTTGGCGGGTAATCCTTACCTGGAGGGAGTCGGTGGTGAAACGGATCTCCCGGTCAGTGTGGGTGATGTTGAGCGGGGGGCCGGCGGGTTGGCTGGCAGGTTGGCTGGCAGGTTGCCGGTCGGCAGGGTCGTCCTCTCCGGGGGTGGCGACGACGGCATAGCTGAAGTCCTCCCTAAAAGGTTGAGGGGCGATGCGGACCCGGATGACGGAGGGGCTATAGACCTGGATGCGGGCAAAGGCATGGGTGGTGGTGATGTCCAGTTCACGGTCGTGGGTGGAAAACTTTTTTACCTCGCCCATGGAAATTACGCTGTCCTGGGCAAGGCAACTTATTGAAAAAATAGCAACGGCTAAAACTAACAGAACTTTCTTCATACTGGCAAAACAACCTGTTGTGGGGTCGGTGAATCAAAGGAACGATGTGGGGGAAGTAAGGGCAAGTTTTCAAATGAAAATGGAAAAAATAGTGGGAAAATAGTTAATTGACTGAAAATAATATAGTGATAGTCAAATCATTAAAAAACATTATGATTTTTTAATATAGAATGAAAATCCCTCTGGGTCAGAGGGTTTTTATCTGCATGACCTTCTCTTCGAAGGCGTCGCCCGGGAGGATGGCTTTGTTCTTGATCCTGGATTTATAACTGTAGATGGTCTTGACGGAATATTCCAGTATGAGGGCGATCTTTTCCGGATCGGCCACTCCCATTCTCATCAGGGCGAAGATCCGCAGGTCGGTGGTGAGGAGTTCGCCTTCCTTGAGCCGGATCTTTTCTTCGTCCCGGAGGAGGGCGTTGACTTCCGTGACAAAGTTGGGGAATAATTTGAGGAAGATCTTGTCGAAGGTGAGCAGCAGCTCTTCCTTTTCTTTGCGGGCATCGATCTTATTTAAGAAGAATTTTATATCGTCATATCTTCTCTCCTGCAGTTTGTGCTCGATGGTAGTCTTTATTTTATCCAGCTTGTTATAGAACTCAGAGTCCATATTAAAAAAGTACCCAATATATTCTTCTTTAATTTTATTAGACTCTTCCAGCTGCCGGTTGATCACCTGTTGGCGTTCGTTAGCTTCCGACAGGGCCTGTTGGGTCTTTTTCAGCTGTTGTACCTGCCGTAGGATGATCCAGGCCAGGACGATGAGGGCCAGGACCAGGAGGGTGACGAGAATGGCGTATTTGATCAGCAGGCTTTTTTGGGCTTCGATACCATTGATCCGCTCGCCTTCTATCAGCGGTAAGATGGAGCTGGCCTGGATCTTACGCTGGCGGGCCCCGTAGAACTCCGCATTGGCGATGGCGCTCTCGATGCACATGACCGCGTGTTTGAGGTCCCCTTTTTTATACAGGAGCTCGGCCAGGTGGAAGATAGCCACCGTCTCTTTGGTGGAGGAACGGATATCCGCCAGGGTAGCCCGGATCAGCAGGTCGATGGCTTTATCCCGATCGCCCTGCTGAAGATAGATAGCGCTGAGGGTAGAGGCTGTCAGGGCCAGCTGATGGTCGGTGAGAGTGGGGGTGGCCAGGAGTTTCTCAAAGAAAGAAGCCGCCTCCGTCGTCCTGTTCTGTTTGAAATTCCGAAGGCCGCTGTAGTAAATATATTCAAAGGAGGCTGGCGCCTGCGCATAGAAGGCCAGGGCGGAGTCCAGGTATTGGTTACCTTTTTTATCGTATTCAACGGAATGATAGGGGTCGTTGGCATATCCGGCCAGGTCATAATAATACCGTCCCCATAACGTATAATATTCTCCTTTTAAGGTGTCCGGGATGGGCCGGCTGGTCAGTGAGTGAAGGGAGTCAAAGGTCTCTTTATAGAGGCCGGCGGATAACAGGATGAAGCTGAGCTTTAGCTGGGCGGCGACCAGGTGGGAGGCGTCCTGCATTTCCCGGGCGATGGTTGTCAGCCGGGTAGCATAGCTGTACGCGGAGTCATAATTGAACGTCCTGTATAACTCATAGATCTTCTCTTCTGCGTCGAAGATAACCGGCAGGGGACGGCCGGGTTGCAAGGCCTTTTTGAACCGGGCAATCTCCCGGGTACGGGCCGTATCATAACCTGCGGAAAGGGGTATTGTTCTGGCCAGGGCTGTCAATAAGCTATCGTTACCGGCTTCCAGTCCTTCGGCCGTCGCGGGCTGAAATCGTCCCTGTCCTCCCAGGACAGGAAGATGGTGAAGGCTGCCAGCCAGGAGTAAAAGGCTAATAAGCAATGGTCTCATAAATCCCCGGGGTTGTCGCTTTGGGGGTCAAATATATCATTAAATAGGCAATGGGGGGAAGGGGGATATATGATTTAGTTCAGCGTGCGGTACTCGCTGGGGGTGTGTCCGACACGTTGTTTGAACACACGGATAAAATGTTGGGGATACCTGAACCCTAGTTCATAGGCAATTTGGCTGACCGATTTGCTTTGGTCAAATATTCTTTCTTTCGCCACGTCGATCACTTTCCATTGGATATATTCCTGTGCTGATTTCCCTGTTTCCTTTTTTATCAGGTCGCCAAAATAGCTAGGCGATAAGTTTAACTCACGGGCGAAATGGGCTACGGATGGCAGGCCGAGGGTCTGCGGTTTGTCTGCCTGAAAATAGTCGTTCAGCAGATTTTCAAATCTTTCTAAAACCCCTTTGTGGGCACTATCACGGGTGATAAATTGCCGGTCATAAAACCGGGTGCAATAGTTCAGGAACAGTTCGATATTGGATACGATAAGTCTTTTGCTATGCTTGTCGATCGAATGTTGTAATTCGTATTCAATTTTTGAGAAGCAATCCAGGACTATTTTTCTCTCCCGTTCTGATAAATGGAGAGCTTCGTGGGATTGATAGCCGAAGAAGGAGTAGTCCTGGATATGGCGACCGAGTGCTGTGCCATGTATCAGGTCGGGATGGAAGACCAGGGCATAGCCTTTTGGCTGATAGGTTTCTCCATTGCTATTAATGCCCGCCACTTGTCCAGGTGCAAGGAAAACCAACGTGCCCTCCTGGTAGTCATAGGTATGCCGTCCGTATTTCAAATCACCGCACTTTACATCTTTTAAAAATACGGTGTAAAATCCAAAATACATCATCGAACCTTGCCGGGGGCTTGCCCTGGACAAGTCAACAACACTCACCAAGGGGTGTAGTGTTTCATTATTATTGAATGCGTTGTAGTCGCTGATGGTGTCGAAACGTCTGATGTTATCCATGTCACTACCGGATTTTCCTGGTTCAAAATTAGCGTTTTATTCGCTGGATACGGGGTTGGCGCCTTCAAATCAGGAATTTTGGTAGGCAAATCCGGAATTGGTATACCATTCCGGCGGATAAAAGTCGGAACTTTATTAAAATTAATCAGAGACAACCTATGACCACTATCACCATAAACGGGAATCAGCAGCAAATAGATGCTGACCCTAACATGCCCTTATTATGGGTGATCCGGGATCTGCTGGGTCTGACAGGTACTAAATATGGCTGCGGTGTGGCGCAGTGCGGAGCCTGCGTTGTTCACTTAAATGGGGACGCCGTGCGGTCGTGCGTTACCAGATTAAGCCGTGCCGAAGGACAGCAGATTGTCACGATCGAAGGTTTGTCAAAGAATAATGACCATCCCGTCCAGCTTGCCTGGAATGAAGAAAGTGTGCCGCAATGTGGCTACTGTCATTCCGGACAGATCATGTCGGCAGCTGTACTATTAAGGGAAAATTCAAACCCGAGCGACGCGGATATCGATGCAGCCATGGCAGGAAATATCTGCCGTTGCGGAACTTACCAACGCATTCGTAAAGCGATCCGCCTGGCTGCTGAGTTGCAGAGAAAGGAGGGGACCAACAAATGAATCGACCAATGAAAGAGGGTACAAATTATGACCTGCCCATTCGGGCTTTTGCTGTGACAGGCATACTGCTTACCGCAATCGGCATCATGGCATCTGGCTTACACAGCAGCGATAAAAATGAAACAGCCCCGGCATCTCCGGTGTATGAAATCAAAAGAGATAGCATAACATCCTTAAAGGCCTTTAAACAGGTTTATAAGGTATTGATGAGTCCGCGGTGCATGAACTGCCACCCGTCAGGCGACATCCCGCTGCAAGGCGAGGATAGCCATTTACATACCATGTCGCCTCAAAGAGGCAGTGACGGTAAGGGTGTTTATGCGATGAAGTGTTCGAACTGCCACCAGCCCACCAATACGCCTGGACTTCATACCCCACCCGGAAATCCGAACTGGCATTTGCCGCCAGCCGATATGAAAATGGTGTTCCAGGGCAGGACGCCCCGACAACTTGCCGAACAGCTGATCGACCCTAAGCGAAACGGCAACAAGGATATAAAGAAACTGATAGCACATGCAGATGACGGTTTGGTGTTGGCGGCCTGGAACCCTGGCGAGGGCCGAAATCTACCACCGTTGAGTCATGCTGATTTTAAAAGGGCCTGGATCACCTGGCTCACGACGGGTGCATATGCCCCTAAATAAGACAACTAGTAAACTCGAAGCCAACTACCATGAGTACAAGCAATATTTCAAGAAGAAAATTTTTAAAGGCTGCGGGGCTTAGCGGTACCGCTCTTTTTGTCGGCATGTACTTTTCATCAAATGCCGGGGAAGCTACACTAGCTAACGTAGAAACGGCGGAAAATTCAGACATAGAATTGAATGCCTGGGTTCATGTTGATACCAATGGTAAGGTTACCATTTTTAGTCATCGCGCTGAAATGGGCCAGGGTGTCTACCAAAGCGTGCCGCAAATCGTTGCAGAAGAGCTGGGAGTTGAGCTTAAAGATATCAATATTCGCTTTGCGCAGGGCGACCGTCAAAAGTACGGCAACCAGGTTACCGGTGGCAGTTCCACCATCCGCACCTCGTACAAGAACTTACTCAGATTAGGCGCAACGGCGCGTGAGATGCTGATCGCGGCGGCGGCGGCGAAATGGAACGTACCCGTAACTGAATGTACCGCAGAATCAGGGCATGTGATCCACCGTCCCTCGGGGAAGAAATATCATTATGGTGAAGTTGTAGAGGCTGCTTCCAAACTGGAAGCGCCGAAAGACATTGTGCTTAAGAAGCGGACGGACTATAAGCTGATCGGCAAGTCGCTCAAAAGGCAGGATACACCATTGAAAACAAATGGTGCAGCGGTATTCGGGCTGGATAAAAAATTGCCCGGCATGCTGTACGCGGTGGTTGAACGGAATCCACGTTTACGAGGTAAACTACAAAGCTTTGACGACAGTGCTGCACTCAGGGTACCTGGCGTGAAGAAAGTCTTCAAGATCCAAACCGGCGTTTTCCAGACCTTCCGGGATGGGGTAGCTGTTGTGGCCGACAATACCTGGGCGGCCATCCAGGGACGAAAAGCGTTAAAGATCGAATGGGATGACAGTGGTTTTGAGCATGTCAATACCCCCGCTATCTATCAGCAACAGAAGGATCTGTTAAATAGCCAGGAAGGGCTTTCCGCGAGAAAGCAGGGCGATGCGGATCAGGCCCTCGCTTCGGCTGCGCAAAAGCTTGACGTAATATATGAAACGCCCTATCAGTCACACAGCGCGATGGAACCGCTAAACTGTGTCGCTTTTTATCAACCGGACAAATTAGAGATCTGGGGTCCTATCCAGGCGCCTGAATGGGTGCAGGATTACATTTGCGCCCAATTCAAACTGCCAAAGGAAAAAGTGATCATTAATATGACTTTTTTAGGCGGCGGATTTGGCCGGAAGGCTTTCATGGATTATCCGCACGAGGCCTGTCTGATCTCCAAAGAGACCGGGACGCCGGTACAGGTCGTATGGACGCGGGAGGACGATATGACGCAGGGGCCGTATAGGGCGGGTATATCTTATCGCTGCCAGGGAGCCATTTCAGATGGCCAACTTAGCGCGCTGAAATTCAGAATGGCCGGGCAGAACATCGGTCATTGGCAAGGTGCGCCCAAAACTCAACCCAACCGCAGTACCACCGAAAGTTTCCTTGCACCTTATTACAAGAGTATAAAACATATCAGTTTTGCAGATGTGCCTTTTGAAACACCCATTCCCAACGTTTGGTGGCGTAGTGTTTATGCATCAACCAATGGTTTTGCCTATGAAAGCTTTATTAACGAAATGGCGCATCTTGCCGGCGAAGATCCCCTGAGCTTCCGGCGGTTGTATTTACAAGACGATCGTTGTCAAAAACTGATCGATAAAATGGAGGAGGTTTCCGGCTGGAAGACTAAAAAGAAAGGCGATGGATTTGGGGTCGCCATCACAGAATGTTTTGGGACCACGGTCGGCCAGATTGTTAGGGTTTCCAGACCAGCGGGGGGAAAGGTCAGCATCGATAAAGTTTGGGCGGTGGTCGACTGCGGCTGGTACGTTAACCCCGACATCATCCACGCACAGGTAGAAGGTTCAATCCTGATGGCTCTTGGAGCGGCAACTATTCACCAAATCACCTTTAAGGACGGGTTGGTGGAGCAGCGAAACTTCTACGACTATTTAATGCCCAGGATCCATGATATGCCTAAAGTCGAAGTAACCGTTATGGACAATGAGGAGAATGCGGGCGGTGTAGGTGAACCGGGTCTGCCGCCATTTGCCCCGGCGCTGACGGAGGCGATATTTGACCTGACAGGCAAGCGCATCCGGAAATTGCCTTTTGACATGAAAACGATTTGATCCAAAAATGGGGAAGTGGCTGGGAGAAAGGAAACCGGATGTTTAAATCATTTTAAAAAACAGTATGAAAAAGAGAATATTAGGTAAGAGTGGCCTGGAGGTATCGGCGCTGGGTCTTGGTTGTATGGGTCTAAGTTTTGGTTATGGTCCTGCGACCGACAAGCAGGATGCCATTAAGCTGATCCGGGCAGCTTTCGAGCGGGGGGTCACCTTCTTCGATACGGCTGAAGCATACGGGCCGTATACAAATGAAGAGGTCCTGGGCGAGGCAATAGCGGCCTTCCGTGATAAAGTAGTCGTTGCGACAAAATTTGGTTTCAAAGATGGTAAGCCGCCCCTGGGCATGGACAGCCGCCCTGAGAACATCCGGGCGGTGGCGGAAGCCTCGCTCAAACGGCTGAGAACGGATGTGATCGACTTGTTTTATCAGCATCGCGTAGATCCCAATGTACCCATGGAAGACGTGGCTGGGACCGTGAAAGATTTGATCCGCGAGGGAAAGGTCAAACATTTCGGCCTGTCCGAAGCAGGCGTTCAAAACATTCGGCGGGCGCATGCCGTTCAACCGGTGACGGCGCTGCAAAGCGAATATTCGCTTTGGTGGCGCGAGCCCGAACAGGAGATACTGTCAACGCTGGAAGAGCTGGGTATAGGCTTCGTTCCCTTTAGTCCTTTGGGTAAAGGTTTTTTGACAGGAAAAATTGACGAGAATACGGCGTTCGGCAAAGATGATTTCCGCAGTATCGTTCCCCGCTTCTCTGAAGAGAACCGAAAGGCGAACCAGGCATTGGTCGATCTGCTGGGGAAGTTGGCACAAGAAAGGGACGCCACTGCTGCACAGATTGCCCTTGCATGGCTATTAGCGCAACGGCCCTGGATTGTGCCTATTCCGGGGACTACAAAATTGCACCGGTTGGAAGAAAACATCGGATCGGCGGATATTACCCTTGGGACGGGTGACCTCAAAGCTATCAATGACGCGGTTGCAAAGATCGAAGTGCAGGGCGCCCGGTATCCTGAACAAATGCAAAAGATGATTAACCGATAACTTAAGATTATTGGAATGACAGTCGTCGAGTATCTTTATAAAAATATTCGAGCGATGAAAATCTATCAGCAGGCCATTACGCTGGCTGCGCAAAAAAGGGGGTTTCACCTCATTACGTCGACCATTCTCCAGGCAGCACCCGGCATCCAGCAATTCCGGGCCGGCCTATGCCAGGTATTTATACAGCATACTTCTGCGTCTCTGACGGTGAATGAGAATGCCGACCCGACGGTCCGGAAGGATTTTGAAACCTTCTTTAACAAGGCGGTGCCCGAGAATGATCCGGATTACCTGCATGATGAGGAAGG
>DATJJD010000096.1:0-26235 GCA_035492545.1 Puia sp.
TACTCCCCTTCGTCGCCTCAGACAGCAGATAATACGCCCCTTTCGTCACGATCCGCGCGTCCTTCGGCAAGTCCACCAGCGGAATGATCTCCGTATATCCCTGGTCCTGTGCCCCCGTCTTCACCGCGATCTGCCGGTACCGGCGCGGCCCCGTCATTAGGTAAACGAAGTGATCGTCCCCGCTGCTCACGACCGCTGCATCCGGCAACGCCGCCGCTTCGTACCGGTCGATCTGGATACGCGCCTCCACATACATCCCCGGCAACAGCGTCTCCGTCCGCTCACCGATCCGGGCATGCGCCACGATCGCCTGCTGGTTGTCCTGGAAAGCCTTGTCCAGGCTGTAGATCGTTGCCGGATGATTGTGCAGCGGGTCATTGGCATCCGTAAACAACACCTTCTGACCCAATCCCACCTTATGAATGTCCTTTTCAAACACCGTCAGGTCCAGGTGCAGATAACGATTGTCTACCATATCGAACAACACCGCATTCGCATCTGCGTATTTGCCCATCGTCACGTTGATGTGATGGATATACCCGCTGATCGGCGCCACGATCCCGATCTCACTGCGCATATTCGACGGCGTAAGATCGGCCGGCCGGATGCCGGCCATCTGCAACTTCGTTCCGATCCCCATCTGCCGTGCCCTGGCCACACCCAGCTCATTCTCCACCTGTTGAAACGTCTTTTCCGCATTGATGCTATCCTGTCGCAAGCTCTTTTGCCGCGCATACTCTGCCTCCAGGTAACGGAGTTGTGATTTGTTTTCCAGGTAATCCTGCTGCCACTGCACCACCTCATTGTTACTAAGGGTCGCCAGCACCTGCCCCTGGTCGACAAAATCTCCCTCCTTTACCCGGATGCTCCGGACGATGCCGCCTGACAAGCTGCTCACCTGCGCCTGGTTCTGCGGCGGCAGCACCAGCTTGCCGTTCACCTTCAACGAAGTCCGAAGGTTGCGCTGCTCGATCCCACCTGTCTCCAGACCGATCGCCTTTACCTGTGCATCCGTCAAGGTAATATTTACCGCTACGGCCCCCGAGTCCGCACCGCCCGCTTTCGCCGGCGTCCGCGTCACCGCCGTATCATTATTGCCCGCTTTCCCTTTATTCCTTCCCTGTTCCCGGCAAGACAGGCAGGACGCGACCGCCAGCAGGATCATCGTATAATAAACATAATTCCTTTGCATATTTCATTCATTTATCTGTTCAGCAAATAGTTAATTTGAATAACGGCCTGGTTGTAATCGTTCACCGTCCGCAGGTATCCCTCCCTGATAGCGATGGCCTCCCGGATATTCTGTACGTATTCCACGTACCCGATATTCCCCGCCCGGTAACCCTTACCCGCCGCTGTCAGGATCAGCGCCGCGTACTGCAACCCTTCCTTCCGGTAATAGTCCAATTGCTCCGACGCCTTGTTATACTGCTGCCACAGCTGCCGGTAGGCCGCCGACAATTCCAGGGTCGCCTTTTCTGTCCCGCTCTCCGCCATATCCCGCCCCAACTGCGCCGCGCGGACACGGGCCTTTACGCCGTTGTTGAACAGCGGGATACTAGCGCCCAGCGTAACGATATTATAAGCCGCCACCCGGTCCAGGCTTTGCGTCGCCGCACCGATGGCGAAGGATGGCAGTCCCCGTGCCCGTTCCACCCGGACCGACGCTGCGCTCACCCCCACCTGCTCACGGGCATACTGTAGTAAAGGATGATTGCCCAACAAGACCGAATCCCCCGGCGCCAGCGCCGGAAGGGGCTCATAGGCCGCCGGGCTTGTCAGGCTATCCGTGCCCGCCATCCATTGCTGCAACTCCGCCGCATAACCTGCCATATCCGCCCGCGCCTGCCGAAGCTGCAACTGCACCTCCGATCCCTGGGTCCGCGCGTTCGTCTTTTCCAGGATGCCCGTTTCGCCCACGCTATACCGCTTCTCCGCCACCCGTTGAAAATCCCGGTACGTGCTATCCAGCTCCTGTAGTAAGACCAACCGCTGCCAGGCATACGCCCAATTGTAATACGCCGCGCGGACATTCCGGGCCAACTCGCCCCTCGTCACCGCCTTCGCCGCCTGGGCCACCTTGACATGCTCCCGGAGCAGGTTCCGCTCCGCGTTATACACCCCCGGCAGCTTGAAGGACTGCGACACCCCCACGTTATAATCAAACAGATTGCTATTGATCTGCCCGAAAGACCCGCTTATATTCAAGGGGTCGAACACCGTCGCCGTCCCCATCAGCGCCTGCTGCTGACGAACCAGCAGATCACCCTGGCGTACCGACGGGTGGCGGGCATACGCCCGTCCCAGCGCCGTATCCAACATCAACCTAACGCCGCCCGTATCCTTTAGCGGAACCGACTGACCCGAAGCCCGACCCACTATACCACAGACCAACAACACCAGCACCGGAATCACGGGTCCGACCTTCCGCTTTCCGATCCTTCTAACATAAAAAAGACTATACAACACCGGCAGGATCAGCAAAGTCAGGAGGGTCGACGACACCAGTCCCCCGATCACCACCGTCGCCAGCGGCTTCTGCACCTCCGCCCCCGCGCTTGTACTCAGGGCCATCGGGAAAAATCCCAGCGACGCCACCGAGGCCGTCGCCAGCACCGGCCGGAGCCTTGCCAGGCTGCCCTTTACGATCCGCGTCACCACGTCCGCCTCCCCTTCTTCACGCAACCGGTTATAATAGCTGATCAGCACGATCCCGTTGAGCACCGCCACTCCAAAGAGTGCGATAAACCCGATCCCCGCCGAGATACTGAAATTCATCCCCCGGAGCCATAACGCCGCAATACCTCCCACCGCCGCCAGCGGGATCGCCGAGAAGATGATCAGCGCGTCCTTTACCGATCGGAAGGTTACAAACAACAGAAAAAAGATCAGCAGCAGCGCCACCGGCACCGCCACCTGCAGCCGCCCTTTGGCCTCCTGCAAATTCTGAAACTGTCCGCCATAGTTGATGTAGTAACCTTCCGGCAACACCAGCTTCTCAGCCAACAGCTTTTTTATATCCCCCACCACGCTCTCCACGTCGCGTCCCCGGACATTCGCTTCGATAACGATCCGCCGTTCCGCATCTTCGCGGCTGATCTGTGCCGGGCTCGTCGTAAATCCCACGTCCGCAATTTCACTCAGCGGGATCTGTTTTCCGTTAGGCGTGGGAATCAGCAAACTCCGCAGCAGGGCCGGGTCCGTATTGCTGTCCTTCGGAATTCGCACCACCAGGTCAAACCGCCGTTCCCCTTCATACACCGTCCCCGCATAACCGCCCGCATAGGCGGTATTCAGCACCCTGTTCACGTCGCTGATCGCCAGCCCATACTGCGCGATCTTCCCCCGGTTATACTTCACCAGCAGCTGGGGCATCCCTATCGTCTGCTCCACCTTCACGTCCACCAACCCCTGTACATCCCGAACCAGCGCCGCCGCCTGGTTGGCCTTTGCAAACAGGATATTCGGGTCGCTCCCGAAAACCTTTATCGCAATATCGCTTTTAACCCCCGCCACCAGCTCATTGAACCGCATTTGTATCGGCTGCTCAAAAGACAGGTTCACCCCCGGCAGCGCATCCATCCGCTCCTTCATCTTCGCTGCCAGGCCATCCTTGTCCCTGGCCGTTACCCAATCTTTTCGGTCCTTCATAACGATGATAATATCCCCGCTCTCGATCGGCATGGGGTCCGTCGGCACTTCGCTGGTCCCGATCTTGCTCACCACCTCCTTCACCTCCGGGAACTCCAGCGCCACCTTCTCCAACTGCGTCGATACCGCGATCGATTGCGGCAGGCTGCTGCCCTGACGGATACTGAAATTCGTGGCAAAATCCCCTTCGTCCAGTTCCGGGATGAACTCGCCGCCCAGCGTCCTGAACAACAAAATGGATCCGATGAAAAGCCCCACTACTACCACCAGCACCGGCACCCGGTAACGCAGCGTCCGGCTCAATACCGGCTGATAAATGCCTTCCATCCAGGTCATGATCCTATCCGTTAGCGTCGGCTTACTTTTCACCTTCCGGTTCAACAGGATACTGCTCATCAGGGGCACATAGGTAATCGACAGCAATAAAGCCCCGATGATCGCAAAGCTCACCGTCTGCGCCATCGGCATGAACATTTTTCCTTCAATGCCGCTAAGGGCGAATATGGGAATATAAACGATCAGGATGATCACCTGCCCGAATGCCGCACTACTCATGATCTTCCCGCTGCCGGCGATCACCTCCTCGTCCATCTGCTGCCGGGTCAGCGTCGTCCCCCGGAAATCCGCGTGAAAGCGGTGCAGCAAGCTCTCCACGATGATCACCGCACCGTCCACGATCAACCCGAAATCCAGCGCCCCCATGCTCATCAGGTTTGCGCTCACCCCGAACAGGTTCATCATACAGACGGCGAACAACATCGATAGCGGGATCACACTCGCCACGATCAGCCCCGCCCGGAAATTTCCCAGGAACAGCACCAGCACCAATATGACGATCAGCGCCCCCTCCATCAGGTTGCGACCCACCGTCTCGATCGTCCGGTCGATCAGTTTCGTCCGGTCGATGAATACTTCGATCTTCACGCCCGCCGGCAGGCTCTTTTCGACCGACGCCATCCGTTCCTTTACCCGGTGGATCACCCGGACCGCGTTCTCCCCCTTTTGCATCAGCACCACGCCGCCCACTGTTTCCCCTTTCCCGTTGCGGGTCATCGCTCCATAACGGGGCGCAAATCCATATTGCACAGTCCCAATATCCTTGACCAGCACCGGGATACCCCCGGAATTCCGCACCGCGATATTGTTGATGTCCTCCAGGCTGCCGATCATACCCTCTCCCCGGATAAAGTATACATTCGGCCCCTTGTCGATATAGCCACCCCCCGTATTCCCGTTGTTCTTTTGCAGCGCCCCAAACACCTCCGCCAGCGTCAGGTTCATTGCCGCCAGCCGGTCCGGTCGCACACTCACCTCGTACTGCTTCAGCTTCCCCCCGAAACTGCTTACATCCACCACCCCCGGCGTCCCCAGCAACTGCCGCTTCACAATCCAGTCCTGCATCGTCCGCAGATCCATCGAGTTATATTTATTCTCGTACCCCGAGTCCGCCACCAGCACATACTGGAAAATCTCCCCCAGCCCCGTCGTCGGCGGCACCATATCCGGCACCCCGTATTCCCGCGGGATCTTCTCTTCCGCCACCTTCAGCTTCTCCGCGACCCATTGCCGCACCGTCGTCACCGGCATATTGTCTTTAAAGACGATCGTGATCACAGAAAGGCCGCTGCGGCTGATACTCCGCAGCTCCGTCAGCCCTTGCAGGGATTTAAATTCTATTTCCAGGGGCGTCGTTACAAACTGCTCCACCTCCTGCGTAGCCAGGTCCGGGCAATTCGTGATCACCTGCACCTGGTTATTGGTCACATCCGGCAGCGCATCCACGCTGAGCCGGGAAAAAGAATAAAGGCCTGCCGCCACAAACAACAGTAGCAGCAAACCAGTCACCGGTTTATTACGAACCGATAACCGTATGATCTTTGAAATCATCGGAAAAATTAGATAGGTGAAAAATACCCGTGCGGCACCGGTCATACCGATGCCCTAGGGGAAGCCATAAAAGAAAGGAATCACCCTATCCGTGGCGGTTGCCACACAGCGGAACGGTCCGTGGAGTATGGAGAAGAATGGTAGAAAGAATAATGCCGGGCGACGGGCTCCGGTACCTGTGTCCCGACCTGCGGAATATGGACGGCCAGAGAGACCGAAGCGCAGCAGGAGCAGCTGCAAAAAGGCGAGCAATCATCACAGTCCGCCTGCCCCTTCGTATGAGAAGCATCCTGCCACTGTTGCGCCTTCGGGCCAAACGCAGTCAGGGCCGTGTGATCCCGACAGGGAACACAGGTCTGCGTCAGCACCAGGAGACTCAATAAAAAAGCAGAAAACCGCATATTCGCAAAGGTAAAACGGAAATAACAAACCCTCTCCTTTTTTACCGACACCCCGTTGCAAAACGGTAAAGGAATGCCACTGGCGCGGGATGAGCTTGCTCATCAAAGCGGACCGATGCAAAAAACCAGGACCGGGAAAGGAGGTCCGAAAGTTCCAGGGCAAGGCCAATACGAGGGGATCCAGGAGCGAAGCGGAGGTAATCCTGACGGGGTAAGTCTGAGCTCCGTCCCCACGGCATCCCGCAATCAATGAGATCAGGAACAGCACGATAAAGATAAAAAATAAGACCTTAGCGATGGCTGCCGCTCCCGCAGCGATACCAAAAAAGCTGAAGATCCCGGCTACTTCGCTTGCCCTGGCCTCTGCGATATGATGAAATCTTCGGCATGACGCTGGACTATGACTGGACCCAAGAAGATTACAGCCTTATTCGTAAATGCTCTCTCAAAGGAAATAATTCCGAAGTGCATACGCAGTCAGCTATGATGTGATCCGATATTTCTCCCTATATTCGATCCAAGATCTTTAAAACTGAATTAACGATATGCAATTGAAGTCAGCTGGTGCTCCATAAAATATCTAAATCCTAGAAATCGTTGCTCACCGGGTATCCAGTAGGCGAAGAACCAGGTTTCCCATGCACCCCCTTCTTCAAGTGGTGCGATCAGCCAGACCATTTGCTCGTCGGGATATCGACTGATCAATATCACTCTGGATAAAAGGGATTCAAACGTATCAACCTCAATATCATTTATTGGAAAATTACATAAACCGTCATACGTATCCGGATCGACAAGGTTTTTTATATAATCGATTTCTTTTACGGCGACGAGTTCCGGGTTACAATGCGGAAAGCTCCGGATGCCGTCAGAAATTAGTAGAAAGCTTTTGTAGTCCTCCGGAAGGAATAATCCTAACCTCTTTTCCGCCTCTTGGATTTTCTGTGTACTGGCACCCTGAACGCCAATCCATCCGGTATCAATGACGTCCTTTTCAAACATCTCAGCGTCCAGACTGATCGATGCCTTGCTGATCTCTTCTATTAGTTTTTTCCAGTCAAGGTTACCATACGCCAGGGATTGACCCCGTGTGAGACGGTTATCAAGTATCGTTGTGGCTTCCATTAGAAAAGAATTGACTGTCGGTTCGGAGAGCTGCAATTCGTCAGCGATAACTCCCTTCAGCAGTAGCGGTGCAACATGCCTGCTGCCGGCGAGTAATTCAACCCTTGGCCGCATTGACGGATTTAGAAATAGACTTCCCCATTTTTTTACTAAGCGAATGGAGCTTTCAATTTCTCCGTGCCGGGCCGCCAGCTCTGCTCCCAGAGCAAGGCCCTCATCAGATGAAAAATCTTCTGCCGCCAGTTTTTCCAGCATGGCCAGCGCCTCCAATTCAGAATCTTTATGGGGGAATTGATCAGATGGCTGAAGCGAAAGTGATGCCATGTATTTCTGAATTCTATCGAGATACGTTGATCCGTCATCAACCTTTTCAGTCGCTGTCATACTCATAATGACATCAAGAGTTAAAGGAGATTCACCATTTTCCTTTACCATCCCTGCCGTAATAAACGCCATTCGCAATAAATCCTGTCCTTTAAGTTCATTCCAGGGCCTTTCAGGCATTTTATAAGCCCACCTGTCAGTAGCTATATACGCCCTCATCTCCCTTTCGATAACATCTATATTCCGTAGGTCAAACGGAATGAACTCAGGGCGAAAGCCGGCAGCGTCCCAAAGAACCGTGAAAGCGATATCCGGCAACCAGGTGTTCCGATCATGGGGAAGCTTGTATTTCCATAACTCCGATAATAACTGATTGCCTTGTTGGAGAAAGCCTCCCGCAGCCATATATAATGCAGCATCGGTAACCGACGGATAGATTTCTTCAAGTGAACCGGATTGGATCGTATCCAACGTATGTTTGCCGATCATATTAACCATTAAAAATTGATTTTGTAATATGACTCATTTTTAGATTCTAAAGAGCCTTTTCCTATTGTACCTGCCATGTAGAATGGCTTCTATACTCCACTCCTGTCAATATCAGGTGCGGGGAAAGTTTTCCGAAACACTTGGTTTCAGGCATAGTTGGTCATTTTTATAAATTGCTACAGAACAATTGTCATAGGAAAGTGAAAATAATAAATATCCCAAATATCACCTTTTCTTTCTAAATTGACTTGCAATAGATTCTGTTGCAAGTCAATAACAAAACCGCATGCAATCATCGCAAAATAAAAACCGACGCCGTTTCCTGAAAAACGCTGCCGCTATCGGTGCAGGCTTTTTTATCGTTCCCAGGCACGTATTAGGAAGGGGATTCCTGGCGCCGAGTGACCAGCTAACCAAGGCCATCGTCGGCGTAGGCGGTATGGGCCGGGGACATATACCCTATGCCGGTACCAGAGTCGTCGCCATCTGTGATGTCGATAAAAATCACCTCGCCGAAGTAGCCGGTTCAATTGGCGCCGGTGTAAAAACATTTCATGACCATCGGGAATTGATCGCGCTACCGGAAGTCGATATTGTTCATATAGCCACCCCCCCGCACTGGCATGGACTGATCGCCATTGACGCAGCCAACGCAGGCAAAGATATCTGGTGCGAGAAGCCAATGACAAAAACCATTGGCGAAGGCAAACGTGTGGTAGAGGCCGTCCGGCAGAATAAACGCATGTTTAGGCTGAATACCTGGTTCCGATTTGAAGACAATTTCTATGGGATGAATACGACGGTCAGGCCCATAAAGAAATTGGTGGACTCCGGGTTACTGGGATGGCCCCTCACCGTTACGGTGAGCAAGACCACCGGCTTTGACTGGAAATTCTATTGGACGGGAAAGACAAGGCTGGAAACCTTACCGGTACCGCCTGAGCTGGACTACGAAAGATGGCTTGGCCCCGCACCCTTCAAGCCCTATAACCCGCACCGCGTCCACCAGACCTTCAGAGGCTACTGGGATTACGATGGCGGCGGCCTGGGGGATATGGGTCAACATTATATCGATCCCATCCAATATTTCCTGGGAAAGGACCACACCAGTCCCATCCTGGTCGAACCCGATGCCGAACAACAAAATTGGGATGCAGTGGGCACTTTCAGAAAGATCACCTTTACCTATGAAGATGGCTGCAAGATCATTTTAGACGGTGAAGCCAAAGACCCCGAAGCTGCCTATATCGCCGGACCAAATGGTAAATTGTATGCCGGATTCAGATCCGACATCCCCAACCTGAAAGAAAAATTGGCGCTGATGCCGGACCCCGAGCCGCAGGTCACTAGCTTCCTGGACTCTGTCAAATACAGGACGCCCTTTGCCCTGAATGAGTTGAATGGATTCAGGTCCTGCACCATTATCAATATGGGAAAGATTGCCCTGCAGCTGGGAAGGTCCTTGAAATTCGATCCGGTCAATCAACTTTTTATCGATGACGCCGAAGCCAATTATTTAATCAATCCGCCCATGCGCGGCCAATGGCATATTTAATATGAAACGCTATCTTCCCTTTTTTGTACTCACCGCTGTGCTTTTTATGGAGACTGTCAATGCGCAGAAACCCCGGGATAAGGTTATAGAAACGCTGCGGTCTTTTCCTTACCAGCATCGATCGGACGCGGATACCGCGCTGACAACGGCGAGCACCTGGGATAAAACCGAATGGAAATCAGCTTTCCGACTGCTGGACGACGACTCTTTAAAAGTTGCAGTCACCAGTCTGTTGAGTGCATATGTCAATGCGGCTTCCTTAGACGCTGCACGGAAAAGCCAGGCCGCAGATCTACTAAAAAAATACGCAGCTATTCCCAGATCGGAATATGCAAAGAGCTTCATCCAATCACAATTGAATCTCCTTACGGACAAGGCGACTATCGACCGGCAAAACTCGAATTTGCCCATCCTGCCTGCTTTTAACCCGCCGCCTCCGTCCGCCATTAACGGAGAAAGACAGTTATTGCTATTGGAAGACGAAATGAGTCGCGCTGAAAACCCCATCGAGAAAAAGAGAATACTGGCAAAAGCCGCACTCATTCCTGGCTTCAGCAGTTTTATGCTGGTGAGCAAATCGCTGAAAGACCCAGCCGTGAACAATGAGGCGGCGCTGATAGCAACCCGTCTGGTCTTGTCGGACGAAACGATCAGGGGCCCCATTGTTCGCGAAGCGCTGGAAGCAGCCTTACCCCTGATCAAAGGAGAAGACAGCGCCTTTTTGACGTCAAAATTGAATGCAGGCCTTTTGAAAATGCCATATGATCACGGTTTTGTAAGCTTATTCGATGGGACAGATCTCAAAGGCTGGAAAGCGCTAGTAGGTAACCCGATCACCAGAGCAAAGATGACCGACACTGCGCTGGCTGCCGCTCAAAAAGCGGCCAATGAAAAAATGAAAGGAGAGTGGATCGTAAAAGACGGACTATTGGTCTTCACAGGTCATGGCGAAAATTTAGCGACGGAAAAAAAATACAGCGATATTGAGCTATATGTCGATTGGAAAATTACTGAAAAAGGAGACGCAGGAATTTATCTGAGAGGCACTCCTCAGGTGCAGATCTGGGACACCAGCAGAAGAGATGTCGGCGCAGAGGTCGGATCGGGAGGGTTATATAACAATCAAAAAAATGAAAGCAAGCCATTGGTGGTGGCAGATAATAAGATCGGCGAATGGAATCGGTTTCGTATCATCATGAAAGGAGAAAAAGTGACGGTCTGGCTAAATGGCATCCTGGTTACAGACCATGTTATCCTTGAAAATTACTGGGATCACAGTATCCCAATTTTTTCCAAGGAGCAAATTGAATTGCAGGCGCACGGCACTTATGTTGCCTATAGAAATCTTTATTTGCGTGAACTCCCTCCGGACGAGCCGGCTGTATTGAGCCAGGCGGAAAAAAAGGAAGGATTTATATCTTTGTTCAACGGTCTTGACTTACATCAATGGACTGGAAATACCACCGGCTATCAGGTTAAAGACGGCGCCGTCGAAGTGAACCCTGCCATTGGCGGCGGAGGAAACTTATATACAACAGAAGAATTTTCCAATTTTATCTACCGGTTTAAATTTCAATTGACGCCCGGAGCAAACAATGGAATCGGTATCCGCGCCCCGCTGGAAGGTGATGCGGCCTACGTGGGAATGGAGATACAGGTGCTCGACAATGAGGCGCCAAAATACAAAGACCTGCATGCCTATCAGTACCACGGCTCTGTCTATGGGGTCATTCCGGCGAAGAGAGGTTTCCTGCTGCCAACAGGCGAATGGAACGAGGAAGAAATCACCGCCAGGGGAAACAAGATAAAGGTAGTACTGAACGGAACGGTGATCCTGGATGGTGATATAAAAGAAGCATCCAAAAATGGAACCCCGGATCATAATGAACATCCCGGACTCTTACGGACTACAGGTCATCTTGGTTTCCTGGGTCACGGAGATGTGGTGCGCTTCAAGGATATGCGGGTGAAAAAATTGAAATAAAAGCCCCTCGTTTGTCGCTCCGGATAGAGAGGCAAAAGCAATTATGCAAAATGCCCGGGAAAAGCTATCGCTGCATTTAATGGCTTTTATCAATGTATGGGTTGACCATACAAAGAATGTAAGCGTAAAGGACCTGCTCATTTCAATGAATGAGGTGCTGGAGTGTCATCACATGGCTGGTGATTGTGACTTGCTGCTTAAAGTCCTGGTAAAAGATACGGCAGCATTGGAAGATCTGCTGGTACATAAAATAAAAGCCATCAAAGCTGTCACACGGACCAGCACTACCATTATACTTAGGAGCTACAAGGAGGAAATAAATCCCAAAGTATTTTAATATGGATCTTAAAAAGGCCAACCGGCTGCTGGAAGAATTTGAGAACTGCACCTTGCCGAAAGGACAATGGACACACGTAAACCATTTTATCGTGGCCCTTTGGTATTGCGTAACGTTGCCTTTGCCGCAGGCTATTCAAAAGATCAGAAATGGGATCAAAACGTACAACGTCAGTGTCGGCGGAGAAAATACGGATGTTGCAGGCTACCACGAAACCATAACCCTCTTTTATACGACCACTGTTGCCAATTACCTGGTGACGACCGGCGTAACTGCCCTGACGGATGAAGTGATTGCAGCTTTTTTACAACAGCCATTCCTTGTAAAAGAATATACCCTTCAATTTTATAGCAAGGAGGTGTTGATGAGCAAGGCAGCCAGGCGAAATTGGGTGGCTCCTGACAGAATAGCAAGGTCTACATCTGTTTAGAAGCCTCCCCCTCCTCCGCCAATACCCAACCCCTGGGGTTCCGGCAGTAGCGTCACCCGGATCATATTCTTCCCTTCGAGAAAAATGCGGGCTGCACTGCGCAGGGAAGTCTGATCGATCTTATCCAGCACATTGCGGTTATTCAGGATCTCCAGCATATCGTCATGATAGGTGAGTTGACCAAAGAGGTAGCCCAGCCATGTCCCGTTGTCGCGAAGAGCCAGGTCGAGATGTTTGAGATAACCTGCTTTGTATTTATCGACATCTTCTGGCAGCGGCCCCCGGATGCGGATGGAATCCATCTCCTGCTGTACCAGGGTCACGAGGTGGTCGGCATTTTGGGGTGCGCACCCAAAGGCAGCGATGAGGGCAAACCTGTTTTTGGGCTCCTTATTATTGATGGCCTGGACACTGGGTGCATAGACTTCACCTTCGTCTTCGCGAAGCCGCTGGAGCAGTCTCATCTGCAAGATCTGGCCCAGGGCCTGTAACTCCATATTGGACTGTGGGCCGAATACATAGTCGCCGCTGAAGACCAGCCGGACGATAGCTTTGTCCTCTTTGCCTTTATAGATACTCCGCTCGATGATACCCGGCGGAATATGGGTGCCGAGGTCCCGGGCCTGCTCCCGGCGATGAGTAGACGGCAGGGAGCCCAGGTATTGGGCAAGCAGGGGCAGCAGGCTGTCGACGGAGAAATTGCCGACAAAGACGAACGTGAAATTGGAAGCGTCGGCAAAGCGCTGCCGATAGATGGAAAGTACCTTTTGCATGGTGATCCTATCCAGTTTTTCTCCTATAGGCGGTGACGACCTGTATGTATAACCTCCCATGATGCGGGAAAGGGTATCGCTGAACACGCTCGCCGGATCTGCATAGCGGTTGGCCAGGGCGGCGCGGGAGTTTTCGATGATATTGCGAAAGAGCAGGCTGTCCGTACGCGGATGGGTGAAATAGAGATTTACAAGCTGTAAAGCCGTTTCGATGTCTGCCGTGGAAGAAGAGCCGGAGAAACCTTGGGAGCGGGCGTCGATATATGGCGTCCCTTTTACCGCCTTTCCGGCAAGCAATTTATTCAGGGCTATCGGTGAGAGGTCTCCTACGCCCATTGCCGCCTCCAGCCTGGCGGCATCTGCCGCGGCGTCGTAATCGCTGTCATCATAAAGTGAACTTCCGCCGGGCGCAAAACCCCGGAAGCCAATCTCGTCATTTTTGAAATCGGTGGGTTTGAGGGCGACGGACAATCCATTGGCGAATTTCACCAGGGTCACGCCAATGGCGGGTATATCCTTACGGGAGATGACCTTGCCTAAAGCCGGTTTTTCACGCATCAGGATCTGGCCGGCGCTGTCATCTTTGTAAGGCGCCAGCGGTCCTTCATCGACCGCTTTCATCCAGGATAGCAGGGTGGCTTCATCCGGCAGGCCCGCCAATTCCTTTTCGGAGGCTAGCAGAAGAATATCCCGATCCTTGTCCGGCATACAGGCGGCGGCCATGTTGTTGAAGGTATTCAAACCTATCTCGTCCAGATGAGTCCCGGAGAACCGGTATTCCCACTCAATGCCGGGGCTGGCCTCTCTTTGCAGGAAATGCCGCTGGTATTCCTTTACGAACTCCAGCGAAGGCGTCTTGTCTTTTTCATGGAGCTGTTGCTCTTCGCCAAGAAGATAACGTTTTTTAGCTCGGTCGAGTTCGGCTATGGTGAAACCAAAACGGCGAACCTGGCTGAGAAAAGTATACGCCTGGCGGAAGCCTTGTTCGATTCGGCCGTTCTTTACATCGACGTCGAATGAAAAGGCGTCGAGGCCACCCAGGAATCCATTTGTACCGGTGCTGACACCGGTGAAAGCGGGGTCCCGCACGGCAGTAAGTACGGCAGCCCTACGCTGGTCGAGCAGGAGATTGAAAAGTGAACGGGTGATGAGGGCAAGATAGCCGGAGTCCGTTTGAATGTTTAAGGCCGGTTGCTTCCACATCATCTCGATCGTCGTAGCGCCTTGCTCCTTGTCCGTGACCGTCCTAAACTGATTCCGGCCGGTAAGGGTCACCGTATAGTCCGGCCGGGGCCGCTCCTGTACAGGGCCTGCCAGGTTGGAAAAGAGTTGTTGGATTTCCTTTTCCACCTGTTGCGGATCGACATCGCCGACCACGATGATGGCCTGCAGATCCGGCCGGTACCAGTCGCGGCGGAACCGGTCTATCACAGGCCGCTGGAAATGCCGGAGGATGCTGTCTACGCCAATAGGAAGGCGGTCCGCATAACGGGAATGGTTGACGACCATCGGCAAGTAGGCGCGAAGCATACGATCTTTAGCGCCTTTAGCCAGCCGTTCTTCTTCCAGGACGACACCTCGCTCTTTGTCTATCTCCACGGAATCAAGGAGAGCCTCCTGTGCCCAGTCCCGGATGATGCGCAGGCCGCTTGTGAGCATGGACGTATCGTCGGTGGGAATGGGCAGCTCATATACCGTTTCATCGAAGCCGGTGTGTGCATTCAGGTCCGCGCCGAAGGTCACGCCCGCGTGTTGAAGATAATCGACGAGCTGGTTTTTGGGGAAGTGGGTCGTGCCGTTGAAATTCATGTGTTCCATGAAGTGGGCCAGGCCCCGCTGGTCTTCGTCTTCGAGGATGGAGCCAACCTTATTCACCAGGTAGAGGTATGCCCGTTTGGAAGGCGTGACATTGCGGCGGATATAATAGGTGAACCCGTTCGGCAGATGACCCAAACGCAGGGCCGGGTCAAGAGGGACGGGCTGGGTGGCCTGAGCCGATGACGGTGCCCTTTGCGAGGATGCCGCGTTAACCGATGACGGGCCGGGCTGGGCGGACACGGCAATACAAAGCAGGGACGCCAGGCAGGCGCCGACAATACGGGCGTACTTCATGTTTTTAATTTTTATATACCTGGGCCAGGGCTTTTTCCAGTTCTTCCCCCCGCAGGTTACGGCCGACAATTTTGCCTTGCGGGTCGATGAGGAAGTTGAGGGGGATGCCCTGAACGCCATAGAGCTTGACCACGGAACTGTTCCAGAATTTAAGATCGGAGACATGGTTCCAGGTCAGTTTGTCGTCATGAATCGCCTTGAGCCAGCTGTCTTTTTTACCGGGCTGGTCGAGGGATACACTGAGGATAGAAAAGCCTTTGTCATGGTATTTCGCATATTCCTTGACGACATTGGGATTCTCCGCACGGCAAGGGCCACACCAGCTGGCCCAGAAATCCAGCAGGACGTAGTGGCCCCGGAAGGAGGAGAGGGCGACAGGACGGCCAAGGGTATCGTCCATGGTGAAATCCGGCGCCGGTTTACCGATGGTGACGACCGTGTTATACGTTTTTCCGTTAGTGATCTGCTGAATAAAGGCTTTATAGCTGCCCAGCTCTTTGATCGAATCGGGCAGCAGGGGCACCAACGCCATAATTTTATCCGGATCGGTATTGCCACGGGTGGCCGCGTAATATTTGTTGAAGGCAAAAACCATCAAGGGGGATCCCGGGTTGTTGCGCATATAATTGCCATAAAGCTTTTCTGCCTTGGAAACCTGGAGGCTGTCGAGCCGGTCGCCCAGTTTCTTTGCTTCATCGTCCTGGTGACGGGCCTTGGCCAGTTGCTGTTCTTTCTTCAGCCGTTCAGTTTCGGCAAAAAATGCCCTGCCCGCCGCGCGGAGCTTGAGATATTCGGTTTCTGCAGGCGAACCTTCGAAAGCAGCTTTGGAGAACTTACCGCTGTGGGTGATCTGCAGTGAACCTCCGTCAAGATAAAAAAGCAGGAGGTTATTGCTATCTGCCGCATCTCCGGGGAGGCCTACTTTGAGGATAGCGGTACTGCCGCCGCTGGTGGTCCCGTTTAAAGCATAGGTATGATCTATGACAGCTGCCGTGTCTTTGATCTGTTTGCCGTTGTGCCAGTAGATCAGGGTGACATGTTGGGCGTCGATGCCGTTGAGCCGGCCGGAGAGGGTAAATGAATGGTCCTGTGCCAGCAGGCTAAGCGGCAGCAGTGCGATCAGGAAAAAACTAAAAAATTTCATATACATTTTTTGTAATTATTCGAAGATGGGCGCGAGATATTTATCGACTTCCGTAAGGGAGAGGTCTCGGGCGATGATGACGCCATTGGGATCGATGAGTACATTTCGGTTATTCATATGGATGCCGAATGCCTGAGGTGCGGGTCCCGGCCAACCGCCGAGGTCATTGACCTGGGGCCAGTTGAGCTTCATCTCGTGGATCGAGTGAAGCCATTTCTCTTTGTCCGTGTCCATTCCCACGCCGATGACGACGAGGCCCTTGTCCTTATAGTCCCTGTAGGCTTTCGACAGGTAGCTCATGGTGCTATACATGGTTTGGCCGTTGCCTTCCGTCTGCCAGAAATGAACCAGCACATATTTACCGCGAAAGCTGCGTAGGTTGATGTCGGCGCCGCTGCTATCGGGCAGCGTGAAATCGGGAGCGGGATGACCGACGGCCGAGCGGGACTCGCGTTCCAGGTGGGCGGCCACGCGTTTGCCGGCCATGGAACCGCGGATGTTTGCCGGCAGCAGGGAATACAACTGTTGCAGGGTATCTATGAACCCGACCGACTGGTGAAGCGAAATGAGGTCATTCAGGAGCCAGGCCCCGATGGTTGTGTTGGGATGGCTATGGATGTACGCGATATAATCCGCCTTCTCGATGGGGTCCAGCCCCATGATGATATCCGCGACCTCGTTGAAGATCAACTGGTCTTCGGTTTCGCGATAGAGTGCCCCCAGGGTCTTTTCGGCGTCGAAGGCCGCGCGGATACGCCGGTTGGCCTCACGTGACGCGGCATCCGCGGCCGATCCGGTGACGATGCTGCCCTCCAGCTGCCCGTGAGAAACGATGCCGATGGATCCTTTATCGATAAAAAAAGGCAACTGATCGGTCCCCACCATATTCTTGCCGGGAAGGTATAAAGAGAGGTGGTTCACCGATGAAGACAAGCTGATATAGGCCGGCGAAGGCGCGTCGAATTGACCGGTGAATGTATATTTTCCTTCCGAAACGGTGGCACTGTCGGGGGCGAGACCGGAAAGGGTGTCCCGGAAAAGATAAACTTTTTGCGGCATTACGGACATGTCCTCAAATACGCCCTGGATGGTAAAGCTGTTTTGCGCCAACCCCGTCAAAGAACAGGTTGTCAACGCCAGCAGTAAAATACTACGCATACTCTTTTTTTGTTTTTATTGGAATATTTTTATCAATGTGTTTTCCAGCATGCCTCCCCGCAGATCCACGGCAACGATGTTACCCGAGGGGTCCAGCAGGAAGTTGCGGGGAATATAGAGGATCTGCCAGGTCTTGGCGATATCACTCTTGAAACCGTGGCCGTCGCTGACCTGGGTCCAGGGCAGTTGGTCCTCTTTGACAGCTTTTAGCCAGGCGTCCTTATTTTCATCCATCGATAAGCTGATGATTTGCAGGCCCCGGTCTTTGTAATGCTGCCAGGCCTGGAGCAGGTTAGGATTTTCCATGCGGCAGGGGTGGCACCACGAAGCCCAGAAATCCACCAGCACATATTTACCCCGCAGGTCGGAAAGATGGATGGAATGTCCGTCCGGCGTCTGTGCCGTGAAATCCTGCGCGGTCTGTCCGGGCTGAATGGTTTGCCGTGCGATAAGGGCTGCTACCTCTTTGCCCAGGTCCGAGCCCTGCAGCCCGGCAGGGAAAGTGGCGAACCGTTCTTCGGCCCGTGTCACGGGGCCGGCTTGCAGAAGATTGCGGAAAAGGAGCAGGCTCAGCTCGTAATCGGGATGCATGCCGATAAAGGCGCGTGTCTGCTGCAGCATGCGTACGGTGTCGTGGGTAGCGATGGTAGGGTCGATATAAGCCCGGTATTCGGCATATTGTTTTGCCGGGAGGCCTGCCCGGACCTGCGAAGGGTCCGGGAGCCAGGCTTGTCCAGCTACTGTCTGCCATAGACATAGCGACACACACGTCAACATGAGAATCGTTCTGAACATATAGAATGATATTATTTATTGATAGCCGGGTGTTTGGGTGAGATTGGGATCGTTCTGTATATCCGTAACCGGGATGGGCCAATAGGCCAGGTTGGAATTCCAGCCTGCGCCACCCTTCAGGGGAACCAGTTTGGTCATGTATGCATCCAGGGCGCCTGTCCTGCGCAGGTCGAAGAAATGATGGCCATTTTCGCAGAAGAGCTCGACCCGTCTTTCCTGCTGGATGGCATTGAGTATATCCGCCTGGGAGACCGCTGTTGTAGGAGGCAAACCGGCCCTGGCCCGGATAACGTTGAGGTCGTCCGTAGCGCCATTGCCTCCTGACAGTTTATTTTGCTGTGCCCGGGCTTCGGCGCGGATGAGGTATTGCTCTGCCAGGCGGAACAGTACGACAGATTCCAGGGGAGCGGTAAGGGTGCCCTTCACCTTGTATTTGTAAGCATAATGATAGATATGCTGGGGATTGAGTCCGCTGGCGGGCACGGTGTCCGCTCCTATCCAATTGGTATAGCGGAGATCGCCCGGTTCAAAGGCATTGGCAAGCGAGTCGCTGAGGGTAATGCCATACGGTGATCCCGGTGTGGTGCCTTTAGGAATTGGATAAATAGCAGCATCGCGCACCATGTAGGAATATAAGTTAGAAACCATCGGCACCAGTCCCCAGATAACTTCCTGGCTGTTGAGCAGAAAAACCTTGTCGGGCGTGGGGAGTTGATAGGTGCCCGTATTGGCGATGACGCTGCCCGCCTGGATCTCAGCATTGGGCCAGTCCTTCGTATAGAGATAGGTTCTTGCCAGCAATGCGTCGACCGCCATCCGGTTAGGCCGGCCTTTGTCGGTGGTGACAGCGCCGCCGTCGTCATGATAGTCATCGTCCAGCAGTTGCTGTGCCTGTTTGAGATCGGCAATGATCTGTTTGTATACATCGGATTGCGGGCTGCGTTTGAGTCCGTTATTCTTCAGATAATCCGGCGTCAGCACCAGGGCAACATCACCATATAGATTGGTCAGGTAAAAGTAGGCCAATCCTCTTAGGAAATATGCTTCGCCCAGCCATTGGTTCTTGTACGTGAGGGCATTATTCGCCTGGATGCCCTGGATAGCCTGGTTGATAGCGTAGAGCTGGCTGTATAAATATGTCCAGTAGCCGGTGGCCGAGCTGACCGAAGAGGTGACCGCGTCCATATATAACGCCTTATTGTTGAAGATGGTGCTGTAGTTGACCAGCTCATCTCCATAGAGTCCCAGGGTATAGGTAAGGGAAGAAGAGTAGTCGAATACGCTTCCATTATAGAGGGCGGCATAGACACCGTTGAGGGCCGCGGCAGCCGTCCCATCGTTGTTGAAAACACCTTCCGCCGCAATCGAACTGGCCGGCAGCGGCACCTCCAGGTATTTTTTGCATCCACCCAGGGTGAGGGCTACCAGGAGCAGACCTGTTGCAAACGCCCGGCCCCGGCGTAAAATCGTATAAATAGATTGAAGTAGTAGGCTCATGTTCAGTTAGTTTAAAAATTTACATTTATACCGCCCGTGAATACACGCAAAGGAGGCATGCGGCCCGCGCTCATATTTTCCGGATCGAGATCTCCGTATTTGGAGATCGTGAATAGGTTCTGTCCGGCTACGTAAATGGATAAACCGGAAAGGCGCCATTTCTGGATAAGGTTATGGGAGAACCGGTAAGTCAGGCTGAGGTTCTGCAATCTTGCATAGGTGGCATTGCTGTAGGCGCCCGTACTGGAGACAAAGTTGCCCTGGTCGAAAAAAGCTAAAATATTGGAAGTAGCCTTTGGTACCGTAGTGATATCCCCTTTTTTCTTCCATCTTTTGGCGGCATAATCTTCCGGAAAATTCTGGATGGTCACGCCCATGGGGAAAGTCTGGTATGCTTCAAAATTGGGTCCCATTTTATTGGTGAGGCTGATGAGAAAGTCCATGCTGAAGTTGCCATAGTTGAAGGAGTTGAGGATACCGCCATAATATTTAGGGGCAAGGTCTACAAACTCGGTCTTATCCTTATTGGCATCCAGCTGGACGGGGCTGAAGATAGGCGTAAACTGTCCTTTGACGCCAGCGGCGTTGATGAAATTGTATACACCTGTTTCCGGATCAACCCCGGCATACTTGTAGAGTTTGATGCCTGTGATGGGTTTGCCGACGACATAATTGAAATTGCTGACAAGGTTTTCCACTCCGGGATACGCCGTCAATTTACTACGCGGTGCGGTAAAGTTGATCCTGGTTTCCCAGCTAAAGTTCTTTCTGCGGATATTATGGGTGACGATATTGAGTTCCAGGCCATGGGTATAGATCCTTGCCGGAGTGTTGTAAGTAAAGCTGGGAAAGCCGGTGATGCTGGCGAGCGACTGATTGGTCAGCTGATCGTCCATATGGTTGAAATAATAGATTGCCTCGATATTGATGGCCTCTTTCAGGAACCCGATGTTGATGCCCGCCTCGGCATTTTTATCTGTCTCCCAGTGCAGGTAGGGATTGGCTAGATTGGAAGGCGCCAGTCCAATACCTCCGTTATAGGAATTGGAATTAAGCGCATAGGTACTGATATACTGGTAGGGCTGCAGTGAGTTGGCGCCGGTAAGGCCATAGCTGCCTTTGATCTTCAAAAAATCAATGATACCTGTGACTGGTCTGAACCAGGGTTCCTCGCTGATGATCCAGCCGCCGGCAATGGATCCGAAATTACCGAACTGGTTGCCGGGGCCGAAACGGGAGTCTCCGTCCCGACGGCCATTTAGTTCGAGAATATATTTGTCCGCCCAGCGGAAATTGAGGGTCGCAAAGGGGCCTGTATAGCGGACGGGCAGGGTGGTATATTTGTCGATTCTAAAAGCGGTGGCGGCATTGGCGGGGTTGCGCAGCAGTTCATCCGTGGCGATGCCATTGCCCTGAATGGCAGTGGTCTCCTGCAGCTTGTCCCGTAGGGTGGCTCCCACGATGGCCGACAGGCGGCCTTTTCCGAAAAAGACGTTTTCATACTGGATCCGGGGGTCGACGCTGAAGGTCCGGATGGTATACCAGCTGAGGAGGCTCCGGGTATTGCTGGTGACGAAGGTGGCGGGGTTGAAATAAGCGGAAGGGGTGGCTTCGAATTCCTTAGCCGAAATCAGGCTATAGCCCCCGCTGGCAATAAAGCTCAATCCTTTGACGGGGGTCCAATTAAGGGTCATATTGGCCAGGAGGGTATTGGTCGTACTGTTGTGCAGGGTATAGAGCATGTTGAGGGGGTTACCTTCGAGGGAAGGGTCCCAGTTGAGCTTGCCGTTGGGCAGGACCAGGTCAGGGGCGTCCGGCGCCTGGAGCACACCGACGCTGCCGGTATAATCCACGGGCACCATATTGTCCACATTGGTCGAATAGCTACCGGTAAGGCCCAGGGTAAATTTACGATCCGTCGTGCTGGTATTGAGGCTGAAGTTCATACCGCCGGTTTTGACAGCCCCTTTGCTGAACTGGATATTACCGATGGAATTGTAATTGGCGCCGATGAGATAGCTGCTGTTGGCCGAACCGCCGGAATAATTGGCATTGATCCGTGTGGTGGGTGCATGGCCTCCCAGGAAATAATGTTCCCAATCCGTATTTTTCGTCGTATCCCAGGTGCCGTTGAGATCGTAATCCTGGGCGCCGGGCGTAGCATTATTATTGTTGGCAAAAGCCTCGCGGCGCATGGCGAGGTATTGATCATTGTTCATCAGTTTGGGACGGGAAGACAGGTTGGAGAAGCCATGCAGGACATTCAAATTGAAAGAAGGCCGGCCTCCCTTCGCTTTTTTGGTGGTGATGAGGATCACGCCAAAAGCACCGCGGGAGCCGTAGAGGGAAGTCGCGTCGGGTCCCTTCAATATGGAAATGGATTCGAACTGCGAAGGGTCCAGGAAGTTGAGCGCATTTCCGTAAAGCGAGTATTGAGGACCGTTAAAGCCCTGTGCTAATGGAAGAGAGCCATCGGCGGGATATTCGACCCCATCGATGATATAGAGCGGCTGACCACCGTTGTTGATGAACTGGGGGCTGGTGGCGGCGCCTCCGGAAAGCGTATTAAGACTTCTGATCTGCACATGGAAGGAACCGTTGGGCTGGCCTGTCTGTGTCTGGATCAGCATACCCGGCACCCTGGCCTGCAGGGCCTGCAGCACATTAGGCACGGGGTTGCGCGCTATTTCGTCGGAGTTGATGGTCGTGATATCACCGACATTATACCTTTTGGAGGTTTTGGAATAAGCCGTCATTTGCACTTCGTCGAGGGTATTAACCTGTTCGCGCAGAGTAATGATTAGGTTTTTTTCCGGGCCATCGACTTTCATTTCCTTTGGGGCAAAGCCAATGCTGGAGAAGGCCAGCACCAATGGCTTGCCGGGCCCCTGTGCGCCTTCCATCAGCGCGCTGGTAAAGATGCCCTCGGGGTTGGTCTTCCAGGCAAATTGGGTGCCTTTGAGGGAGATGCTGACATTGGGGATGCCCTGTCCGTCTCTATCCACTACCCTACCTGTAACCAGGAGCAGGTTAGCTCTTTGGTCGGCGGTGGAAAGAGGGGGCGCCTCTGCTTTCGATATTACCACGGTCTTGCCGACGATCTTCCAGGTCAGTGTTGACTGGTTCTGCAGAACCTGGGTCAAGGCGCCTATCAGCGTGCCGTGTTTGATATCGACGGTGATTTTGGGAAGCGTCCGGACCAATTCGATCTTATAGAAGAAGGTATAACCGCTTTGTTTTTCCAGCTGGCCAAAAACCTTTTCCAGGCTTTCGTTCTTAGCGGAGATATTGATCCCCTGGCCGGAGGCTGCCGCGCTGATGCAGCAGCACAATAAGAGCATGAACGCTGTATTTCTCATACGTCAGTAATTGGTTTGAATAAAAAATGGGAATAGCCCGGGTACGGATAATCTACAGCAAGCAGGATTGGTTAGAACTCGTTAGGATTGGTTAATTCAGGATGATCCTGCGCCCGTCAATTTTGAATTTGATGCCGCTGAGTGTCAGGATCTGAAGGGCTTCGGAGGCATTTACATTGCGGGGGATCTTTCCCCTGAAATGATCGTCCGGCAATGCCGCACCGTTGAATACCACTTCGACATTGTACCAGCGTCCGATCTGTCGCATGACAGTGCCGATGTCCGCTTCGTCGAACTGGAACATACCATTCTTCCAGGCCATGACCTCGGCGGTATCGATGTCTTTGTTCAGACGCAGCGTTCCGTTGGTCGTCGATAAGGATTGCTCCCCCGGCCGAAGGAGTATTTCCCGTCCATCCCGTACCACTTTTACGCTGCCCTGCAACAGGGTGGTCTTTACAGCAGGTTCGTTGTCATAGGCATTGATATTGAAATGCGTGCCCAGGACCCGGATGGATTGTCCCCCTCCCAGCACCGTGAAAGGCCGGACGGCATCGGAAGCCACTTCAAAATAAGCTTCGCCTTTCAGTTCGACGTTGCGGGCGGTCCCGGTGAAAGCCGTAGGATACTTCAAAGAGGAGCCGGTATTCAGCCAGACCCTCGTCCCATCGGAAAGGGTGACGGCATAGGTACCGCCCTGGGGTGTGGAAATGGTATTGTATAGTACTTCTTTCTGTGCGTCTTGCTCCGCAGCGGCGAGCTGGTAAGTCAATTGGCCCTGGGCTGTTTTTTTCACCCGGGCGCTGCCCTGATCCGCCAGTATCCCGGTACCGGCGCTGTCCAGGACGATGGTGCGGCCATTGGACAAGAGCAGGGTGGCTTTATTGGTGGCGGGTAGAAAGTCGGCTACCGGCGGGGCTTTTGCAATGGTGGCTGTAACGTCGGCAGGTCTTTTCTGCCAGAGATACGTAGCCCCGGATAGGAGGACCAGGCCTATAGCGGCGGCAGCCAACCAACTTTTTCGGCGGTGGAGGAAGATTACCCGATGTGGCACCTCTATTTGTTCTATGTCCTTTTGCAGGCGCATCCGTATGCGCTCCTCTATTCGGGTCTTTTCGTCGGGGTGATTGGCCGTCCAGATGACTTCACCAGCTTCGTGGTCGCGGTACCAGTCGCGCAATACCTCTGCCTCGGAATCGGTGAGGGTGCCATCCAGGTATTTTTCCATCAATATTGTAAGCTGATCGAAATTCATATGTATATAAGAACCCGTGAACAAGCTCCGACCCTGAGTCGGGTATAAAAAAAAGTTTATGGTAAGATGGTCATTAGGGATTGCAGCTTGGCCAGCCCATGCCGAAGGGTCTTGAGGGCCTTTGTCATATGAGACTCTACGGTCTTCTGGGAGATGTTCATGCGCGCCGAGATCTCGGCCAGCGAAAGACTTTCTTCCCGGCTGTACTGAAAGACGATCCTGCATTTTTCCGGCAAGGTCTCAATAATGCCCTGGAAGTAATCCTGTAGGAAACGGGCTTCGATCTGCTCATTGTCGCTGGAGACTATTTCCACCTGGGGCAAATGAGCGCGGATCTGCGAGCGCCTTTTCTCTTTCAATAGGGCCTTGAAGACGGAAAATTTGACGGCGGTACCCAGGTAGGCAGGGAGAGATGTTATTTCTACGGCGCCCTTTTGCATCCACAGGCGAAGAAAGACATCGTGGACGATCTCTTCGGCAAACTGTTTATTATTTGTATAGTGGTATCCTACGGCCAGCAGCTTTTCCCAATACCGGCGGTAAATTTCATTAAACGCCTCCTCCTGGCCATCCCTTAGGAAGGCCAGCAGATGTTGATCGGTTAATGTAGACGTTGCCCTCATGATAGTTACCGGACCCGATAGTTTTGGATAGAGCTCATGCTGCTGTTCCCTATAAAGTACCCGTAAGTCAACCTCTACCCCGAGTGGGGTAGAAAATAAATTTTTACTCCCGAAATTACGAGAAATTGGTCGTTTTGGGAAGAGGGATGTTCAGCGCGCTTTTCACAGCCCGATGCCTGGCCGTCACATTTCATATTTAGGAACTTTATAATACCTGTATGCATTCCAGGCAATCGGTATCCCAAACAAGATCCCAAAACATATCCAATTGATATAGGCCTTCGGAAGGCTGAACGGCCATCTCGGCATTAAAAAAGGTAGTATCACCTGCTCAAACACCACATTGACGAAGATCCCGTATAGTATGCCGATAAGGTACTTATTGAAACGCAGGAACCTGACCCTGGGAAAGATCCAGAAGAAGAACAGGGTGAATGCAAAGGCGATAAAATAATGAAAGAATAAGCCTAAAAAAGCTATCCACTCGTTACCTGGAAAGGCATTTTTTCGCCCCACAGCCACCGAAGCGATGCCCTTCAGCATAAATTCGGCAAATTTTCCCGAATTAATCCATTGCAAGGTAAAGGCATAGAGCAAGTCTGTCGTACCAACGAAAAGCCCCGTCAAAAGAACGGCCTTAAAAAATCTGTTCATAGTGTTTTATATTTACCATCAAAACTATCCGGCCCACTTTGGAACTCACCATCAAAAGCCGTCCAAATCAGGTTTAAAATGCAGTCAAATTCACATAATGAACATGAACTGGTCAGAATCTGCCTGTCCGAGTTATGTACCCGGGCTGGGCTCCCTGGCCCCGGGAACCTCATACAAAGGGATATGATTTCGTTATGCGATACCATCGAATCGGACACGGGCGTCCAGATCAGTCTGTCAACCATCAAACGCCTCCTCAACGGACAGTTTGCCCGCATTCCGCAAATAGCCACCCTGAACGCCATCGCCCTGTCCGCGGGCTATAAGGATTGGAAAGATTTCACCCTGGCAAAGGCTCCCCGGGGGATAACCCGCCCCGAACAAAGCTCTGGCAGCCCCGAACAAGGGCCCGGCAGCCAACAAGACTCCGCTGACCGCAAACAAAGTCCAGGCAGCGCCAGTCCGAGGCCAGGACCTCACGCAAGCCGCCGCTTCGTCGTTGCCGGAATGTTGCTTATCCTGGTCCTCCTGGCAACCCTCCCCATCCTGATGTCTCATAAGCCCAACCTGGCTAACATCGACAAAGCTCATTTTTCCGTCACAAAAGTAACAGGCAACGACATCCCAAATACGGTCATATTCAAATACAATGTGGACTCGGTAGCGGCAGACAGCTTTTTTA
>DATJJD010000097.1:0-23229 GCA_035492545.1 Puia sp.
CAATAAGCAGTTCTTTTTCATGGATTAAGTGTTTAAGGTTATGTATAAAATCGTAAGGGGCACGCTGATGGGGTGCGGGGAATGCAGAGGGAGCAAAGTACGGGAAAAGAAGGGGCGCGGAGACGCAGGTAGGTAGATATATAGAGTTAAATTCCCTGTAAAGGAACTACCTTTTATTCATTTAACACACCGTGAAAACACCGTATTTTTTACTCTTCGTACCAGCTGTATATATGGTTGCCAATTTTGTCCACCATGATGGCGCATTTTGGGGAATCCGTTTCCCAGGCCGTCCCCCTTCTTTTTACCAATCCATAATAGACATTGTTGAAAAACACCTGAAAGGCAGTAGGGATCCTGTTCTGGACGCCAGCCTGCAAGGGCTGTATCTGACCGTTGTAGCGCTTGCCATCGTAAGTGAAGTCGATTGGGAATTTGTTGAACATATACCTGGTTTTCAAATAACAGTTTAATAATTGTGCCAAAAGATGGCTGGTATTATTTTTTCTGCTCCTTACCCGATAAAACGATTTTTATGTAAGGAAAGACGCCCCCTGGCCAGGGATACAGCGCTAACCAATGTGCCGGAGGAAGCGACGGTGCTCCATTAGCGGATCTGGGGAAAGGTCATGCCGGTGATCTTCCGGTAAAGGTCTACGGCATAGAGGTCGGTCATACCGGTAATAAAATCCACTACGGCCTGAATATCATGGTACAGGCTGTCCGGCTTGCCGGTAATAACAAATTGCTTGGAGATAAGCTGTAATAATTTCTGTGACTTCGGGGCGTGGGGAGTCAGCACGGCCGCGAAAAACTCCTTTAACATCCCTCCGATCACATTATAGCCGGCAATTTCGATCTCCACCACCGAGCGATGGTTGTAGATATGCTGTATGGAATAAGCGTCAATTTCTTTTATCAGGGCCCCCTCCCTCTCCGGGAGATAGTCGATCAGGGATTTCCCCAGCCGTCCTTCCAGTAATTCCTCTTCCTTATTCATGAAGATATCTTTTACCCGCAGGATGAGGTGGCCGATCAGCATGGCCCGCAGGTATTGTACTTTTTGATTGTCGTCATTGATATCCTCAAAAACTTTTTCCACTTTGGCCCTGGCATTATAGCCATCTTCTTCGTCGAAAAACGAAAGGAAAAGATCCCTGATGGTATCGATGGAGATGATATTCAGCCGATGAGCGTCTTCAAAGTCGATGACCCGGTAGCAGATATCGTCTGCCGCCTCCACCAGGTAGACAAAGGGATGACGGGCATAGACATTTTTCGTCGGGTCCGGCTGGGGAATCCCTAATTCCGCCGCTATGGCTTTATAGGTATTGATCTCGGAATCGAAGAACCCGGATTTTTTAGTCGCCAGCGCCTGTTTGTTAAAGCCATTCAGCGAATCGGAGGGATATTTCACGATAGACGCCAGGGTGGCATAGGTGAGCCGGAAGCCTCCGGGGTTTTTCTCAGAAAAGTGATGGGTGAGGGTACGAAAGGCATTGGCATTGCCTTCGAAACAGAGGAAGTCCCGCTGTTGGTTATCGCTAAGCTCTTCTTTAAAGCGTCGGCCAGCCTCAAAGAACCGGCCGGCCTCTCCTTCCAATCCCCGGAAGAAGCTGCGAATGGCATCTTCTCCGGAGTGTCCGAAGGGGGGATTGCCGATATCGTGCGCCAGGCAGCCTGCGGCTATGACAGAAGGCAGTTCATATCTATAAAATTCCCGGAACTCCCCTTCCTGAGCAGCATATTTTTCAGCGAGGGCATCCCCTACCGCCTTACCCAGGGAACGGCCTACAGAGGCCACTTCCAGGCTATGTGTCAGCCGGTTATGGACAAATACGGGGCCTGGCAGGGGAAATACCTGCGTTTTGTTCTGCAGACGGCGAAAGGCAGAAGAAAAAATGATTCGATCGTAGTCCCGGAGAAAAGAGGTGCGGAGGTCGGTAGCCTGGGAAGAGGTATTTTTCTTAACCGACCCCGTCCGCATAGGGCTGTATAATTGCTGCCAATTCATAAGTCGCAAATATAAGGAATTAGCAGGCCCCCATGCTGCTCCTTCAGCCCTGGGGCTTATAACGGATGCTGTTGGTCAGGATGCCGATGCCGTCGATAGCAATATCTACCTGATCTTCTTCCTGTAAGGTGAACTCATTCGGAGGCACCAGGCAGGTGCCTGTCATCAGGAAGCTGCCGTAGATAAAATCGGTCTCCTGGTAGAGCCAGCTCACCAGTTCCGTCAGGGATCGTTTTATCTGGCTGATCTGGACCTCTCCCCTGAAAACCTCGTTCCCGTCCCGGCTGATGGTCATTTGAATACGGGTGGTCCCCGGAATGGGATGTTGAGGTATATAGAGACAGGGGCCCAGGGCGGCACTTCTTTCATATACTTTTGCCTGGGGCAGGTAGAGGGGGTTTTCTCCTTCGATACTCCGGGAGCTCATGTCATTGCCGATCGTATAAGCCTGTATCATCCCTTTGGAATTGGAGAAGAGGGTCAGCTCCGGCTCGGGGACATTCCAGGAGGAGTCCCGGCGAATATATACCGGCTCGCCATGCGCCGCCACCCGGTGGGGCAGGGACTTGAAGAATAATTCGGGCCGCTCCGCCGCATATACCTTATCATAGAAATCAGCTCCCCCGGAGTCTTTCGATTCTTCCATTCTGGCATCCCGGCTGCGGAGATAGGTTACCCCTGCCGCCCAAACTTCCTGTGACCCAATGGGGGCCAGAATTTCTTTTTCGATGAGGGTAGTAGCATGGGAGGCCGGCAGCTCATTGCCAGGCGAAACAGCCGTTCCTAAAAAATTATAGAGTTCATCCCGGTTGATGAGGTCATCCCAGGCCCGGTCAAGTTGATAAAATTTCCCTTCGCTTTCCAATATATTACATTGGCGGGTCTTATAGAGTTTCATAATTACATTAATTATATTTATACTATATTGATTGTCTTTAACCGAAACTACTCTTTCGACTTGCAAACTAGGCAGATTAAAGCAATTTTAATGTGCTTCCTTTAATTTCTTCCTAACGATTGTGTATATTTAAAAAGGCCCCTGAATTACAAAAAGAAAATCTGAGACTACCTTGAGAACGCCTGAAATCGAACCTATAAAACCGATTGCATTTCCCTTGCGTGGCCTTTCCATCCGAAGGCAGCTCCCCCTTTTGATCTGTCTTTTATTGCTGACCCTTATCGCCACCTTTGGCACCATTTCCTATATCGCTATCCGGCGCGCCGCGCTGGGAATCGGGCAAGAGCGGTTAAAAAGCTTAACGGACGAGCTTTCTTCCCTTTTTCAACAGTCAGCACACAACCTGACCGTTGCTACACAAACCATCGCTAACCACGAAGATATCGTAAAGTACCTTTCCGCGGATTCCGGGCGCCGCCCCCTCCCCGCCAAAACGCTGGAACAATTACAAAAATTGAAAACAGATTCCCAGACGGTGCTGGTGCAATTGCAGGACCTTCACGGGAACCCCCTGCTATCTATAGGGAAGGCAAAAGTCGGGGCGAAAACAGGGCTGGATGCCTCCCGGGAACTGGCCCGGAGAAAACCTGATACCAGCGCAGTTGGCAAAATTTACCTGGTCGACGATTCGATGTATTTCCCCATCATAACGACGGTGACAAAAAACAGAAGTCCCATCGGGTATCTCCTGCGTTGGCGCTCTTTCCGGGCAACTCCCCAGGCAATCAATCAACTCTCGCGGCTAATGGGTACCAAGGCGGCTCTTTATTTTGGCAACAATGATGGAACGCTGTGGACGGACATGTTAAAGCCGGTTGCAAAACCGCCGCTTGACACGCTGAGTGTTCGCAAGACCGCTGCCTATCGCCGGCCCGGGGGCGAACTGGTGATAGGATCGGCCAAACCGATAGCGGGTACCCAATGGACCATCCTGGTCGAACTTTCGCAAAACCTCATCCTGGAAGCAGCCAATAAATACCTCTACCTGATGCTGTCTATTGGAGCGATGCTGATCATTACCGGCATAGTAATCGCCTGGCTGATCAGCCGCAATATCACCCGTCCCCTGGACCGGTTGATCCATGCCACCACAAACATCGCCAGCGGAGATTATTCTTCTCCACTTGTAGTCGGGCGGCAGAATGAGCTGGGTAAACTGGCAACCTCCTTCAATTCAATGGCAGTGCAGGTCCGTCGCGCGCACGATGAGCTGGAGAAAGAGGTGCAGGCCCGGACTTCAGAATTGCAAGCCGTCAATAAGGAGCTGGAAGCATTTTCCTATTCCGTATCTCATGACCTGAGAGCGCCCTTGCGGGCAATCAGCGGATACGCCATGATGCTAAAGGAGGATTATGAAACGGCTTTCGACGACGAGGCCAAACGCATCACCGGGAATATCATTTCCAATGCCAAAATGATGGGCCGGCTGATCGACGATCTGATCGCCTTTTCCCGCCTGGGTAAAAAGGAGCTCATCCGGCGGACGGTCGACATGAAAGCCCTGGTGGAATGTTGCATCGACGAGCTGCTGATCACCTGGCCCGGAGAAAAGCCAACTATTACCGTTGGCCCCCTGCCTGCCTGCCAGGGGGATGAGGACATGCTTAAGCAGGTCTGGCTCAACATGATCGGAAATGCGCTGAAATATTCCTCCAAAACTGCCGACCCCCGCATCGAGATCGGCTTTACCGGCAACCATAACGGGACTATATATTTTGTGCGTGATAACGGGGCCGGTTTTGATATGCAGTATGCAGATAAGCTTTTTAAGGTTTTCCAGCGCCTGCATAGCCAGGAAGAATTCGAAGGTACGGGAGTGGGCCTGGCGCTGGTAAAAAGGGTCATTGACAAACACCGGGGAGAAGTGCGGGCGGAATCGGCTCCGGGGCAGGGGGCTATATTCTATTTCAGCATGCCCCAATGATGTGTAATAAAATAAATCTTTATGTATAATCAGGTAGAAGTTTTATTGGTGGAAGATAATATCCATGATGCCGAAATGACCATACGTGCTTTAAAAAAGGTAAATCTTTCCAATCACCTGGTGCATGTGAAAGACGGCGAGGAGGCACTGGACTTTATTTTTGCGAGGGGGAAATTCGCCGGCCGCGAAACAGCCGCCACGCCTAAAGTGATCCTGCTGGATATTAAAATGCCCAAGGTCGACGGCATCGAGGTATTACGACAGCTCAAATCACAGGATGCCAGCAAAACTATTCCTGTGGTCATCATGACTTCTTCAAAAGAAGAACAGGATATCATCAGAAGTTATCAGTTGGGGGTGAATAGCTATGTTGTCAAACCTGTGGATTTCGAAGGGTTTGCCAAGGCGGTGAGCGAACTGGGCCTTTACTGGCTGCTGACCAACCAGCCTCCCCTTAATAAAAAAAATTGACCTATGAACAAGCCCTTAAAAATACTTCATCTCGAAGACCTGTCCTCCGATGCAGAGATGGTGGACCGGGTATTGCGAAAAGCGCAATTCCATTTTGAAAAAAAACTGGTGCTGGATAAACCCGATTTTATAAGGGCCTTGAAGGAGTTTACACCGGACATCATCCTCTCCGACCATTCTCTCCCTGCCTTCAATTCAATGGAAGCGTTGAGAGTTACCAGGGAGCTGGACATACATGCCCCCTTTATACTTGTAACCGCCACCGTCTCCGAGGAATATGCCGTGAATATGATCAAGGAAGGCGCCAGTGATTATATCTTAAAAGACCGGTTGGAACGCCTGCCCAATGCTGTACAGAATGCATTGGACAAACAGTTGCTGGAAACAGAAAGCCGGCTGGCGGATGAAGCCCTGCGTTCCTCGGAACAAAAATACAAGCTGTTGTTCGAATGCAATCCCATGCCTATGTGGATGGTGTCTCAAAAGCATCTGAGCATCATCGATGTAAATGAGGCGGCCATCCTGCATTATGGTTATTCCAGGGAAGAATTTCTCACCATACATGCCGGGACGCTGTGGTCGGAATCAAAACCCGGCATTTACCGGTCCGGTATCTGGAAACATAAAAAAAAGAACGGCGGCCTCATCGATGTCGAGATCATCTCTCATGAACTGGAATATGGGAATGAGCCGGCATTGCTGATATTGGCAAACGACATCACGGAGAAACGGAGGGCAGAGGAAGAACTGGCCCGGCAGACCGATATCAGGCAAAAGCTTATCACTCAAACCAGCATACAGGTGCAGGAACGGGAAAGGGAGGAAATAGGGATAGAACTGCATGATAATATCAATCAGATCCTGGCGGCGGCTAAATTATACCTGGACATTTTCATCAAGAAAGAAGATACATCCCTGGAAATGCTGCTTAAGTGCTACGAAAACATGGGGCTGGCTATGGAAGAGATCCGTCAGCTGTCCCAGTCCCTTGTCGCCCCTTCCCTGGGCGGGGTTAGCCTGGATAAGGCATTATGCAACCTTATCAATAATCTGCCTTTTTCATCGTCCCTCCATTTGGAGCTGGACACCCACAGCTACCATGAGGATATCAGGGATGAAAACATGAAATTGATGTGCTACCGGATCGTGCAGGTGCAGTTGAATAACATTATAAAACATGCCCGCGCAAAAGCGGCAACCATACAGCTTAAAAAAGAGCCGGATCACCTGGAGTTGGTCATTCAGGATAACGGCATCGGGTTTGATACGAAAAAAAAATCCACCGGGATCGGCTTGAGAAACATCAGAAACCGGGTAGGACTATACAACGGCTCGGTCACCATCGATTCCGAGCCTGGTAAGGGATGTGTTCTCAGGATCAACATTCCCCTTTCCTCCTCTGCTATGGACGGTTGACTCTCTTTCCGCAATAATCAGGCTTATTCCCTGGCCGGAACGGGCCTACCGTATTTCCAACAGCCAGCCTTTTCCTTTCGGGACGGGAATGAGGTCTCCGGGATGGAAGATCTGGTGTGGCTGGAAGTTTTTCATCTCCGGCGCTTCGATGGTAGCCCGGGCGGGGTCGATACCTGTCTTTTCCCAGTCGATCTGCAGCCGCACAGTGGTATCTTTATCCGCCCAGCTGGCCAGGGACACCAACATCGCACCCTTCTTTTCATACACGGTCGCCAGTACCTTTGCCTGGTCGGTCTTTACCGGACAGGAGGGGCTCCAATAGCCGATCATCTTCGTGCCCTGCATGCCGAACTCATCCCATATTTTCCAGATCGGGCGGGGATCTGAATTTTCTGTCCAGGGCATACGGTTGGTCATCCCATAGACCAGGCCCCGCCAGGGGTTGCCTCCATCCTGGAGCATTTCTCCCATCAGGCCAAAGGGAATGCCGCTGACCTCGGTCAGGAAGAAGTCAGGGGAATTCTTTTCATAGTCAAAATATTCCCCGAACCAGAGGCGGTTGAGATAGGGGAAATGCTCCATATACAGGTTAGCGCTATTATTGTAGCCATCACTGCGATTGTATTGGTTCGCTGAGTGCAGGTCGATGATACCCGGGTGGCCATCTTTTGTAAGGACTCTTTTGATCCGTTTCATCGTGACCCGGTCGAATGCCACGTCGTCCAGGTAGATGCCATCGATGCCCACGTGCTGTGTCAGCCAGTTCATGCCCTCCACATAGTAGTTATGCCAGCGGCTCATGCCACTGTTAACCAGGGCCGCATCCTTGATCTCCGGAACGAACCACGCGGCGATGTAATCCTCCCCGATATGTTCCTGCAGCCAACTGAAGCCACCGCCCGGTCCTTTGGAATAGATCTCATTGCCCAGGCTTCTCAGGGGGAATGTTTCGTAGGCATGGTCGGACAGCTCCCGGATGGTGTTGTATATTTTTACTTTTAGTCCCAGGTCATGCGCCTTATCGATATAGTCCTTCATCTTCTGCCATTCGATAAAGGGGTAGTTGATCCAGGGATTGATGGGTGTGGCGTGGTGGATATTGACCACGGTGGCGCCGGTAGCTTTTATCGTATCCAGGTCATTGTATTTATGATAGAAGCGGGTGCTCCATTGAAAATCCGTATTGAGGGGATGAAAAGGGGTGATGAGCAGGTTGAAGTTATAATACAGGGACTCTCCTTTCTTCAGGGTACGCGCCCCGCTGTAGTTATTGGCCAGCATGGACTTGCCTTTAATTCCGATGGAGATACCCCCTTTCCCTTCATTGCCCCAGGAAGAAGGGAGCAGCAGGGGTTTCTGCAAATAGAAATTGGTATTGAGAGGACGTACATATTTTTCATCGCGTAAAGAGTATTGCAGGCCGGCATTGACGGCGCCGATCCAGGCCCCATCCTGGTTCTTGTGAGCCACATCCCATTTCCATTGGAAGGTACTGTCGGGACGGTCGCCTCCTTTCTGTCCCAGTCCCATCAAATACTTTGCAAACTCCTTCTGAAAGGGAATGTGCATGGTAATTTCTTTCAGGTCCAGGTCTTCCAGGGCGGTGACTTTCACCGTATAGGCCAGGAATCCATCAAATTCAAGGCTGGCGCTGACATCCATCTGCAGGTCTTCCGAGGTGCTGGTAGCATTCCAGGTAACGGTACCGGGAGACCGCAGGGTGAAATGGATGCCCCCATTTTTCAGGCGAATGTCTTTGCCGTCCGACTGCCGGGTAAAGTGAAAATGGATATTCTCCGCCAGCAGGTTATTAGGAACGGAAGCAAGCTCCGTCATCTCCGGGGTGAAAAAAGTTTGTATCTGTTCGGGAAAGCCCTGTTGATTCAATTGCACTTTTCGCCCCAGCAGGCTGATCAGGGTATCTCCCTGGATGCTGAGAGGAGTATAAGGAGCGATGACGGTGTTGTCCTGGGCCAGGGTGGAGTTAAGCCATTTGAGCCGGGTCATCTTTGCGGGGGAACCTGCGCCGCCATCTTTCAGCAGCGTGTCTGTCACTTTGATCCGTACAGGTATCGACTGCGGGGCCAAACCCTTCGCTTTCACCAGGGCCGTCCCTGCATAGGAACCGGGGGCTGTATTAGCGGGGATATCGACGCCGCACCAGAGCGCCTGTACCTGCCCCTGGGGAACAGCCACTTTTTTGGTGAAGGGGTGCCCTTCATAGTCGGTACCGGTCGTATTGATGCAGGAGATAAGGTTGGCGGGGATCTTTTTCCCATCCGTGGTTTTCAGGTCGCTGAATTGCAGTTCCAGTTCGTCCAGGGGTTTTTCAGCATATACGCCCAGCTGGTAGGCATAATATTCTCCCCTGCCGACCTCTCCCTGTAAGGAGGTACCCGGGCCTTTCTGGATCCATCGATAAGGCAGGTCGGTGGTCATACGGATAGGGTGCATACGGTCTTCCGGGAAAACGAGAAAGGCTTTACCGGGATATTTTGCCTTCAGGGCCGCCATCTCTTTCGTCGTGGCAATCTGTTCCATCGGGTAGAAGGTATTGAATTCATCGATGGATTGCAGTTCGGTGACCGTACAGTTGAGGGGGGCGCCGGCTGCACGTTGTGCTGCAGATCCGTTGGACCCGGCGATGCTGGTCCTGACGCTGCTCAGCCATTCGGCGGAGGCGGTCGTATCGGCCTTCCGGTAGACGCCTTTGGGATAATTGCTCCGGCCTTCGTTCCGGTAAGGCATATAATATATATAGTAAATGCCTTTGCCGGAAACGGGTTCGAAAAAGATCTCCCCCGATTCCCGGCCAAGGGCGCCCGATGTTTTGTTCAAGATGAGTTTCCCTGTCTGCCCATCCTGCAGTATAATACGCCTCTCTTCCGGATGCAGGTCTCTTCTCCGCCAGGGAATGAGTACCCGGGCAATATTGCCTGGTCCATTGAACCGGACCAGGGCGCGGTGGTTGCCCAGGGAATCAGGATTCCAGCATCCGGGACAGTTGGTATATTTTATTTTGTCTGTTGAATTTTGCGCCTTTGCCACGCAGCAGGCCAGGGGAAAAAATAATAAGAGTAACAACTTTTGCATGCCTGAAGATAAGGAACGGAAACCGAAAATCAGGCAAGGAGATTACGCAAACGTTTGCTCTTGTTTTTTATATACAGCCGCAAATTCTTTGGCAAAATCCGCAAAGGGTATCCCTTTTGGTCCCTCCGGTTGGGTTTGCCGGTAATGGCTCAAAATGGATCCTTCCTGCAGCGCAACGCCTATTGCTACATAACTGGATGCCAGGTCTTCGGACAGTCCTTTCTGCATCATACCCCCAATCAGTTGTTCATTGGTAAAAGTGATCCAGGGCAGAGTTGGTTTGCCAATGGCCTCTCCTAATATCCGGGCTATCTGATGTCCATTCTTTTCATCGCTGACCACATACCGGGCATTCTTTCCCGTAAAAGAGAGGGTATGCAGGTGTTCTGCAGCCACATCGGCTATATCATGTGGATGGGTCAAGGGTATCGTTACGGTCCCCTCAAAATTATGCCCGATGATGTGCTGTTGTTTTATCAGCTCCGCGCTGTCATAGAAATTAGTGTAGAACATGCTGGGACGAAGGTGCAGGGTATGCAGACCCTGTACCTGGTCCAGGTAATTTTCCACGTCATAATAGGCGCCGGCCAGTGCGGGGCCATCCGGTAAGTGGGCGCCCAGGCCGCTGAGATTGACAACATGCCGGATGCCCGCTGTCGCAATGGCTTTTGCATAATTTCTGCCTACTTTTCTCATAAACTCCCGGAGGTCCGGGGTGTGAAAGTTGGGAGGCAGCATCGTATAGACGGCATCCGCGCCGTTAAAAGTCCGGATCAGGAAATCGGGATCTTCCACGGACCCGATGGCCGGGGTTGCATTCAAGGCCCTGATGGCTGTTATCCGTTCCGGATTTTGGCTTACTACCGTTACGAGGTGTCCTTTTGCTGTTAATTTCTCCGTGAGCCTGCGGCTAATATTGCCCAAAGACCCTGTAATGACAATGTTCATAATTTTATTCTTTTAGATTTTCAGCAGCAAAGCTATATTTGTACTTACTTTTATACAAGTACTTACCCCAAAGTATGTATCTATGACAAAGGTGAAAGAAGCCTCGACCATCCAGGCAAATAAAGAAAAGGTATTTAATGAATGCCCGGTAACTTATGTGATGGAAAAGATCGGCGGCTATTGGAAACCGATCATCCTTTTTCACCTGTTATCCGGCAGCAGGCGTTATAATGAACTGAGAAAGGCCATACCTGATATCACGGAGAAAGTGCTGATCCAGCATTTGAAACAATTGGAAACCGACAAATTGGTGAAGCGAAAGTCCATGCCCGTGGTACCTCCGCATGTCACCTACAGCCTCACGCCTTCAGGTTTGCGGTTGAGGCCGGTGTTGTATGCCATGGCGGTCTGGGCGGTGGAAGACAGCAAAAGGCCGGCCATCCGGAAGAGTTTGGGTGATTTTCCTAAAGAAGCTTTTTAAAAAAAGGAGTCAGCTGTTCTGCCAGAATACCGTGGTCTTCCACATTGGGGTGACCGGAGCATCCTCTTGCATGCATGGGTTCGAAGAAGTACAGCGCCACCTTTTTATCCGAAGGATATTGGGCGTCGATATTTTCTTTTACGGCACTGAGATAATGCTGCAGGTCTGTCCGGCGATCGCCATTGATCATAGGGCTGCTCAGCAGCGCAAGTTGCGCGGCCGGGTATTTGGACTTCACCAGTACGACAAATTTTATATACCGGTTGACAAAGCTGGCGCTGTCAAATGGCAGTCTTTCCCGTTTGCCGTCTCCATTGCTGAAGTCGTTCGTCCCCAGGGCAATGCTGACGATGCGGGGACTATACTTTTTAAAATCCCAAAGCCGCTGGCTGCTTTCCAGGAAGTCCGCCTTTTCATATACCTGGGGCATGGTAGGGCCGTCGCTGTTCCAGTTGCGATAAATGCCAATTCCGCTGACGCTGCTGAGAATAAAATTAGCGCCCAGGTTCCGGGCCACGCGGGGACCATAGGCGTAATAGGCATTGTGCTGGTCATGATATACACCCATGCCGCAGGGTACTTCGGAAGGATCGGCGGCTGCTCCGCAGGTGATGCTGTTGCCGATGAATTCTATCAGGGGCGCCTCGGGCCGTGCGAGGGCCAGTAGTTTGGGGGCTGTGATCTTTTCGATGAAGATGGGACCCGTCTGCGCCTCGGTAGCCTTGTAAATCCAAACCGAGTGAGGTCCGTTAGAGCCGGCTTTTATAACAATGGGCGCCCGGCTGCCCCCTTCTATTTTTATTCTTTTTTGATATACTCCATCCAGCTCATATTGCAGGTAATTATGACCGGTTGCCTCTTTACTATAGGCATAGAGCCAACATTCCTCTCCTGAAAAGCGAAATCCGAAATGGACAGCGGAGCTGATCAGTTCGACATGCTGGCTATCGGTCAATAGATATCTTCCATAAGGATGAAGGGCCGCCGCAGGCAGTGTATCTGTCCTTATAATAAAAGAAGTGCAAATGAAAGTGACATAACCGATTACAGCCCAATGCAGCCATTTAGATTTCATATTGAAGGAGTCTTTATGGGGTAATATTACTATTTTTTTCAGGCTTTTGTGGGCAATGATGATGAAGGAATGGGACAAATTGTTCAAAAAATTGCCCAACTCCAGCATTTTAACGGTCCCTTATTAGTTGATACCCAATTGTGGCACGGTAATAGAACTCCTGTAACTATTATTTAACACAAAAACTACTATTATGGATACCTCCAATTCTCCCGGAACCAACTATGAATATCAAACAGACCCGCCTCGTAAAAATTCCAAAAATGCTATTATAATTATCCTGGGGCTTGCATTTCTGGGTACCTGGGGTTATATCCTGGTGCATAATAACAAGACGGAAAAAGTTATTACGCAGGGTCAGACACAGATTGCACAGGTGACCGACGAAAAAACCAATATCCGGAAAAGTTTCGATGAGTCCCTGGCGCGTTTGGACTCCATGACAGGCCTTTCCGCCAAATTACAGGGAAGGTTGGCCGAGAGCAACAAGGACATTGCTAAAAAGAAAGCTCAGATCCGTAGTATTCTGAATAAGAAAAATGCTACCGCAGAAGAGCTGAACAAGGCAAAGGAGATGATAGCTCAGTTGAATGACAAGATCGGCAGTATGGAACAGGAAGTGGCCCGTCTGACACAGGACAATCAGGGTTTAACCCAGGAAAAAGTGGTGTTAACGGCCGACAAAGAGAAGCTGACCTCGGATCTGGCTGAAACCACAGCCGTTAAAGTAGATCTTGAAAAGAAGGTAGATGTGGCCTCTACGTTGAATGCCACCAACATTGCCATTACTCCCATCGATGTAAAGAGCAATGGGAAAGAAAAAGTCACTACAACGTCTAAACGTGTCGACAAGCTGATGGTCTCTTTTGATGTCAACAATCGTATTGCACAGCCCGGCACCACGGACGTATATGTTTGTGTCATCGGTCCGGATGGGAAAAATATGACGGCAGACTCTGCATCCTCCGGCACCATCACTACCCGCGAGGAAGGAGACAAAGCATTCACTGCCAAACTACCTGTTGAATTGGAAACGGGTAAGACTAAAAACGTACAGTTTGCTTTTACTCCCGGCGGGCATTTCCAGCAGGGTAATTACACGATTGAAATTTATCAGAATGGATTCAAGATAGGTCAAGGCGTTCGTCAGTTGAAAAAAGGCGGTTTATTTAGCTAGGAAGAGATCACTAACAATAAAGAAAGCGGCCTGGTCAAAATTACCAGGTCGCTTTTTTATTGAGTATATTTGTCCTACTACACTAATATCGTATAGTAACAAATATATAAATATGTCACCCATAGCTATTTATCACGAACACCCGGATTGGTTTAAACCCCTTTTTGAAGAATTAGGCCATCGTGGGCTTCCCTATATCAGGTTGAACCCTGCCGCTCATCAATTTGCGCTGGAAGCAGCGGCGCCGGATTTTTCCCTTTTCTTTAACCGCATGAGTCCTTCGGCTTATCTGCGGGAAGGGGTCCAGGGTATTTTTTATACGCTGAACTATCTCAAACACCTGGAATACCATCATATCCCTGTCGTCAACGGGTACCAGGCTTTTACATACGAGACCTCCAAGGCCCTGCAGCTGTCCCTGCTGCAATCCCTTGGTATAAAATATCCAAAGGCCAGGGTGGTGAATCATGTTTCCAAACTGGTGGAAGCGGCGGAAGGCCTTCGGTTTCCCGTGGTCGTTAAAGCCAATATCGGCGGCAGCGGAGCCGGCATCACCAAGTTCAACTCCCTGGAAGATCTGAAGCGTGAGGCGGAAAAAGGAGAACTTTCTTTTGGTGTCGATCATGTAGCCCTATTACAGGAGTTCGTTCCCGCCCGGGGAGGCTATATCACCCGGGTAGAGACGCTGGGCGGCAAATTTCTCTATGCCATCCGTGTCTATCTCACCGGCGACACCTTCAATCTTTGCCCGGCAGATATCTGCCAGACGAGTTCGGGCGTGGAGCTGGTCCGGAATGCCTGCGCCATCGAAGCGCCCAAGAACGGGCTGAAGGTTGAAGGATATACGCCACCTCCCTCTGTTATTAAAACCATCGAGACCATCGTGCAAAAAAGCGGCATCGACGTAGGCGGAATCGAATACATCATCGACGACCGCGATGGAGAGATCCTGTATTATGATGTCAATGCCCTCTCCAACTTCGTGGCGGATGCGGTAAACGTCATCGGCTTCAATCCCCACCAGAGACTGGTGGACTATCTGGAGCGACGTGCCGGCATCCGGACAGGAGCCGTTGAACCTTCTTTAGCCCATTCCTTATAACCTTCTTTGACAAAGACCTATAAACCCTTTTAATAATGAAATACGGTTATTGGTTACCCGTCTTTGGCGGCTGGCTGCGGAACGTGGACAATGAAAACATGGAAGCCAGCTGGGATTATGTAAAGAAGCTGGCTATCCGCAGCGAAGACCTGGGTTTTTCGGTAGCCCTCATCGCCGAGCTGAACCTGAATGATATTAAAGGAGAGCAGGCCCCTTCCCTCGATGCCTGGTCCACTGCCGCAGCCCTGGCTGCCGTTACGCACAAACAGGAGCTGATGGTAGCGGTACGTCCTACTTTTCACAATCCGGCGCTGCTGGCCAAGCAGGCTGCCAACATCGATCATATCAGTAATGGCCGTCTTTCCCTGAATGTCGTATCGTCCTGGTGGAAAGATGAGGCAGAAAAATATGGGGTCGGGTTCGAACAGCACGATGACCGTTATGCCCGCACCGCCGAATGGCTCACCGTACTCAATGGGGTATGGCAGCAGGATGGCTTTAATTTTTCCGGAAAATATTATAAGGTCAATAACAATTCCCTGCAGCCCAAACCTGTCTCCCGTCCCAGGCCGCTGATCTATGCCGGAGGCGAATCCGAGGCTGCCAAGGAGCTGATTGCTACTACCTGCGATGGATATGTCATGCATGGAGATGAGCCGGAGACGATTGCCCGTCGGATCCAGGACCTGAAAGAGAGAAGGGAGAAGAAAGGCCTGCCGCCCATGCAGTATGGGGTCGCCGCCTATAGCATCATCCGGGATAATGAACAGGAGGTAAAGAAAGAGCTGGAGAGGATCACCGATGTCAAACCCGGGAGTGCGGGCTATCATAATTACCAGCAGTGGCTATCCGGTACTCAGCTGGAGCAAAAGGTCTCGCTGGAAGATTATTCCGTCTCCAACCGGGGCCTGCGTAGTGGACTGATAGGCACTCCTTCCCAGGTGGAGGACAGGATCGGCGCCTTTGAAAAGGCGGGTGTCAATTTCTTTCTCCTGCAATGTAGTCCGCAGCTGGAGGAGATGGAGCGCTTTGCAGATACCATCATTAGCAAAGAACAATTCGCATGAGAAAATACCTCTTCCTTTTGTGGCCCCTGCTGGCAGGGAACTGTGCCCTTATAGCACAGCCGGCTCCCATCGTTATTAAGTCATCGCCCACCCGTCATGGACCTGAAAACGGATCGTTGCTTATCATCGGCGGCAACGTAGGCTCAACGGCTTCCGTTTGGAATAAGTTCACTGAACTGGCAGGTGGAAAAGAAAAGGCAAGGATCGTTGTCATCACGGCCGCTGCGGGGGATTCGGCGGCGCATGATACGGCCGTCGTAAACGAGCTGAAAAGGCAGACCGGCATTACCCATGCCGTGCTGTTACACACCAGCGATCTAAGGGAAGCCAACAGCGAGAAATTCATTGCTCCCCTGAAACAGGCCACCGGCGTCTATTTCGAGGGAGGCCGGCAATGGCATATAGCAGACTCCTATCTGAATACGCTGACCCATCAGGCTTTTTTTGATGTGCTGGCCCGTGGCGGGGTGATAGCGGGCAGTTCGGCGGGAGCTTCCATACAAGGTTCTTTCCTCTGGCGGGGCGATACCAAAGGCGCGGAGGTCCTTATCGGCGACCATACCCAGGGGCTGGGCTTTCTCAAAAACTCCGTGATCGATCAACATTTACTCAAACGAAACAGGGAATTCGACCTGGTAGGTTTCATAAAAGCAGCACCCCAACTGATCGGCATTGGGTTGGACGAAGCTACCGCCATCGTGGTACAGAAAGATACTTTCCAGGTGGTCGGCAAGTCCTATGTTGTTGTTTATGATTACAACACGATAGTAGGCAACCCCTCCGCACCCTTCTTCTTTTTAAGCGAGGGGCAGAAATATGATCTGAAGAACAGAAAGGTCATCCAGGCGCCCCGCAAGGCGGGTGCGGCGGAGGATGAAGAGGACTAGCTCTGCCGCGGGCCGTGCTGTCAGGGTTCTGCCGATGCTGTTCTACTGCACCTTGATCTCCGAAGATTTATACTGGAAGATGGCTTTCTTCTGGCCGGGCTCTTTTATCTGCGAAGAGGTGAACTGAGATTGATGCACATCGTCCAGCACGATGGCGGTCCGGTAATCTTTTTTCCCGCAGGTCAGCGTTACATTTTTAAATTCGACCTGTTGTGCATGACGGATATAGGCGCCCCAGGCCGGGAGTTCTTTAAACATGGAGAAATCCGGATAGGCTGTGGGCCGTTCCGGAACCTTGTCCAGTTCGTCGAGCCCAATCTTTGCAAACAAAGGACTGCCGCCACCGGGGTATTTTACTTCCACATTTTCCAAGGAGACATTCGTCACCGGCGCATCGGGTAACCCTACGATGACGATGGGAGATACATTTCTCGGCATGTCTTCGATGGGTCCCTCATATTCATATCCCGCATCCGGTTTGCCGGCAGGGATTTCCGCCACCAGGTTCCGGATCCGCACATTGTCCAGCCTGCCTTTTTTACCTGCCTGTCTTTCACCCACCCGAAGGAAGATCGCATTGCCCGTATTGATTGCCTGCAGGCTGTCGACCAGCACATTTTCCACAAAACCTCCGTCTACGGCCTCCAACGCAATGGCCGAGCGATAGGTATCGAATACTTTAATATTAATGATGCGGATATTCCGGAAGCCTCCGAAAGAAGCCGTGCCGAACTTAATGGCATTGGCGCTGGACCGGATGGTGCAATTGCTGATAAGGATATTGTTACAGAATTTCGTACCATCGTGCGATTTCAGGCAGACGCCATCATCAGCCGCGTCGATATAGGAATTCGTTACGGAAGTGCTGTCACAGTCCACTATGTCGATGCCATCATTATTCCAGAATGCCTTGCTATCGACATAGATGCTGTCCAGGTGCAGGTTGGTACACTGGTCATAGGTCTGCACCCAACTGGCGGAATTCCGTATCGTCACACCCCGGATAAGGACATTCCTGCAGTTCCGGAAATTCATGATCATGGCCCTCGTCTCTGCTTCGGGGCGGTCGTTACGGAACAGGTCTTTTATCAGCCCTTTGTGGATCAATTCCGTTACATTGGTCGCCAGGGCCCGGCCCTGTCCGTCTATCACGCCTTTTCCCGTAATGGCTATGTCGTGCTGATCGTAGGCAAAAATAAGGGCGGTGACCAGTTTCCTGTCGTAGTCAAAAGGATTTAAAGATCCCACCAATACGGCTCCTTCCTCCAACTGCAGCGTTACGTTGGACTTGAGATGAATGGATCCCGTCAGGTATCTGCCAACCTGGAAGACCAGCCTTCCTCCTCCGTTCTGGTTGATATAATCGATAGCGAACTGGATGGAGCGGGTATACAGGGTACTGCCGTCGCTTCGAATTCCGAAGAGAGAGGCCGGATAATCTTTTCCTGCCAGCAATACAACTGACTGTAAACAACAAAAGGCGATCAACAGACATTTTTTCATACCCATATGATGGTATTTATCTAATAAAAATAGAACTAATAAATGGTAACAGGACCGATGAGCCCCATCGACTGCAAAGGTTGAATTTTTCTGTTCTCATTCGTCCAGTATTGTGCAACGGCGTTGTCTTTCAGGCTCTTCATATAATTGCCCATGACGGTGACGACCTTTACTTCCAGGGCATTAATACCTTCCTGCAGCAGGTGCGCCACCGGATAGATCCTCCGGCCATACCATTGTGGGCCCGCGTTGGCGCCATTGATGGTCAGTTCACAGACACCGGCTACCTTTCCCAGGTTAAGCCATTGGAGAGTTGGTTTTTTATCCAGTGTCAGGCTGGTGCGGTAGGTGACGGTGCCGGAGAAGTTGACGAACTCCGTATCTTTCAGATCTTTCAAGGTGTCCATGGTGGTTGTCTTCACCGATCCGTCGATATGCTTCAATTCTACGGTCCAGGGGTCTTTGAGTGCTGTGGTGGGCTGGTCGGCCACCTGGGGTGAAGCGGGCGCGGGCTTCCAGGCGGGTCCTTTCTTTTCCTTGTCAAATACCAGCAGTTTGGCATCAGCAGGGCCCAGGTCGAGCGTGATCTTGCCGGATGCGGACCCGATGTGGTAACGGTCTCCTGTATCTGCATCCCAGATCCAGGCCTGCCGGCCGGCGGCGAGCTGTTTGTCAATATTCAGGTCGAGGGTGTGGGACCCGTCCAGGTTGGAATTAGTGAACAGGAGCCATTCGATACCCTCTGCCTGATACCTCACCTGGGTTACGAATGGATCGGGGTTTTCAATTTTGACATAGGGAGTGATCTTATACTTCTGTTGAATGTCCTTATACCATTGCAGGAAATTTTTCTCCGGTTTCTTCAGTACGATAAACCGGTCCGGGAAAGCCTTCATTTTGGCAACCCAGCCCTGTACGTCGGCATCCCGTTGCTGGTGGTCATTCCAGCCTACTGACTTATCGGGGGTGGCATCGATGGAGAAGATGCGCCCGCCTGCTGTCACAAAATCATATAGCTTTTGCGCGGTGGCAGGTTCCATCCGCTCGACCTTGATGAGAAAGAGGGTATGATAGCTGCGGGGGCCAAATACCAGCCGCCCATCCCTGGTCTCCGATTGCCGTATCACCTCTTCGGAGACATAATCACAGGCATTTCCATTCTGGTGGATGGACTCCCAGATAAAGGTCTGCCAGGTGGGATAGATCAGGGAAGGAAAGGGTTCATTCTGGGCGCCATAGATACTCCACATGTCGGCGACGGGAGGCAGGACAGCGATGTCGGCGAACATGTCTCCCTGTTGCAGCAGGGCGGAGAAGCGGGCTTTGTAATCCGTAAAGTGGCGAAAATAGGGCCACCAGGTATTTCTCTCATTGAAAAAAGTTCCATATCTGATCCAGCCCGGGAATGGGGCGGTGGGCGGAGAATAGTTAAAACCATGGAAGACCGGATGGGTCACCCCTGAAATAGCGCTCTGGTCTCCCGCCACTTTCAGGATCTCCAGCGTATCGTTGAACACCATGTCCGTATTGGTCAGCTCTTCGCAGCTGATATGTCTTTTCCCCGTCAGGTGAGCGGCCGAGGAGACATATTTGTTTATCATGGTGTAAGCTCTTCCGATACGATAGTCGGTCTCGCTCATCTCTTTCCCAAGTCCGTATTTGATCCAGGTCTCGCATTCCGGCAGGTCGACGTCCATACTTCCTTCCAGGGGAAAATAACCTCTTCCGTATGCCTGGACGCGGGATTGGACCTTATTTTCCCGGCACCATTGTGTGAACGTGTGAATGAACCGTTCGCGGATCAGCTGGGATTTTACCAGGTCGAAGTCATAACGGACCCGTTCGATCTTGTCCCTTAGTTCTTCTCCCAGTTCGGCGCCATAGTTAAAGTCATAGATATTGCCCATACCTCCCGTCTTGAACATGGTGAAGGGGAGCCAGGGCTTCAGATCGTACCCTCTTCTTTTGGTGAATTCCTCCGCCATGTCCGCGCACCAGTTAGATCCTTCCAGTTCCATGCTGTCCGTAAAGAACGAACGGACCTGTTTGTACAGGGGACCGATTCGTTGCTGGATCGTGTCCGACATGTGGTTAAGGTATTTTTTGACGGCTGCTTCGTTATAGTGATTGAGCACCGGGCCGTTGGCGCCGGGGGCCCCATTGATCACTTCCATGGACCCCGTTACTTTGACAAGACCATATAATACATATTTTCCGGGGGGTATGGTCACGGTAACGGAGCCTGTGTTCATCTGGGCGGAAAGGTCCTGGACCTGGTCCATGCTGTCGAGTTTCTCCGGCACCAGCTGGACAGACAGCATCTCCATGCGGCGCCCGGCAAAAGGAGAGGTGACGGCGGGATCGGCCTCTTTAAAGAGATCGAACAACGAGACCTCATAATCCAGGGGCCCTTCCAGCTTGTGAGTCCCAATGAGCACCACTTGCGACCGCTCTTCCCCCCGCAGGTATTCGGCTCCGAAAGGCCAGCCCGATCCCACAATGAGGTCGCAGATCAGGCCCAGTGACTCTGCCTCTTTCAGGGTGAACTGCAGCAGGTCGATCCATTCCGGGCTCAACCATGGTACGGCCCGTTGGCCCATGTCGTCCGTCCTGGGCGGGAATTTGATGGGGTTGATCTCTACGCCGCCGATGCCGGCCTCTTTCATCAGGCGCAGCTCTCTCGCCAGCTCTTCTTTTTCTACCTTGTCACCATTCCACCACCAGCGGACAAAGGGGCGGTATTCGGTGGGAGGCGATTGAAAGAGCTGGTAGAGGTCCGCAGGTTGCGAGCCGGCTCGTTTCGCTCCCCGGGGAAGGGGTCCCGCCCATGCCGGCAGGGTCTTCATCAGGGTGTACCCGGTAGTCAAGAAGGAGCCACGGACTAAGAAATCTCTTCTCTTCATGATAGCTATTTGTGATAGATCAAGGGGTTTTGGGCATCGTTGTTCAGGGGATCTCCTATGGTCAGGGTACGTAAATAGGTATCCGGTAATACATTGGGCTGTCCGTTATAGACGTTGCCATCAGGCATGTAGGCACAGGTCATCGCCCGCCGGAAGCCTTTGGTCATATTGGCGCCGGCTCCGTGGATGGTGAGACCGTTGTGAAAAGAACAGCTGCCGGCCTTCATAGGGGCGGCTGCAGAAGAGATCGAGGCGAACTGGGGGTAGACTTCGAAGATGCCGTCCATGTTCTTACCAATGGGGCTGTTCTTAAACGTCGTCGTATGAAAGGTGCCTGGCAGGAAATACAGACAACCGTTTTCCAGGGTGGCGTCATCCAGGGCCACCCAGATGGACAGCGCCTTCCGGTCCGAGAAAGACCAGAAAGGGGTATCCAGGTGCCAGGCGGTAGGATTGGCCCAGGGACGTTTGAACAGAGCCTGGTCGTGCCAGATCCTGATGCCGTCGACGCCTGCCAGCTGGGCCGCCATCTGCCCGATCCGGGGGTCTAACATCAGTTTCTTTACCCCTTCATCCGTCTGCCAGAGGTTGATCAGCTGGTCGAATACTTTTCCGAAATAGCCTGCATCTTCATTGATGCCATCATCTTCCCCTGTTTTCAGCTCTTTACCGGGCATTTTCTGGCCGGCTCTATCACTCACCGCCTTCATGACTTTTTCACGCCAGTCCTCCAGCTCTTCCGATGATAGAAAATCGTCAATAACGATGTAACCGTTGTTCTGATAGCTCCGGATCTGCTCGCCGGTCAGTTCGTATTTCATGTTTTAAGGCTTTTTGATATAGAAAGATACGGTATAAAATTATCCCCGCTATCGCCGGATGTCTATGTACATTTTTTTATAATGTTTGTACTTTTTGATATTTTTCCATTGGAATAACTTAACTCCTTCCGACCGACGATGAATAATTTTCATAAATACCTTGCCATTACGTCGCAGGAAGAAGCCTGGGGCTTTTATCTAACGACCGTTGGGTTTTCCAAGACTGAAGCCAACCAGGTATACCCGCATAACACCGAACATCCGCTGACCCATTCTTTCACCTGGAATAAAGGGCGTATCCTGAATGGCTATTACCTGGTATTCATTTCAAAGGGAAAAGGGGTCTTTGAGTCCGCGCTGAGCGAGCCTACTACGATTACGGCAGGGACCTGCTTCTTTCTTTTCCCGGGCGTATGGCATCGTTACCGGCCCGATCCCGAGTCAGGCTGGGAAGAATATTGGATCGGCTTCCGGGGAGCCTATCCGGATCAGTTGATGAACAAAGGGTTTTTCAGCTCGGCTTTTCCCGTGGTGAGCCCCGGAATGAATGAAACCTTACTGACCTTGATCCGGAAGATCCTGGACCATGTCCGTTCAGGGACGATAGGTTATCACCAGGTGATCCCGGGTATCACCTTACAGATCCTGGGTTTGGTGCATGCGCTATCCACCCATAAGGATCCTGACAGGGATGAGGATGAGCTGGCGGTGGAGAAAGCAAAGTTCTTCCTCCGGGAGAACCTGGAGAGTTCGCCTGACATGAAAAAGCTGGTGATGGAATTGCCGATGAGCTATTCGAAATTCAGGAAGCTGTTTAAAGAGGTGACGGGAGAGTCCCCCAATCAATATCATTTGAACCTGCGGCTGGATAAGGCGAAGGAGTTATTGAATACGACCCATCTGAATGTAACGGAAGTGGCCTATAATCTGGGGTTCGAGTCCGTCTTTTATTTTTCGAAGTTGTTTAAGAAGAAAAATGGGGTGTCGCCGAAGTCGTATCGTACCAAGGGGTAGTACAGAAGGGGCTGGGCCCCTTCTGTCGCGACGCACCAGATATTGAGTTTGACATGCGGCATATTTGCCAATAAAGCATGGCAAACTCAGTACCCCGGGTTCTGTCCAAGCGCAGGGTTCACCTGCACTTCTCTCGAAGGCACGGCATAGATCATCTTGTTATCTGTTACGTTATAGGAATTCGGCAGGAGAAAGCCATAGGTCTGTTTTTGTTTTATCCCATAGGCTGTCAGGACGGGGATGGCCTGACCGGTGCGGACAAGGTCAAACCAGCGCTTGTTCTCGAAGGCCAGCTCTACCCTTCTCTCATGGGCGATGGTGTCGCGCAGCATGCCCTGGTCCGTCACGGCGGATGGGGGCAGTCCGGCCCTTTGG
>DATJJD010000098.1:0-23917 GCA_035492545.1 Puia sp.
AGGCTTCTGCACCGTCATGAGGGGATCGAACAGATAAGGTTTGATCTGCCCGTTGCCCAGGCTGCCTACGGAAGCCCTGACCTTCAGGTTGTCCATCCAGCCGCTGGTCGCATCCATAAAGGACTCTTTGGACAGTACCCAACCGGCAGAAATAGAAGGGAAAAAACCGAAGCGCGAATAGGAAGGAAATTTGGAGGACCCGTCATACCGGCCGTTGATCTCCACCAGGTATTTATCCTTATATGCATAGTTAGCCCTGAAGAACAGCCCCATGATGGTCCATTCGTTACCACCTCCTGCCAGGATGTAGTTGGTACCGTTGAGGAGGTTGATGTTTGGCTGGTTTGGATCGATGATGCCATCCCGTTGGATGAAGGTACTGTCAAACCGCTGGTCCTCTATATTCAACCCTGCCAGCAGTTTCACCGAGTGCTGGCCAAAATCCTTGTGTGCCGCGGCATACAGGTTGGTGGCATAATAGCTGGTGATGGCGGTAGCCTGGGTCAGCTGGTTCCCGGTGTTGGAGGCTGTCATTCCGGGACCCTGGCTATAGGTCACCGGGCGGTAGATGCCTGCTACTGTATTGTTAGTGTTGGCATAGGTAAAGTCGCCCTTGAGGTTCAAGAGGTTTTTGATGATATCCGCGTTGAAAGAAACCGTATTGCGGAAGAATATTTGTTTGGTTGTAGTAGTGTTATTGCCGGTATATAAATCTCCTACGGAGGAATAAGACTGCGGGGTCAGGGTCCCGTCCGGGTTGGATAGCACCGCCAGGGGATTAACGGCTACCGCTAAATTCGCCCAGACCGGCGACTTGTTATTGTTGATCGGGTAGAAGTAGTTATATGTATTGAAGTCGATGTTGTCGCTGAGCGTAAACCAGGAGTTGACATTGATGTCACCCTTTGCTCTCAGGTTAATTCTTTTAAAATGATCGGGATCATAGCGGAAAATCCCTCCCTGATCATAGTACCTGCCGGAGATGTAAAAATCGGAGTTCTGGTTACTGCCGGACAGGCTCAGTGAATTATCCGTGGCGGGTGTATTTTTCCGGTATAGCTGATCGATCCAGTTGGTGCTGCCATAATACAGGTATTTCCCGGTAGCGGGGTCTACGGTAACCTTTGGCAATGACGGATTGGTGGTCCTTGCCTGCAGGGAATCGAAGCCGGCATCGGTATTGGGGAACATCCCATCGATGGTGCTGGCAGGGGTTTTATAATCATACCATGCCAGGTAGGAATCGGCATATGCTTTACCCCAGGTATATCCGTCGTTCACCAGTTTGGGGGTGACTGTCTTCTGGTTGATAGAATAGCTGGAGTTGAAATTCACCGCCACCTTTCCTTTCTTAGGGCCCTTTGTGGTGATGAGGACCACTCCATAGGCGCCCCGGGCCCCGTAGATAGCAGCGGAGGCGGCATCTTTGAGGACGGTGATGCTTTCGACATCGTCCGGATTCAGCAGGCTCGGGTCGCCGGACACCCCGTCGATCAGCACGAGGGCGCTGGCCGATCCCCCTGCGCCAATGGAGGTCAGCCCCCTGATATTGTAGGAGGGGTTGCGGATCGGTTTGCCATCCGTCATGTTGATGTTGAGATTGGGCACGACTCCTTCCAGGCTCCTGGATATATTGGGAGAAGGCCTGTCCTGCAACACTTCTCCGCCAACCTGAGTAACGGCGCCGGTAAGGTCTCCCCGTTTCTGCGTGCCATAACCAACCACCACGTATTGGTCCAGGTCGTTGCTGCCTTCGCTCATACGGACCAGCAGGGAATTGTTCTCATTTTGTTTGACGAGGAAGCCTTTGATCAGCTTGGAGGCATAGCCGATATGCGAAACCGTGAAATTATAGGTAGCGCCGGCCGTTAAGGTCCTGAACTCAAACAGACCCCGTTCGTTGCTGGCCACACTGTAGGATTCTTTGGATTTAGGGTTGTTTACTTTTATCGTCGCGCCGGCCAGGGGTTCGCCTTTCTCCGTTACGACCGTACCTTTTACTACAGCGGTGGGCGATTGGGCCAGCAGGTGAGGCCCTGCAGCCATCAGCCAGAAAAGAACCGGGAGGATAAAAAATTTTAAGCGTCTGGTCGAAATAAGATTCATTTGTTGTTAGTTTTTAGGCAATAGAATTCACTTACGCATTTTGCGTTTAAATTTTTATAGTAAGACGGGCAAGGTTGCTGTTAGTCTTTATGCCTGGATATGATAAAGACAGGCGGCTGCTCCTGTATATCCAGGTTGTTCATGGCTCCCAGCAATTTCAGAAAACTGCCCAGGGAGTCAGTTGGAGAAACGGTGCCGGTAAAGTTCAACCCTTTCAGGTCCGTTGTCCTGTATTGTATTTTTCTGTGATACTGGATAGAAAGCCGGTCCATTACTTCTTTTAACGAGCTGTTGTTAAACACCAGGTCCTGACCTTCTTTCTCTTCTTCTTTGACGGCTGATCCGGATGCCGGTGTAATAAACCGGCTGACCGTAGCCAGCATGCGGTCATCGTCGTAGCGCACCTGCTGACCGGGAGAAAGATAAATATCTTTATTCCAACCCGACAGGGTTCCCGTCGACTTCACCACTACCCTGCCGGTAAAGAGTTTGACCATGACGACGTCCTTCCCTGATTTTGCCGAGAAAGCCGTTCCCAGGGCGGTAGTCGCCAAGGGTCCCGAAAAAACCGTAAAGGGTTTATTACGGTCTTTCGCCACGGTGAAGACCGCCTCTCCTTCCAGCCAGCTATCTCTTTTTATAATTCCGAAAGAGTCGCTATACCGCAGCGTCGAATGATCGTACAATTTTACCGAAGAGCCATCGGGTAGTTGAATGATCAGGGGTTTGCCGCTATGGTTGGCCCGGGCAATCCAGACGGGGGCCGATCCTCCGTTCTTATCGCCGGCCTGTTGGGCGATGGGATGGCTGGTATTCCCGGATGTCCTATTCTCAGACCGGATCCACCATATTCCGGCTATCGCCAGCAGGAAAGATGCCGCTATCGCTATCCGGGAAAACCGGATGGTCTTTCCGGAAAGACGGGCGACGGGCAAGGCGGCATCGGAAGGTGTACCGGCAGATACGCCCGAAAGGGCCAATACGTTCGAAAGGGCCGATATGCCCGAAAGGTCCGAGACGCCTGAGGGGGCTGAGACGCCTGCGGAGGCTGAGACGCCTGAAGAGGCCGATGCTCCTGAGGAGGCTGATGCTTCCGGATGAGCCGATGCGCCTGATTGGTGGAAAAGCTGTGCTACTAACTGTTGCAGCATTTCCGCCTGTTGATGTTCCGGAACCGGGGTCAGCGGGTCGATGTCATTCCATTCCTGTATCCCCAGGTAACGTCCCGCCTCTTGCGGGTGGTCCTCTAAATACTTAAGGACTGCGGCGCCTTCATCCGGGTCGCATTTATTCTCAAAGAACTTTTGGATCAGGTTCTGGGTTATTTCCATGCATATAAAATAATCGGTTACTAATAAATACGTTTTGCGGGAAGGGTTACCTCTGCTGGTAACATTTAGTTAATATAGCCACCCAATGATGAGCAGCAGGATAAAGAGATGGGAAGCGATAGCCCGTATATGGCGGAGGGACTTTACCATATGGTCTTCCACCGTATGAATGGAGATCGACAGTTGTTCTGCTATCTCTTTATAGGAATGGCCATGCATGCGGCTAAGAAGAAAGACTTTTTTTCGTACCGGAGAAAGGGAGCTGGTAAGGGAATGAAGGTAATCGGTCTCCTCGAACCCTGTGCCGGCCTGAACCTGGACGTTCTCAACAGCCCGGGCGGCTGTTTCGGAAAGCAGGGTAAATTTTTTACGTTGTGCGTGCTGGCTGCGGAGATAATCTATCAGGGTGGTGGAGGCGATGCGGAAGATCTGTACGTTGAGGGGAAGGGAGTCCGAGAGGGTATGCCTGAACTGCCAGAGCTTTATGAATGCCAGCTGGGTCAGTTCCCGTGCTAATTCCGGAGACCTGGTCTTCTTTTCAAAATAGTAGTATACCCTGGTATAATACTGATGAAAGACCTCTGTAAATGACGACTGCCCGCCTGATTTTATATCAGCAATACTAATCAAAGCACCAAAATATGTAGTTACGTAAAAGTCCGGCAAAACTAGCCATTACCTTCTTACATAATTCGCACCTTATATTAAGAGAATATTAAGTGCGGTGTATTAATCGTTGTCATAACTTTCTGTGTTCTTGAAAAAGGCGGCCCGGGTCGGTACGGGTACTTTGGCATTCTCTCCTTTCACCGATTTCCATAACATAGCGTTCATGATCCCGTCAGGCACCTGGTCTTCTTTGGAGAAATCAAGCCCTTTCGCCATCGCGGCCAGTTTAGTTTTTGCGGGGTTGATATCATTGAGATCGACCTGCGCCGGGCGGTGTGTAAAGGGAGACGCATCGGGTTGAGGAGTGAAGCTACGCCACAGCGGCGTGGCAGCTGCATCATACTGGGTCATAGGCTGCATGCCCAGGATCATCTCGATGGTGTGGATGATAGAGGTAGTGGAGTACATCGTATGATCCACAAAATGTCTTTTTACATATCCTCCGGCGACATAGGCAGGAGAGCGGTGGGCGTCCACATGATCGGGGCCATTCTGGGCGTCGTCTTCCAGGATGAAGACCACGCTCTCGTTCCAGATGGGGCTTTGGCTCAGGTGTTCGATCAAAAGTCCCACGGCCAGGTCATTGTCAGCCACATGTGCGAAAGGAGTTGGCCGGCCGGCGGACGATCCTTCCGTATGGTCATTGGAGAGACGGATGGTGTTTAACATGGGGACCGAATGATGGAGGACCATGGTATCGAACTCCGCCGCCCACTGGGTGATGCGGGCCGTGTCCCGCAGGTGCATGTCCATGGCGGTGTAGGTGGGGGAAAAATGGCCGACCAGGGAAGGTATATAGGCTTTGCCTTTGGCGACGAATTCACCGTAGGTCCGATAGCTGACCCCGGACTTTTTAGCCTGGTCCCAGATATAATCTTTATTCAATACCGTGCGGGAGGTGTAGAGCTCTCCTCCCCTGTTGCCATAGCTGGAGGGCCAGATCTTTTCCATATAATCCGTTGCATAGGCTCCCATGCTCCAGTTGTGTCCGTCGGCGCTGACTTCCCCGTCTACGTAGAAGTTGTCCAGCAGGACAAACTCCCGCGCAAGAGCGTGTTGATTAGGGGTGATACGGTCGCCGAAGAGGAGCAGGCTGGTATCCCCGTTGCCTCCCGGCACATCGCTGAGCACCTGGTCATAGGACCTGTTCTCCTTGATGATATAAAATACGTGTTTGATAGGTGAAGGGTCGCCAACTTTGGAGGGGATGGGATTATTTTTCTCCCCTGCCTCGTCGACCAGCAGTTCGGTCTCTTTCTTATAGGGGGTATTATGGTAAACGGCCTGTGAATAGATGGCCAGTTGCTGATCGGAAGGAAGGGGGATCATACTAAGGGTGCCCATGAGCAGACCGCCGCCGATATATTGCACCTGGGTGCGTTTGCGGGTAGTATCCCCTCCGTGGAGGATGACCCGCTGGGCCTTATTGGCTGGATTGGGTCCCAGGGGGTTGGGGAAGGAGGAAAAGCCTTTTCCGTTGGATACAAGGAGTTGTTTATCCGCCACTCTTACGGCGGTGGGGTACCATCCGGTGGGGATAAATCCTTTGGAATGGCTGGCCCCGGGCTGGCTCACGTCGAACACGGCCAGGCAGTTATTGTCCGCATTGGCGATGAAGAGGGTCTTATTGTCGTCGCTGAGCGCTACCCCATTGGTGGTAGATCCCGTGCGTGAACCGGGATAGAGGGCCGTGTTCAGGGTCTCCAGAACTTTTCTTTGGGGGATATCGATGACGGACACGCTGTTGTCATTTGCATTGGCCACATAGAGGATATGACCATTCTTTGAGAGACAAAGGTCGTTCGGATGATTGCCCACAGCGACGCTGTCCGTGAAGGCATTGTTGAACGTGTTATAGATCAGCACTTTTTGTTCGCCCCAGATGGAGATATAGAGCTCGTCCCTGCCGGGGGAGAGTATACAGGTATATCCTTCTCCGCCCAGTGGTAGCTGGCGCAGGATCTTGTCGGTGCGAAGGTCTACGACATAAAGACTGTTATTCTCCTTGGTGACCGTGTATAATAATTGCCTTTTATCATCGAGGGCAATCCCTGTTGGAGAGACTTTATTGGGCAGGCGGTCGCCCAGCTTTATCGTATCCGTGTTGACGAGTTTGTTATTGAGGATGGCGTATTTTATGATCCAGTTGTCATTGCCGCCGGAGGCGTAGAGATATTTCTCATCAGCGCTGAAGATCAGGCCGCCCCAGGCTGTTTCGATGGTGATGCTATCCAGCCGTCTGTTATTACGGGCATCTATCAACTGAATGGACTGGATGCTCTCGCCGTTGTTGGTGACGGCGGCATATTTCCCGGAGCGGCTAACGGCAATGTTGAGGGGCAGATCGCCCAGCGGAAGGCTGGCGCCGGCAGGGGTCAGGGACCAGCCGTTGGGAAGATATATCCTTTTGCTTTCGAGGGAGGGAAGATCCTGGGCATTACTTTGGGAAAGACAGGACAACAAGATACTGATGATAACGACGCGGGTGGTAATGGCAGATCTTTTCATATATATCCCCAAAACTAATTAGAATGGGGAGTAATCAGGGAGACGGGTTATTAAGTAACCATTAAGTGAATGTAAAGTTTTGCAGGAAGGAAGGATAACTTTTTTGTTAGTGGAGGAATTTTGCCTGATTTTATTTAAGGACAGGGCGGGGTGGAAAAATATTCCAATTCTTCTTCCAGGTCCAGGAAGGGGTATTTTGCCTTTAATGCCCTCGTTTTTTCCAGGTGATCGAGGAGGAATTTTTTATGGGCAAGGGTGGTGGGCTGGAAAGGCCGGTGTTTCCGGGCGATGATGATCTTTTTTACTTCTTCCATGAGCTGTTGTGAAGACTCATCGATGTAGTGCCGGGTAAATTTTTCCAGGACAAAGCTGGTAGCCTGGTAGTTGGGGTGGACCATATCGATGTCATAAAAACGGTAATCTCTCAGTACGTCGATGACCAGTTCATACGCAGGGAAATACCAGAGCCTGTCAAATTTATTGACCAGGTGATGGATGGACTCTATCAGCCGGGCTTTGCTCCGATTGTTCTCTGTGACCCCATCACGGATATGGCGTACGGGGCTGACGGTGAAGACGACGCGGAGGTCAGGGTTAAAATGAAACAATTGATAGAGGCAATTATCCAATGCGGTGTTGATCTCTTCAATGGTCATCAGGTGTTTGCGGAAAGCCTGGGTGGGGGCCCGGTGGCAGTTGGCGACCGGATAGGGTGTTGCCGCTGTGGCTGCCGCCCGGGCGGGCGCGTTCTGTAATTCCGCCGGAGCGTCGGGCGTCAGGCGGTAGGAGAAGGAGCTGCCCAGGGTGATGATGAGCCATCGGGCTTTTTTCAGAAAGGTATGAGCCCGGGTCTGGGATTCGTTGATGCGTCGCAGGCAGGTGTCTTTATCTGTATGGGAGAAAAGGCTGTGGTGTTGCCAGCTTTGCCAGAGCTCGTTAAAAAAGACCAGGTCTTCCTCCGTGTATTGGCGATGGCCAATATAAGAGATCAGACTGGAGGCGACACTGGCCGGGTCGAATAAAATGCCGTGGGGGTTCTGCAGGACGTCAAATTTCCAGTCCCGGAGGTTATTGCCGATATGTTCGGTAAAGCAGGAGCCTGTCAGCAGGATCTTATCCCCGTAGCGGATAGGTTGAGGGAGGGAGGGGATTGTTATCGGCAGTTGAAATTCCATTTGTTATTTGGTTTGCAGATCCAGGTCCAGGATCATCGTTTGGCCGGCCGGCAGGTCCTTCCAGGTGCTGAGCAACTGCCGTAAAAAGATCCGGATGTCTGCCAGCTGATCCGGCGAAAGTTGTACGGGAGGAATGCCAGCGCCCATATCGACAAAAGCATCCGCCGCCATCTGGTTGAAATTCTCCACCTCTCCCTGGAAGATCTCCATTAGAAAAAGGTTAGCCATATTTTCCGAATATATGGCTTCTGCGGTGAGGGGGATCTTTGCTCTTTTAGCCCGGTCTTCAAAGTCTTTTATGTCCATCCCATTGTTGAGCATCCCCATAAAAGCAGTGCGATAGTCCAGTGTCTTTTCGATGGCATAGTGGCTCAGGTCATGCCGCACAAAAAATTCGTCCGCCGCCATCCAGGTTTCGGACCCGTCGTCCCTCTTGTAGAGGATCACATGGGGCTTGCCGGTATTTTTTGTTATTCGCAAGTGCATTATATAAATATTTCGCCGGCGATGCGCAGGCTGTCCTGCAACGCGTCGTTGTTCAGGTCGCCTAACAGGTTGGGGTATTCGGAGTGGGATAGCTTTTTAAAGTAGCCGATCATCCATTCGGAGTCCATATTCCCTACCAGCTCGTCTCCCGCCATGGGGCAGCCGCCGATGCCTTTCAGGGCCCCGTCAAATCTACGGCAGCCGGCCTGCAGAGCCGCATCAATTTTCGCTTTCCGCCCGTGGGGTGTGGAATGCAGGTGGACGCCGATGGTGTGCTCCGGTAATTGCCGGACCAGGTAGTCCGTCAGGGAAAAAACCTGTTCGGGGGTGGCCAGGCCTACGGTATCCGCCAGAGAGATGATCTTTATGCCCAGCCGGGTGAGGGTCTCTACCCATTCGAATACCACTTCTTCCGACCAGGGGTCGCCATAGGGATTGCCAAAACCCATGGAGATATAGATCACCAGTTCCTTTTGTCTTTTTATACAAAGATCCTGCATTTCTTCTACGGTAGCCAGTGAGCCCTCGATGGTCTTATTGGTATTCCTCAGCTGGAAGGTCTCCGATACGGAGAATGGGAAGCCTAAATAAGTGATCTCATCGAAGCCGGCCGCCTCTTCTGCTCCCCGGAAGTTGGCTACAATGGCCAGGAGTTTGGTAGTTGTGCCGGATAACCGGAGGCCGGATAGGACCTGGCGGGTGTCCGCCATTTGCGGAATGGCTTTCGGGGAGACAAAACTTCCGAAGTCAAGGGTGTCGAAGCCTACCTGCAGCAGTGCGTTGAGATAGCCGATCTTTTTTTCTGTAGGGATGATATGGGGCCATCCCTGCATGGCGTCCCGGGGGCACTCGACGAGGGTGACGGGCAGGCCGGCGCTGAAAGGCATCGTCCGGCCGGGCAGGGTCGCGGGCTGTGTATGTTTCGGGTGGTGTAAAGGACTCATGGCAATCTGTTTTTCAGGGCTTCGTATAAAATGATGCCGGCGGCTACGGAGACGTTGAACGAGTCAAAGTTACCGGCCATGGGGATGGTAAAATGTTCGTCCGCTGCCTTCCGGATATAGGGTTGCACTCCATTATCCTCGCTGCCCATTACTATACAACAAGGCTCGTTCATCGGGAGTTCGTAAACCTTTTTATCTGCGCCCATTTCGCTGGTGAAGACTTTGATGCCATTCATGTGCAGGGTGTCTACGGCTTTGAGGAGGCTGCCCACCCGGCAGATGTGGATGACCTCCAGGGCGCCTGCCGAGGATTTCATAGCTTCTTCATTGAGGGCCCCCACCCCTTTGTCCGGGATGACGAGGGCCTGGGCTCCGCAGCATACGGCGGAGCGGGCGATGGCCCCTATATTACGGACATCCGTTACACCGTCGAGCATCACAAATAAAGGGGCTTCTCCTTTTGCCACTACGTGGTCGATCACCTGTTGCAGATCCAGGTATTGGACCAGTCCTGCCATCGCTACCACTCCCTGGTGATTGGCCCGGGTGAGGGAGTTCAGTTTTTCCACCGGGACGACCTGGATGGGGATGTTGTGTTCCCGGGCCAGGTCTTTTATCTCTGCCAGGGATTCGCCGGTGGTGTTTCGTTGCAGCAGGATCTTGTCGATGGCCCGGCCGGAGCGGATCGCTTCGATCAGGGGCTGGCGGCCGATGATGAGGCTGCTCTTTGCCCGGGAGGGTTGTCCGTCCCGCTGGCGGGGGGCGCCGGTTCGCTGCTGGTCGCGGTCTCCCTGGGGCCGGTGATTGCCCCGGGAAGAGGATCTATTAAATTTATCAGTCATTTCTTTTAATTAAATGGACAGGTCGCCTTTTATCAGCATCAGTTTTACTTTCAGGATGGCGGCTACGGACATGGAATCCGTGATCTGCCCTTTTTCTACCATTTGGAAGGCCATTTCAAAAGGAAGTTTGCGGATCACCAGCTGTTCGGTCTCTTCCGGCATGGCTTCCCGCTGTTCCAGCTGCCGGGCGAGGAATACGGTTGCTTTTTCATCGGAGACGGAGTTGGAGAGGTGCATTTCCTGTATGGGGATCCATTCTTTTGCCACCAGGCCCGTCTCTTCCAGTAATTCCCGTTGAGCGGACTCGACGGGAGGTACATTCATCTCCCCTCCTCCCTCCGGGATCTCCCAGCTATATTGGTTCAGGGTGAAGCGATATTGACCCACCAGCCAGGTATTTCCCTGTTCGTCCAGGGGAAGGACGCCGATGGCCAGGTTTTTAAAATGTACTTTCCCGTAGATGCCTCTTCCTCCGCCCGGGTTGATCACCTGGTATTCCGTAAGGCCGATCCATTTATTGTCATAGATGGGGGCTTCGGAGAGGACCGTCCAGGGGTTGTGCGATTCGTTCATAGGCCAAAAATACGAAAGAGGCTGGGGCTGACGTCAGGGCGGAAAATAAAAAACCTCCCGGAAAGGGAGGTTCCTTATTCTTATCAGGAAACTATTTGATGCCGAAGGCCTTTTTTACTTTCGGTACGTAGTCGAGTTTTTCCCAGGTGAACAGCTCTACCTTTTTCTTTATTTCCTTTCCGTCGGGAGAGGTAAAGGTCTTTTCCACGATTTCCGGTTTGCGGCCCATGTGTCCGTAGGCTGCCGTTTCGCTGTAGATAGGGCTGCGCAGTTTCAGGCGGGTCTCGATGAAGTAAGGGCGCATGTCGAAGAGCTCCATTACTTTTTTGGCGATCTGGCCGTCTGTCAGCTTTACTTTGGCGGTGCCGTAGGTATTCACGTTGATGCTGGTGGGCTGGGCTACGCCGATGGCATAGGACACCTGTACCAGCACTTCGTCGGCTACGCCGGCGGCTACCAGGTTCTTGGCGATATGGCGGGTAGCATAGGCAGCGGAGCGATCGACCTTGGAAGGATCTTTTCCGCTGAAAGCACCGCCACCATGGGCGCCTTTACCGCCATAGGTGTCGACGATGATCTTGCGACCTGTCAGGCCGGTGTCCCCGTGGGGGCCGCCGATGACGAATTTGCCGGTCGGGTTGATATGATACTTAATCTTATCGTTGAAAAGGCGGGAGTATTTTTTATACTTTGATTTCACCCGGGGGATGAGGATCTCGATGATGTCGCTCTTGATCTTTGCCAGCATTTTGCCTTCTGAGTCAAAGTCGTCGTGCTGGGTGGATACTACGATCGCGTCGATCCTTACGGGTTTGTTATTGTCGTCATATTCCAGGGTTACCTGGCTTTTGGCGTCGGGGCGAAGCCATTTGATCTGTTTGTTTTCCCGTCGAAGGGCTGCCAGTTCCAGCAGGATCTTATGGGCCAGGTCCAGTGCCAGGGGCATATAGTCATCCGTTTCATTGCTGGCGTATCCGAACATCATACCCTGGTCGCCGGCGCCTTGTTCTTCCTTTTTCTTCCGGTCCACGCCCTGGTTGATATCGGAAGACTGCTCGTGAATGGCGGAGAAGATACCGCAGGAATTAGCCTCGAACATATATTCGCTCTTGGTGTATCCTATCTTACGGATAACGCCCCGGGCGATCTCCTGTACATCCAGGTAAGCTTTTGATTTTACTTCTCCGGCTAAAACCACCTGACCGGTGGTCACCAAGGTCTCACAGGCCACCTTTGACTGCGGGTCGAAGGCCAGGAAATTATCAATCAATGCATCGGATATCTGGTCGGCCACTTTGTCGGGGTGCCCTTCAGAAACGGATTCGGAAGTGAATAAATAAGGCATAAGAATAAAACAGATTTAATATAAAATAATGGGCTTTTTCTTTCGGTGGCAAAGATAATCGCTGAAACGAAATAATAGAATAATAATTATTCGATATGGGGGGCCTATTTGCTAAGATCTGCGTAAAGCTGCAAATAATCTGTTAAATCGGATTCGGTATTGAAAGACAGGACTTTTTTACCTCTTATCTTACCAAACTCGTCGACCAGCTTTTTGTCTACTTTATCGGCTCCGAAGGTGATGGCGTCGGCGTAGGTGGCCCCGCCCCGGAAGAGCGCAGTATTGTTAGCTTCTTTATAGGGTTCCAGGTCCTTGTCCTTTATGTTGGCGTGTATGTTGGCCAGTTTGAGGAAGTCGGCGCCCAGTTTTTCCTTAAAGGTCGTTTGCCCGATGGTGAAGACACATTTGCTATGGGCAAAAACCGGTTCTTTTTTATAGACAGTCTTCAGGTACAAGGGGATAAGGCCTGTCATCCAACCGCTGCAGTGGATCACGTCGGGGGGCCAGCCAAATTTTTTTACCGTCTCCAGGGCGCCTTTGCAGTAGAATACGGTCCGGAGCCCGTTGTCCTCAAACCATTTCTCCTGTTCGTCGTGGAAAATGGATTTCCGTTTAAAGAGATCCTCATTGTCCAGAAAGTAGACCTGCAGGCGGGCGTTGGGCAGGGAAGCCACTTTGATCTGCAGGGGGTAGTCGTCATTATCCACCGATACATTGATCCCTGAAAGGCGAACCACTTCATGCAGGCGGTGCCTACGTTCGTTAATCACTCCAAACCGGGGCATAATGCAGCGCACTTCAAAGCCATTTTCATTTGATTTAATTGCCAGTTTGTTCACGATCTCTGCAAATTCTGTCAACTCTAAATAGGGTGACATTTCGTTGGCAATAAATAAAATTCTTTTCTTACTTAACATTATTTGATATAATTGGTGAGAGGAACCTTAACGAAATAGTTTGCAAAGGTAATCTTTTTATTATTAAATAGCCATTAAATAGGCTCTGTATCTACCTTTGAGGCGTATAAAACCCTAAAAAATGATGTTATTCAAACGGGCCGGGGACCTTACCGGCTGGCTGCAGCAGCAGCGATCCCTGGGAAGATCCATCGGTTTTGTCCCCACGCTGGGCGCCCTTCATCCCGGACATATATCACTTATTGATATATCAAAAAAAACAACGGAAATCACTGTCTGCAGTATTTTCGTCAACCCTACTCAATTCAATGACCCGACAGATTTCCAGAAATACCCGAAAACGATAGAAAAAGACATTTATCTGCTGGAGAAAGCGGGTACGGATGTCCTTTTCCTGCCGGAGGTGGATGAAATGTACCCCGGGGGGACGAAAGACCTGGAGAAATACGATCTGGGAGGGTTGGAGACCTTGTTAGAGGGGAAATACCGGCCGGGGCATTTCCAGGGGGTCTGCCAGGTCATGCGGCGTCTACTGGATATGGTAGGACCGAACGACCTGTTTATGGGGCAGAAGGATTACCAGCAATGTATGGTTGTCGGGAGGCTGATCGAGCTGATGAAGGCTGACATCCGGCTTCATCCCTGCCCGATTGTCCGGGAGGCGGATGGGCTGGCCATGAGCAGCCGTAATCTGAGGCTGACGGCCGCGGAAAGGGAGAAGGCGCCGGCGATCTATCGGGCGCTGACGCTGATCAAGGAGGGATGGGAGGCTGACGGGCAGGGTGCGGACGGGCGGACGGGCGGCAGGTCGATGGTTGGGCGGCCGGGCGTTGGGTCGACCGTTGCTGAGTCGACAGTTGCCGGGCGGACAGTTGCTGAGTCGACGGGCGCTGGCCAGATGGGCGGGGCTGACCCGACCGTTGCCGGGTCGACAGTCGGGCAGGGGGACTTGTTATCCCGGGCGAGGGCTATCCTGGAAGAGGCTGGTTTCCGGATCGACTATGTGGAGATAGTGGATGCGGCAACGTTGGAACCGATCGGTGATGAAGCCGGCGCCGGAGGAAAAGACGAACGGACAAGCGGGCAAAAAGCGGTGGCGCTGGTGGCTGCTTTCCTGGGAGAAATACGGTTGATCGATAACATGTTGTTACAATAGTTTTATCCTAATTTTGTGCCGCAATAGATTATACACCTATGGACATAGAAGTTCTTAAGTCGAAAGTACACCGGGCTGTTATTACGGAAGCCAATCTGAATTATGTGGGCAGTCTCACCCTGGATGAGGATTTGATGGATGCGGCGAACATGATCGAAAATGAGAAGGTACAGATCGTCAATGTGAACAATGGCTCCCGGATCGAGACCTATCTGATCAAGGGGAAAAGGGGATCGGGGACCTGCTGTCTGAATGGACCGGCGGCCCGGCAGGGTGCGGTGGGGGATATTGTGATCGTCATTTCTTATGCACGTATGAAATTTGAAGAGGCTAAGGGATTTAAGCCATGGATCGTTTTTCCCCGGGAAGGAAATAAGCTGTAATTTGTACCGGTCATGAAGAAAAAAATCCTGTCGATCTTTCAATATCTTTTTTTCGCTGCGCTGGCAGCGTTTTTTGTGTGGCTGAGCCTTAAAGATATGGACCATCAGAAATGGGAGCAGTTGAAGGATGCCCTGAACCGGGCTGATTACTGGCTGCTGGTTCCCGTCCTTTTGTTGCTGTTGGCCAGTCACTGGCTCCGGGCGTTGCGCTGGAAGCAGTTGATGGAGCCGATGGGTTACCGGCCTTCGGTGATGAATTGTTTCCTGGCGGTGATGATCGGCTATTTCGTCAACCTGGGGGTACCGCGCCTGGGAGAGGTGGTGAAGTGCACCGTGATCGCCCGTTATGAAAAAGTCCCTGCCGACAAATTGGTAGGGACTATTGTGGCGGAAAGAGCGTTTGATATGATCTGTCTGTTGATCGTCTTCGGGCTGACGCTGGTATTCCAGTTCGATGTGATCCATTCGCTGACTTCGGGCAAGATCGATACCCTGTTCCGGAATGCCAGCGGACAAACATCTTATATTAAGATCGTCCTTTTGATCGCCGCTGCCCTGGTATTGTTCTTCCTGGCGAAGTGGCTGTTGGGGAAATTCGGCCATATCAGCATCGTACAAAAGATAAAAGCTATCATCCTCAATATCTGGCATGGGCTGACCAGCGTGAAGGCCTTGAAGAACAAACCTCTTTTTGTCATCTATTCGCTTGGCATCTGGTGCCTGTACTGGTTCAGCACCTGGTTTGGCTTTTTTGCCATCAGCGCCACCCGTCATCTGAGCCTGATCGATGCCCTGAGTGTGCTGGCGATGGGTAGTGTGGGGATGATCGTCTCCCCCGGGGGGATCGGGGCATACGCATTGCTGGTACAAAAGACGGTGGCTTTTTATGACGTTCCGTCCCTCCCCTATGGCCAGGCGCTGGGCTGGCTGTTGTGGTTTGGGCAGTTCCTCAGCTTTATCCTGTTCGGTGTGGCGAGTTTTATCTTATTGCCCAGAATAAATAAGAGCAAAGTTTATGAAGTTACCCCAGATCATTCCGCATAAGATATACGACCTTTCGGGTTTACAGCATCAGATCCGCCGCTGGCGGCTATTGGGTAAAACGGTGGCTTTTACCAACGGGTGTTTTGATATTCTGCACCAGGGGCATATCGCCTCTTTATCGGATGCCGCCCGGGAGGCAGACTACCTCATCGTGGGCGTCAATTCGGATGCCAGCACCCGGAGGCTGAAAGGCGAACAGCGTCCTATCAATGATGAGCAGGCAAGGGCTATGCTGCTGGCTTCTTTACTGATGGTGGATGCGGTTATTATTTTCAACGAAGACACTCCCCTGGAACTGATCGAGGCTGTTGAGCCGGAGGTGCTGGTAAAAGGGGGCGATTATACGCTGGAGCAGATTGTAGGCGCCAAAGAGGTCCTCGCGTCGGGGGGACGGGTGGTGATCAATCCCATTGTGCCGGGTTATTCGACGACCGGGTTGATTGAAAAGATCCACCGGTTGTAAGCCGGTATTGAAAACCGAAGCCCTCCATGAAAGCTGAAAAGCCGGAGGCCGGTATTTAGCCCCTGTACATCCGTTCAACTTCCTGTACGATGGATTCTATGACCTTGTCATCGCCTTTGGGGTCATAGGGCTGTTTGAGGTTGCTGCTGAAGAAGAAGGCGATGGTCTGGTAAAAGCGGGCGGTGAACCCACCTTTATATTCCTTGATAATTTCGTAACAGTTATTGCCCGTCTGCCGGTTGATGAGTTTCATCAACACCTTTCCCTGGTAGATCGACAGGTTTTCCAGGGGAGTGGTGAACTCTCTTTTCAGGTCTTTTTCCCGGGATTTAATGTAGGTTTTTCTATCTCCTTCCGAGCTGAGAAGGGCCAGTTTCGCATTCATTTCATTCAGGATGATACCGGCTTTTCTCGCGTAGGGGTAGGTGACATATACGGCATTGCGGAGACGGGTCCATTCCTCATATCTTTTCCGCATACCGGGTGGCATGGGGCGGGTCACCCAGGTCAGCTCCATCGTTCGTGCCGCCAGGAATTCTCCGTTATAGACTTTTGCTGGTACCAGAATGGTGTCATTGGGCCCGTATTGGGGCATGGGAGGCAGGGCTTCTACTTTCCCGGAGTCGGTAGACTGCTGCGCAGACGCAGGCATACCCGTTAATAGGAGTACGGCAGCAAGAATGGCTAACAGGTATTTACTTTGAGGCCGGGACATAAGCTCTTAAAGTTACTAAAATTCCGTGATTGGGCAGAGCCCAATCGTACTTGAGGCCCAAAGCCGAAAGTACAGACATTATGTTTTGCCCATAAAAAATTACTTTTTTTTAAATTTTTTATGGGCACATTTAAGATTAATACGTCCGGGAGGGGCCTGGTAACCCTATCAAACTGTTAATTTTCCGCGTGGGCGGACTAATTCTGCTCCTTTAGGGCTGCGGCCTGTTGGCGGCGCCATACAATGCTCATTATGAACCCTATGATCATCAGGATGGTACCGATCCACAAGATGTTGATCTGGGGGAATTCCAATACTTTCAGGGCGACGAAGGGTATCATGGCGGAGGATTCCTTTACGCCCAGCTCAATTTTCTTCCCATCTACTACCCTGTTGAAGCGGAAGGCCAGGTCTTGTGCGAACACGGTATCGTTGAGAAAGACGGGGGCGTTGTCCTTCAGGTAAAAGACGGGGCTGGCGGTATAGCGCATGCTGTCTTTGCTCACCACGGTGACCTTCGCCATCAAGGCCGTGTCCTTTTGGGAGAAATGAACTTTTTCATTGTCAGGGTTGACGAGCACGGTATCCAGTATGATATATCCTTTGGAGTAATAAGCGGTATCCTTGATGGCCATGGGATAATTCCGGAAGGTGACGGTGTCATCCCTTTTTTGTTCGGGGTTGTCCGTAGCGCTGATATAGGTAAAGATGTCCCGGTCCCAGTAATGATATTTATCGGGGTTGGCCGAGGTCTGCTGCTGCCCTTTCGTGGATTTCATCCAATTGGGATAGAGGTCGAACTGCCGGCTGCCGTCTTTTTTCTGAAAGTTGATATGGTAATAGGTGGTCTTGCTGCGGGGGTCTATAGAGTCACCGCTGATAAAGGTAGTCCAGTATTTACCCATGTCGGTACGAACGCCTTTGAGGAGGGTGATATTCTCCATGGGGTTTTGTTTGGTCTCGGGCTCGAAGTTGAGCAGGATGCCCGTCGTATTATAGGACAGCACTTCTTTTTTAGAGGAGGATAAAAGTATCCCTACCAGCATCAGTCCGAAGCCGATGTGGGCTACGGAAGGTCCGGCGGCTTTCATGTTGCCTTTCAGCCCTGCCCAGATATAGGAGGTATTGGCTACGACGGCATAGACGGCGGCGAAGATGCCCAGGTGGATGGCGGCCAGGAATCCGGCGCCATAGGTCGTATAGTTAACCCCTCCGAAGACTGAGATGAGAACGGATATGACCAGCGCGATAGCGGTAGGGAGCCAGATCTTTTTTACGATATAGGCGCGGGTGGTGTGTTTGTATTTTAAGTATTGGACGGTAGCTGTAAAAAGCCCCAGCAGGATGGCGACGAAGATCTCGATGCGGTTGTAAGCGAAGGGAGCGTCATCCCCAACGGTCCATTTCTTTTTGGTGAGGAGGTTGAATACCGGCAGGGAGGTGGCGATGATGATGAAAATCGAAGAGAGGAAGAGGACGAGTGAGCCGATGAACATCCAGAATTCGCGGGAGTCCGTAGCCTCTTCTTTGACGACATGGGGGATCTGTTTGTACCGGCTGATAAATAGGATGAGGGCCGGGAAGAAGAAGATCAGGACCAGGATCACCAGTTGCGCGTGAATGCCCGCATCGACAAAGGCATGGACGGAGCTTTCTCCCAGGATGCCGCTGCGGGTGAGGAAGGTCTCCCAGAGCACCATGAGAAAGGCTACGATGATAAAGAAATAGGTGATGCGCAAGGAGTGACCGGTAGCGTTGTACACTACCTGGGTATGCAGGCCTGCCACCATGATAAGCCAGGGCACCAGGGAAGCGTTCTCTACAGGATCCCAGGCCCAGTAGCCGCCGAAGCTGAGGGATTCATAGGCCCAGGCGGCCCCCATCATGATACCGGTGCCCAGCAGGCAGCAGGAGAAGAGGGTCCAGGGCAGGGCTATCTTGGTCCATCCGCCGTATTGCCGTTTCCAAAGGCCTGCGATGGCAAAGGAAAAGGGTACTATCGTAGAGGCAAAGCCGAGGAATAAGATGGGGGGATGGATGACCATCCAGTAATTCTGTAATAAGGCGTTGAGGCCCTGACCGTCTTGCATCTGGGGGATGCTCATATAGTCCGCCCGCTGGAAGATGGGGGCATCCTGCAGGTTCTCGCGGACGAGGATGAAGGGATTGATGCCCACTTTTCCGCCGAAGAAATAAAGGCCCATAATGAGGGTGGCCAGGAATAATTGGGCGAAGCTGATGACCGTCATGACGGGGGCTTCCCATTTGCCGGCCTTGCGCATGAGGATCAGGCCCAGGATGCAATGCCAGATGGTCCAGAGTAGGAAAGCGCCTTCCTGGGATTCCCAGATACAGGCTAAAAGATATTCTTTGGTGAGGGCCTTGCTGGAGTGCTCCCAGGCCATATTATACTCGAAGAGGTGGTTGGAAATAATATAGATGATGACGAACAGCACGGAGAATACCGCCAGGACGTCGATGCCGAAAGCGAAACGGGCCATTCGCCGCCAGCTGTTCTCCTCTTCGGAGGATTTGGCATTGGCTGTTTTGAAATAAGCGATCAGGGCAACAAAAGAGGCGGCAAAAGATAGAAGGGCAAAAAAATGACCGATTTTTCCGGGCAACAGGTGTTCGCCAATGTACTCCATGGCTTGGTATTAATTTTGAGTGAGGCTTTTCTTCGCTGCGTTGGGGTCGTCTTTGTATTTGGAAGGACACTTGAGCAGGATGCCCTCTTTTTTGGATATTTCAAATACATCTCCGTTCATTTTCCCTTTCAGGGTTACGCGCTCGGCTTTCTCCAGGTCATACGGTTTTTCAAAGTAGTAGACCACTTTCGCCCTATTGCCCAGGGTGTCGCTGATATGAAAGCTGACATAATTGGGGTTCTTTACCGGATCGTACTCGATGGGTATCGTATTGTCGAGGTGGGCGATGATGGTAACCGTCTTTCCCTGCTTTTGTTTAGCGGATGCGATGGTCTCATAGGTGGAGAGGTCCCCCATGAAACTGATGAGCACGGCGATGGCTATCGCGATGAATACCAGTATAATGATTTGTAGTTTTTTCATAACAGGATGCAAAGTTAGGCCAAAAACCATCACGGCATCAGACCTTTTTAAATACTACGATCCCATTATGTCCTCCGAAGCCAAAAGTATTGCTCATGGCCACTTTTACGGTCTTTTCGATGGTCTCTCCCAGCAGGATGTTGAGATTTTTGGGTATCTGAGGGTCGAGGTTCCTGGTATTGATCGTCGGGGGAATGAGGGAATGCCGGATGCTCATCAGGCAGGCGATGGCTTCGATGGCGCCGGCGGCCCCCAAAAGGTGGCCTGTCATGGATTTGGTGGCGCTGATGAGCAGGTGTTTCGGATCGCTGCCGAAGAGTTGGGTGATGGCGTTGACCTCGCTGAGGTCGCCTACGGGGGTGGAGGTAGCATGGGCGTTGAGATAGTCGACGTCCGTTGTGTTGAGCCCGCCGTCTTTCAGGGCGTCCTGCATGGCACGCAGGGCGCCTTTGCCTTCCGGGTGGGTAGCTGTCATGTGATAGGCGTCTGCCGTCATGCCGGCGCCGGCCACTTCTCCATAGATATGCGCTCCTCGCTGGCGGGCGTGCTCATAGTCTTCCAGGACCAGGGCGCCGGCTCCTTCACCCATGACGAAGCCATCGCGGGTAATGTCAAAAGGGCGGGAGGCCCCCCTGGGGTCGGCATTATTGGTAGAGAGGGCTTTCATGGAGTTGAATCCGCCAACGGAAGCTTCGGTGATGGGGGCTTCGGAGCCGCCGGTCACCATGACCTTGGCTTTGCCCAGGCGGATATAGTTGAGGGCGTCCATGATGGCGGTATTGGAGGTGGAGCAGGCCGAAACGGTGGTATAATTGATCCCCATCAAGCCATATTTAATGGATATCAGGCCGGAAGCCATGTTGGCGATGAGTTTGGGTACGAAGAAGGGGCTGAAGCGGGGGATGGGGCGGCCGGCGCCGGGGGCGTTGCTGGCCGGCGTGCTGCCGGTGTCCGGGGCGCCGACGGATGCAGAGGAGCCGCCAGCCGGGCCGCTGGTCGCATATTCCCTCACCTGTTCTTCGAAGGTCTCCATGCCTCCCTGGCCGGTGCCCCAGATGACACCGGTGTCAAAGGGGTCCATGGTGGCGAAGTCGAGCCCGGAATCCTTGATAGCCTGGTCTGCGGCGACCAGGGCGTATTGTGCAAAGAGGTCGGTCCGTTTGAGCTCGCCCCGGTCGAGGATGCCGGAGGGATCGAAGTTCTTTACTTCACAGGCAAAGCGGGTCTTGAAATTTGTGGCGTCGAATTTGGTAATGGGCCCCGCGCCGCTGGCGCCAGCGGTGAGCTGTTGCCAGAAGGAGGCTGGGGTGTTTCCGAGGGGGGTGATGGCGCCGATGCCTGTAACGACTACTTTTCGCATGTTTATTTTTTGTACTGATGACTAAAATTGGCGTTGATATCCTGTAAAAGCTGTCCGATCATCCGGTCAAAAATATCCTCGCCCAGGACCCTTGACAACAATAAGGAAGAGAGGAGCCCGGACATGACCAGCAGGGCCCGGTCCTGTGGGGTTCCCTGAAAAACGAACCGGCCTTCCGCCCTTCCTTTTTCCAGGCAGGCGGCCATCCAGTCCAGGATGGACCGGCACATCTCCTGTACTTTGTCCTGGAGGCGTTGGGGCAAGGTCGTATATTCCGGGGTGAGGGAGCCGGTCAGGCAGATCTTTCTGCTCCGGCTGCTGGCAAAAAAAGTCTGTACCAATTCCTTTAACTGTTCGTCGCCGGGCAAGTTGTGGTGCAGGTCCCGGTTGCGGGTTATTGTTTCCAGCTCCTTATCGATGACGCTGATGCCCAGGTCCGCCTTGGAGGGGAAATAATAGTGTATGGCGGGTTTCTGGAGGTCCATGATGGCCGCGATGTCGGCGTAGCTGAAGGCGTTGAAGCCCCGGGTGCGGATGAAATCGTCGGCGAGGGTGATGATCTGGTTGCGGGTATCGTTCATATATTAATGCTGGCCGGCCGGTTGATGCTGGCTGACCGCCGCCCCTGGCCCGATGGTGTTTTTTTAGCACCGGGGGGCTTCATTTGGAGGCGAAGTTACTTACTTACTAGTAGGTAAAAAAATAAAAGGACGAAGTGCTGAAGGGATAGCCCGGAGGGGGCGCGTGAGATAACCGAGGAGCGAGCAATAAATGCAACCGAGCAAAAGCGAAGGTTGTGAACGAGGAGAAGCGAGGGACGACGCTTCGCCGAAGTTCCGGACGAAGGTTACGAGCGAGGAGAAGCGAGGGACGAAGCTTGGACGAAGCTCTGAAGGGATAGCCCGGAGGGGGGTCGCGTGAGGGATTGCAATGGATAGCCCGGAGGCCAGCGGCCGAGGACTAGGAATGTAAAGCCCGACCCCGGGGCAGGCCGGCATCCGAGCCGGGGGCGAGGGGCGGCCCGCCAGGGGGCACGCCCCGGATATAAAGAAAATATAAAAAAACAACGTTTAAACATTCTTTTTTCCGCACATATTTGGCCATATGAGAGATACTGACGTACCTTGCGCTGCGTTTCACCTATCGAAGCTTCTACGACCATGACAGATTTATCGCAGTTTGACGCCAATGGCGCCAGTAACCCGAAAAACAACATTTTCGGGCTCCCGTTCTCCGAAGAAGATGCCCGACTGGTCATTCTTCCTGTGCCCTGGGAGGTGACCGTTAGTTACGGGGCCGGGACGGCAAGGGCAGCGGAGCACATCTTCCACGCCAGCATGCAGGTAGACCTTTTTGACGGCGAGACCAACGACGCCTGGAGAAAAGGTTTTTTTATGCGCCAGCCGGACAAGAAAGTGCTGATGAAAAGCGATTACCTGCGCAAAGAAGCCGAACTATACATCAATTTTACATCCAAGGGGGAGGTGCTGGAGAAAAACAGCTTCATGTGCAAATCCCTGAAAGAGATCAATGAGGGCAGCGCGATCCTCAATAACTGGGTTTACGAACAAACCAAGGCCCTCCTGGAAAAAGGCAAACTGGTCGGGTTACTGGGCGGCGACCACAGCACCCCCCTGGGCTTTTTCAAAGCCATCGCCGAAAAACATGGGGACTTCGGCATCCTGCAGATCGACGCGCACTGCGACCTGCGTAAAAAATACGAAGATTTTACCTACAGCCATGCCAGCATCATGTACAATGCCCTCCAGGAGATCCCTTCCCTGAAGCGATTGGTACAGGTAGGCGTACGGGATTATTGCCTGGAGGAATGGGATTTCATTCGCAACAGCAACTACCAGGTGATCACCTATTTCGACAAAGACATCAAAGAGCGGAGTTATGATGGGCAGAGCTGGAAACAGATCGCCGATGAGATCGTCAGCCATCTACCCGATAACGTATATATCAGCTTCGACATTGACGGGCTGGACCCCAAACTCTGTCCCAACACAGGTACGCCGGTGCCGGGCGGGTTTGAAGCCGAGCAGATCTTTTACCTCATCCGCAAGATCATCCAGAGCGGGCGTCATTTTATCGGGTTCGACCTGGCAGAGACGGGCGTCGGCGAGTCGGACTGGGATGCCAATGTAGGGGCCCGGATATTATGGAAACTTTGTAATTTGCTGGTAGCAAGCAATTCCTGATATGCGCTACCCGTATGTTGTAATCCTCAAAAAAGACAGTGAGCGAACCCTTGATTTCATCAGTTTACTGTTGTGCCTTTTTTCGGTACTGAATTTTATCAATGAGCAGATCAGCACCCACCAATTTCAGCTTCTCTTCTCCTCTTTTGCGCTGGTTATCCTGGCAGGAATGGCGGTGAATGTCGTTCTCGCCCGGAAGGGCCGGCAGGTGCGGTACCGGTACTGGCTTTTGATCGCCGGGCTGGGTTGGCTGGCCATGCCTTTTCTACCCTGGCTGGGATTACTGTTTTTTTTACAATCCTTTTTGGAATACCAGGCCAAACGTCCCCTGGAGATCGGGTTCAGCCCGGACCAGGTGGTGGTCAATACCTTGTTCAAACGAAGTTATGCCTGGTCGGATTTTAATAATGTTATTCTGAAAGACGGACTGCTGACCCTGGATTTTAAGAACAACCGGCTGCTGCAGAAAGAAGTGTTGGATGATGAGGATGAGGACAATGCGGACGAGGAGGAATTCAATGAGTACTGCCGGGAGAGGCTGGCGCAGGCGGCCCTGACGGCCACTGAGGCTAAGGGTTAGCACTGATGCGGTACGACGGGTACGCGTCTGAAGGATGCCGGAGGG
>DATJJD010000099.1:0-8406 GCA_035492545.1 Puia sp.
CGAAGAATTGCTGGAATTATTGCGCATCCCTTCCGTCAGCGCCCGCAGCGAGCATAAGGACGATATGAAAAAATGTGCGGAGGCGGTAAAACAGCGCCTGCTGGATGCCGGAGTCGACAAGGCTGAGATCTATCCCACGGAAGGTCATCCCGTCGTATATGGCGAAAAGATCACCGACCCCGCCAAACCTACCGTGCTGGTTTATGGTCACTATGATGTACAGCCGCCCGACCCCCTGGAACTCTGGAACAGTGGCCCCTTCGACCCGGTGATCAAAGACGGTAAGATCTATGCCCGGGGATCGGCCGACGACAAGGGACAGTTCTACATGCACGTAAAAGCGCTGGAGATGATGGTGAAGACCGGCTCCCTGCCTACCAATATCAAGTTCTGTATCGAAGGAGAAGAAGAGATCGGCAGCCCGAACTTAGCCAAATTCGTATCCTCGCATAAAGACCTGCTGAAGGCCGACGTCATCCTGATCAGCGATACGTCCATGATCAGCCTGGATACCCCCTCCATCGACATCGGCGTCCGGGGCCTTTCCTATATCGAGGTGGAAGTGACAGGGCCCAACCGCGACCTGCACAGCGGGGTCTATGGAGGCGCCGTAGCCAATCCCATCACCATCCTGGCTAAGATGATCGCCAGCTGCCATGACGAGAACAATCATATTACCATCCCCGGCTTCTATGACGACGTGGTGGAAGCCACTCCGGCCGAACGTAAACTGATGGCCGCTGCCCCCTATGATGAGGCCGCCTATAAAAAAGACCTGGGTGTCAGGGAACTATGGGGAGAGAAAGGTTATACCAACAACGAACGTACGGGTATCCGGCCCACCCTGGAACTCAACGGGATCTGGGGCGGTTATACCGCGGAAGGAGCCAAGACCGTGCTGCCCTCCAAGGCGACGGCCAAGATCTCCGCCCGCCTGGTGCCCAACCAATCCTCCACCGTCATTACAGCAAAACTCCTGAACTATTTCCGGCAGATCGCGCCCCCCGGTGTCACCGTCAAAGCGGAAGAGCACCATGGCGGCGAGCCCTATATGACCCCCATCGACTCCAAGGCCTATCAGTCGGCCGCCAAGGCTATCGAGGCTGTCTTCCACAAAGCCCCCATCCCCGTCCGCGGCGGTGGCAGCATTCCCATCTGTTCGCTCTTTGAAAAAGAGCTAGGCATTAAGATCGTCTTTATGGGATTCGGGCTGGACAGTGACAACCTGCACTCACCCAATGAGAAGTTTGGGCTGGTGAATTTTTATAAGGGCATCGAGACTATCCCTTATTTTCATAAATATTTTGCGGAGAAATAATCCCCCCATCCCTTTCTACCTGCGCCAGCAGGTCCCTATATTCCTTCGCCCCGCGAAGCGCCAGCGCATTGCCCAGGATGATCAGCTGATCGCTGGCCCGGGAAATGCTGACCAGTAATTTCCGGTCTGTCACCGACGTCCCATCACTGGTGATGCTCTGGATACTTCCGATCTGCCGGGCATTCCCAATGGTGGTCGAAAAAATGATGACTTTTCGTTCATCGCCCTGGAAACGCTCGACCGTATCGATGATAAACTGCTCGTCTTCCAGCAACTCCTTACGAAGATATTTTTTTATCGCGCCGATCTGGGCCCTGAAAGGAGTGATGATGCCGATGTCCTTTGGTTTCACCACCCCTTCTGCGATAAGGGTATTGGCGATGGTGGCGGCGACCAGCGCCTCCTTCATATTCTTTTTAAAACCTGATTCCCGGGGGCTCTCGATAAAGAGTACCCGCCGCCGGGTCAGGGCTTCCAGGAAATGGCCGGGGGGAAGAGAATAAGGAGGTTGGAGGTTTTGTTGTTCCTTCAGAACTGCCACCAGCCCTGCGCTGTAGTGATGGGTGATAAGCCCGGCAATGTCTTCGTGCATTCGGTAGTGGTCCTGCAGCTGGCCATAGGCAAACGTCCATCCCTTTTTGTGTGCATTCTGGAACAGCCGCTCGAATAAGGAGACACGAAGATTTTCAATACCTAATTGATTCAGGTATTTGCTGTCCGTCCGGCATCTCTTTTCCTCCTGGGTCACTACCGCCGGCAGTTGTTTGTGATCCCCGATGAGTACATATTTTTCAAAAAGGGTCAGGACTCCCGCGATGGCCGCCTCCGTAAGCTGCGACGCTTCGTCGATGACTACCTGGCTGAAGGGGATGAACTTCCGGAGCAGAAGCCAGTTATTCTGGAAGGTCGTAACGGTGCATACGAAGACCCGGTGTTGATGTAAGGTCTTCCGCCAGTTGTCCGGGTTGTCCCCGCTGATCTGTTCGGTGAAGAGGGCACTGTCTTTAACATGCCTGCTGCCCAGACGTAAATAAGGGATGGAGACTCCGTCGCGGGGGTTTCGGAAAGACTCGCAGATCTTCTCTACCGCCTTATTGGTAAAGGCCAGTACCACGATGCGGTCGGCGGTCCGCCCGAGGGATTCTTTTACATAATTTACCAGGAAGGTGCTGGTCTTGCCCGTGCCGGGAGGGCCTTGTAATAAATAATAGTCCCGGGCATCCAGGGCCTGCCCTATTGCTGTAGCCTGGGTGGTGGTCAGTCCGGCTTTTTGGTAAGGTTGTGTGGTGTTAGAGACGGGTTGCTCATGCCCGAACAGGAGCCGCTTCTTCCGGTCAGTGGCTGTCAGGACGTTGAAGAGGCAGGAGATGGCACTCCAATAATTACGCTCGAAAATATCTTCTTCGATGGCCCAGTCGCCATGCTGGTCGATGAAACTATAATCCGTCTGTTTGTTATTCAACGAAACCACCAGGCTATCGAGGTGGATACTTTCCACTGATCCCTTCAGAATATGCTGCTTCAGGGCATTGTACTCCCCCTTATCGCCGGGATACATGATGACAGGGTCGCCTTTCCGGAAGGCATGGTCGATTGCCGGGTTAAAGGTTAAGGCTATCGTTCCTGCTGTGGTATCCTTTCCTGTTACTTTCAGGTCATAGAGGATCCGGAAGTCGTTCTCTTTATCTTTAAGACTATCCAGCCACAGGCCGGCAAAACCATTGGGCTGCTCTTCGTCCTCTTCCCGCAATTGGTTGCCCACCTTGGCATTGATCAGCTCCCGCAAGAGAAAGGAGATCATCTCCTGGTAGTATTCCGTCGTTATCCGCCCCGGCTGATAGGCTCTTTGAAAACTCCCCAGGAACCCTTCGCTGAAAGAAGGAAGGCAGGGAATGCCGCTCTCTTTGATCCGTAACAGCGTAGCATAGTTGCCTGCCGCCAGCTCATAGATGCTGGCTACGATCTCATTTCTTTTCTCCAGCATCCATCGCTTCTCCCCGAAGTCGCTGACCAGGTTACGGTAGGGGGAACTCGTACACCTGGAATAGAAGACGGCATTGGTTCCTTTGCGGTCTCCGCCATATGTGCTTTCCAGCAACATGTCATAGCAGATGACCTGTACCTTGTGGTTGACCCAGGCGATAGAACGAAGTGGATTCGAAGGGCTGCCGCTTTTTAACTCTATGATATCGCGGGTGCCGTTGATCCGGTCTTTGGACAGCAGGTCCAGTCGCCCTTGCAAACCATATTCCGTGGAGAAATAGGTAGGCTCGATCCATAACTCTTTTGCCTGCTCTCTCCGGACGAGGGTTTCGATATTGGGAAGATGCTCCGTAAAAATGGACGTTTTTATTTCCTCCATCTGGATGCTGCCAAACTGCGCGGCTTTGAGGGCATTATTCTTCTGGGCCGTCAGATAGATCTCCTCTCTTCCTTTCACGGGTTTCTGCAGCAGCTCATCCAGGTAGTAGCCGACGATGCTGCCTTTCAGGGCGGAAGTACCCGGAAGGTCTTCCACCAGGCGGGAGAGGAAATAGATATCACTGTTGGCGCCCCCGGAGCTGTAACACTCGCCGATGCCCGTCGCCTCCATCAGGTAATCGGGCTCCAGCGTCAGCAGGGAGTCGAAGGTGGTCTCATATTCATTCTCCCCGGTTGCCAGCGACCGGATGTGCTGAAACTGCCAGATGGCGTCCTTGGTCAGCAGTTTGCGGACCGACAGATAATTATAATGGGGATCCTGCCGGATGTAGATGGTCACGGACCGGTCCAGTTCTTCCAGGTCATACCCGCTGACTATAAAATAGGGTTGCCCCTCCTCCTGTTGTATCTCTGTCCAGGAAGAACAGAGGATTTTCAGGGTCTTCAGCTTGGCATAGTTCCGGAGGGGGAAGAGGTTGCTGAAGTAGCCGGGTGAGGGTATTGGGTCCGAAGGCTCCGTTGAAGATGAAACTAACTGGCCGTTGGTCAGGGGAAGCATCTTTTCGCCCGGAAGATTTTTTTCCGATAACGAACCCACCAGGGACTTCATCAGGATGATCCCCTGGAGGATGGCATTCTCCGTCAGCTTTGTATCGTCTCCCTCTTTTACCCATCGCCGGAAGGCATCCAGGTTGCTTTGTTCGGCCGCCGAGGAGTCCATTTTAGAGAGAAGGTAGCGGAAGCGGGCATAGAAATTACGAAAAGCCATCCACTCGTCATTGGTCACCGAGAGGACCAGCCTTCTCAGCAGTTTTGAGAGGATGTTTTGCCGCTCGGCTTCCCGGACCTTTGTCTGTTGCAGGGTGGCCAGCTCTTCTAAATAGGTTTCCGCTTTACTAGGTTCTAACATGCCAGGTTATTAAAGGTCAAACTTACAGAAACCTTTATTCCATAATTCTTTTTAATTTTGCCCTTATGCCTGAAAAGGAAAAACTTCGTCTCGACAAATACCTATGGTCCATCCGTCTCTTCAAGACCCGGTCGGAAGCGGCGGATGCGTGCAACAAGGGAAGGGTAAAATATAATGGCGACGCCGCCAAGGCGGCCAAGGCTGTCTCCGTGGGCGACGAATATGAGGTAAAGACGGAACACAAACGCTGGCGTATCAAGGTCGCCGCCCTGCTGGACCACCGGGTGCAATACTCCGAAGCCATCAACTACTATATCGACATCACCCCCGCCGAAGAGATAGAGCGCCTGCAATTCCAGGCTTCCAGCTTTAACACCGGCAAACGCCAGAGCAAGATTGGCCGTCCCACGAAGAAGGACCGGAGAGAGCTGGGGGATTTTTTAGGGGAATAGCCATCACCACCTATCTTTACAGCTATGAAAATCGACATCCTCACCGTCCTCCCCGAACTCCTGGAAAGCCCCTTCAGTCATTCCATCCTGAAGAGAGCCAGGGAAAAAGGCCTGCTGGAGATCAGGGTTCATCATTTGCGGCAATGGGCGGTGAATGAATACGGTCAGATAGACGATTATCAATATGGCGGCGGAGCGGGTATGGTGATGATGCCGGAGCCCCTGGCCCGCGCCATCGAGTCCCTCTCCCAGGACGCCCCTTATGACCAGGTTATCTATATGACGCCCGATGGTGAGCGGCTCAACCAGCAGATCGCCAATCAGCTCTCGCTGCAAGGCAACCTCCTGCTGATCTGCGGACATTATAAAGGGATCGACCAGCGCATCCGGGAACAGTATGTCACCCGGGAGATCTCCATCGGGGACTATGTGCTCAGTGGAGGAGAGCTGGCGGCGGCGGTGCTGGTGGATGCTATCGGAAGACTGCTGCCCGGCGTGTTGAATGACGAGACGTCGGCCCTGTTTGACTCTTTCCAGGATAATTTACTCGCTCCCCCCGTATATACCCGGCCGGCCGATTTCCGTGGTTCGAAAGTCCCGGACATCCTGCTCAGCGGTGACCCCAAAAAAATAGAAGATTGGCGGCACGAACAATCCCTCCGCCGTACGGCAGAAAGAAGGCCCGACCTGCTGGACGAGTAGGCACTCTTCAGGACCATCGGCGACCACGTCTACCTGAATGGTCCCTCACAACGGCAAGCCCGCCAGGAATTGTAAAAAAAGATAATAAGCCAGGATCAGCAGCAGATTGATCAGAATCGTTTTTCTCATAAGGATGGATTTACAAGGGATAAGATTTCTCCCATAAAGGCGGCGAAAATTATACCAAAGCAAGGTTATCCACATAGGAATTATACTTCGCTGTCCATGAAAAAACAACCGCGAAAACACCTTGCCTCCTTCATTCGTCCCCTCACCGTATACTCTTCTCCCATTCACCGGTAATATTTAACCGTTCTCCCCCAAATACCAGTTATCCATTTGTTAAGATGATTTTTCTATCGTAATTCCCCCATTGGTACCCGTTTAATCTCCTCTTAATCTTTATAAATCAACCCCGCACAGTGTTTGACCGTCTATAGACCTGAATATTCCTAACGACTAAAAAATTCGGCAATGACTATCAGCGGCTTTACTATGGTGCGCAACGCTACCAAACTCTATTACCCTATCCGGCAGGCCATCACCTCCATCTTACCCATCGTCGACGAATTCGTCGTGGCCCTCGGGGACTGCGACCCGGATGACCAAACCCTCGAAGAGATCCGCCACATCGGCTCCGACAAGATCCGCATCATTCACACCACCTGGGACCTGGAAAAATATCCCCGGGGTATGGAGCATGCCCATCAGACGGACATCGCCCGGGAAGCCTGCAAAGGGGACTGGCTCTTCTATGTGCAGAGTGACGAGGTGGTGCATGAGGAAGATCTTCCCCGCATCCGCCAACGCTGTGAAGAATTACTGCACGACACCTCTATCGAAGGGTTGTTATTTAAATACCGGCATTTCTGGGGCGACTATGACCACTACATCACCTCCCATGCCTGGTATGCCAACGAGATCCGCATCATCCGCAACGACAAAGACATTCATTCCTGGGAGTCCGCCCAGTCCTTCCGTCGCATCCCTGACTTCGACGGGGTGCACTACCGGGAGAAGAAAGGGACCTATAAATTAAAAGTGGCGCGCGTGGACGCCCATATCTATCATTATGGCTGGGTGCGCCCTCCTCACTATATGCAGAAAAAGAGAAAGGCCTTCGCTACCATCCACCAGGGCAAGGCGATGGCGGAAGCCATTTTCCGGCAGGAACACGAAGAGTTTGACTTCGGGAACCTCAATCAGCTGACCCTGTTCAGGGAGACGCATCCGGCTGTCATGCAGGAGCGGATCCGGGAGTTCAACTGGGCGGATCAATTGGAGCGGAACCGGCGGCATACACATGCGGTCCGGCACCGGCATGAAAGATTGAAATATCGCGTGCTGACTTTTATTGAGCAGAATTTTTTGGGGGGGAGGCAGATTTTTTCGTTTAAGAATTATCGGTTGAAATAGGAATGCGTGGGGGGCGCTTGGTCCATTCCTTCATAAAAAAAGCGTGAAGTGGTTATCTTCACGCTGGTGTATTTTAAGGTTTGGTTGTACCCCTATTTCGGCATTTCAAAAATAGCCGGATCGATGGTCTTGTTAACCTCTACTTTTTTATTGGTGATGTTGAGGGTAATTTGCGGTAGCTCGACTTTCTGGGAAAAGGCCATGGTGTAGCCAAAATCCGTCTTTCTGTAGTCGGAGAAGGAGGCCGTTGATTCGATGTCCTGGCCGTTGACGCTGAATTTGCTCACCGCCTTGTTGATATGGTAGGAGGAGGCATCGATATAATAGACGATGTCGACAGCGCCGGAAGTCAGCTTTACTTTGTAAGCCGTCGCGCCACCGCTGGTATCTTTCCCGATCAGCTCGACTTTGTTGCCTTTGGCGGCATAGTCATACAACGGTCCGCCTACCTGGAGCTGTGACTGGCTGGCTTTTACCTGGTCCTCCGGAATGGCCGTGGGTGTTGCGCTTCCGGCCATGGGGTTAAGCGCCCAGCCCCCTTTATCGGTGATGCACTGAACAATCTTTGTCCCGTTGAAATCCAATTCGTTCTTATAGCCTTTTCCATTGAGGATATAGGTAACGCAAGGGGCTTCGTTGCCCATCAGGTCGATGCTGCTCTCCACATAAATGGTCTTGATAGAATTAATGACGCTCTTCCCGCCCAGGGCATCGACGTATTTTGTCACGACCTCGTCCACTGTTTGCGCTTTTACGGATCCTAAACTCAGGCCGGCTAGTAGGATGAAGGCCCCTGTTTTGAGTGTTTTCATTTATTTTTTTTTATAATTAATATGTAATGTGGCACAAACATATATACTATTTCTCGCTATAAGATTACCTTTCGTCAAAATAACCTCATTCCTGGGTCTGCCGACCCTATCTGGTTAAGTGTGCTAAGAAAAGTCCTTTTTCGTATACCCCGGGCAGAAAGCCTGCACTGTTTCTCCAAAATATTCCCGATTGGATAGTGTTTTCCGGGTCCTCGGATAACCAAGATTGTAAAACTCGTGCGATCTTTGTAGTAGTAACACTAACTGTTCAGTGGATCTCGAATTAAACCTTATTCTATGCAGAAAGAGATCTTTCACCGGTTGAGCAGAATCGATTCGCTCATCCGGATAAAAGGTACCGGCACACCTTCAGAG
>DATJJD010000100.1:0-14284 GCA_035492545.1 Puia sp.
ACAGTCATACAGGGTCTCGAACTTTTCCTGGTTTCGGAGGATGAGCCTGGCCGTTTTCCGGTCCCGCCGGTTGGTGCTGCATTCCGGGTTTATCATCGCCTCGAAGGCCGCATAGGGCGCCGGGCTGGCAGCGAGTACCTGCGGGCGCCAGATGGGGTCCTTTATATATCTCATTACCAGATTGTCTTCCTCCTTTGGTTTGTGGTCCCGGATGAAAGTAAGAAGGAACAGCCGGTCCAGCGTGCCTTTGATCAACCAGTTAAACCCGATTACAAAAGAAATGATGAGTAATAGAAATAAAAATTTGACGAGAGGGCGCAGCCGGAAAAAATCGGTCATCGGATTCTGGATAGACGACCGGGCCAGGAACTGATACCCATTCTGTGCGGCGACCCTATGTTTATACGCCAGGTTCAGCCAGGTCAGGGAAGAGTCCGTGGTGTAATAAAACTTCCAACTGTTGTCATCTGCCTTTGAGGGAACGGAATATCCATCATAGTCCTGGTTGGTGTGGAAGGAATGGTTGTCCATAAAGACCGAGTATGGCTCGTCGGCTATGTCGGTGTTGCCGGTATCGGGGAGACTGTGGAGGAGGGGGCTGACAGGCAATTCCGCCGTCGCCTGCGCGACAGAAGCTGCAAGGGCGGTGGAAGAGTCGCGGTGGTCAATAGGATCAGCATGTGTTGTAGAAGGGCTGCCATGAGTTGCCGGATCGGCATGGGCTGTAGAAGGGCTGTCATGAAATGCCGAATCAGCATGGGCTGTAGAAGAGGCTGCATCGGTTGTGGAATCCCGATGAGTGGTGGAATCCGGCCGGCGCCGGGGATCTGAATGTTGGACGACGGCCCTGGCCGGGTCGGGGTAATATATGATGGTGTCACTTTCGGTGAGATAGGCCCCCGAGCGGAAGAGCAGAGAGTCGAAGTATCCAAGTGCGCCGGCAAATTGGGCGCTGATGGCCGGCTTGTAGGCCGGGATGGTCTTGCCGGAAAGATACTGACCCCTCTCTTCCGAGTTTTTGGCTATTTTTAAGAGTTTGCTCTTTTTATACTGGATCTTTTCGCTGTAGAATCCATAGGTCAGCACACCCAGGGTTGGCAGGACCCCGATCAGCAAAATGGCGAATCGGAGGGAGATAATATAATTCGGTCTGCAAATGTCTTCCGCTTTGGCGGGCTTATCCTTTCCTTTCTTTTCTTTGTATTCTGCCATAAGGACGGCAATCCAGCGGGTGATCATAAGACCCAGGATAGCCAGGACCTGGAAGATAAGGAGCAGGCAGATGTTCTCCTGGCAGAGCCCGTCGCTGCTTTTGTAGAAGGTGAAGCAGATATAGTTGATGATGGCCAGACAGGTGCAAATAAAGATGGCGACGAGAAGAATGGACCCATTTGTCTTCAACAGGAAAGGGAAGTATATTCTAAGGGAGAAAAGGGCTGTTTTATTTCTTCTGATCCTTATGAAATCTCTCAACTTTCCGGGGATGGACGGCATGCCGGAGAAGATAAACGCCAATACCGTGTAAAAGGGCAATACCAGAGAAATATAGAGGAGGGCCCTTATGTCGAAGTTGCAGCATAAGATCACCAGGGACAGGGCTATCGTCAGCAGCGCCAGGCTCCTGTAATAGATCGTCGTAAAAGCATAAGCGCTTTTATTCACGGTGGAATAACGTACCCAGAATATCTTGGTCAATTTAAATTTCAGCCGGTTTGGTTTCAGGACGGGGATAAGACCGGATATAAGAATGCAAAGCGCCAGGGCCGCAAAAATATAAAACATCACTTCCACGGTAAACCGGAGGAGCCGGAGGATATTGTTGGTCACTATTCTTTTGTTATAATAGACGACTACATACAAAGGCTGGTTATTCAGGGGAATGACTTTCATTTCACAGGGCTGGCCGTATAACTGGATATTATCGATGATGTCCTGGTTCTTGTAGCGCATGCAGTGAACGAGGTGTTCGTTGTTATTGGTTTCTTTCAGCAGGTTTTCCGCCAGGTTGCGCTGCTCATCCGCATCCATGAGGATCCGGCCTTCCCGGTCGATGAGGCAAAACCCGAAACCCAGGGGGACCACAGGTTTGGTGCCGCTGTTGAGAAAGAGGGCCATAGTAATGCTGTTGCTGTTCACTTCCAGGGAGTCCCGGTTGAGGATTTTCCCTCTCAGGGGTTTGACGACAAAGACCTGAAATTCTCCTGTTGTATTCGATTTGCCGGTATAGATATAATTGCGAGTGCTGTCCGCATAGTTGCTGCCGTTCGGCGCCTGCTGTTGGAAGATCCTGAAAAAGTCGAGGCCCCTGACGCTGGACAGCGGCGACTCGAAATTGAAAGGGTTCCATTTGGCAAGGGTGGTGCCGTTGGAGTCTATCCAGAATACCCGGCTGACATTAAAATAGCTGGAAGGCATAAAAGAGTCGTTGACGTCGGCCCTTATTTGCTTGTCTTTTTGCTTATAGTTCAGCACCATTTTTTCTTTGGGGGTCAGATGCCGGTACTGGTTGTCATACTGCCATAACTGTTGATTTGCCAGCCTGAATTCCTTTTCGATATCCGCGTCCAGCTTTTCCCCGAACTTATCCAGCCGGTGATGGAAGGTCATCTTCGTAAATATGTTGATGAAGATGTAGAAGAGTACCAGCACCAGAATAGAAGACCCCATAAAGAAAGAAAAGGTGGCGCTGAGCACGTCCCGGGCGCTGATCCTCTCCCGGGGGCTCAGGAGGTAGATCTTCATAAAGGGCATGCCCACGAGGATCAGCAGGAAAAAGGCGATGCTGTAGGGAATAAAGGTGAGGGGGGTGGACTGTACATTCCTTTGATAATTTTCTTTGGAGATGAGTCCGCCCAGGTAAACATGTTGCTGATAGAAGTCGAAGGGCCGGACAAAAAGTTCGTATTCGGTACCGGAGATGGACACTTCGACCACGCCGGAGAAATCGGAGTTCTTCTGTATTTTCAGCAGCGTGTCTGCATTAATGATGGGAGAAGCAGACAATCCTTCGGCGCGATAGAGGATATCCAGGTTGAGTTGTTTCCCCGGGGTGGACTTGTCACTGTCTTTAAAAAGCATGTAAGCGTCGAAGACATCGTCCCTGCCTTCCAGGAGAGGCTGAAGAAAATCCTTTACCCGGACGAGGATAGCGGTATTGTTTAAAGACTCCGTCGAATAGTTGATACACCATTGCTCCTCCTTGTCCTTCCCGATATAAGGGGCCGGGCGACCTGCGGGGGGCGTTTTTTGGACCGAATCGGGACGCCCTCCCTCCAGCTTGTAAGGGATATTGGAGTTCAGGTAGCGGTAAGACCCCCCTTTTACTTTCAGGGAATCGATATTGCTGCCATTCCGGGAGGCACTGTCAAAGATGGCCTTTATATCCGAGCTTTTTTTCGTGAAATTACTGGCCAGCTGATTGAGGGACCGTTGGCCCCATTCATTCAGCTGATCCTTATTACGGGGAATATAGTTGAAGTAGTAGAGCCCAAAGCAGATGATCAATACGATCAACAGCAGATAAAAGATGGATAATTTACGGATAACCTGTATGCTTCTGTCACGCCATCTCATTTGATACTGTTTTAAAGGAAGAATGAAATGAGTTACTGTCCTACTAAACAGGCGCCGGATTTTCAGGTGTTTTAAGCGGTGCGGAGTGCCGGAACAAAATACTTTAAATAAATGATTTCTTTAAGGAAAGGGGTGAAAATCATGAAATTATACCAGTTAGTGGTATGCCGGCTCCCCGGTATGCTATGAGTTCTTTCATACCTGTAGGGGTAATGTAGGGGCAGGAAAATGGCGATGGATGCCTGTATCCATTAGATTTGAATTCCGGATTGCTGGCCAAACCAACTAAAACTACGCATTATGGTAAGAGCCACCTCCATCTGTCAGATCCTGCTTCCTTTATTATTATTGACCGCATGGCCCGGAACCGCCCGGACCCAATCCCCCGGGGTTGCCAGGGAGGCGGTCCCCGGCTATCCGCTGGACCCCCTGACCTCCGATGAGATCATAAAAGTTGTCCGGATCCTGAAAAGCAGTAATGCCATCACCGGGAAAGACCTTTTTAATATCATCAATCTGAAAGAGCCGCCAAAGAAAGAGGTGCTGGCGTATAAGCCGGGCGAAACCTTCCGGCGGGAAGCTTTTGCCAGTTATTATAATTATACAAAAAACGGGATGACGGAGGCGGTGGTCGACCTGAATGCCGAAAAGATCTTGTCCGTCAAAGAGATCCCCAACGTGATCGGAATGGGCCTGGACGCTGACTCTGTCGCTGACGATATCGTGAGAAAGGATCCGGCCTGGGTGGCGGCGTTGAAGAAAAGGGGCATCTCCATCGATTCGGTGACACATCGCGGCATTTTTCCCGGCGACCTGGGCATCGCACCGGTCGGCCATCGGGAGCAACTGGTTATCGCCCGGCGCAAGGGCAATAAGGTCGATATCGAAGGGCTGCTGGCCTATACGGATTTTACCACGGGGAAGGTCCTGAAGATTGTGGACGAAGAGGGAAGATTCAGCGGGCCCGTGGACTTGAATTATTTCGACAAGGACTCTGTCAGGGACGATGAAAAAGGGCCCAGTCCCATCCTGATCACACAACCGGAGGGCAGCTCTGTCGAAATAAAAGGGCAGGAGATAACCTGGCAGAACTGGCGTCTTCGCTATGGCATTGACAACCGGGAAGGGTTGATCATTTACAATGTACGTTATGTGGACAACGGTAAACCGCGACCCGTATTATATAAAGGCTCTATGCCCGAGATGGTGGTGCCTTATGGCGCCCCCGATCTGCTGCAGGCCTCTTACAATTTCTTCGACGCGGGGGAGTATCGCCTGGGACAGGGTATCGCCCGATCTCTGAGCCCGGGGGCCGACGCCCCGGAGAATGCGGCGTATATGCCTGCTACGCTCCACCGGGAGAGCGGGGCGCCCTACCAGCTGGACAGGGCCGTGGCCATTTTTGAAGAATATGGAGGGACTCTTTGGCGTCATGGCACCGTCTCCCGCCGGGCGACCAACCTGGCTATCAAATATTATACGACGATAGAAAATTACGACTATGGGTTTACGTGGAGATTCAAACAGGACGGCACTATCGACGTGGATATAGAATTGACGGGTATCGTAGAGGTGCAGGGTGTTCATCAGACCAGTGAAATGAATCCACCCGACCCTAACGATCTTTCTTATAATGGCGCTGCCTTCGGTACGCTGGTGCATCCTCATGTGTCAGCCATCAATCACCAGCATTTCTTTGTCTTCCGCCTGGATATGGATATCGATGGCGCCGAGCACAACAGCGTCATGGAGATGAATGCAAGACTGGTCCCACCGGGGGATAAGAATCCTTACAGTAATGCTTTTGTGATGGAGCATACGCATTTCATGACGGAGAAAGAGGCGCAGCGGTCTGTCAACTATGAGACCGCCCGGTGCTGGCATATTGTCAACAATGGCTTACACAATGCGCTGGGCCAGCACGTAGGTTATATGCTGATGCCGGGTAGCCAGGCGAAACCATTTATGCCAGCGGGCTCCATCGTCCGAAAGAAAGCGGGTTTCCTGGACCACCAGGTATGGGTCACTCAATACCAGGAAGGAGAAGAATATCCGGCAGGGGTTTATCCCGCCAGCAATAAAGTCTATGACGGGCTGCCGCAGTGGACCTCCAAAAACCGGATGATCGGCAATAATGATCTCGTCGTATGGTATGTGGCAGGGATCACGCACATTGTCCGGCCGGAAGAATGGCCGGTGATGCCCTGTCATCACATGGGGTTTTCGTTGATGCCCTTTGGCTTTTTCTCCGGCAATCCAACGATGGGCTTATCCAACCCAGCTTTTATCAAAGATCGCTTCCCCGGGATCCGGGTGAAGCAGGAGGGGGATATGGAGCATTACTGAATCAGGGTCTGGCGGCCGGGCGGAATCCCTGCGGAAGCAGGGGGCCACCCATATTGCAAAAGGGTATTGCCAGTTATGCATTGAGGATCACGTAACTAGGGGAATAGTCCGTCCTGGGACAACATTTCCATTAAAAATATCGTTATATGACGACGACCAGTCGGGCCAAGGGGCCGCTGGCCGAAGATTCAATACCCTATTGTAAACTAGATCCGGTATCCAGTGAAAAAAAATTTACATTTTTTCAGGCATTGGCTATTGCTGTTATTTGCCTCTTTACTCTCCCATCTATCCCCCGGGCAAACGATCAATATATATGCAGCTCCGGGTGGCACCAGCGCCGGAAATGGTACTACGGCCAGCGCGCCTGTCAATATCACCCGGGCAAAGGCTATCGCCAAAGCCTATCCGCAAAACCCTTGTATCATCTGGCTGGCCAGTGGCATCTATCCCCAGTTGAGCCTGGATGCCAGTGACAGCCGTGGCGCCGGCGCTCCGGTAACCTACCAGTCGGTCAGTGTCAACGCTGCGATATTCCAGCCCCAGATTGCTCTGTCCATGGCGGATTTCACCCCTATACCGGATGCCGTCAAATCGAGGATCATCGATCCTACGGCCAGAACGAAGGTGAAACAATTAAACCTTGCTGCTTATAATTTTACCGACACCGCACAGTGGCCCGATTTTTTTGCTATCGGCGCGCTGAAAGCACCCAGGTTTTATAAGAATGGTTACCCCCTTCCCATGTCCCGTTATCCCTCCGACACGACCATGACCATCCGACAGGTGGTACAGAAAGGAACAGAGAATTCTGTTCCGGGCGGAAGTTTTAAATACCGGGATGGCAGGGCACAGTATTGGCAGAACGCCATCAACGATGGCGGGGTCTATTTAAGCGGCAACTGGCAGACTCCCTGGCAAATGGATGTGATCAAAACGATGTCTATCAACACCACTGATAGTCTTATTCAGCAGGCCGTGGGGATCAACAACGGCATCGGCACCCAGGTTGCCGGCAGGATACCCTCCGGTACGGAGCCTTATTATGCGCTGAACCTGGTGGAAGAGATAACCGCCGAAGGACAGTGGAGTATCAATTTCAAAACAAAAACGTTGTACATGTGGGTCCCCTCCAGCGGGGTCATTACGGGCGCCGGAAATTCGAAACTGCCCGGCATCTTTCTTAAAGGGGTGAGTAATACCAAATTCATCGGTATCACGGTTCGGGGCGGATCCGGAGATGGGATCGGGTTGAGCGGCTGTACCAATGTGCTGATTGCAGGTGCCCATATCAGTTATTGCTCCGGATATGGGGTCCGCGTCGTGGATGGAAGCCATTGCACCATACAGAGCAATGATATCGATAGCGTAGGGGCGGGTGGTGTGATCATTTCCACCTCCACTTTTGCGGCCGATCAGGCAGCGGTGAAGCTTGCCGGACATCAGGTGATCAATAACCATATTTACAGTTATGCCCGGGAGGCTTTTCTTTACTCCGCCGCCGTAGATGTCAACTATGCCATGGGGACCTATGTGGCCTACAACAAAATCCATGACGGTCCCCATGTAGGCATTTTGTATGGGGGAAACAACAACGTTTTCGAGTATAACGAGATCTATGATGTGGTGAAGAAATATACGGACATGGGCGCCTTTTATACCTATGGAGTCACGCGAGGGTGGGGGTCCAGGGGTAACAAGATAAATTACAATTATATCCATGACGCCCCCCAGGCCAATGGCATCTACCTGGATGAGTTCGCTTCAGGTGACAGCTGTTCGTATAATATCATGGCAAACCTGGTCATGGCCATGTATAATCACGACGGGTATTTCAATGTGTTCACCAGTAATATCTGCACGAATGCGATGTATCCCCTCACCTGCATGACACAGGCTTCTTCCAATGTTCAATATCCCTCTTTTTACAACGCCCTGAAAAACCTCTGGAACAGCAGCGGCACGTACAAAAAAAGCTACCCGGAGTGTGCGGACATGGTGGGTCCGGCCGGTCGCAATGATGCCTATACCTCCCGGATCTGGCCGCAGGCAACGGGCAATGTCTTTATATCCAACCCGGGCGTCGTCTCCAATATCAATGACCATAGATTGTTCAATGACGATGGGACGACGAATCCGGCCTATGCCCAGACGGACCCTTTCGTCAACTGGGGCCTGGTGTTCAAAAACAATATCAAGTTCATGAAGAACCTGCCGGCTGCTTCAGCGCCTTTCCAGGTGGATGGTTTGCGGTCAGTGGGGGCATTTGGACGCACCGGCGGGCAGAACTGGCATATCAACCGGATCGGCCTGCATAAAGATGTTTACCGGACGGATATTTCCGCCACCAGGGTACAGGGGCTCGATCCCGTTCTGTCACTCAGCAACCCGGGCAACGGGGATTTTGTCAACCCGGGGACCTTCCTTCTAATGGCTTCCGTGAAGAGCCCTAATGCGGAGAATACATTGTCTTCTATCCGGTTCATGGATAATGGTGTAGCCGTGAAAGGGCTGGTCCTCTCAAAAAAGACCGTCACCTTTGACTCGGTTCTCTACACGATTCAGTGGACCAATCCTTTCCCGGGCGATCACCACCTGGTGATGGTTGGACAGGATGGCGACTATTGGGAATATTCTTCCAACACGCTGGATTTTACCATCAAGGGCTCTTCGGTTCCATTCCTGTCCGTGGTGAATGACCCCCGGTATTTATGCAGCGTGGACCTGCAATGGGGCACTCCACAGGAGAGCAATGTCTCGGCCTATCAGATCTACGGTGGTTCAGACTCCGCCCATTTAAAATTTTTATTTTCCGTAAATCCCACCTGCAACGACGGTCAAAACTGTTCTTATTCGTACCCGCTGACACAAAATTCAGGGGAGCTGACTTTCTATCAACTGGAGTTGGTGACAAGAGACGCATCGTCGGTAAAGAGTAACATTGTCTCCAGCATCCTGGATTGTACTACCGGTCAGGTGTCATTGTACCCTAACCCCGCCGGCAGCATGGTCCGGCTCAACTATACCAGCCAGAAAGCACAGAGCAATTCGAATGTATTGATCTATGACCTGTTAGGCCGGGTGATCATACAACGAACATTCGCTATCCAGCAAGGTTTGAATACCCTGAACCTGCCATTGAATCAAGTGGCCAGCGGGGTTTATCTGCTGGTGATGGAAATCGAAAACAACCGCATTTCTGCACAGCGGCTGGTTGTTCAGCAGTAGCCCCGGCCCGTCAGCTGATGCCCAGGTATTTATCTTTTATAATATTCAGGTGATGAAGCTCATGCCCCGCCAGGTGGTAGAGCAAAGCCCGGACACTTACCGCATTGCCATTGGCAGTCCCTCTTCGCAGAAGATCTACTTCCGTAAAACTTTTAAACAACGACAAGGTAGCTTTCCGGACCGTCGCGTATTCCTTCAGAATAGAGGTGATGGACCGGCTGTTTGCATGGGAATAAGGCACATAGTCATCTTGTTCGAAACCCGGCAAAGGGGTCGTGTCGCCTCTCCCGATGCGTAGAGCCCGGTAAGCATAGATCCGCTCATCATCGATGATATGGACCAGGACCTCTTTGATCGTCCATTTCCCCGGGGCGTACGTAAGGGTTAGCTGTTCTTTGGAAAGGCGGGAGACGAATTTCTTTGTTTTTTCCAGCTGATCTTTCAAATGCATCAGGACAAGGCCGTCATCCGGCAGCCACTTCATGTACATCGAGGCGTAGGCAGGGTACTCATCCGGTAGAGGTTTGGCGATGAGTCGTAATTTTTTGCTCATAATGCATGCGAAGGTAACATTTCTTTCAATTTCTGACAGTCCAGCCGCTCCCGGATCTGCCGGTCCATGTCAAGCGCCATGGGCTCTGAGGGGTCAACCTGCCAGGTCACCAGAAACAGCTGGGGCTTTTCTCCGGGGAGATAGGGATCGAAATAGGTGGGGTTCATCCGGATCAGCATTTTGCCGGAGCGGCCATCCTCAAAACCCTGAAAGTCGGCTGCGGGAAGAGAGACGATGGCAGGTTTGTTCAGCTCCGTGGCAGATAAATGCGCCAGGATATTTCCCATTACCTGGAGGGTGTTATCCAGGTCGGCTGTTGCCTTTTCCGTATTTTCCTTCAGGTATTGTTCGTCGGTCTTGTAGTCCCGGAGCAACATTTTGGTTCTTACCTGCAGATCCATACCGGAATAGAGGCCGCTCAACTGCTCGAGGGCGGCTTTTTTCTCCGCCTCCTGGACGCCCGCCGGGCGTACGGGGATCTTTTGCTTCCAGGCGGCGATGATGCTGTTCTTTAAACCGGTCAACTCTGCACGGGCTTCCTGCAGGTATTCTTTCCGGGTTACCGGGATATAAGGCAACTGTCCGTTGCCGGTAGTGACCAGCCAGGTGCTGGTGTGCAGGGCGGGACCGTCGCAGGAGGTATATTCAAAACAGGGGCTGTTATTTTTTACGGTTGTTGGGGGCTGGATGGTGAGAAAGTCCTGGTTGTTGACGACCAGGTGATCCAGCAAGGGGCTGATATCATTGGCGACAATGGAAAGCCGGGCCTTTTGCTCATAAAAATTACAGAATACCCCGAATTTTTTCAGGGGAACAGCGCTGTTCTTCTCTGAGAAGTATTCTCCATGCCAGAGAGGGGCGAGCTGTTCGTCCGTAAGGCAGGAGTCGTGAAAGAAGGTGATGAGGTCGGTTGTTACTGCTTTCATCCTGGAAAGCTGGCTGTTGCTGATATGCCCGGTGACGACATCCTGCTCTTTCTCCCAGGACCGGGGGGCGGGGACTTCCCGCCTTGACAGGGGGCTGGCGACAGCAGCGTTGTCAGCGAGATATTGTGCATGGGAGAAATGGGGAAAGAAGAAGGCCAGGGCCAGCAGGGCGTAAAATTGTTTCATGGGGTCTACTTTTTTATAGGGTCTGACATCGTTGAGTACGCTTCGGGCGAAGGTCTTCAGGAAGGAAGTGGACGGCTGGCTTTTCGGAGAATAGAGGGGAGGAATGCTATAGCTGCTATTTTTCAACTACCGCGCCAAAGTTATAAGCGACTGGAACCTATAGGGATGCGTTTTTCCTAAAAGTTGTTTTACTCCCATTTCGGGAAGAGGGTGGGAATGCTGCTGCTGGGAATGACTTTTATAAAGGGGCTGAAGCCAAGGAGGATCATTGATTTTTTGGGTATCAGCGGGTCAAATTTTTCCGGGGTAAAGAAAAGGACCAGCAGGACCAACAGGGGATAGAGGGCGAAGATCAGCGTGGGAACCCAGATCTCCCAGGGGAACCTCCAACCGGCGGCTTTGGGGGAGGTGGCCAGCCAGGCAAGGTCATAACCGATGAAGGGTCCGATGAGAACGATAAATAATAACAGGAAAAATTGATTTCTGCTTAATACCAGGTGATTTTTGAGGGTCGCGAGAAAAATGGTCTCTTCCTCTATTTCGCGCAACTCCTTTTTATAAAAGGTCCTGATGGTGGCTTCATAAAACTGTTCAAAATCCCCGCCCTCTTCCAGGTTCTGTTCAATAATAATGCAGATGTGATCCAGCAGGTCACACTGAAGGCTCTCTATCTTAATACCTCTTCTGCTGATATCGTCGAGGATAAAGTTTATCTGTTGCTCGCTGATGTAATACATTAGGCTGTTTTGGGTTTTATTTCCAGCAAGGTGATCATCGTGTCTATAAAGTTGGCCAATTCCTTTACTTTTTCTTTCGCTTTTGCTTTTCCGGTGGGGCTCAGGCTATAGTACTTCCGCACGCGTTTCCCAATGTATTCAACTTCTGTCGTTACTAACCCTTCGGCTTCCAAAGCATGTAAGGTGGGGTATAAGGCTCCTTCCGTTATCTGGATTTGGTCTTTCGTCAATTCCTTTACGTTTTGTGTGATCTCATAGCCATACATTTTTTTATTATCCGACAATAATTTTAGAATAATCGTCTTTAGCGTGCCTTTTATTAATTCCGTCGAGTAAGTCATTGCGCTGATATTAATTTATAGGTCAAAGATACATCCCCGCCACGCTGAGTTGTTTCTTCATTATTTCAAAGATAATGAAAAATACATAATATACAAATGCATTCAAACCTAATGCATATGGCGCTTTATATCCTTTGCAATTTTCTTCGCGTCGGAGGCGATCTCCCGGATCTGGCCTGTGGGACTGATCCAATAACCACAGAAATACAGACCGTCTTTGCCGAAATATTTTTGCCGGTCCACCGAGGCCTTTAAATCCTCAAACCGGCACTTGTCGGCCTCTACAATTTCAGCATAATCCCGGTAGTAACCGATGCCCGCGACAAGGGTGTCGAAATTCCCCTTTTGGCCATCTTTGAAATGAATGGTACTGCCTTCGATGTGATCGATGTCATCAAAGATCTTAATATGCCCTTCCCGGATGTGTTGAATGGTGCCGATGTCCAGTATCGGGGCCTTTCCGTCTTTGTGGATCGCTTCCAGCGGGCCATAAGGCATTTTTCGGAGCCCCAGTTTGGTAAGGTCACCCATTAACCATTTCATCAACGGGGCGCTGATGGTGTCGGCTATACGGGGGGGGATGCGGCTCAGCAGGTAGCTTAGTTCCAGTACAGGAATGCCCAGGACATCCCGTGGGATCACATTTACAGGAGAGCGAACCGCCATGGAAGGCAGGGCGCCTTGTTCATATAGGTCGATGGCGATCTCGCAGGCCGAGTTGCCAAAGCCTACGACCAATACGTTATGTCCTTTAAAGTTTTTGCCTGTTCTGTATTCGTAGCTGTGCAGCACTTTTCCGGGGAAGGTTTCAATGCCTTTAAGTTGGATGGGTTTGGGCTTGCCAAAAGCGCCCGTAGCCATGATCAGATACTTTGATTGGAAGATGCCGTTGGTTGTCCGGGTGATCCAGTGTCCGTCGACATTTTTTATGGATAGAGCTTCGGTATTAAAGATGGGTTGGATGTTAAATGCTTTTTGATAATCCTCTAAGTAATCGACCACCTGCTGCCTGCTGGGATACCGGGGTATGCTGCCTCCAAACTTTTTGTACGGCAGATTGGAAAATCTTTTGCTGGTATGTAAATGCAGCCGGTCGTAATGGTTACGCCAGGGGGTGGCTACCTGCTCGTGCTTTTCAATGACAATATGCCCGATGCGATGTTTTTGCAAGGCAGCGGCGGAAGCCAGACCCGCAATACTGGCTCCGATAATGAGCGTATTCGTTGGTAACACGGGCATAACAGATTGGTAAAATGGTTAGGACCAAATTACAAAAGTTAGCTAGTATTCCTAACAGAAATGGCTGGGTTGGCCTCAAGCTTCGTAGACAAAAATGGTCGATTCATTGTCATCGGGCATGAAATAGGCGCGTATCCTGTCCCCTTCCGCCAGCTCAAAGAAGCTGGGGTTCTGCGTCATGACGGCGCCGGTGACCGGTGACCATAATTGTACGGGCACCTGGTGGAGGGGCTGATTTTTTGCCAGGTCGACGATCTCCACGCCTCCCAGGGCGATGCTGTTGCCACCCGGCTTTCTGTAAACGGAGAGACCGGTGTATAACATTTCCTGTCCGCCCAGGTATTGGTTGTCCTGGTAGTCGATGTAGTAGGAAGGGTTTATGATAGCCGCTTCGGCTGGCGAGGGGAGGGGGGCACGGACTTCGCCTTTTTTATCCAGCTGCCATTGGTAGAACCGCCGTGATCCCCAGCTGATGCCATGGAGGGTATTGGTAGCCCGGTTGCGGGCGATGCCGCCGATATGATCTTTCCACCGGAAGACCTCTTTGATCTGTTTCGATGCAGGATCGACTTTATAGATGATGGCCTGGCTGTCGGGGCGATATTCTGCTGCGGCGATCCAGATATGGGTACCGTCGAAGTCGATGCCGCTGGGATGATAGATGCTGCCTTCCCCGATGGTCAGGTCGGCCAGCAGGTTGCCGGAGGCGTCGATTTTAAACAGGTGTCCCGCCCCTTTGGTCCTGTCGAAGACACCGCCCGCAGGTTGATTGATTTCTACAGAAGATACCCAGAAGTCCTCATCTATTTTCACCATTCCCTGGCAATGAAAGGTCTTGAATGATACCTTGATCTCCTGCACCAGGTTCCAGGGGGTTGTCTTGTTCATCCGCTTCAGCCGCTGGCTAAGCGTGTTTTGTTCCGACTGGGGTGCCCGGCTGTCGGTGGCCTGCGATGGACCTTTCTTGTCCGGCTGCGGAGTGGCGGCCAGCAGTTGCACCGGGGCTGACCAGAGAGGAGAAAAACAAATAGCTCCTGCCGGCAGGAGGCTGTACTTCAGGAAATTTCTTCTATCGGGCATGGTCCGTCTATTGAACCGCAAAGCTATTGAATAGCAGGCGGTTGCCGAAAGAAGGGACGTTATCTAAATATTATG
>DATJJD010000101.1:0-28161 GCA_035492545.1 Puia sp.
GATAAACGCGTGTGAAAATAGTGAATTTTATCCTTTCACCCGGAATAATGTCTTTATCCTTTATCGGAACTTATTTTTGGCCTATTTTTGCGCCATGCAAAAAGACACTTTAATTTTTGACCTCATTCAAAAAGAACTGCATCGTCAACGTCATGGGATTGAACTGATTGCTTCGGAGAATTTCACCTCCCTGCCCGTTATGCAGGCGATGGGCACCGTACTGACCAATAAATATGCGGAAGGCTACCCCGGCAGGAGATATTATGGGGGTTGTGAGATCGTGGACCTGGTAGAACAGGAAGCCATCGACCGGCTAAAGAAGATCTTTAATTGCGAATACGCCAACGTACAACCTCATAGCGGCGCCCAGGCCAATGCCTCCCTCCTGCTGGCCCTCCTGCAACCCGGCGATACGATCCTGGGACTGGACCTCAGCATGGGCGGTCACCTGACCCATGGGTCTCCCGTCAATTTCTCCGGTAAATTATACCGCCCTGTATTTTACGGGGTCAAAAAAGAAGATGGCCTGGTGGATTACGACATGATGGAAAAAGTGGCGGGACAGGAGAAACCCAAACTGATCATCTGCGGCGCCAGCGCCTACAGCCGTGACTGGGATTATGCCCGGATCCGTGCCATTGCAGATGGGGTGGGAGCCCTGGTCATGTGTGATATGGCCCATCCGGCCGGTCTCATCGCTAAAGGACTGCTGCGCTCCCCCTTCGACCACTGTCATTTTGTGACTTCCACGACCCATAAGACCCTTCGCGGTCCCCGCGGCGGCATCATCCTGATGAAGAAGGATTTTGACAACCCTTTCGGACTGAAAGATGTAAAAGGCAATATCCGTCCCATGAGCAACCTGATCGACATGGCTGTATTCCCCGGCACCCAGGGAGGCCCGCTGGAGCATGTCATCGCCGCCAAGGCAGTTGCCTTTGGTGAAATATTGTCGGACGAATTTACCGTGTATGCCAAACAGATCATTGCCAATGCCCAGGCGATGGCAAAGACCTTTCTGGAAAAAGGATATCACATCGTCTCCGGCGGCACGGACAACCACCTGCTGCTGATCGACCTGCGGAATAAGAACATCAGCGGAAAAAAGGCGGAGATCGCCTTGGGAAAAGCAGAGATCACCGTGAACAAAAATATGGTGCCCTATGATGATAAAAGTGCCTTTATCACTTCCGGGATCCGGGTGGGTGTACCGGCCATCACTACCCGCGGCATGAAGGAGTCCCATATGGCTACCGTCGTGGAGATGATCGACAAGGCCATCGTGAATGCAGAGAATGAAGAGGCGCTGGCTTCGCTTCGCAAGGAAGTGAATACGTTTATGAAGCAGTTCCCCCTCTATCCTGAACTGGGATAGAAATAACTATAAAAATCGTTGACTATGCTGCAGAGGATACAAACCGTTTGGACCTTGCTGGCTGCCGTCTGTGCGGCGCTGACATTTAAATTCTCTTTTTACAGCGGGAATAAACTTGTTGGAGCCAATGGGCACGTTTTTCAAAGCGTGACGGCAACCAGCGGAGTGTTGATCCTTATTATCACCGTCCTCATCGTGGCGGGATGCCTGATCAATATTTTCAATTTCAAGCAAAGGAGCAGACAGCTTCTCATTGCAACCGGGCTCATCGTCCTCTCCCTGTTGAATATTTTTCTCTACTGGCGGGCAAGCCAGAATTTTATAGAAGGTACTTATGACCTGACGGCCGTATTATCCCTCGCCGTTCCCATCCTGCTCATCCTGGCGGTAAGAGGCATCCTGCGGGACCAGAAACTGATAAAAAACGCCGACCGGCTGCGCTGACCCTATAACAATAACAGGGCCGCCGCCGGCATCTTCCCCGCCGGCGGATCTAACGGCTCCGTTAGACAAACTTCCCCGTATAGCTCTCCTTTACCTTTTTCAACCCGGCGGGGACCCCGGCATAGACCAGGCTACCGCCGCCATCCCCCGCTTCGGGGCCCAGGTCGATCACCCAGTCTGCCGACCGGATCACATCCGTATTGTGCTCGATCACCAGGATGGAATGCCCCTGTTCTATCAGGGCATTAAAGGAGGCCAGTAATTTCTTGATATCGTGAAAGTGCAACCCGGTAGTGGGCTCATCGAAGATGAAAAGAATATGCCCCTGGGCCCTGCCCTTCCCCAGGAAAGAAGCCAGTTTCACCCGCTGGGCTTCCCCGCCCGACAGCGTGTCGGAAGACTGGCCCAGCTTTACATAACCCAGGCCCACATCGCTGAGAGGTTTTATCTTCTGCAGGATATCTTTTTCGTCTTTGAAGAATTCCAGCGACTCATCCACACTCATCTCCAGCACCTGGTAGACATTCTTCTCCCGGTAGGTGACTTCCAGCACTTCTTCCTTGAACCTTTTTCCGCCGCATACTTCACAGGTGAGGTGTACATCGGCCAGGAACTGCATCTCCACGATCTGTTCCCCCTCCCCTTTACAGGTGTCGCAGCGACCTCCATCCACGTTGAAGGAGAAATGTTTGGGCTGGAATCCCCTCAGCTTGCTCAGCGGTTGCCGGGAATACAGGTCCCTGATCTCGTCATAGGCCTTTATATAGGTGACGGGATTGCTGCGGGACGATTTGCCGATAGGGTTCTGGTCCACCATTTCGATCTGGGAAAGCCAGTCTATCTCTCCTTTGATGGCCTTGTGCAGTCCCACCTTGTCCGCCGGCTCCCCTTTTATCTTCTGCAGGGCCGGGTACAGGATCTGTTTGACCAGGGTCGTTTTACCGCTGCCGCTGACGCCGCTGACCACACAAAGCAGACCCAGCGGGAATTCCACCGTGATGTCTTTCAGGTTATGCTGCCGGGCGCCCTCCACGATGACAGACCGGCTCCAGGACCGGAGTGTTTTCGGCGGGGCGATGCTGAACTCTCCTTTCAGATATTTACCCGTCAGGCTATCTTTATTGGCGATGAGCTGGTCATAATTGCCGGCGGCCACTACTTCCCCTCCCAGGTGACTGGCGAGAGGTCCCATGTCGATAATATAATCCGCCTCCCGCATCATCATTTCATCATGTTCCACTACTACGACCGTGTTACCCAGGTCGCGTAATTCCTTCAATACGCGGATCAGGCGTTCCGTATCCCGGGAATGGAGGCCGATGGAAGGCTCATCCAGGATATATAAAGAGTTGGTGAGGTTGCTGCCCAGGGAGCGGGTGAGCTGGATCCGCTGGCTTTCCCCCCCGCTGAGGCTGTTGGCCAGGCGGTCAAGGGTGAGATAGCCCAACCCAACGTCCAGTAAGGTCCGCAGCCGATGGTGGATCTCCAGCAGCACCCTTTTGGCAATCTGCTGGTCGTGGGGTTCCAGTTGCAGCTGGTCGAACCATTGTACCAGGTCCCTGACGGGCAGCTCGCATAATTCGCCGATATGTTTGCCCCCGACCTTTATATAGAGGGCTTCCTTGCGGAGGCGATAACCTTTGCAGTCCGGACAGTCGGTGCGTCCCCGGTAACGGGATAACAGTACCCGGTACTGGACCTTGTAGAGGTTCTTCTCTACTTCGGCAAAGAAGCCGTTGATCCCTTCTGCGTGTTCGTTGCCTTCCCAGAGGGTAGTATATTGCTGTTTGGTAAGATCGATGACGGGCTTGTGGACGGGGAAGTCGAATTTTTTAGCGGCTTTGACGAACTGGTCTTTCCACCAGACCAGCTTCTCTCCTTTCCAGGGGGCGACAGCTCCTTCATAGACACTAAGCCGTTTGTCAGGGATGACCAGGTCGGCGTCGATGCCCAGCACCTGGCTGAAACCTTCACAGGTTGGACAGGCCCCGAAGGGATTGTTAAAGGAGAACAGGTTGGGGACGGGCTCTTCAAAGGTGATACCGTCCAGTTCAAACCGGTTGGAGAAGACCAGTTGCTGGCTTCCGTTGATTTCCAGCTGCATCTCCCCCTCCCCTTCATAAAAAGCCGTACCTACCGAGTCGGCGATCCGGTGCTGATCGTCTTCGTCGAAGTCCTTGACGACCAGCCGGTCGATCAAAACATATACTGCAGGGGAAGAAAGCCGTTTTTTAAGGGTCTTATCGTCCAGTTCCAACAGGTCCTCGATACGGAGGGTCTCGCCGGCAGGAGTGGACCCGGCAGCAGCCTTTGCAGAAGTAGAAGTCTCGCCGGCGACATAGATCCGGGAAAATCCTTTTTGCAGCAGGATATTCAGCTCTTCCTTGGCATTCCGGTTCTTATTTTGTTTGAACAGCGTGAGGATTAGTACTTTATCCCCCGTTTTTCCGCCTGCGATAGCCGCCACCACGTCGCTGACATCGTCTTTTTTCACCACCCGCCCGGAGATGGGAGAGATAGTCTTGCCGGTACGGGCAAACAACAGGCGCAGGTAATCGTAGATCTCCGTCATACTGCCCACGGTGCTACGGGGAGTGCGGGTGATCACCTTTTGTTCGATGGCGATAGCCGGACAGAGTCCTTTAATATAATCTACATCCGGCTTGTTCATCCGGGCCATAAATTGCCGGGCATAGGCGCTGAGGCTCTCCGCATACCGTCGCTGCCCCTCTGCGAAGAGCGTGTCGATGGTGAGGGATGATTTCCCCGACCCGGAGACCCCGGTAACCACCACGAGTTTGCCCCGTGGAATGGCGACATCAATATTTTTCAGATTATGTACCCTGGCCCCCTTGATGAAGATTGCATCCGTATGCTTCGCCGGAACTGGCATCACCAACTTCTCTTTTGCCGGCTGTTTTACTTTACCCGATATACCCATATATTATTATAACAAACCTGTATTAAAAATGATCGAATATTTACTAACCACATCGGCTAAATTACCGGCTTTTCAGGAGTTTGAATCCGCCTTTTTTTACCCTTTGCCGCCATTTTTTGCACCCCAAAATATCGATTTCCCGGAATTAGAAAGGGCGATAAGACAAAATAAGTAGTTACCCTATTGTTTCTCAGGGGTAACGGAGAATTAAACAACAAAAAATTTCCCAAAATGTTATTTTTTCCAAAAAATGTATATCTTTAAACCCGATTCGTACAAACACTATTTGTACACAATCGAAGAAAAATTGTGAATTACTTTTGTTAAACTAAACTAAAACATCTAGCCTATCGACTGATCACTTCTACACAGAAAAGCCAAGCCATCTTTAAAATCCAGAATTATATATCCTATCACCTTCAAAAACCGTAGAAGTTTATGACATTGCTACGCAAAAAAACCGACCATGAACTGATCCATCAATTCCGTGATGGAGACCTGCACGCATTAGAGGCGCTAATCGTCAGACACAAAGACAAGCTGTACACTTCCATTCTCTTCCTCGTAAAAGACAAGTACCTTGCCGAGGACATCTTCCAGGACGTTTTAATCAAGATCATCGACACCATCCGCGGTGGCCGTTACACAGAAGAAGGAAAATTCCTTCCCTGGGCTATGCGCATCGCACACAATCTCTGTGTAGATCATTTCCGGAAAGTCAAACGTACCCCTGCCATCAAGACCAGCGATGACCGGGACATTTTCGAGGTGATCAATTTCACGGAAGAAGGCGCCGATACCAAAATGATGAAACGTCAAAGTCATGACAGAGTTCGTCAAATGCTCGACCTGTTACCGGAAGATCAACGGGAAGTTATTATTCTCCGTCATTATGCAGACCTCTCCTTTAAAGAGATTGCCTCGCTGACCAACTGCAGCATCAATACTGCCCTGGGACGCATGCGTTATGGTCTTATCAACCTGCGCAAAATGATGACGGAAAAGAAAATCGCCTTATAATTTTATCGGCCATTCGTAAGTACGAGTTGCGAATTCAATGGCCGGGCATTTTTAAGAATCTTTAACTATCTAAAGAAATCGGGGAACGGAAACAACCGCTAACTTCAATGTGTGAAAAGATCCATTAAAAAAAATATTTTGAGTTCCTGCTCGTTAAGAGCAGGGACTTTTTTCTTGGCGCCGGTGCCTGCCGGACCAACTACGAGCTTGTCATTCTGGCCCTCCATCCGATCAAGCACTTGCCCTTAGTGTCGGAAGGCTGGAACAGAATGACGCCTAATTAATCCCCCATCACTGATGGGGGATTTTTATTATTTCTTGTGGAAAGCATCCAGCCCGCATTGCAGCCACGCCGCATATTCTTTAGGGTCCGGCGTATACCCGACGGGCACATTCATTAACTTTTCATCGGGGCTTATCACCACATAAAAAGGTTGGCTGGCATTCTTGAAATTCTCCGACTGCAGGGTCGCATACTTATCTCCCACCGTCTTGATCTCTTTTTTACTTCCATCTCCGGTGGTGAAGAGGAATTGCTGGTCATCGGGCAACGGCTTCCGGTCGTCGACATATAGGGAGACAAGAATGTAGTCATTCTGGATCAGTTCTTTTACGCCAGGCTGAGGCCAGGTGTTCTCTTCCATCTTACGACAGTTAACACAAGCCCAGCCAGTGAAGTCGATCAGCAGGGGCTTATGCTGCTCCTTCGCCAGTTGCAGGGCCTTCTGATAATCATTAACCACATTAGCCTCCACTCCTTTTCCATTGTCCGCATAGAGACTATAGGACAACGGGGGCGGGAACCCGCTGATGAGGGGCCTGTTGGCATGTCGCGTATTGGTGAGCCCGGGAACCAGGTAGAGGGTAAAGAGGAGGAAGAAGAGAGCGACCCCGATCCGGCCCTTGCCCAGTTTCTCCGGCACGGGGGCATGTTTGAATTTGAGAATGCCGAAAAGGAACAGGACCAGCGCCAGCCCGATCAATACCCACAGCGCAAAGAAAGTCTCCCGCTTCAGGATCCCCCAATGAGAGACCAGGTCGGCATTGGAAAAATATTTCAGCACAAGGGCCAGCTCGATGAAACCAAAAACAATTTTGAGGGTCGTCATCCATCCACCGGATTTCGGCAGGGATTGCAGCCAGTTCGGAAAGAGGGCAAACAACGCAAAGGGTAAGCCCAGCGCCAACCCAAAACCCGCCATGGCAAAGGTCAGTTGGATGGCTCCCCCGTTCTGCCCCAGGGCGCCGACCAGCAACGTACCCAGGATGGGACCGGTACAGGAGAAGCTGACGATGGCCAGCGTCAGCGCCATAAAGAAGATACCCCCCAGGCTGCCGATATTCGACTTGGAATCTACAGAGTTGGAGACGCTGCTGGGCAGGGTGATCTCGAACAGCCCGAAGAAGGACAACGCGAAGGCGAGAAATATCGCCGCAAAAATGAGGTTCAGGTATATATTCGTGGAAATGTTATTGAGGACGCTGGCATTGTTGGCTTTCAGGAAGTAGAATGGGACACTGATCAAAACATAGATCAGGAATATAAAGAACCCGTACAGAAAGGCGTTGGCAATACCCTTCTGCCGGTTGCCGGACCGCTTGGTAAAAAAAGATACCGTCAGCGGTATCATGGGGAAGGTACAGGGCATAAAAAGGCCGAACAGCCCCCCCAGGATACCCAGGAAAAAGATGCTCAGCAGGCTTTTGGACTGGCTGTTCTCCGCACCGGTCCCTCCGCAATTATTAGCGGGATGCGCCAGGTCGATGCTCTTTATTTGAAGACTCCCGGCCGCCGTCGCCGACTCCTGCAGAACGGCCGATTTAGCCACCAGCCCGCCGCCAGGCGTAAAAGAATACCGGAAGGGCACTTCCTGGGGGCCAACCACAGAGTCTTTGTGAATGGCCATGAAGGTCACCAACCCCTTTAAGTCCTTCTTCTCCCCCGCAGCCACGGAGTGGATGGTTACCAGCAAGCTTACTTCGTGTTCAAAAGTGCGGGTCTCGGCATTATCGAACAAAGGCTCTTTTTTTGTTTCCAGAGTCCCCTTCTCTTCAATGGTCCCGATCTTTGCCGGAGCGGTGCTGTCCAGCACAACCCTGGAGTTGGGCAGATCGTCTTTCATGGTGGTGGAATATAATCTCCAGCCATCCTTTATCTTTCCATGTAAAATAAGGGTATAACCATCAGCGGTTTTCTGCGAAGAGAATTCCCAGCTCACTACACTGGTGGAATCCTGTGCCAACAGTCGTCCTTGCAGCAGACAACAAAAAAAGGCCAGGAAGAAGAGGTTCTTTTTATTCATATGCCTAATTATTAAAACAAAGTGAGCCACAGGCTCGCTGGACGAAGTCCCATCATTGGATTTTTTTCGGCCGAGGTTACTTTTCAGAAGAACCCGGACGAAAAAAACGAGTTCCAAAGAACTCGTTTTATATTCATTTTATACGTCGGATAGATGACAGAGGCTGCACCTATCCTCCTATTTTTATGTTAAGGTCCGTGTCGGAAGGGGGCAGGCATTGGTGGTCATCACATACCATGTACTCTACCGTAGCGCCCAGGCTGCTCTTGGCACTGCCTTTCACATTTACATTCACGACAAAATCCACCGTCTTTTCGTAATACACTACACTAAAACCCCAGGCACTTTCAAATTTCCTGACCGTCTTGCCAACTTCCTTTACCATACCAACAGGCACGACCAGGGGATTCTTTTTGAACGTGAAAGAGGTGGGAATGGGGCCATCACCGCCCGGGTGCTGGGAATAAATATGATAATCCCCTCCGACCGTGGCGGTCATGTGCACTTCGTACGTTCTGTCATTTATTTTTTTCGCGGAGGTAGTCCAGGTGACCTGCTTACTGGATTGAGCCATCGCCAGGCTACCGGTTAATACGGCCAAAAGGAGTAATGTAATTTTATTCATATATTATTTTAAACGGTTGGAGGGTTAATAATCCCTAAAGTTCCGTTTCCAAATGTTAGGAAAAAATTAAAATCTGTCCGACGGCTCCGGGGCCATGGCCGTCCTCCCGATCCCCGGTCCATTGGGCTGAAGGTCGTTAGGCTCAGACCAGCGCCGCGGCAGGCTCCATTTGATGGAGGAACAGCGCCTGGAGAATGGCTTTCCCATCTGTATTTCCCAGGGCCTCCGAACAGGCGCGCTCGGGATGGGGCATCATACCGAAGACATTACGGGTCTTGTTGCAGATCCCGGCGATGTTGCGCAGGGCCCCATTAGGGTTGCCGGCGCCATTGATGACGCCGTTCTCATCAGCATAGCGATAGATGACCTGACCGCCCGCTTCCAGTTCATCGAGGGTCTTTTCGTCCGCATAATAGCGGCCCTCTCCATGGGCAATGGGGATCTTCAGGGCCCTTCCCTGGTCGCCTTCCCCGCGGAGAAATATATTTTTACCGATAAACTGCTGGTTGGCATTGCGCAGCAGGGCGCCGGGCAGTAAATGCGACTCGCATAAGATCTGGAAACCATTACAGACCCCCAGCACCTTCCCCCCCTTACCCGCGAATTCGATGACACTTTGCATGATGGGGCTGAAACGGGCGATAGCGCCGCAGCGGAGATAGTCGCCGTAGGAGAACCCCCCGGGCAATACGATACAATCCTCCGTCGAGAAACGGCTCAGGTCGGTGTCTTTATGCCACAGCATGATCACCTCCTGGCCAAGGTCAGTTTGCAGGGCATCCTGCATGTCACGATCGCAATTGCTACCTGGGAAAACGACGACTCCAAATTTCATGGAACAAAATTAACGCCTTTAGGGGGAACAGGGAAAATTCAGAGGAAATAATTCATGGCGATGATATAGGTCACTATCAGCCAATGTAATACGAGAGGCCCCGTCGTTCTCGCCGGATAGTAATAGGCCGCTGCATGAAAGGCGGCGAAGGGGACAGCCATGACCACCCAGTTCTCGTACGAATCGGCCCGGTTGATCAGGATGATGACGACGGCCACCATCAGGAACAACAGCAGCAGGCTCCAGCTTTTACGGATCTGGATGAGGACTTTATTCAGGTTATTCTGGACGAAATAGCCGCCAACGATAAAGGGGACTACCAGCCAGACCATGCCCAGGGTAGTCCAGATGGAGGTAGGCATGACGGGCACGGTAAAAACGATATGGGGCACGATGTTCTTCCAGCTCCAGTTACCGGAGAGGTATAAGATGATAAAGAGGAAATAGTAGGGGAAAGTGAAGCCCAGCAGGCCTACGAACCACTCTCTTATACGAAAGGGCCGCATGGTGATCAGCCCGAACAGCACCAGCAGCAGGAAGGCCACGGCCGGGATATACAACAGGGAGACGATACCCGTCCATACGCCGATATTGAAAATGGCGGAGCCCGGACGCTGGCTGTTATACAGGTCTATCATCCGGTACCAGACCCAGATCATGATGGAGTTGATCAGCAGGGGAGCCGAGAAATGTCCCCAGTCCGGCAGCAGGGAAGTAATAAGGATATAGGCCATGCCCGGCAGGAAATTCGGCTTGGGAAATACTTTATTATGGTTGCAGATCCGGTTGAAGAGGGTGGCCTGCGAAAAAAGGATCAGAAAGGTAAGAATGGCGTACAGGAGGGGGATCCCGTGAAAGACGGAGTCCAGGCCCCGTATGATCAGCCGGTACAGGTAATTATCTTCCGGGTGCAGGACGGGCGCCACCGGGTGCAGGAACATGGAAAATTTCAATACCAGGGCATATACCACCAATAATAGGGCATTGCCAGGATTTTTCTGTTTAAAGATGCCGATCACCTGGGTTCAAGTTTTAAAAATCAACTTTTGCGAAGCAAAGATAGTTCCTGTAAAGACAAGGGATGATAGATTCCCAGGCGCTGACCTGTTTGCCATAACGGGGCATGAAATCATACCCTTTGTCCAGGTTCCTCAGCGTGGGGTAACGGGTAACTTTCCCGTCAGGAGCGATGCTCTGGTCATTGAGCAGCATGTTCCTCCGTTCGTACTGGTTGAAAAGGAAATGAAGTTCTCCGCCGGTATTAAAGACCTGGTGGGAGATCAGGTTCTCGGTCTCGTCATCGAACTGACTTTTGGGAATGACACTGCTCCATTCCATGTTGCCGGTTGCGTCGAAAGAAAGGACCATGATATTCTCTGCATGATACCGGGTGGCGTAATTGCCGTAATTCCGGTTCCAGGGGTTATAATAGGGGCTGTAATAATAAGGGGAATAGAAGCCTCCGGGCCCGTACATGGGGTTATACATATAGTCCCACCGATTGAACATGTTGCCCCGGGAGGTGGTATAGAGGGACTCGCTGATCAGCAGGTAACCCCCGTCTTTGCGGGTGATGATGTGTTTGATAAAGTAGTCGTTGAAAGCCATTTTCAGGTTGGCGTCCGAACTTTTTGCCATGGCCCGGAGCTCATCGTTGAAGATGACAAGGGTCTCTTTTGACCGGGTGTCTGTCGCCTTGTCCCATACCACGGTGTAGAGCCCTTCGATATTACCCTTTCGCTGTTTGTAATAGAAGCCGGTGAAGATATAACGATTGTTATTATTATCTACTTTGATCTTGATCTCATCCAGAATACGGTCGCCGGTGCCCAGGTCCTTTACGGAGAAGCTATCGGCCTTCGGCCCCTTGGTGACGACGGAGACCCGGGAGACAAAGTCATTGCTGCCGCTGCGCAGGAATTTACCGAATACCAGCTGCCCGTCATTATCCAGCAGAAAGTCGGTAAACAGCTCATTCCGCTCCTCCATGGGAAGGAAGATACGATGCCTGTCCAGCAGGGTCAGCTGGGAGTCATAGAGGAAGCTGGTAAAAAGAAAGTTCTTAGGGTTCTTGCTATTGATCTTAAAGACCATGATCCGCTGCTTGTTATCGCTGACGACAGTCGTGTAGATCTTGTTATTGGCGGCAAAACCTATCTGGGTCGTATCCAGCTCCATGGGCTCACCCAGTTTCTGACCCATGCCATCCAGTTTCACCGCCGTACAATGGACGATGCTTCTTTTCTGGTGTTCATAGATCATATAGAAATAATCCGGATAAGCTACAAAATCGACATTGATATATTTATCCGGCATAAAAGCCAGTGGGACGCGTTGCACCAGCTTCATATTCCCGTCGTAGATGCATATGGCGCTGTTGGAGTTATTGTTCTTATATACCAGGAAATTGCCGTTGATCTTACCAATGATCTCGAAGTTAGTGCGGCGGCTATCCTCCCGTTCGGGCTCCGTATAGGTGATTTGTTGAGCTTTTGACAGGGAGGGGGTTATCAGGAGCGACACTAATAGCAGGGACAGGAGTCTGTTCATGGCTGATCGTTCTTGTCTTTTTGGAAAGGATATCATCGACTCTAAGGTAGCTAAAAGTTTGTTTGGTAGGTGTTATAGGATGGTAAAATAGGGGGGCCAGCCAGGCAGATATTAAAAATTTATAAAATTATCCTTGTCCTGAAAAATGCTTGGCCCTGTTTTGTCGTTTTACCTATACCTTTGTTGTTATGCCGGGGCATTCCGGGCACCAGAGGGAATTAAACAGACTCATTTGTGAGCAAACAGATCAACAAAGTAGGCTTCGCAAGCCTCGTAATTGCGTTAGGAATCATTTACGGCGACATCGGAACCTCTCCTCTCTACGTTCTAAACGCTATCATCCACGGAAGGATCATCGAAGAAAAGCTGATATTAGGGTCTCTGTCCTGTATTATCTGGACGCTGACCCTGCAGACCACCGTCAAATATGTCTGGCTGACCCTGAAGGCTGACAATAACGGGGAAGGGGGCATTTTCTCCCTCTATGCCCTGGTACGGCGTCAAAAAAGGTGGTTGGTCCTGCCGGCCATGATCGGGGGCGCCGCCCTGCTGGCGGATGGAATGATCACCCCCCCCATTTCCGTCACCTCCGCCATCGAGGGGTTGCGGCAGATGGATGCCTTCCGGTATATCGAGCAGTCCACCATCGTCACCATCGTCCTGGCCATCCTGGTGGTCCTGTTTTTCCTCCAGCAGTTTGGAACGGAATCCATCGGGAAGTTATTCGGCCCGATCATGTTCATCTGGTTTTCCATGCTGGCGGCGCTGGGCTCCAGCCACCTGCTGGATGACCTGGGCATCTTCAAAGCCCTGAGTCCCCATTATGCCATTGAACTCCTGACCACCTATCCCAAGGGCTTCTGGATCCTGGGGGCCGTATTCCTCTGTACTACAGGGGCGGAGGCCCTTTATTCCGACCTGGGCCATTGCGGGCGGGGAAATATCCGGATCTCCTGGATCTATGTAAAGACCTGCCTGATCCTGAATTATCTCGGTCAGGGCGCCTGGCTGCTTGCCCAGTACCGGGGCAGGGTCTTCGATACCAACCTGGGCAACCCCTTTTATAATATCATGCCGGCCTGGTTTGTCGTGCCGGGCATCATCATCGCCACCGCAGCAGCCATTATTGCCAGCCAGGCGCTGATCACCGGGTCCTTTACCCTGATCAGCGAGAGCATGCGGCTGAACCTCTGGCCCAAGCTGCGCATCAGCTATCCTACGGAAGAGAGAGGCCAATCCTATATACCGGCGATCAATTTCATGTTATTTGTCGGATGCTGCGGCATCACCCTGTATTTCCGGAGCTCTTCCCATATGGAGGCGGCTTATGGACTGGCCATCACCCTCTGTATGCTGGCCACCTCCATCCTTTTTGCCAATTACCTGGTCTCCCGCCGGACGAAAAGCCCCCTGATCTACCTGTACCTGGCGGTCTACCTCAGCATTGAGCTGAGCTTCCTGTTCGCCAACCTGGAAAAATTCCCCCATGGAGGTTTTGTCACCCTCATCGTGGGCGGTGGACTTTTTGTCGTGATGTATGTCTGGTACCGCGCCCGGAAGATCAAGAACCGGTATGTGGAGTTCGTCCGGATGGAGAATTATATCCCGCAGATCCAGGAGCTGAGCAATGACCGCAGCATCGTCAAGTATGCCACCCACCTGGTGTATATGACCAGCGCCAACAATCCCAAGGAAATCGAGCATAAGATCATCTACTCCATTCTCAACAAAAAGCCCAAACGTTCCGACATCTACTGGTTCGTCCATGTGGATACGCTGGATGACCCCTATACGGCGGAATATTCGGTGGACCATATCATCCCCAACGACATCATCCGGGTGGAATTCAGGCTGGGTTTCCGCATTGAGCCAAAGATCAACCTCATGTTCCGCAAGGTGGTGGAAGACCTGGTCAACAACCGGGAGGTGAATATCACCAGCCGCTATGAGTCGCTGGAACGGAACAATGTCGTGGGAGATTTTCAATTTATCGTGATGGAAAAATACCTGAGCCAGGATAATGAGCTACCTTTCCTGGAAAGGGTGGTCATGAAATTGTATTTCTGGCTGAAAGAATTGAGTTTGTCGGAGGAAAGGGGATTTGGCCTGGACCCTTCCAATGTGACGATCGAGAAATTCCCGCTGATCATTTCGCCGGTGCCAAATTTCAACCTCAAGAGAACAGATACGGAGTAAATTACCGGAGATTCATCGCACAGGGACCGGCCTATGCGACCGCATCGCCCCAGGCCGCCCGTCGACTATAAATAACGATCGCATGCTATTACATGACCTCGTTTACATTGCGCTGGGCTATGTCGCCTTACTCCTCATCGTTTATTTTATACAAGAGAAATTTATCTTCCAGCCGGAGAAGCTGCCCCTCGGGTTCGAGTACAAATACAATGTCCCCTTCAAAGAATTATTTTTCGACGTAGAGCCGGGGGTCCGGATCAACGGGCTGCATTTTTTCCGGCCCGCCCCCGCGGGGCTGATCCTGTATCTTCATGGCAATACCCGTAGCATTAAAGGATGGGCGAAATATGCCCGGGATTTTTACCGGTATAATTATGATGTGGTGCTGGTGGACTACCGGGGATTTGGCAAGAGTACGGGCCGCAGGGGAGAAGCGGCTATGCTGAACGATATCCAGTTCGTGTACGAGACCTTGCTGGCGCAGTGCCCCGATCAGCACATGATCGTCTATGGCAGGAGTATCGGCAGCGGATTTGCCGCCCGCATAGCAGCGGATAACAATCCCCGCTACCTGATCCTGGACAGCCCGTATTATAACTTCAGGAAAGTGGTCAAAAGATTCCTCCCTATCCTGCCCCTGCGGTATGTACTGCGGTATCACCTGCGTACAGATCGCTGGCTTCCCCGGGTCCGCTGTCATACTTATATCCTCCATGGCACCCGGGACTGGCTGATCCCCATCCGGCACAGCGAGCGCCTTCAGCAGCTCAATCCTTCCCGGATCACGCTGATCCGGATCCATGGAGGCAGGCATAATAATCTGAATACTTTTCCGGAGTATCATAATTTTGTCAGGGACATCCTGGCGCCCTGACGATGAGGTCACGTCCCGGGGAGAACCAATAATCAACCCGAAACCCAAACTAAGGGAAACTTAACGACATGAAGGAAACCAACGATAACCGACCTGTACCCAACCGACGCCCTTTCCTGCGAACGAAATGGGGCCGATGGCTGAAAGTATTCATCCTTCTCTATTGCCTTATCGGCATTGCCGTCTATTATGGCCAGGACTACTTGTTATTCCATCCACAAGCCGTGGACCGCAACGTTACATACGATTTTGGCCGGCCCTATAAGGAAGTCAATCTTCCCTATGACAAAGAGACGAATCTGAACATCATAGAATTCCAGCCAACCGACCACCAGGACTTCAGGGCTTCGGGAGACTGGCCCAAAGCCGCTGACACCCTGGCCAAAGGCGTGGTCCTGTATTTTCATGGAAACAAAAGGAATATCAGCTGGTATGCCAAATATGCGACGGATTTTACCAGTAAGGGGTATGAGGTGTGGATGCTGGACTACCCGGGGTTCGGAAAAAGTACGGGGACGCTGAGCGAGCAGCGGTTATATGATTTCGCCCTGCAGTTTTACAAGCTGGCCCGCAGCCGCTGGCAGCCTTCACAGATCATCCTTTATGGAAAAAGTCTGGGTACGGGCATCGCCGCCCAACTGGCTTCCGTGCGCGATTGCCGCCGACTGTTCCTGGAATGTCCGTATTTCAGCATGGAGTCGGTAGCCCGGCATTATTTTCCTGTCTATCCCCTGGGCAGCATGCTGCATTATCATTTCCCCACCAATACCCGGATGGGGGATATTACAGCGCCCATCACCATTTTCCACGGCAGCAGCGACGGGCTGATCCCTTACAGCAATGCCCTGCGGCTAAAGCCTTTGCTAAAATCCGGAGATGAGTTTATTACCATCGAAGGGGGAGGGCATAATGATCTGCACGATTATTTGACGTTCCGGCAGGCGCTGGCGGCCCGGCTGTCGGACACTTCCGGGACTACCGGGGCTTCAGGAACTTCAGGGGCAATTGCACCAACGAGGGCAGATAGCCGCCCATAATTTGGCGTCCCTCCCGGCACCCGTCCGTAGGGGAGCTGCTTACACCTTGATCAGGTGCCGGAGCCGTTGCTGATGAGCCGTGGGGATAAAATAATGATTGTGGGAGATGGCCACATCGTCCGAGTGGACGTCCAGGGGGTACAGACTACCTTTCTCCAGGCGATAAGCCCCATAGCCCAGCGGGCTGACCATGTCGAAGAACCGGATCCGTTCGTCCTTACTCACCAGTTCGCAGAGCAGGATGGGCTGGTGGATCAGCAGGGTGTCCAACATAGAAGCGAAAACGGGTACTTCCAGCCCTTCCACGTCGCATTTTATAAAATCCAGCCGGGGAAGGCCCTTGAACAGGTGATCGCCGGACTCGTTCTTTACTTTTACCGATTCGATGTATTGAAAGTGCTCGCTGTTTTTCATCACGCGGGCATAGGCGAATTTTTTTATGTTGCCCACCCGGGGGATCCCCATTTCCACATATTCACTATCTCCTCCCAGGGCCACCTGCAGAAGGGTGACATTGGCGGTCTTTTTTTGCTGTAATAGCCGGCCCAGGGTCTCGTTGAATTTCGGCATGGGCTCGATGGCAATGACCTTTCCCGAAGGGCCCGCCAGCCGGCTCAGCTCTATCGTATAATAGCCCAGGTGGGCCCCGATGTCCGCGCAATAGGCTCCCTTTTCAATAATGTTCTTCAGGAAATAGACGTCCTGGTAATTGAGGCCCAGCTTACCGGTCGGGTATAACCGTTGAAAGGAGCCTGCCAGCAGGGACAAATACCTTTTCTCCCCCAATAGCTTCAGCAGAATTTGTTTGATCCCCATAGTGGGATGCAAGCTACAAGGCGAAGTTTAAAAAGGCAAAAATTTATTTTTCCTCATATCGGCACCACATGCAGGTTCTTATTCTGCCGCACTTTGTCGGGAATGGATTGAATGATCTCTTCCCGGAGGGCCCCCACAAGACGCTGTTTGACAAAGTCACGGTGTACGATCAGGCTCACCTCCCGCATGGGCGCCGGACGTTTGAAATGACGGACCAGCTGCTGCTGTTTCGCGGTGAGGTCCATGACGGCCAGCTCCGGCAGGATGGTGATGCCGTCGTTCAGCTCTACCATGCGCCGAAGGGTCTCCAGGCTTCCCGCCTCATAGTCAAAATGACTCCCCTCCTTGCTGGCCTTTCTCAGTTCACAAAGCCGGACGATCTGCGAGCGGAAGCAATGGCCTTCTTCCAGGAGCCATAACTTATTGGGGTCGATGTCCTGCGCGAGCATGTAGGTTTTTTTATACGCCGCATTTTTCCGGGAGACATAGACCAGCAGCTCTTCGTAAAAAAGAACGTCCTCGCGGATACCATTCTCCTGCAGGGGAGTGACCAGGATACCCACATCGATGCGGCCCTCCCGCAACCTCGTCACCAGCAGCTCTGTCGTGAGCTCGTTCACCACCAGTTTGATCTGGGGGTATTTCGCGGTGAAGCCCTGTACGAACAAAGGCAGCAGGTAGGGCGCCAGGGTGGGGATGATGCCAATGCGCAGCTCCCCCGTCAGGACGCCTTTCTTCGCCTGGACGATCTCGCCCACCACCTCTTTTTCCGCGAGGATCTTCCGGGCCTGATCGATCAGTTCACGGCCCGCCTCCGTGGGGATCACCGGCTGTTTGCTGCGATCGAATATTTTCAGCCCCAATTCTTCTTCCAGCTTCTGCACCTGCATGCTCAACGTCGGTTGGGTCACATAACAATGCTCTGCCGCCGTGGCAAAATGACGATAGGTGTCCACAGCCACGATATATTCCAGTTGAACGAAGGTCATAGTTATAGATTAAATCTATGTAAAGATAAAATTAATCGATGAAAGCAATCGGAAAAAATCCCTCAACTTCATTGTCCAGTCGCTGCCGGCAAAGACCGGCCGGACGAATATCCATTATTAAGCACTTCTAAAATCAAATAACATGAGCGAAGAAAAAAAACTGACTACCGCCTCCGGTATCCCTTATTATCACCATGAGGATACGCAGAGCGCCGGACCAAGAGGGCCGTTGCTATTACAGGACTTTATCCTGCACGAGAAGATGGCGCATTTCAACCGCGAGCGCATCCCCGAGCGGGTCGTTCATGCAAAAGGCAGCGCCGCCTATGGCACCTTCACGGTGACGCATGACATCACCCGTTACACCCGGGCAAAATTATTCAGCACCATCGGCAAGAAGACACGTACCATCCTTCGTTTCTCCACCGTGGGTGGCGAGAAAGGATCGGCGGATACGGAAAGAGATCCCAGGGGATTTGCCCTGAAGTTCTATACGGAAGAGGGCAACTGGGACCTGGTGGGTAACAACACCCCTATCTTTTTTATCAAGGACCCTAAGAAATTTTCCGATTTTATCCATACCCAAAAAAGAGATCCCCGCACCAATACGAAAAGTCCGACCATGATGTGGGATTTCTGGAGTTTGAACCCCGAGAGCCTGCACCAGGTACTATTCCTGATGAGCGACCGGGGCACGCCCTATGGCTACCGGCACATGCATGGGTTCGGCAGTCATACGTTCAGTTTGATCAATGACAAAAATGAAAAAGTTTGGGTGAAATTTCATTTCAAAACAGCCCAGGGCATTAAAAACTTCACCAGTGACGAGGCAACGAAGATGAAAGGAGAAGATCCTGACTTTGCCCAGCGTGACCTGGTGGAAGCCATCGACCGGGGAGATTTCCCGAAATGGCAGGTCAAGATCCAGGTAATGACGTTGGAAGAGGCAAAGACCTATCGTTTCAATCCATTTGACCTTACCAAGACCTGGTCGCAAAAAGAATTCCCCCTCATCGACGTGGGAGAGCTGGAATTGAATGAAGTACCGAAGAATTATTTCGCCGAAGTGGAACAGGCTGCTTTTGCCCCCGCACATGTGGTGGACGGGATCAACTATTCCCCGGACAAGATGTTACAGGGAAGGCTCCTCTCCTATCCGGATGCGCACCGTTACCGCCTGGGCGCCAATTATGAGCAGATCCCTGTCAATCGTTGTCCTTATGCCGTGAACAATTACGAAAGAGATGGGGCCATGCGGGTGGACGGCAACGGGGACAGCAATCCGAATTATTTCCCCAACAGCTTTGACAACATACGTCCGGATGAAAAATACAAGGGCCTGCCCCAGGAGCTGGAGGGTAATGTCGCAGACTGGTATGACCGCAACGGACCCGGCGAGAATGATCACTACACGCAGCCCGGCATCTTCTATCGCGAGGTGCTGAGCCCACAGGATAAGAAGAATCTCGTCAGCAATATCGCCGGAGCCATGAGTGGAATATCCGGGCCCCGACGGGAGGATATCATCAACCGGCAGCTCTGTCATTTCTTCCGCGCGGACATAGGCCTTGGAATGGCGATAGCGCAGGCATTGGGCATAAATGTAGAAGATGCGATGAAAGGAGTGCGGCATCAGGAGCCGGTGGGCGCCGCCTGATTCACCGGAGGCGTACGGGATGAACCCATCGCGGGTCCATGAGAAGGTCTACACATGAGAAGGTCATAGATGAGGAGGGGCACCAACCGGTGGCCCTTCTTTTTTGGAGCCCACCGCCCGCGGCGGGCCGGGCTGCCGGTCAAACCGGACGACGCCTGTATCGCGGACGAACAGTCGCCCCTCTCTATCCCGACCTAATCAATTGGTTCCCATATCGATATAAAACTGGCACCCCTCTTGGTGCCTTTTTTACAAAGAGGATCTTCATGTTTAAAAACTACCTGCTCACCGCCTTTCGGAATTTTCGGAAAAACAAAGTTTTTTCCTTTATCAACGTCCTGGGGCTTACACTGGGCATCGCCTGCAGCGTGGCTATTTTTATGATAGTCCGTTATGAGCTGAGCTTTGATAATTTTCATGCGCATCCGGAGAGGATCTACCGGGTGGTATCGGATTTTCGCTTCCCCGAAGGAGTGGAATACCAGAGTGGGGTGCCCTACCCTTTACCGGAGGCGTTTAAGCACGAGTTTCCCCAGGTGGCGCAGGTGGCGACTATTGTCGGCGCCAGCAATACCCAGATCAGCCTGCCGCAGGGGGGAAATACCGAAACCCGGCGCTTCCGGGAGAAGGAAGGTTTCTTTTATACCGATGCGGCCTTCTTTGCCATCTTCCATTTCAAATGGGAGATGGGAGACCCCCGGGTTGTCCTTGCCCAACCGGGTACCGTCGCACTGACCCGGCATACGGCGGAGAAATATTTCGGGGACTGGCATCAGGCCATGGGCCGGACGATCCTGGTAGACAATAAGGAGTTGCTGACGGTGCAGGGCATCCTGGCAGACCCGCCTTCCAACACCGACTTTCCCATAAAAGGGGTGATCTCTTTTGCTACCATGGCGGGAAAGCTGGCCGGAAAAGGCTGGGGGACCGTCAGCAGCCGGTATCAATGTTATGTGCTGCTGCCGCAGGATGGGTCCCTGACCAGCATCGTCAGCCAAATGCCGGTTTTCCGGAAAAAATATGTCGATATCCACACCGATTTCTTCTCCCTGCAGCCACTGCGGGATATTCATTTCAATGCCCTCTATGGCAACTTCGGGGCGCGCACCATCAATAAAGAGACGTTGTGGGCCTTGTCGCTCATCGGCGCCTTTTTGCTGGCATTGGGGTGTATCAATTTTATCAACCTGGCCACAGCGCAGGCTATTCACCGGAGCCGGGAAGTAGGCATCCGCAAAGTGCTGGGCAGCCGGCGCTGGCAGCTGGCTTTTCAATTCCTGGGGGAGACAGCCCTCCAGGTAGGCATGGCCGTCCTGCTGGCAATGGCCCTGGTCACGCTGCTGTCTCCCCTGGCGACAGAGGTATTGAATGGGTCATATCCGCTCAAGCCCTTACATTCTTTGGTGACGATGCTGTTTGTCGTAGTGCTGGCCCTGGTGGTGACGGTGGTCAGCGGGGCCTATCCCGCTATGATCATCTCCGGATTCCGGCCCATCGCCGCCTTAAAGAATAAAATGGTAGCAGGCAAGACGAGAGGCAGCCTTTCCCTCCGGCGTGTCCTGGTGGTCTCGCAGTTTGTCATCGCACAGGTGTTGATCGTAGGGGTACTGGTGGCCATCAGCCAGATGAATTTCTTTCGCAACGCCCCCTTAGGTTTTAACAAAGAGGCCATCGTTACTATCAACCTGCCGGAAGATAGCGCCAGTCACTCCCGGTGGGTTTCCTTCCGGCAACAGCTCTTACAACAGCCGGGTATAGAAAAGGTCAGTCTCAGTTCCAATCCTCCTGCAGGAAAGGGGAATAGCTTCAGCACTTTCCGGTACAACCAGTCCGTAAAGGACGAGAATTTCGAGTTGAACGTTAAACTAGCCGATACCGGTTATTTTACCACCTATGGACTTACCTTGATCGCCGGACGCGTCTACCAGCCTTCGGACACCATCCGTGAATTCGTCGTCAACGAGACCTTTCTCCGAAAAGAGGGAATACACGATCCGGGCGATGTCCTGGGGAAGTATATTTATATAGACGGACAAAAAGCCCCTATCGTGGGGGTCGTCAGGGATTTTCACGAGCATTCCCTGAGAGACCCCATCGATCCGGCAGCCATCTCTACCAACAGGGATAGCTATTCGATGGCGGGTATTAAACTCAGCACCACCGGCATGCCCTCCACGATACAACAAATTCAAAAAATATTTAACGGCGCTTTCCCGGAAACCGTCTTCGAGCATCAATTCCTCGATGAGACCATCGCCCGGTATTACGAACAGGAAGAAAAGCTATCGAAGATCTTTAAAATTTTTGCCGTACTATCCCTTCTCATCAGTTGCCTTGGTTTGTACGGGCTGATCCTTTTTACTACGTCACAGCGGATCAGGGAAGTTGGGATCCGCAAGGTGCTGGGCGCCTCCATTACGAGCATCTCGCTTTTGTTCGTCCGGGAGTTCTTATGGCTGATCGGCATCGCCTTTGTCATCGCCTCGCCGCTGGCCTGGTATTTCATGCATAAATGGCTGCAGAACTTTACGTACCGGATAGACATCACCCCATGGATGTTTGCAGCGACCGGGATGACGGCGCTGGTGGTCGGGCTGCTTACCATCAGCTTCCAGACGATACGGGCTGCGCTGGCCAATCCGGTGAAGAGCTTGAAAACAGACTGTTAACGACTCAATAACTAAATGGCTCGCATTTATATGGAGGATTTTTGTACATCTTGCACGGGTAAATTCAAAAATGAAGAACCATGCGTAAAAAAATCCTCTTTATTCTCCTGGTCATGCTGGGATCTGCCTTCGCCCGGACACAGGCGCAGAAAACGCGGGCCCGCAAAATCGATACGGTAGCCGTCTCCATTCTGGACAAAATGAGCGCTATGATCGGCGACCTGAGCTCCTGCAGCGTTACGATAAAATCGAACTACGACGTCCAAAGCAAAGAGTTGGGGCTGGTCAAACACTCCGATGAAGAACAATTATTCCTGCACGGACCTGATAAACTACTCATCCGGTCCGAAGGCGATAAAGGCAGCAGGGATTTTATCTATGATGGCAAGACGCTCAGTTATTATTCCCTTGACAACAACCATTATGGCCAGATCTCCATACCGGCTTCCATTATGGAGATGATCGATACGGTAAACAAGTTATATGGGATCGAATTTTCCGGCGCCGACTTCTTTTATCCGGATTTTGTGGAAGATATTTTATCCGAAGCGAAAGAGCTGGCATATCTCGGTCTTACCAAAGTGGATGGAAAAGAGTGTTTTCATATTGCAGGGAAGGCAGGGGATAAAACTTTTCAATTCTGGATCTCCAATGACGCCTATACCCTGCCGCTCAAGATGGTGATCGTATATACCAGTAAGGAAATGAGTCCCCAGTACGAAGCTGAATTTACCGGATGGCAGGTAAATCCCACCTTGCCGGATGCCTTGTTTGTATTTTCTGCCCCTCCGAAGGCTAAGCAGATCAAACTAAAACCGCTGACCGCAAAAAAATAATCATTAGGCTACAACTCTCCAACATGAAAAATTTCCTCCATAATAATTTCATCGTTTCCATCGTCTTTTTCTTGTTGGCCGCCAGCCCCCGGCTGGTTATGGCCCAGCGATTTAACCACGGCAGTTTTGGCGGAGGAGGCAGACCCAGCGCTGCTCCCGCTCCCAGGCCGGCAGCTTTCAGTCCGGCCCCCAGTCGTCAACAGGCAGCGCCCCGCGAACAGCCGGCTCCCCGCCAGCAGGAACAACCCCGCCAGCAGGCAGCCCCCCCTTCCCGTCAGCCGGAAATGAATCGATCCAACCCGGCGCCCCGGCCCGAAAGCATCAACGGAGGAAGCCGCAATTTCGGCAACCACGATCTTTCCCGCAACGTGACGGTACATGAGAACATCAACGTCCGCCAACCCAATTACCGGGGGCATGAGAATGTAAATGTCTACCATACCGGCGGCTACCGGGGCATCCATCCTTATTATTACCATCCTTTCCGTCCTTCCTATTGGGGGGCCAATTGGCATCCGGTGGGCTTTTTCCTGAATTCCCTGGCAGCGGGTGCAGTGGCCCTTTCGATTGCCAATCACCGTTATTATTATGATGACGGCTGTTATTATGCTCCTTCAGCAGGCGGTTATTCCGTTGTCCCGCCACCGGTAGGAGCCATCGTTAGTTATCTGCCCGAAGGATATGAGACGACGATGGTAGGCAATGACACGTATTACTATTATGGAGGCGCTTTTTACGTGAGTACCGATCAGGGCTACCAGGTAGTGGATGCTCCTCCCGGGGCCGTCATTACCCAGGTGCCGGTTGGCGCCATAGAGCAGAATGTGAATGACGAGACCTTTCTCGTATACAATAATGTTTATTATCAGCCGATCTCGCAAAACGGCGAGGATGCATATGAAGTCGTGCCAATGAATCAATAAGGACCAAGCGTCCATTTAGGTTATGGGCAGGGCCGGCCAGCCGGCTTAAGTGGCTCTAAGTAGGTAATTTTACTAACTTGCAACTAATTAAACCATCCAATTCAGTGGAGTGAAAAATGGGGGTACCCTTACAACTATTCTCAGCGAGTTGGAGGAGAGCGGATTTATCAGCAAGAGTTTTCCCTTTGGCAAGAAGATCAGCATCGAACCGGTGCAGGCTCCTGGTTGAGTCGCATCGATAGCCCGGCCTGGCGTGCATGGAGCGGTTATGCATATGAGAGCATATGCCTTCATCACATTAGCGCTATCAAAAAGGCATTGGGGATAAGTGGCGTATATACGGAAGAATCATCCTGGATCGATATTGCCCGCAACGTACAGATCGACCTATTGATCGACCGAAGGGATCACGTCATCAATCTTTGTGAAGTGAAATTTACACAGCAGCCATTCGTCCTGACTAAATCTTATAAGGAAGAGCTTGAAAAGAAATTATTCACGTTCAGAGAAGAGACCCGGACCCGGAAGAGTGTATTTCCGACACTCATAACGACCTTTGGTTTGAAAGATAGTGTGCATTCTCTTGGTTTTATTCAAAGTGTGGTTACCATGGACGATTTGTTTGAGGCATAAAAAAACCGTCGTTTGACGGTTTTTTTATGCCTCAACAACACTCTAATTACCCGAACCCGTCTCCAGCAACTTGAACAGTTCGTCCAGTTTAGGGCTGAGAATGATCTCCGTCCTCCTGTTGAGGGCCCTTCCTTCAGACGTGCTGTTGGTCTGCACGGGATCGTATTGGCTGTGCCCGGAGGCGATGACGCGCATAGGATCTACTTTATAATCGACCGTCAGGATACGCACGATAGCCGTGGCGCGGGCCGTGCTGAGATCCCAGTTGTCCTTATACCTCCCGCGGATGGGAATGGAGTCGGTATGTCCTTCGATATTTACGGTAATGTCGGTGTTGACATTGAGTACTTCCGCCAGTTTACCCAACGCCTCTTTTCCTTTCGGGTTCACCACGGCGCTGCCGGAAGGGAATAAAAGGTTCTCCGAGAGGCTGACATATACCTTTCCGTTTTTGATGGCGACGGTAAGTTCATTGGAGTTGAAGCCTACCAGGGCATCGCTCATTTTCTTACGGATCTCCTGGGTAGCTTTTTTCTGCTGGTCCATCAGCGCCTGCAGCTGTTGTAACCGTTTCCTTTCTTCGGCCAGCTGCTCCTGGGTCTTATTCAACCGCGACGCTTTATCAGCAGCATCCGTCGATAAGGCTCCCGCCTGACTGTTCAGGTCATTGATCTTCTTGTTAAGGTCGTCGATCTGTTGCTTTAATTGCCCAACATTCGATTGAAGATCGGATACCTGCCCGGCAAGTTTGGCGCTGTCACTACGGGCGGACTGTAAGGCGGCTTCAGATGCCTTCCATCTTCTTGTAGGGACACAACTAGTTAAAAACAAAGCGCTTGCAACAGAAAGGGTTACGATGTTACGTAATTTTTTCATAACAGAAATTAAGATTAAAAAATATAGGTACTTGATTTTTTGTCAGACAACTACCACAAAATGCAATCATCAGGCCATAAAATTTTATCCATGGGACGAGTGGCGCTAACGGACATTGGAGGAATGGGTAACTTGCAGCCATGTCAACGGAGCATCAACATTTCATGTATGAATATTCAGTTCATAAAACCCAACGGGACGCTCAGCTCCTACATCGATCGCTATTGGAGCTGGGATTTTAGCGGGCAGCCCTCGCACCCGGATGGAGAGAGAATCTATCTCCCCCGGGTGGCCCCGGGCGTCGGCCTCGATTTTTTCATCCATCACCGGGAGCCCTTTGTCATCGACGAAAAAGGGAAGTTACCCGATAGCCATCTTATTTTCTCTCCTGAGCGATGTGCGAAAATTCTTCCCGCAACAAGCGTTGGATTTATCGCCATCCGGTTCAGAGCAGGCATGTTCAAGAATTTTACGGAGATTCCTTTTTATGAATTGACGGATCACTATCCCGATATGGAAGGGATCTGGGGCAACGACGGCAGTCAATTACTGCGACGGATCAATAGTGTTCAACATCTCTCGGACAAGGTGGCCCTGCTGGAACCCTTTCTCCTCCGCTTGCTGGACCGGCACCGGAAAGACACCCCTCTATGGAACCATATTCTCGACGAGCTGTATCATCACCATGATACCTGGCGACTGGAGCAGCTGGCGAAAGAAGGCGGGTGGAGCTACCGGCATTTTCGCCGGAAGTTTAAGGAAGAGACCGGTTTGACGCCCAAACACTTTCAGCGGCTGGCCCGTTTTCATGCTACATTAAAACCCCTGCTGCTCGGCAGGGAGCGAAGATATCTGTCTGCCGCCCTCGACAACGGATATTTCGATCAGACCCATTTCATAAAGGAGTTTCACTATTTTTTGGATACCACCCCCTCTGAATTTTTACAGGAAAATAACTTCATGTCCCATTTTTACTATTCCAGGTTATAGGTGCAAAATACCTTTGCGGGAAATAGCATAAAAAATGGAAACAAAAGAAAAAAGTCCGGCCTTTCAGAAAGGAATGCAGCTTTTCGCCACCTTACATGGCGGCCATGCAGGCGAACAGCTGGTAAATGAATTGCAGGAAATATGTCCTGATTTTGTAGACATGACCATCGAGTGGGCCATACAAGGTATCATGGCTCGTCCCGGAATCGATCTGCTGACCAGGGAGTATTTACTCATCGCCTCCTGTACCACGCTGGGACATGCTACGGCTCAGCTGAAAGCGCATATCGACTCGGCGCTGAAGCTGGGTGGCGCCAAAGAACAGATCGTGGAAGTGATCCTGCAAATGTTGTTCTATGCGGGTGGAGCGGCTACCAGTAATGCCTTAAGGGCAGCCAAAGAGGTATTCAAAGAGTATAAGTGACCTGGAATGGCGCCATCCTGGTCCGTCAGGCAATGGCCGGGCGCCCCGGGCCGCCGAAGTGCCCGGGTCCCGCGCGGGCCCGTCATTCTTCCAGCACGGTCCGGTTCTTACCCACTTTTAATTTATAGCCCACTCCCACTTTCAGCGCATAGTTCTCTTTTTCGTGGCTGACGGGAAATCCGAAGGCAACGGGGTAGTCGTATTCTTTTACGATGTCGCGGATGATGGTTGTGATGTCTTCCCCGAATGGCCGCGTGGTATCCTTTAATTCGGTGAAGCCCCCGATGACAAGGCCTGCCAGGCGGTCCAGCTTGCCGCTTCGCCGGAGCTGGTACAACATGCGGTCGACATTATAGAGGTATTCGCCTACGTCTTCCAGGAAGAGTATCTTCCCCTTTGTCTTTATGTCGGAGGAGGTGCCGGTCAGGTGCGCCAGCAGGGATAGGTTGCCTCCCACCAGCTCCGCCACGGCCTCTCCTTTTCTATTGAAGGAATGAGCCGGGTAGTGAATTTTCGCTGACTTGCCTTCCAGGGCATGACGAAGGGACCGGACATATTCCCCTTCTGCCCCTCCGTCGTTGAAGGCGCCCGCCATGGGCGCATGAAGAGTCGCTATTTTATAATTAGCATAGATATGGGCGTGAAGGACGGTGACGTCGCTGAACCCGATGATCCATTTGGGGTCATTTTTAAACCGGGAGAAGTCGATCTTTTCAATGATGCGCCCGATGCCATAACCGCCACGCCCGCAGAGGATAGCTTTCACGGACGCATCGTCCAATGCTGCCTGAAAATCCGCCAGCCTCTCTTTATCCGTGCCGGCAAAATAATTCGAGGAGTCACCTCCCAGGGTCTTGCCGATCTGTACCTGGTAGCCCCACTGCCCCAGGGTGTCGATACAGGTTTGCGCTTTCTCCAGGGACATATAACCTCCCGGGCAGACGATGGCGATGGTGTCGCCCGGCCGTAGATAAGGAGGGATCTTTATCATGCGTGCTGTTCGTTTTTCAAGGTTGGTTGATGGTTATTTTCTCCGGTGGACAAATCCAGGAGGGCGACTTTATCTACCGCGACCTCCAGGCGATGGGGCACTCCCACTTTCAGCGCAAAATTATTCTTTTGATGGCCAACGGGGAAATCGAAACAAA
>DATJJD010000102.1:0-19577 GCA_035492545.1 Puia sp.
CTTTCTGTAAAAGCCCAGACATCGGAAATTTTTGCGCCCGGGGGCAAAGCGATCAAAGGTTATGACCCGGTAGCCTTTTTTAAAGAATCAAAGCCTGTCAAAGGAGCTGATTCCCTTTCCTACCACTGGAAGGGAGCCGACTGGCTGTTTGCCAGCAGGGAAAACCTGGCGGCTTTTTCGGCATCGCCGGAGAAATATGCTCCCCAGTATGGCGGCTATTGCGCATATGGCACTTCGCAGGGGCATAAGGCCCCAACGGAGACGGCCACCTGGACGGTAGTGAATGACAAGCTTTATTTTAACTACAATGCCAAGGTGAAAGAAATATGGGTTAAGGATCAGGAGGCTCTTATCAAGGTGGCTGACCAAAAATGGCCGGAGGTCAGGAAACAATAAAGGGGCCCCGGTGGGCCATGGGGCGACGGGCATGGGCCGGCGGGCTATTGGGCAAGGGCCAAAAATGAGCTTTATAACAAATCGCCGAAGCGGTAAAAGTTGGATCTTTGTTGAAACTTCGGATCTCCATGGCCAGAAAAGAAGCCGATAAAAAAATAGCGAATATCCTCTATTCCTGTTATGCGCAAAAGAGCAGTGAAGGCGAGCAGTTCATACCCGAGCATGTGTTCGGGTATACTTTTTCCGGCAGGTCGGACATTTTTTTGGGCGACAAGGCTTATACATTTAAGGAAGGGGACTACCGGTTCTTCCGGAAGAACCAGCTTGCCCGCTATACCAAATATCCTCCTCCCGGGGGAGAGTACCGGTCTATATCCGTTCGTCTTGACCAGGAGACGCTGCGGAGCATGAGTGAAGAATATGAACTGCAGGTGCGCCGGCCTTATACGGGCGCGGGAGCGTTGCTGTTACCTCCCACTAATTTGTTTAAGAATTATATCGACTCTCTGACGCCCTACCTGGATGGGGTACCCGATATGGACCCCGGGCTAACTAAACTAAAAGTTAAAGAAGCCGTTATGATCCTGCTGAAAACCAACCCGGTATTACAGGACGTCTTGTTTGATTTCAGCGAGCCGGGCAAGATCGATCTGGAGGCGTATATGAATGAGCATTATAAGTTCAATGTCCACCTGAGCCGATTTGCCTACCTGACGGGCCGGAGCCTGGCTACTTTCAAACGGGATTTTGAGAAGATCTTTCATACTTCGCCCAACCGGTGGCTGCAGCAGCGGAGGTTGCAGGAGGCCCATTACCTGATCAAGGAAAAGGGGAAGAAGGCCTCCGATGTATACCTGGAAGTGGGGTTTGAGGATCTGTCGCATTTCTCGTTTGCGTTTAAGAAGACGTTTGGCGTGGCGCCTTCGTTGGTGGGGGCTGCGGGGTGAGGTGGCGGGCTGGCCGGGGGGCAGGCGGGTCGGAAGCTGGAAGCCGGGTGTGAAGCGGGGAGCCGGGGCAGGCGGGCGTGTGATGCTGGTTGGCAGGTAGATCGGAAGATCGACAGGCCGACGGGCTGGAAGTTGGCTGGCGAGCGAACCTTTTAGTCTCTTAGCCAGGCAGCCAGGGCCGGTGCGATCCGGCGATAACCGGCCGCATTGGGATGGAGTCCATCACCGAAGAGGGATTCGTCGATCTTTCCGTCGGTGCGAAGCAATACTTTCCCCGGATCGAGGAAGGTGGTATTGGTAAGGCCGGAGGCCAGGCTATCGATCTGTCTATTCAGCCGACGGATCCTCTCCTCCCGGTCTCTTCGGGGCAGCAAGCCGGACAACCCTATTTTGGCCGTGGGCTGGCGTTGGCGGATTGACTGGACCAGGGAATGTAAGCCTCTTATTATTTCCTCGTCCGTATTGCCGGCAAGATTGTTGGTTCCGATCATCACGACCACATGCCGGGCTGCATAGCCGTCCAGTTCCCCGTGCTGTACCCGCCAGGCGACGTTCTCTATCTTATCCCAGCCAAAGCCCATGTTGCGTAGGCCCAAGGGCGCCATCCATTGTTCCCAGGAGTCTTTTCCCCGGCTGAATGGCCCCTGTGGAAGTCCTCCCCAATAATGAATGATGGAGTTGCCGAGGATCACATTCTCCGGGGGCGATGACCTGTTAAGGGCCAGGATCTCTGCATGCCTGGACTGCCAGTTATACAGCGCATCCCTGTCTTGCATCACCGGGACAAGCGTATTATGAAGCGGGTTGATCCTGATCAGTCTTACTCCGTGTGGGGCCAGCGCTGTGGTAAACTCCGCTCCGAACAGGCCCAGGTCTTTCTGCCGCCAGCAATCCCTGACCTGCTGATTGTTGGCTACCTGCAGGTTGTTTGCTACCTGCTGATTGTTGGCTTCCTGCAAGTTGTTTACTTCCTGCTGATTGTTGGCTACCTGCAGGCCGTTTGCTTCCTGCCGATCGGTTGCTTCCTGCAGGGCGGCCCATTTCAGGTGCAGGGTCGTATCCGTGTCTCCCAGGTTAAACATGCCGATGGCCCTGCTGCCATCTGCCAGCTCTTTCACCCAAACCTGGAAGGTACCGGTATTGACCAACCGCTGTGCCTGCCGGCCCAAGGGATCCTGGTCCAGAGCGATGACCTCGTCATTGGTCAGCAGGCTCCGGGTGAAGTCATCCAGGCGGCTGATATCGCCCCCGATCAGCAAGGGAGCAGACAGGAGGCACCAGAGGCTGATATGGGTATATTGTTCATCCGGTGTCAGGCGGGTAGGATGCGGGTCGCCCCATCCCAGCTGTCCCACGATGAGCATGTCGGGATCGTTCCAATGCCCCGGTCCGGCGTAGGGATAGAGACTGTCCTGGCTGAAACCGATATCCTTCAGCGATGGCCAGGTGTCGGTGATGTCGCCGGTGGTGCGCCAGCAGCTGGCGTCCACGGTCCTCCCCCATTTCCATACGTCCTTCATCCCATATTGGCAGAGGCTGTAGAGGATATCCCGGGGTTGTGCTTTCAGGGCCTGGTCCATTACCCGGTAAGGACGTATATAGGTTTCCGTGGCAGTGTCCTTCCCGATGAGCTTGCCATAGCTGCACCAGTCGTATTTAAGATAGTCTACTCCCCATTGGGCATAGGAAGCCGCGTCCTGCTCTTCATGTTGGTAGGAGCCCAGGAACCGGCCGCAGGTCTGTTTGCCGGGAGAGGAGTAGATCCCGAATTTCAGACCGTTGCCATGCAGCCAGTCTCCCAGGGCCCGCATATCGGGGAACTGTTCGTTCGCTTTGATACTGCCGTCGGCGGCCCGCCGGGGAGCCTGCCAGGCGTCATCGATGTTGACGTAGCTCCAGCCATGGGCTGTCAGTCCTTCGTCGAGGAGGGCCTGTGCGGAGCTTTTCACCTTCGCCTCGCTGACGCTGAGCCCCCAGCAATTCCAGCTATTCCAGCCCATGGGGGGCGTGAGGGATAAAAGGTCCCCTACTTTGATGGTAAAACCTTTTTCGTCTTTGCCTTTCGCGTTGGAGACGATGAATTGCAGGTGGTATTCTCCTGCGGTAGGGATGGCCCCCCTGATAATGCCCGTGCTGCTATCGAGGGATAAACCTGGCGGCAGGTTGTTCGCCCGGTAGTGCAGGGGCTTCTCCCCTGTCGCGGGTATTTGGAAGAGGAAGGGGCTGTGGGGCCGGATGCCGAATACCCGGGCCCCGTTGATGCGGGGAGTTGGTGGCGGTGGTGGTGTCAGGATATACGCCGTGACCACCGAATCGGTTTTCGATTTGCCGGTGGCTGTTTCGGTAAACCGAGAAGCTAAAAGGGCTGTTCTTTCCGGGGGCAGCGGTATTATTTTTTCTTTTTTCCCGGATGGAGGTATGGTGAGGGTGTCGTCGGTCTCACTTAGTATACGCCCGGAAACACGGTCTCTAACGTTGATCTGCAAACAGCCACTGACGGGAAAGGGGAAGTTACTGGACAGTTCTACTTTACCCCTATCATCATAGCCGGTATTGGCGGAGAGGTGGATGGCGTCGATGACATCGATCATGCTGAAAAAGGGGGTGCCGCCGTACAAGCCGCCGTTGCCGCCACCATCGTATACCTTGATGGCGATGACGTTGTCTTGATCCCATCGCAAATGGGCGTCCTTTACGGAGAAATGAACTTCCCGGACCAGGTAGTTCCTGGTGACGAAGCCTTCGGGTTCGCCGGGGAAGGAGCCATGTTTGCCGATGAGGGAGCCGTTGAGGTAAATTTCATCTGCGTCGTCGATATGGGCGAGATAGATGCGTAAGGAGTCTTTCAGCCGGGAAGCTGTTATTAACGAGGAAGGGAGGGTAAAATGGATGCGGTACCAGGCGTAACCGTCATACCCTTTGTAGCCCTGCTGTTCCCAGGGGATGCCGGTCCGGATGGAAGGCCAGCTGTCGTCCCTGAAGGCGGTCTCCTTCCAGGAGGGTTGGTCGCCGGTGGAGAAGAGGGCGGTGGGTAAGAGGACCTGGCCGGTGCGGGGACCGGATGCCAGGGGAAGCGGGATGGATGAGGGCGGGTGATCCAAGCGGGGGGAGGAATGAAACCGGGAGGCGGACGATAGAGATGACGGCCTGGTGGCCGGAAGGGTGTCGGCGTCGTCCAGGAGGAAGGAGGGTCGTTCGTCCCGGCGTCGCAGCGTAAATCTCACGTCATGCAAGGCAAGATGGCGTACATGGCGGGCATAGAGGCCCGATGCGGGCAGCGTGTTGCCGAAGATCCTGTTCTCCGGGTAGGAGCCAGCTTTTTCCGGTACTTCTTTCCGGGTCTGTTCGGTCGTGCCGCCTCCGGGGCCTGAAATGCGAATATGCTCCAGGGTTATATTTTCCACCGGGTATCCCGGGAGGCCGGTGATGGAAGACGTGATGCGGCTTTGGGAAGTGGCGGTGATATAACGGAGACGGATGTTACGTAGCGAGCTGACGGATGAATCGGGTCTCCGGTTTCGGTCGCCTAAACGGATGAAGATGGGCGTCTGCACATTCGTCATGGTGATATGGGAGATGGTGATGCTGTCCAAACTGCCGCCGTCTACGGATTCGAGGGCGATGCCCCCTAGCACGGTGCGGGGGGCGGTGATAAATTCCAGCGTGCTGCTCCAATGCCGGCGATTGTCTTCGGAGGCGCTGCCGACGGTGCAATGAGCAATGTCGATGTCGTGGAAGCCCGTCCTGGAAGCGGTGCCCATTTTGATGGCGTTGCAATTGCTGGCCAGGGTGCAGTTGGTTACCCGGATGTGTTCGCAGGGAAGGGCGCTCTCGCTTTTAAAGCAGAGTGCGTCATCGTCCGTATCGATGTGGCAGCCGGATACGAGGACATGACGGCTGTCGATGTCCAGGCCGTCGTTATTCCAGTTGCAGTGACTGTAGACCTTTATGTTACGAATAATCAGTCCGTCGCAGGCGCTGTAGTACTGCACCCAGAACGGGGAGTTGCGTAAGGTTATATCCTGGATGGTGACGTCGCGGCAACCGGAGAAGAAGATCATGCGGGGGCGGCCGTTGCCGTTATCGCCTTTTTGGAAGGCGGGGTCGCCGCCCTGTCCGTCGATGATGCCCTTACCGGAGATGGAGATATGCTGTGCGTTGTCGGCGAAAAGCAGACAGCGGCGGTCGCCGGTGGGATGAGGCCGGGCTTGTGCAGCGGATTCGGGGACGGACTGAGAGCCGGGCTCCAGTGCGGGCTGGTCCGGTGCGAAGGGGAGGTTGGGCGGATAATCTTCCAGCCGGGTGCTGCCCAGGAGTATGGCGCCGCTATCCAGGTGAAGGTCGACATTGCTTTTCAAGCGGAGGCTACCGGTGAGGAACCTTCCCGGAGGTAAACGTACGACGCCGCCTCCGTTATTCGAACAGCTGTCGATCAGGCGTTGGATGATGGCTGTGTTATTGGTATGTCCATCTCCCCGTGCGCCGTGACGGGCAATGTTGAGGGATAGCCGGGAGGCGGTGGATGTTTTGGGAGCCTTGGCCGGCGGTGGGGCCGGCAATGGCCGGGCGGTCTGAGGGCGGGTGGGCAGCGGTCGGGCGGTCCGAGGAGAATCCGTATGTCGCGGGGCGGGCAAAAAAGCAAATTCTACTTCGTTGGCCCAGTGGGCCTTCCAATCCGGGTGAAAGGCCCGGGCATTCAACTTGGATACGCTGCGTTGTTTCGCCAGCTCCATACAACTGCCCGGGGCGCCGTTGTCATTGACCCGGAAGGATAGTTTGATCGTGCGTCCCTGCCGCATGGCACTGTATACGTCCGGCAGTTCCGCCCAGGGGATGGCGCATTCGGTGATGAGGGTGTTGCCCTCCCGCCGGATGACCAGCTTGCCGTTTTTCACCGGTCCTTCCTTCTCCGATCTGGGTTGACGGGGGAAGAAATGTTTGCGGTTGAGGCCAGGCGCCAGCAGACGCCAGATCTCCGTGCCGCCGCCATATTGGGGAGCCACCTGGTTGAGCGCATATTCATAGTCGGTACATTTATAGCCGGTATAGCGAGGCATGGTGCCCGGGGGATAGGCCAGCAGTCCGTCCTCTCCTTCGGGTATCACATTGAAGGCCAGCAGGACGTTGTCGTACGAGTATCCCAGCCCGGAGTTATCGGGGGTTACGGGGTTCTTCCGGTACGTAAAATGCCGCACTCCTTCCGGCCAGATCAGTGGTAGCTTCACCTCCTTGCGTACGGGTGTCACCGTTATTCCTTCCCCCAAATGGGAAGCGTCGCCGACGAACCAGGAACCCGATTGGCCGTAAGTACCTTTCCAATGGCCTTTGGTATCCAGATCTTCTTTTATGAAGAGGGTCCGCCGGTCAGAACCGGAAGACGGGTCGAAGAAGATGGCACCCAGTTTGGCGGTATACCACCAGCCAACACTGTGAAAGATCACCCGTACTTTCCCCGAGAGCTGGAAGACTTCATAAGCACCGTTCCACAGGTTATCGATCTTTCGCTGCGCCAGCAGCTTGCCGCTGGTGGCATCGACAATGTCCAGCAGGACCCCATAGACCTTGAGGTTGGGCAGGTAGAAGGCCACGCGGGTCGGGTAGTCATCGGGTAGTTGGAGGTCCAGCCCGAAAGAGTTGGTGTTGTCGTTGCTTTCCAGGTAATGAAATATCCCACTGTCGCCAACAGGAAGGGGGACGGGGCTGCCGGGGGCGGCAGCAGTGGAAACATTTCCGCCAGGGGAGCCGATGGTGGGATTTCCGGCAACCGATAGACTCCCTTGTTTGGAAAGGAGGGCGTTCTGCATGTCCATCGTATACGCCGTATCCGGGTAGAAGAATTCATCGTCGGGCCGATCCGCAAAGCGATAGGTACCGGGATGGGGGGTGCTGTCCGCCACTTTTGCCGCAAAATAAAAGTAGTGATCATCGTAGGCGAAATAGCCGTTGGCATAGCCACCTGCGCGGGTGTCGAAGTTCTTAAACGGATACCAGGCGGCCTCTGTGAGGGTAACGCTGCCGGCGCCGTTGCTGCTCACCGTTTGAGGCAGGGCCTGCTGCCAGTCATCCAGCCGGCCGTCCACGGCGATGGGAAGGCGGGGGATCACGTTGACATGCATGTCTTCTTCATGTGCGGCCAGACCATCCTTACCGCAGTCAATTTTTACGGACAGCGGATAGGTGTTGTTCAGGGCCGGGGAGCCGCCTGTGATGTTGACGGCTACCGTGCGGGTCTCGTGGGGCGTCAGGCTGATGGAGGAAGGCGCGCGGACCGTGAGGCCCTTCAGGGTGACTTTTAGCTCTCCCTGTATGGGGCGGTTGAGGATATTCGTTAGCTGCAGGGCCAGGGTTGGGTTGGAGGAGATGGGCGCCGTCATGTCTTTGGCGATGATATCCACCGGCTCATAACCGTCGATATGGGCCGTCTTCAGGGCTGTCACCAATTGGGCAAAGGAATTTTTCGTACCGTTGGTGCGAAGGTAATAACCCTGGCTATTGAGAGGGATGATGATGTGACCGCTGTCCGGTGGAATGGGGTTGCCATAGAAGTCATAGAGGCGGAAGCGGGGATCGGCGGGAAGGGTCATCCTGCCGCCCGATAATTTTACGCCCCGGTGCAGGATATGTTCGGCCCCGAAGGCCTCGCCGATGTCACCGCTGATGACGGCCGTCGCGTCATCCGGGTCCTTGTCATAACCATCGAAGAGCATGATCCAGGGCAGGCCGTTGGGGAAGAGGATCTCTTTGAAGTCCCTCTCTCCCACCAGGTGTTGTACGGCGCCCACGGCGGCGGCAGGGGACCAGGTATAGGGGACGGGATGGCCGGGGGTCAACATATAACCCCCGTAGATGCCCATGGACCGGTCGTAGCCGGCGGAACGATCGGTCGCTACCACCAGGCCTATACGGTCATCTGTATTCGCTACCCAGCTTTCCGTATCCCAGATCTTTACCCTTCCCAGGGGAGATTTGCGGTGTACCCATTCGGGATAGAGGGCCGGGGACTCCATGCCCTGGTAGTGGATGGAGCAAAAATCGAAGATGGGCAGAAAGGTCATTTTGCCATCGGCAAACAATTTATCCCAGGCATTGGAGTTGGAGTCTCCTCCACCCACCAACACTTCCGCGCCCTGCTGCCGGGCCTCCAGCACCGCATCCGCCATGGATCGGTATATTTCCCGATAGCGGGGTATATCGGCCTGCCATCCCGAGATGGACATGCCTTCCCAGGGTTCGTTCCATAAGGATACGGCCGTCACCGGCCCTTTCGGCCAGCCATACGTTACACATAATTTTTTTACAAATGCCCCGAAATCCTTGTCGGCCGAAGGCAGCCAGGCATAGTCCTGTTTCGTCTTCTTCATTACATTATCCGAATCCAGGAACGAGCGGGGCTGTCCCAGCGGCATAGGGCCGGTGCCGGCGCCGAACATCAGCAGTACGGTGATGTTGTTCGCCTTATACTCTTTCAGTTTCTGCGCCAACGCCTCCATCTTCTCCGAATAATCATGGGCGGTAGCAGGGGTGTAATCCACGCCCATGCGGATGGCCTGCACCCCTACCCGCTGAAGGAAGTCCGCCCCCATGTCATCCAGGGACTGTTTGGGGAACTGCAACCGTTGCGGGTTAGCGGCAAAGGTGCGTACCAGGCTGGTGACCAGCCGGCGGCCGTATTTCCCCAGGTCCAGCACCAGGGCATATCCCCCGAATTCAGCGGGCACGGCCGGGGTGATGTCCAGGTCAATCTTGCCGCCGGCGGGAATATCCACCGTCAGGGGGATCGACGCGGCATCGCCCAGCTTTATCATTTCGGGTAGCCATACATCATTGGGACGTGCCCGGGTGCCATAACGGACCAGGTCGATGCGGCCCGACGTCCGCAGGGGTTCGCTGGTCCTGTTGGTGACCTGCACGGTATAGGCGGGTTGTTCCCCCGGCCATAATACGTTAGCGGCTGTGGAGGAACGGAGGACCGTCACGTCGTAGTCATAGTGCCGGAGATTGTTCTTTACTCCCAGCACCTGCTCGTAGTTCACCCAATTGGGCGGCGTTACCATCTGGGCCATGGAGGAGGAGGCGAGCAGGAACCAAAGTACAACGAAAGAGGCGGAGCCGAAACGTTTCATCAGGGCGGTGATTATTTTTATTCCTTTACAAATTTGCTTTGACCGATGGGATGACCAGTGGCCAGGTTGGCGATGCTGACGACGTAAACTCCCCTGGCAAGGTGAGCAATGCCGATGCCAGTCTGTTGATTGCCTTTTGTGCGGGCTGTCTTTACCGTCTTGCCGGAGAGGTCGACCACCCGGATGCTGCAATCAAAACCGGTGACATATCCCAGGTCGATGTTGAGCAGGCTGCCTGCGGGGTTGGGATAAACGGTCAGCGGTGCGGCGACGGAGCCTCCGATTGCCGTTGGGATTCTTCCGACCGCCGTTGCAGGAACGGCCGGCGCCTGGGTTCGGGCGGCGCTGGTGGTGGTGTCCGGGGTCCAGCGGTAGAGGACCACTTTAGTGGCATTATAATCATCCTTGGTGACCAGGTATTCACCTGTGGACTTATGATAGGCTTTCAGCCCGTATTCGGAGTCCACATCATTGCCCACGTAGACGGAGTTGCTGGTGGTCATGCTGAGGACCAGGTTTCCCGTGGTGAGATCGAAGATGTCGATGTTGGGGATGGCGTAGTAACCTACGAAGAGGTAATTGCCGGCGGCTGTCATGGCCTTGGCCTGTGCGCGGCTGAGGGTGATGACGACATTCGGGGTACGGTTGCCGGCCACCCAGCCCCTGTATACTTCGATGCGATTGCCGATCAGGGTCCAGTCGGTATTGCCGCCTGCCAGCACCATGATGTCACCTGCCGGAATATATTCCAGGCGGTTGAGCCGGGCGATGGTAGCGGGGGTCGGAGTGGATATAACGGGACCCCATATGGGCTTGCCGCTGGCGGCAAAACCCGTCAACGGATAGTGCTGGATGGCGTTGGTCTTATCCTGGGAGATCCAGATATCACCCAGCGAATCCAGGCAGAAGCCATTGCGGACCTTTGAGATGGTATCGCCGGGGATGGCGATGTAGCCATCGGTTGCGGGGTGAAAATAGTAGGTATAGAATACGTCCGCGTTCTGGTTATTAGCCACCAGTATCTTGTTGCCGCCGACGTTGGCCAGGTGGCCGAAATGCTCGCCCCGGCCGTGGTCGCTGAGCTGGATGCGGGCATCCCAGGGGTAGCGGAAGGGATCGATGGTGTTGGCTTTATAGAGCCCTCCGTCGGTGCCGGTGTAGGAGTAAACGATGTTGCCGCTGTACAGGTCGGTCCCATCCGTGCCTGCATCGGCGGATGCGTTGCCTTCGAAGTTGAGGGCCTGCAGGGTCCATAACAATGCGCCGGCCGTATCATAGCAATGGATGTCCGTGGCGCCGTTGCGGCCCAGGTCCCAGGTGCCGCCCCAGGGATTGTTCAGTACGTAGAGCCTGCCGGTGTTGTCGCGGCCGATGCCTGTGACGCGGGTAAAACGTTGGGCCCCGGTCTGTCCCCGGATGCCGGTGGTGGTATCCAGGTAGCCACCCTGCACGCCAAAAGTGTTTAGTAAGGTGGGTGTGCCGGAGAGGTTGCCATAGATCCTGATGTTCATGTCAGGTCCCTGGTCCCCTACCAGGAGCTGCCCCAGCGTGTTGTCCGCGAAGAGGGCCGAGGGCCGGGAGGAAGCATCCATCTGTACGACGGCGCCGGCAAGGCCGTTGGAGTCATAGCGGCTAATGGTACCCGTGGCCATCTGCGCCACCCAGATAGCACCCGTGCTGTCCAGGGCGATAGCGCCCGGCGCAGGTACGCTCCATTGCCGGAGCAGGGTGCCGGCCGTCGAAAATACTTCGATGCGGTTGCCGGCAAAGTCGCTGGCATAGACCTGTCCGTTCCTCACGGCGATGCCCCGTATGGCGTCGCCCGTGCCCGTACTGGCCGTGAAGAGCAGGTCACGGGCCTTGGTGGACCGAATGTAGCGGCCGATCTTGCCCGCGTTGGGGGCTTCCTGGGCGGCGAAGATCCAGGTGGAGTCGCCGCCGATGGCGCTGCCCTGGGATTGGTTGGTGCCACCCATGGCGCCGAGGGTGACGCCATTCTGGTAGATACCGATGTTACGTCCATTCTCATCCCAGCCGGAGGAGGTGTAGATCACTCCGCCCGGGGAGACCCACATGGAACGGGCGCAGTTGCCCACGTGGCTGGCGTTGTCGCCAAAGCTGTTGCCCACCCAGGTAGTGGTGTATTGTGCGTGAGTGGTGGCTCCTGTCAGCAATGCTGTTACTGACAGGAGGAGGGATAGCATCTTTTTCATATTAGTACCCGTGGTTTTGGATAAGACGAGGATTACGGCCGATCTCCCGCAGGGGGATGGGCCAGCGGGTCTGGTCGTCGCTGATGCCCAGAACAGCCTGGGCCCGGCCGGTACGAACGAGGTCATAGAAGCGATGACCTTCGAAGGCAAGCTCTTTGAACCGCTCGTTCTCGATCGCCAGGGTCAGGTCGTAGCTACCCGCCAGGTCGTTGGCGCTGGGGAAGTCATGCGGCGAGGGATCTGTCAAAGGGAGACCGAATGCCCGGCGGCGGATCAGGTTCAGCAGGTCGGTGGCGGGGCCGGTCTGTCCCAGGTCATTGAGCGCCTCGGCCCGTACGAGGATAATGTCGGCCAGGCGTAAGGCGATGATATCGGGTTCTGCGCCGCTGATGAGCCGGAGGTATTTATTGCCATACGGGACGGGCGGGGTGGCGGTGTTGGCATTGAGGGCGGCATTTTTACGGATGTCGCCGGTCTCGTAGGCGGCGATGATCTTGGCGGTGGGCGCTACCTGGTAACTTCCCGGCTGTATGCCGGCAGGAAGGCCATTGGAAGGCACGTACAGGCTGAAGAGCCCGTTGTTCTGGGAGGTGGCGCTGAGGTACTGGACCTCGAAGATGGATTCGGCGCCATTCTTACCGCCGGTGGAGAACATGTTGCTGTAAGCGGCGCTGCCGATGGCCAGGCTGTAGGTGGGGTTGTTCATCACTTCCAGGGCCTTTGCCGCCGCTGAGTCATACATTTTCATACTGAGAAATACTTTGGCGAGCAGGGCCTTCGCCCCACCCTGCGTAGCCCGGCCCCGGGTGTCTACCACGGCGGCATAGGTCTGGGGCAGAGAATTCTCCGCCGCATGCAGGTCCGAAACGATGAGGGCAAAGACCGAATCCACCGAACTGCGGCCGATGGTGAAGTCGGCGTTGAAGGAAGTATAAGGCTGGGTGACCAGGGGCACGGGGCCATAGGCCTTCACCAGGCTGAAATAAAAGTAAGCCCTCAGGAAATAGGCCTCTCCCAGGATGCGGGCTTTCTGGCCGGGGATAAAGAGGCTGTCCTTGATGCCGGGGACGTGTTTGAGCAGGTCGTTGGCGCGGCCGATGCCCGTGTAGAGGTTCTGCCAGTAAGTGGCAACGATGGCGTTGTCGACGGGAATGCCGTGTTGGCTGAATGGACTGTAGTTGGCCAGCAGGCCCGTGGCCGCATCCGATGCCGCGTCAAAGGCAGCGGGGCATTGCAAGGCCAGCGCCTGCACCACCGGGTACATACCGATGGCGGCGGCTTCCGCATCGTTGGAGGAAAGCCAGTAGTTGTCTTCGGCGATGGTGTATTCGGGCGTCTGGTCCAGGACCTTGGTACAGGAAGCCAGCAGGAAAAGTATAACGGGAAAGAATATCCATTTATTGATAACAGCGCTGTTCATATAGAGCTTCGTTTAAAAGTTAATGTTTAGTCCCAACAGGAATGAGCGGGGTTGGGGCTGGACGGCCCAGTCGATGCCCAGCTGCGAGTTCTTTACGGACTGGTTCTGGGATTCGGGATCATATCCGGAATAGCTGGTGATGAGGAAGAGATTTTGTCCGCTGGCATAGAGGCGGGCGCTGGAGATCTTTACCCTTTTCAGGAAGCTGGCCGGGATGTTGTAGCCCAGGGTGATGTTCTTTACCCGGATATAGGACCCGTCTTCCACGAATCGCTGCGATACTTCCCCATTCGTTACGCTGTTGGGAACTACCGGATCGTTGAAGATGGCTTTGGGAACGTCGGTGACAGTATTGGAGGGGGTCCATCTCCGGAGGGTCTTTGTATCTCCGTTGTTATAGCTGCTCATCCGTTCGAGCATGCTGCGGGTCTGGTTGTAGACCTTATTGCCATAGGACCAGTAGACGAAGATGTTGAGGTCAAAATTCTTATATGTCAGGCTGTTGGTCATGCCCCCCGTGAATTTGGGAAGGGCGTTGCCCAGGATGACCCGGTCGGCGGCCGTTATTTTGCCATCCTTGTTGATGTCGTCATAGATCATATTGCCGGTGGCGGGGTCTACGCCTTTATTCCGGTAGCCGAAGAAGGAACCTACCGGCTGTCCTACGCGAAAGATGCTGGTGGGAAGGCTGGTAGAGAAGGAACCCGGGAGGCTCTCCGTGAAGTCGGAGCTGGTGGGGTCCCCGTCTATCGTCTCGGGCAGATCGGTGATCTTATTCCGGTTGATGGAGAAGTTGATATTGGTGCTCCAGCTGAATTGTTTGCTTCGGATGTTATCGGTATTGACGGATATTTCCAGGCCCTTGTTGATCAGCTGCCCGATATTGGCGCCATTGGTTCTAGCAAAACCTGAGGTATAGGGCAGATCTAATTTGAAGATGAGCCTGTTAGTGGTCTTCTGATAGGCGTCCACGGTGACATTGATCCGGTTGTTCAGAAAGCTCATATCCAGGCCCAGGTTGCTGGCGGTGGTGGATTCCCAGCTAAGGTCCTGATTGGACAGGGAGGTGGCGGCTATGCCTGCTTCCGCGCCGTAGTTATAACCGGTAGAGTAAGTGGCCAGGGAGGGGAAGTCCGTGCCCAGGCCTTCGTTGTTGCCGGTGAGCCCGATGCTGCCCCGGAGTTTCAGGTCGTTGAAGAATTGCTGGGTCTGCATGAATTTCTCGTTGCTGATGCGCCAGCCTGCCGATATGGAGGGGAACCAGCCATATTTTTTGTTGGCGCCGAACCGGGAGGAGCCATCCGTCCGGGATACGGCTTCCACGAGGAAGCGGTCGTCATAGCTATAGTTTACCCGGCCGAAATAAGATACCAGGCCCCATTGGGAACGGTAATCCGTAGGTGCGGACAGGGCGGTGAAACCGGATATGGACTGTACGATGTCCGTCGAATTGGTGGAGCCGGACACCCCTATCCTTCTCACGGTAGCTTCCTGGGCGCTTTGTCCCAATAACGCGGACAGGTGGTGGCGGCCGCCCAGGGTGGGCGTATAGGTGAGGGTGTTCTCATTGACCCAGAGGAACTGAGAGAATACGGAGGCGAAACCGCTGGCGGCGGAACCGTTGTTAACCTGTTTGGACTGGTAGCGGTCGTCGGTGACCTGCTGGTTGTCGAAGCCCAGGCTGGTCTTGAATTTCAAACCTTTGATGATGCTGTATTCGCCGAATATGTTACCCACGTAACTATCTACGAGGGACTGGAAGCGAAGCGAGTTAGCCAGCATCACCGGGTTGGTCGCCCGGAGAAAGGGGTCGGAGTAGTAGGTGCCATTGGCGTTGTAAACGGGGTTATTGGGGTTTTGTATAAGCGCCTGGGCCAGGACGGACTGGCCGGAAAAGCTGTTGTCCATCCGGTGATTGATGGAATGGGTGCCGGTGATATTGACCCCGATCTTCAGGTTATCCGTCGCCATGAAGTCAAAGTTGACCCTGCCATTCCACCGCTGATAATGCTGAACGCCTACGATGGTGCCCCGCTGATCGAAGTAGCCCAGTGATATATAATGTGACATCTTTCCATTCCCGCCGGAGATGGAGAGGTTGGCATCGGTGATAGGCGCCCGATGGAAGATGGCGTTCTGCCAGTTGGTATTGGTATCGGTATAATGGATGGCGGGGTCGGGAGGCAGGCCTGCGTTGGCGCGGGATTCTTTAAACAGGTCCACATATTGCCGGTTGTTCAGCAGGGGAAGGCGTTTGGTGACCTCTGCCATGCCGGTATAGGCGCTGAGCGAGAATTTCGACTTGCCCGGTGTGCCTCTCTTGGTGGTAATGAGGATGACGCCGTTGGCGCCCCGCGAGCCATAGATCGCCGCGGCGGCGGCATCTTTCAGTATTTCTATGGACTGAATGTCGTTGGGGTTGATATCGTTGGTGGAAGCAATCCGTTGTCCATCGCCGGAGATGCCGTACTGGGCCGCCGGCAGGTTGTTCATGGGTACGCCATCGATGACATATAAGGGGCGGTTCTCTCCGAACAGGGAGCCGTTGCCCCGGATGCGGATATAGGTCTCGTCGCCGGGGGAGCCGGAATTCTGAACCACCTGTACGCCGGCGGCCTTTCCCTGCAGGGCTGCGTCAATGCTGGTGACCGGTATATTCGCCAGCTCGCTGCCTTTTACGGAGGAGATGGAGGAGATGAGGTTCTTCCGGCTGGAGGTGCCATAGCCGATGACCACGACATCGTTCAAGCCGCCAGAGGAAGCAGAGAGCCTTACCGTGAAGTCCGTCCGGGCATCGAGAGAAACCTCTGCGCTGCTGTACCCTGTATAGGAGATGAGCAATACGTCATCCCCTTCGTCCAGGCTTAAGCGAAACCGACCATTGGCATCTGTAGTGGCGCCTTTATTCGTGCCTTTTATTTTCACGCTGGCGCCCTGCAGGGGCTGGCCGTCCGCGGTGAGCACGGTGCCTGTTATCGGCCTTTTAGGAAGACCCTCCGGCATCTTTCCCGGAGAGCCAGGTTCGGGACCGGCGATGCCAACAGGAGAATGGGCGGCCTCCAACGCGGCCACCGTAACGGGCTTTGTCCTTGCCTTACGTTTGTCCGTTATGATGAGATAAGACCGGTCCTTTACCTTTTTATAATTCAGGGGAAATTCGCTGAGCAGGTTGGCCAGGTTCTCTTCCGCCGTGCGGTCAAAGTCGATGGCTTTGGCGGAGACGGTAAGGCCGTTGACAGTCTTGTCCTCAAAGAGGATGTCCACTTCAAAATGGCTCCTGATCATTTTCAGGGCGTCGGATAACCGGATCACGGAGTCGTCTGCGGGCAGATCACCGGCCTGGAGCCGGGCCATCGGCAGGATCAGCCATAGGAATATTGCTTTCAACGTGAAAAGATGAAATTTTTTCATAATAGCAGCTTCGTATTTTAGTCGTTATAAATTATTCCGAAAAATAAATGGTGTCGTCTTTGATCTTGTAGTGTATGTTAAGTAATTGAGCGATGACATCCAGGAGCTCGGCGGCTGTGTCGGCATGAAAGGAGCCGGAGATCCTATGTTCCGCTAAAGAAGGATGGTCAAAATTTATGCTGAGACCGAAGTCGTCTTTCATTACTGCCGCAAACTCCGCCAGGGAGGTGCTGTCGAATAAAAATTCATGGTTTTTCCAGGCAGATAAATTTTCGGGGCTGGCGACCTGCCGCAGCTCGTTGACTTTCTCTCCATGCAGTGTGAACAGGTCCCCGGGGCGCAGCACTAATCTCTTTTCCTGCTGTTGTTCCCGGTAGTTAAGCTCTACTTTTCCCTGTTTGAGCACCACCCTCGCCTGCTCTCCCCTGCTGTACACGGTAAAGCGCGTCCCCAGCACCACTACATCCAGGTGATGGTCGGTCCTTACCAGGAAGGGCCGGTTGCTGTTGGTATGAGTCACAGAGAAGTCGGCTTCTCCTGACAGCCATACTTCCCGATTGCGGTCTCCAAAGCCAAAGCGGGCGTACCGGATGGTGGAATGGGCATTCATGGAGACCAGGCTGCCATCGGGCAGGATCACTGAACGCGTTTCACCGAAGGCGGTGTTCATCGTCCGGTAGAGGATCGTATCCTTCAGGGAGATCAGGGCTACCGAGACGGATAAAAAGATCAGGACCGCCGCCACTACCCGGAGCCGGAAGAAACGGGTGAAGGTGTTACGCCGGTCCGGGCCGGGAAAGGCAGGGATGGCTCCGCTGATTATTTTTTTTAAAGCAAGCTCTTCATCGGGGAAGAACTGGGGGTTGCTCTTCTCCCATTCATCCAGCCAGTCATAATATAACTCTATATTTCCGGGGGTCTGCAGCCATTCCTGAATCATCTTCTTCTGAATGGGCGTGGACCTTCCCGAAAAATTTTCGAATAGGAATTGTTTATTGATCGTGTTTTCCATTGTAATCTTTTTTGCTCATTTCAGGTAGTCGGACAATGATCTTTTTAGCAGGGCCAGGGCCTTCATCATGTGGGCTTCCACTGTCTTTATCCCGATAGCCAGTTCCGAAGCTATCTCCCTGTTCTTTTTCCCTTCAAAGCGGCTCATCAAAAACACTTTCTGGCATTGGGGCGGGAAGGCATCGATGGTCCGTTCTATCCTGCCGGCCAGCTCATTCAGCAGCAGGATCTTCTGCGGGTCTGTCTCTTCCATAAAACCGACCGGTATCAGGATCTCCTCTCTTCCCGTCAATTTCTCGCTGAACTCGCCTTTCAGGTAATTATAGGCGCTGTTGCGCACAGCCGTGTACAGGTAAGCCCGGAAGGTGGAGGTGATGGTCTCGTATAATTTCTTCTTCCAGCAATTCAGGAAGATCTCGCTGACGATGTCTTCTGCTATTTCTTTAGAATAGACGAACCTGGCGGCATGATTGCAAAGGGGGCTATAATATCTTTTAAAGATCATTTCGAACCCTTTTCCCGGGTCCTCTTTCAGGACCTGCCGGATGATGGTCTCATTATTCAATAACAGCGCCTGGCCCTCCTCTTCTTTATCTACGGCAACCCGTAAAGGGTTATCCCTGGATAAGGGTCTGTCAGTGTTGGAAGGTTGTTTCGGTTCTTTCATTTGCAAGTCAGTTATCAATCGTATTCCCGGGAATGATGCGCAACTGTATGGAGGACAAAAAAAAGACTTTTTACCCTTAGTCGGATCGACATTAAATTTTGGGCGGGCGAAATGAGCTTTTAAACAAAGCGATTTGAGCTTTTTGACAAAATGGGTGCGCTGCAAGAGACGGAACTTTGTTGAAAATTAAATATCATGAACGCGACAAAGGTTTGGTTTATCACGGGCGCCTCCCGGGGGCTGGGACGCAGCCTGACGGAAGCAGTACTGGCAACGGGAGACAAGGTGGCTGCCACGGCCCGCCGGCCGGAACAGCTGGAGGAATTGGCGGCCCGGTATCCCGGGCAGGTTTACCCGGTAAAGATGGATGTGACGGATGAGCAGCAGGTGGAGGGAGCGGTGGCTAAGAGCATCGCCCATTTTGGCAGGATCGACGTGGTGGTGAATAATGCCGGCTTTGGCATCACGGGGGCGGCGGAGGCTTTTACCCGGGAGCAGATCACCAGCCAGATCGAAACCAATCTCTATGGCCCTATCTGGGTGGTGCGGGCCGTATTACCGCAGTTGCGGAAACAGCGCAGCGGGCATATCCTGCAGATCAGTTCGCTGGGCGGGCGGCTGGGTACGCCGGGCCTGACGATCTATCAGGCGGCGAAGTTCGGGCTGGTGGGTTTTTCGGAAGGACTCGCCAAAGAGATCGCTCCATTAGGAATCCGGTTAACCATCATCGAGCCGGGAGGTTTCCGTACGGACTGGGCTGGTGAGTCCATGTCCTTTGCCCGGAAGATCGATGATTATGAACAGACGGTGGGGGTACGGGAGAAGCTTTTCAGGGACCCGGAATTCAAGTTGATGGGCGACCCTGTCAAGGCAGCCCGGGTGATGATCGACGTGGTGAATCATCCCGAGCCGCCGTTGCACCTGATCCTGGGCAGTGAGGCGGCCAATCTGTTGAAGAAGTCGGAGGCTGTGAAGCAGGCGGAATTCGAGAAATGGCTGCCTGTCAGTGTCAGCACAGATCATGATGAGGCCAGCAACTTCCTCGACACGCCCCTCAGCCAACTGATCGCGGGGGAGCAAAAATAAAATCAGGGGCTGGGGTGCGCTGAGGGGACAGGACATGGGTGGTCAGGGAGCCGGGTGTGCTTCTCCCCGGTGACAGGTTTGACAGGTGACGATGAGGACGCTGTCGCCGATCAGGGGGCGGCTGACCTGGAAATATTTGCGGTTAACCTTTAACGTCAACCGCATCATCGTACGGGCTATTTCTTTTTCAGGTTTGGCGTCGCTGGCATAGTCCAGCCGATCGGACCCGTTTTGTTTGGCATGGCAGAACCCGCAGCCTACTCCCAGGCCGTCGTCAAATTCATCCACCATGATGTGTTGCAG
>DATJJD010000103.1:0-9387 GCA_035492545.1 Puia sp.
GACCACGGACAATTCCTTCCTCCATTGATCCGCAGTCCTTTCTTTTATCTGGTCAAACCCCAGCCCCCCTGTCTCTTTATCAATATTTTTTTTGGCGCTGCCGGCGCCGGCAGAAGAGACGCTGATCCGGAGAACGATCACCGTGGCTCCCGCCACCGAAGAAGCAAAACGGAGGATCATCCCATCCTTTACCGGCTCTCCTTCGCGGATATCCCCCTCATAGCGCAGCACCGCCGGAAAAGCATCGCCCTGCAGCCAACCGTCCTTGTTAATGGTGATCTTCCCCATCCCACCGACAAAGATCTCCGGGATAACATGAGCTGGAAAGGTACACCGGAACAAACCCACCCTCCCGGAAGCCGTCACTTCCACCGAACTATGATCATCCGGAAATAAGACCCTGTAATAGCCGGGACTGGCCTTTTCGTCCTGATGCCGGAAAGACCGCCCCACCAGGGCCTCCATCCCCTTCGATCCGGTCCGGTCCCCTGCCACACCTGCAGGTCCTGGCCGTTTCATCATTCCACCGGCCGGCCCCAGCGGCATGATCTTTATCTGCCCTGCTGACCCGCCCGGGTAACCGCTCAAATGATGCCGACAGCTAAAAAAATAAATAGTGCTGTCCCCATGATCATATCCTCCGCCGGCCCTGGTCTCCGGCGTCATTTGCATCAGGCCCCAGGGAGCCACGGCCCCCGGATAGGTTCCTCCCTCATTTCCCCAACGGGTGAACACATCACTCTTAGCCGTACCGATAAACGGATCGACATAGACCAGCGGGTCAAACAAGGGCCGCATTTCACCCTGTCCCCGGGCTAACAACCCGGCCCCCGTCCACAAAAAAATGGCTAAGATTTTTCTCATCTATATTTTAATATACACTTTCTTTTTATCCAACCACCAGCCTACAGACCAGCACAGCAGCATATAACATACAGCAAATACCAGGGTACCAAAAGGCCCCGGGAACAGGGCCTGAAAAAAAACCTGGTTGACCCAGGTATAAAAATCCAGCCCGGGCCGCACCCACACTAATTGCAGCGTAGTTAATAATAACTCCGACAACAAATAGATGGCCAGGGGATTTTTACCAAACACCTGGAAAAAATATACACCTCGCCGCCATCCTTGTATATCAAAAGCAAAGATCAGCAATCCCAGCAACCCCAGATCGATCCCCACCGTCAGCAGCACAAAGGAGCTGGTCCATAATTTTTTGGCGAGCGGAAAGAACTGCGCCCAGAATAGCGCCGTAACCACCAGCAGGGCCCCCATGATCATCAGCCGGGCGACAGACTCATAGTTCTTTCCCTTTTCCCGGAGAAAGATACCGGCCTGGTATCCGGCGATGACATTGACAATAGCAGGCAAGGTGCTCAGCACCCCCTCGGGATCGAAGGCAATGGGCCCCCCTTTATCATGATACAGATGATGGTCCCCCAGAAGCCAGCTATCCAACAGCGTTCCGGCATTATGGGTCATAGTCAGCTCCTGCCCATGCTGCCCAAATAGATAGAGGGCAGCCCAATAGCCCAGCAGCAAAAAAGCAGTAACCCACCAAATTGCCTTCCCTGATAAATAGTGCACGATCAGGGCGCCCGCACCATAACACAGCGCTATTCTTTGTAAGACTCCCATGATGCGGGTATGACTCAACGGGTTAAAGGTCCATCCTCCGGTATCCAGGCGGTGAACGAACGGATACCAGTACATCAGATACCCCAGCAAAAAAATCAGCAGCACCCGTTTGAAGACCTTTCGCAAAAAATCTCCTTGCCGCTGATACCTGTCCTTTGAAAAGCTAAGCGCATTGCCCACGGCAAAAAGAAAGGAAGGGAATACCAGGTCCGTAGGTGTAAATCCAAACCAGGGCGCGTGATCCAGCGGCACATAGGGATCGGCGCCCGAGCCCGGCGCGTTGACAATGATCATAAAACAAATCGTAAGCCCCCGGAACAGGTCCAGGGAAAGTGACCGCTCGCCCTTCATAATATTAAAAATTAGAAAAAATAATCTTTTCACGGCCCGCGGCCTTTTCTGCCTGTATAGATACCTGGCCCGGATCTTTGCCATCCTCCTCAAAAATCATCAGGGTATTGCGTCCTGCTTTCAACCAGCATTCAGGGATGTACAATCCCGGAGCATTTATTTTTTCAGGGTAACGACCCAGGTTATGGCCGTTGACCCAGACAGACCCATGCCCCAATCCATCGGTATGTACCCGCCAGATGGGATGAGGCCCCGGAATTGTATATGCGGGAGCCGTGAATGGGCAACGATAGAAGCAAGGACCCGGCTCCGCTTTTTGACCCGTTGGTCCTCCCGCTGTCGCCCCCCGCGCCCCGGTCCGCAATGGCTTCCATGCCTCTTCAATCGGTCCCCCGATCCCTCCCCGCATGCTCCATCCCGTTAGTTCCTTCCCCGGACCGGCATAATTCGCCCTCACCGGCTTGTCGATCCCTCCCTCATTGGAGTAATTCTCCATGAACAAGGTCAATTCCAACGGTCTTTGCAAGGTATCCAGCCCACCGATGACAACCTCGAAAGGCTGATTCCATCCCTCATGGCGGGCTATCCGATGGCCGTTGATAAATACAGTGGCATTCTCATCCACACTTCGGAATGCCAGCACGATCTCCGAAACACCCGGCCCGGGTTCCGCCAGGATAGTACGGAACCAGCCATAGCCTTCCTTGCCGCCAAAGGCATCCTGACCAATGGTATAATCGGACCATCCGGCCACTCCTTGTTTAGGAAAATTTCGTATCAACCTCTCCGGCAAGGTACCGGGCTCCTGGCCGCCGGCGGGCTCCCGGCCGCTGTCCCGGACCGATGCTTTTTCAAAATGCCAGCCGCCCAGCGTAACAATGGAAGGGCCGCCTCTCCGCAGAACGGCTTTCCCAAAAAGACCCTTACGGTCTACCGAATCCATGGCTCCCAGGTAAGCGGCGAGTTTATCACGGCCATCATGGGCGGTAAAAAAAGCTAAAGTATGGGCCCCCTTTGAAAGATCAAATGTCATTTCTCCATCCCGGATATTTCCCGTTCCCGCCGGCTTGCCATCCACAAAGGCTATCGCCCGGTCTCCACCCTCTACCTGTAAGGTATAAAGGCCAGCCGTATCTATAGAAAGGTTAGTACGATACCAGGCATCTGCCGTCGCATCTCCATCTGCGCCCATTTGCAGCGGTTGTTTGCTGGCTTTCCAATCATGGTCATAATATCCCGGCGCGGCCGGATGTACTCCCGTTCGGAATTGCCAGCCCGACAGCGGCAATTGTGCTGCCATGCCCGCCGGTCCCTTCGTTTTCGGCCTCACTTCGACCCGGTCCTCCCCATAACAAACCACCGGATATTTCAGGCTATCTTTCAAATACGTCTCCGTGATCATAGAGAGCTTTTTATCCTGCATCGACACTTCCCCCACATACGCTGGCCCGCAAACAACATAATTTCGCCCGGCCGACTCCACGAACCAGGTTCGATCTGCCAGAGAGGTATTTACAGCCAGTATCCGCCACTTTTGGCCACCCGCGCGAAAAACATATTCACTGGGTCGATTGCTTGCGGAAAAGTTTGTGTGTAATAGCAGTTGTTGATGCCCGCTAATTTCCCGGCCCGTCATCAGGCCCTCTCCCGCGGTCTTACTTGCCTTTTCACCTGATCCCTGCAGAATAGTCACCTTTCCCCTAATCGTAAAAGTCATCTCCGCCTCACTGCCGGGCGCCCCATAGATCACCATCGTAGTAATGGCCCCCTGTCTGCTGATCCCCAACACCCTTACCGGCGCCCACTCCAGGGTCACGGCGCTATCCAGGGCGAAATGATAGACGATGGGGAAAATTTCCCCGGGCGACAATACTACGGAACCTACTCCTGCTATCGCCGTCTTTACCGGCTGTGCAGATGGATTGTCCAGGAAAATAAGTTTCCCTGCCGGGCTGTGCCGGGCCGTGACGATCAGCGGCGTATCCATATCATGAAAGAACTGTCTTTCGGTTGCCGTCGCATCCTCACTGTTCTCCAGGACATCCGCAAAACTCCGGGCCCACCAACCCATGCGTGAAAAGCTATAATAAATAGGCCGCAGGTCTCCGGCCTGCCCAACGGCAGCGCCATAGTCATAAGAAGCGGCATCCTCGTCATTATTCGTATAGTCAAAATTACTGCCGCCATGGGCCATGTAATAATTATATCCATTCCCGCCATGAGCCAATATCTTCCAGGTCCTCCGCTCATAAACACGGGCATCCTTGTCCGTAGAACCATACCCGGAATACCATACGCTCCAGAATTCGGTGGATAACCAAGGATTGGGCCGGGCCGGATCATCCAGCGCCGCCGGATCACTCATCAGCCCGCCAGCCACTCCTTTCCTGCCTGTCGTCCCCTCCTTGTCGACTCCCGCGCCGGCCAGCACCGAAGGCCGTTCCCCCGCAGGATCACTGGCATGATGCAATCCACTGAAAAAATAAGGCACTTCCAATCCCAGCGACAACGCCTTCTCCCGCAGATGGCGGAAATAGCCATCCGGCATAACCGTACCCCAGCCCTTCGGATGCTCATTTTCCAGCTGCACGAGGATCACAGCTCCCCCATGATGGATCTGTTGCCGGTCCACAATGGGAAATAACCGATCGAAGTAACGGTCTACATATTGTAAGAAGGCAGCATTATCTTCCCGGACACGTACACCCGGTTTGAAACGCAACCATAGCGGGTACCCCCCGTTATCCCATTCCGCACAGTAATAGGGCCCCACCCGGACAATGGCATACAATCCCATATGACGGACCAGGCGCAGAAAAGCTTCCAGATCATGGTCGCCGCTAAAATCAAACTGCCCTTCCCGGGGCTCATGAAAATTCCAGAAAGTATAGATCTCTATACAGTTAAAACCTGCTCTTTTAAGCCGCAGCAGCCGGTCTTCCCATAGCTCATGGGGCACCCGCGCATACTCCATACCCGCCGAAACCAAAAAGGTCCGCTTACCCCCCACCAAAAATCCCCGGGCGTCAAAATCGATAAAAGGTTTTGCCCGGGCGGCAGCAGGAAAAATATGGTCATTAGCGCCCGGTGTATCAAAGAGAGGTTGCGTTTCCCCGGCTCCGGCCATCAGGCAGCACAGGGCCAGCACTAAGATAGATCTCATAATTGCTGACGATATTTATGGTACAATGCCAAAGCCACCTTGACGGCATCTCCTTTTTCCACGGCATCATACGCGTCATGGCTGTTAACCCATTTCCACTCCCAGTCTTTAATGGCTGCATCCACCGTCTTCCAGTCGGGATCGGCGCCCGACGTCAACGACTTATCCAATGCTGAAAAGAATAACTCCCAGCGGGGTTTATAAAAGCCCGCGATCAGCCCCGACCATTGCCGGCAGGAATACTCCCGTAACCCACTCTCCTTATCACCCCAGAGCGTAATAATATTACGGGCATTCAATTCATAAAGATCCTTTTCGGACACCGTGACACCATTCTCCCGGGCCTCCTTGATCCATTTGCCCAAAAGGAAATCAGGACGGGTAGCCAACAGCTGATCCATATCATCCAGCAAGGCCAAAAATTGTCTTTTATATTCCCGGTAGGCAGCCACCTCTTTCAGCCGCCAGGCCTCCGCTAATTTTTGTTGCAAAGGACTGGCATAATTCGCCAGCACCTGCCGGGTGATATCCACCAGGTCATAACGGAAGCCATCACTACCGGCAAAAACCGGCGACGCTTTTACAAAAAGGTCCCAGGCAGCCACCAGCTTCGCCGGATCATAGTCCAACCCCGTCAATACCCGGTCGATCTTCTTCTCGAAGGTAGGCCGTGCAACGATGATGGATTCATTGCCACCCTCGCCAAGACCGCCGTTATATACACTGGACTCCAATACCTGCCAGGCCTGGTCCACCAGGGAATCCGCAGCCCGTTTCATCAAACCGTCAGTCGCCCCGCCGTCGGCAACAACAGTCCCGGCATCCCCATAACGCTGCCGGGCATATGCCCGAAGCCAGCTATCCAGCTCCACCGGGCTGTCACGCCATACATTCTCCAGCATCAGCTGATACAGTGCGGGATTTTGTTCTATCCCCTCCGGAGTGAGACCGATCCCCACCATCCTGCCGGAGGCAGGATCATGCAAAGCCTGGGAAGGATCCGTAGCAGCATGGCTCATCCGCCCCCAAAGACTGATATTTCCCCCAAAATTATGCAGCATATTCCAGATCCAGGGCTTGCCATAATAGGCTGCTGTCCTGTTCCAGACGGGATGACTTTCACTATAGAGATCCAGCAGGATCATATGGTCATTGGGCACCGCATTCAGCAGGGCTTGTATCTGAGTAGGCTTCCAATAAGCGGCATTATAATGGAACATCCACCCCTGCATCACCCAAACAGCCTTCGGGTCAGCCAGGGCCATCGAAGCATAAACTTTTTTACTCATGCCATCCAGGTAGGACGAGTCGGAAGTAGGGGGCACATTTTCATTAAAGGTGTCTGCAGAATACAGATGATCCGTTCCAAATGCACGGGTCTGCGCTTCCAGGAATTTTTTTCCGATCTCTTCAAAGAGCGGATCGGAAGGATCCAGAATATAGACATCGGCAAAACCGGCATCCCAGTTGGTCTTCTTTACCTTGGCGGCCGGATAACGGTCTTTAAAGGAAGGAGGTACATGTCCCGTAAAAGCAGGTAAGACAGGCTTCATCCCAAAACTTCTTTCGGCAGCCAGTATCTTTTTCTGCAGCGCTGCATGACTGTCTTTCCAATGCGCGGGCAACGGACCACCCCAGGCATCGATATTCCCCATCCACAACCAGGAGAAATAAGCGGGACCGCTAAAAAAATGGTCCAGCTCCTCCGTAGAAAATCCCATAGACCGGTATACCTCCTGCCAGATAGCTTCCTCCCCCGTAAGGGCCAGCGGCATATTGATCCCATTCAACGCCATCCAGTCGATCTCCCGCTGCCAGCGGCTCCAATCCCACCAGGCCATGGAATAATTAAACGTGCAATAGTTCAGGTAATAACGATAGGTATAGGGGGTTATCTTGTGGATCTTTCCCTTCACGGCCGGCAACAGAGCCGGCATCCGGAGATTGACGCCATTCCAGGTGATAAGACAATGACAATACTCTTTCAGGTAATAGTTGAGGGCGGATGCGACACTCACTCCGTTACTGCCCCGAAGAAGGATTTTTGCGCCTTTGCCGCTACTGCCCGCTGGCCCTACCTCAAAAACATCTTTTCCCTTCTCCGGTGCGATATACCCTATCTCGAACGCTTTTGCCTTATCGCCCACGACCCGCTGCAGGAATCCATTCAAGGCAGCCCTGTCGAGATTATCCTTCTGCGAATAAGATGCCTGGCTGAGCATTAACGCCATGCCCAGTATCCATTTCATTCCTTTCATGTTTAATAATTCGAATTCTGCAGGATCACCCCCTTACTCTCATCGATGATCTCCTGTGGCAATGGCATATAATAATTTTTTGGCCTCGCAAACGTACGGGCAGGAATAATGACCGAGCCATTGTAAGGAGCCAGCGGAGAAGCCGCCTTGGGCTTGCTGACGATGGTATCCAGGTTGATGATCTTATCCTTGTCCCAGCGCAACAGATCCTGCCACCGGATATTCTCGCCCCCCAGCTCTACCCTGCGCTCGTGGATCAGCTGCCCCATCCCGGCTCCGGAAACCGGCAACAACTTCGCGCGGGTACGTATGGCATTGATCTCCGCATCCCCGCTGCCCGCCCCATTCAATCGTATCTTGGCTTCAGCCACCAGCAAATATACATCGGCCGTCCGTAAAATAGGCTGCTTCAGATCGTAATCCAGCCCACCGTCCCCACTGGGCATAAAAGCCGTATACTTCCGGATGCAGTAACCTGTGGTCGACATACTGGGCAACATGCGGCCCGTCGATTGACCAGCCTTCCCGGTGAACATCTGGTAGGCATCCCCGCTGGCTATCGTCACCATATTGGTCTGGTTAGGGATAGTGTCCCCCACGGAGATCAGCGTCGCTCTCTTACGGATCGTATCGGTCGGTTCGAACTCATCGGCAAAATTCTGGGTGGGATGATGAAAACCCCAGCCCTGCCAGGACCTGGGTGAAAAATAAGTACTGATAGCCGAAGCAGGCACCCCGGAGATCTCCTGGTTCTTATTCCAGACGCCAAACAGGATCTCCGTATTACTCTCCTGTTGCCCCAGCGTGAAGTTATCCGTATAGTTGCTGGCCAGCGCATAGTTCGGGTCGTTGATGACATTGGACCCGTACTGGATGGCCTGGGAAAATTTATCTTCGAACATATACAGCTTGCACAGCAGGCCCCAGGCAGCTCCCCGGCTCACCCTGCCTTTGTTATCGTCATCATAAATGACATCCGGCAACAGGCTGGCAGCTTTCAGCAGGTCCGATTCTACCTGCGCCCGGATCGTATCCGCAGAAGACTTGGCAACATTATAACTGGCATCCTGCACATTCTTCTCCAGGATCAGCGGAACGTCGCCATAGATCTGGCTCAGGACGAAATAAGCATGTGCTCTCAAAAAATAGGCTTCTCCCAGCGAGCGGTTACGGATCGTACTGTCCATTACCGGGACCTTTGGAATATAGATGATCGCATTGTTCGCACGGGCGATCTGCTCATAGGCAAAAGGCCAGGTAATATAGATCAACTGCAACGTGGGATCGATATTGAACCGTTCGATGGCCTTGAAATCAGGATGGTCCCCATCCACGGCGATGTCATCCGACTGATCGTCATACGCATACAGGTCATGGCCTACCCAGTCTTCCGTAAACAATACATTGTAAATACCCAACACACCCGCGATGACATCATCCTGGTTGCGCCAATAGTTACTGGTCGTATACTCCCCGGTTGGGTTCTGGTCCAACGGCTTCTTGATACAGCCATAGAACAGGCAGACCGACAGCACCGTCAGCAGGGAGAATAATATATAATTCCTATTATTGAATACTCGTTTCATATACCGCATGGTTTAAGAGCCTAAAAATTGATTGTTACACCGATCGTAAAATTCCGGGTTGGCGGATATTGTGCCAGATCCACCCCTCTTTGTAAACCGGGTGATGTGGTAGTGGATGATCCCGAACCTGGATTAGTAGGATTGCTTGCATAAGGCGAACTATTACTCGTATAACCCAGTTCCGGCGTATAACCGGGATACCTGGTGATCATGAAAAGATTGTATCCGGTGGCATAGAAACGGGCCTCGGGTAACTGCCAGTCGCTGATATGTAACTTGGTAAGGGTATAACCCAATGAGAGGCTTTTCAATGAAACATAAGCGCCGTTCTTCACCCAGAGGTCGGAAGACCGGTAGTTATTATTCAGGTTGTTAATGCTGAGCCGGGGTA
>DATJJD010000104.1:0-14108 GCA_035492545.1 Puia sp.
CCATCACAAGGGGGAACATAAATGGTCGCCTTCCCCGTGGCATCCGTCCAGATATCGCTGCTATTGGCGCCGGAGTAATCGTGCAATTCTACATTGGCCCCGAAGTCAGTCTGGATAGTAGCATGTTGCCAGGTATTGGTATTGTCGTTGGCGCCGATGATGGCATAACTGTTCTCCGGTCCGGCATTATACCCCCTTTCAATGATCAACAGGTCCGTGGCCTGCCAGCGCACCTTATAGGCCCCTTTTTTAAAGCTCAGCTTCTGATGGCACCAGATGATATTGGAAAGGGCGTCCCGGACGGGCAGGTCCGTTGTATTGGTGGGATGATGTGTATATCGTTTGCCAGTACTTCTCAGGTCGAACAGGTCTTCAAAGAACACCTGCGGCGACCCATCCACGGCAAAGGCAATGGCATAGGCGACATCCACCCGGGGATCGTCAGGATCGATATGCCCTCCTCCCAGCTCATTGCCCGTATCCCAGCCGGTGATATGCCCGACACTATCCTTTATAGGCCGGTAAGTATCGTGATTATTGACAAAAGGTACGGTCCGGTAGCGGTTGCTTTGCTGTTTGCCGGGAAGAGATCCCAGGTCGTAGGAGCCCCCTGCGCTGACCATGTTCTTAAGCTCCGAGCGAAACCCGAAGTCGAAAGTCCCTGCCAGGTCCTCTGTCCCTCCGTTGCTGGTCTTTACATTACTGATCCAGGTATCTTCATCAGAAGTGCTGCCTACCACCTCTCCTATAGCCACCATGTTGGCGCCCCCATTGGCCCATGAGGCATTATATTTCACATTCCACAGGAAATCCTGGGCCGCCCAATAGGGATAATTCTTAGCCGCATCCAGGCGGAACCCATCCGAACCCGTCTGTTTCTTAAACCAGATCATCCAGTTACGTGCCCCTGTACGCATGTAGTCGGATGTCTCTGTGGGATTATACGTTGCATTGGAGCTTTGCCCATAGGCGGTGGATTCATAACTGATGGTGGGACCGAATAAGATGGCGTCCCAGTCATTGGTATTATAGTGATTGTTGAATTGATTGGGATAAAAATTCTCCCAGTTAACCGGCCAGCGGCCTTTGCGGGCAAGGTAATCGGCGGCTGATTCATTACCGGCGGGCTTGGCATAACAGACGTACCGGAAATTTTTGTACCCGCTGTTGGTCATCAGGGAGTAGCTGTTGGAGTCCTGGCCGCCGGCGCCCGCTACTGCCGAGCCGGCATCGCTCATGTGACCCAATACCGCATCCTGGATCACATCCAGTCCGTTGGCATGGAGTACTCCGCACATGCGTAATAATTCATCTTTAGTGCCCAGGCCGGTCTTCAGATTGCCTTTCTGATATTTATCGCCCAGGTCATAATAATCGAAAGGAGCATAACCGACGCTGCCCGGGCTGGCATTTTTGATACAGGGAGGCACCCACACGGCGTCGATGCCCAATGCACCCAGCCGGGGCGACAGTTCCGCCAGGTAATTGCTCCATCCATACGGGTAATTGTTGTTGGTGTAGTTCCACCAGAAGCCCTCGAAGATAATTTTGCCGTTCCAGGGGTTTTGTGCGGGAAGGACGGCGGAAAACAATAGGAAAAGACCGGTAACCAAAATGGATCGCCTGAATAATTTTTTCATATAGAATAGGTTTAAGGTGTGTATAAATTACACGATAATTTTGAATTGACAAAATCTTGTTAGGAATTTTATACTAGGTTTACTTCAGGCCATTACGTCTTTTTCAGCGGATTCAGTGAACCTAGCGGGATTTATTATCTTTTACATTTTTGTGCTAGGTTTGCAGCATGGAATTTTTACACGAACTATGCAAGCATCAATCGTACGACAAGAATAATTTTTTCCTGATAGCCGGTCCCTGTGTGGTGGAAAGTGAAGAGCTGGTGATGGAAGTGGCGGATAAGGTCTACAGCATCTGCCGGAACCTGGGCATTCCCTATATCTTCAAAGCCTCTTACCGGAAAGCCAACCGCACCAGTGCCTCTTCTTTCACGGGCATCGGTGACGAGAATGGGCTGGCCCTGGTAAAGAAGGTGGGAGAAAAATACCAATTACCCACGACCTCGGATATACATGCCCATGACGAGGCCGCTCCTGCAGCGAAGTATGTAGATATCTTACAGATCCCGGCATTCCTCTGCCGGCAGACAGACCTGCTCCTGGCTGCTGCAGAAACGGGAAAAGTGGTAAATGTGAAAAAAGGCCAATTCCTCAGTGGCCCTTCTATGAAATTTGCGGTAGAGAAGATAAGGAAGGCCGGCAATGATAAAATTCTTTTGACGGAGAGAGGCACTACTTTCGGGTATCAGGACCTGGTAGTAGACTACCGTAATATCCCCTGGATGCAGGAACAAGGCGCTCCGGTTGTAATGGATTGTACCCATTCCCTTCAGCAGCCTAACCAGACCAGCGGGGTGACCGGCGGCAACCCGCAGTTGATTGGCACGATAGCGAAAGCTGCTATTGCCACCGGTGCAAACGGCCTGTTCATCGAGACTCACCCGAATCCTTCCATAGCAAAGAGCGACGGCGCCAATATGCTGAGATTGGATCTTCTTCAGGGGCTACTGGAACAATTGGTGAAAATCCGTAAGGTAGTTTCAACGTTTTAACAAGGTACAAGATAAAGATTGGTCTTTCCTGGATGGTAATTGGACAAGGTCCAATTAATGAGGAATTAAAAACGGGACAAAGAATGAACCCAATTGATCAAAGAATATGCAAATTTACTCCGCTTTCCTTGCTTTTACTAACTGAAAAGGAGATAAGGGTAGCTGCAAAGAACTTTTTCAATAAGCGGTAAGCAGCTTGCTGGGCAGGAGACCGAACTCTTTTTTAAAAGCGATGGTAAAATTACTAAGGTTGGAGTAACCTAATTCCATCGCGACCTCTTTCACGGAATGATCGCCGGATAATAGTTTATCCTTAGCCGCCTGCATGCGGATCTTCTGAAAATACTCATATACCGGTACTCCATATATGAGCTTAAAATCCTTTTTTAATTTCGATTCGCTGATCGATACCATCTTAGCCAGCTGACTGATGGTGGGCGCCGGCTCAAATATATTTTTGGTGAGGGAGGTCTCCACCTGCATCATCCGGTCGATATCTGTTTTTGACAGCGGGATGTCAAAAAAGGAATTCTTTTTCCGTTCGTAGATCCGCATAAAGAACCGCTCGATCAGCAGCATAATCCTGTTCTGTATAATAGCGAGCCGCATCGGGCTGTTGTCATCCACCTCCACCACCTCTTGCATGAGTCGCCGGTATTCACTGTCCAGGGGCTCGGTGTGTACATTCTCCACCTGCAGGGAAAGGTAGGTTGACAAGACATCATCGATGCTGCGCACCCCCAGGTAGCCCGCCAGCCAGACGGCGTCGAACAGAACGTCGATGCCCTTGTAAATGGTGCCCTTGGCGCCCAGGTAAGCCCAGTCTGAAAGCGTATTGGTAAGATAAGCAATGGGGCGGGTCGTATTAGACTCTTTCAGCCGCTCCTTCCCGATGCGTATTTCCAGGGTGTCCGGGATAGTAAGCTCATGAAAACGCAGGATATAATACTCTTCCTTTATCTTCTTACGACAGATGAACCAATCCTGGTTCATCCGGCAATTAATGATATTCACATGAATGCCGTTTGGTAATCGTACAAAGGTCAGGCTGCCCGTAGCAACAGCCTCGGGGAATATCAGGCGGTTATTTTCCACCGGAGTATTCAGCCGCTGAGCAAGGTCATTCATCAACTGCCCATAGTCAGTATAGGAATAGTCGAACTGGAACAAGGAACAGAGATTTCAGTCAAGTTACGTAAAAAAGTCCGTGGAAAGGAATAGAGTCCTGCTAAAGATATTTCAGGGGATTCCGGCGGGCGGATAAGATGTACCTTTTAATATTCATCCAGAAAGCCAAAATAAAATAGACGATCAGGGGAGATCCCATAGTAAGGAAGGATATATAGATAAACCAGGTCCGTATCCGGGACGTGGCGATACCCATCTTTTCTCCAATGGCAGTACAGACACCAAATACCTGCCATTCTATGAAATCCTTCAATCTGTTCATAGCGCTAATTTAAAAAAAATCGGCAAAACCAACCCTATTAAACCCTTTAATGTTGAGACAATAACGCAATTTTTAGGGTAAAAATGGTAAATTCGCATCCTCAATTACCGGATGCTACGCTCCATCGCCTTTGGCCCATGGTCTGTATCAATGGCTTACATCTAACATCTAAATAAATTCATCATGGTTTTTGATCTGGATCTTATTAAAAAGTTATATGGGGGAATGCCTTCCAAAGTGGATGCCGCCCGTAAACTGGTAGGTAAACCGCTGACTTTAGCCGAAAAAATATTGTACGCCCATCTTTTCGTAACGCCTGTCCGGGCTTACGAAAGAGGAAAAGATTATGTTGACTTTGCTCCGGACCGCGTAGCCATGCAGGATGCCACGGCCCAGATGGCCTTGCTGCAATTCATGACCTGTGGCCGCGACAAGGTAGCCGTTCCGTCTACCGTACACTGTGACCACCTGATCCAGGCGAAGACAGGCGCCACGTCTGACTTAGCTACCGCCCTGGACGTCAATAAAGAAGTATACGACTTTCTCTCCTCCATCTCCAATAAATATGGTATCGGCTTCTGGAAAGCCGGCGCGGGCATCATTCACCAGGTCGTCCTGGAAAACTATGCTTTCCCGGGTGGCATGATGATCGGTACGGACTCTCATACTCCCAATGCCGGCGGGCTGGGTATGGTGGCGATCGGCGTAGGGGGTGCGGATGCCGTGGATGTGATGGCAGGCCTGCCCTGGGAACTGAAGATGCCCAAGCTGATCGGCGTAAAGCTGACCGGCAAGTTGAGCGGCTGGACTTCAGCCAAGGACGTGATCCTGAAAGTAGCCGGTATCCTGACCGTTAAGGGAGGCACCGGCGCCATCGTGGAATATTTCGGAGAAGGAGCAGACAGCCTCAGCGCTACCGGAAAAGGCACCATCTGTAATATGGGCGCTGAGATCGGGGCTACCTGCTCTGTATTTGCCTATGACGAAAAAATGGCAGCTTACCTGAAAGGCACAGGCCGGGAAGAAGTAGCGGCCCTGGCAGATGGCATCAAGGACTATCTGCGCCCCGATAAAGAAGTGTACAGCAACCCCAAAGAATATTATGACCAGGTGATCGAGCTCAACCTGAATGAGCTGGAACCTCATGTCAACGGACCTTTTACTCCAGACCTGGCCTGGCCTATCAGCAAGTTTGCGGAAGCCGTAAAGGCCAACGACTGGCCTGAGCGGCTGGAAGTAGCCCTCATCGGCTCCTGTACCAATTCTTCTTATGAAGATATCAGCCGTTCAGCCTCCCTGGCCCAGCAGGCTATCGACAAGAACCTGAAGACGAAGGCGGAATTCACCATCACCCCCGGCTCGGAGCTGGTACGCTATACCATTGAAAAAGACGGCTTCTTAAAGACGTTTGACCAGATTGGCGGCGTAGTACTGGCCAATGCTTGCGGACCTTGTATCGGACAGTGGGCCCGTCATATCGATGATCCCAACCGTAAGAACTCCATCATCACCTCCTTCAACAGGAATTTTGCCAAGCGTAATGACGGATTGGCAAGCACCCACGCTTTTGTCGCTTCGCCGGAGATCGTCACAGCCTTTGCCATCGCGGGCAGCCTGACCTTCAATCCCCTGAAGGATACGCTGAAGAACGAGAAAGGAGAAGACGTTATGCTGGATGAACCTACCGGCGTGGAGCTGCCCCCGAAAGGTTTCTCCGTGGAAGATGCAGGTTACCAGGCTCCCGCCAAAGACGGGAAAGGTGTCCAGGTAGCGGTCAAACCGGATAGCCAGCGTCTGCAATTGCTGGCCCCTTTTACTCCCTGGGAAGGCACGGACCTGAAAGGGTTGAAGCTGCTCATCAAGGCGAAAGGAAAATGTACCACGGACCATATCTCGATGGCCGGCCCCTGGCTTAAATTCCGCGGCCACCTCGATAATATTTCCAATAATATGCTCATCGGCGCCGTCAATTTCTTCAACGAAAAAACGGATTCCGTCAAGAATGCGCTGACCGGTGAATACGGCCCCGTGCCCGCTACAGCGAGAGCTTACAAAGCTGCCGGAATCGGCTCCGTAGTGGTCGGAGATGAAAATTACGGAGAAGGCTCCTCCCGGGAACACGCCGCTATGGAGCCCCGCCACCTCGGCGTAAGGGCCATCGTGGTAAGGAGCTTTGCCCGTATCCACGAGACCAACCTGAAGAAACAAGGTATGCTGGCGCTGACATTTGCCAACAAGGAAGATTACGATAAGATACAGGAGAATGACAGCATCGATATCACAGGCCTCGGCTCCTTTGCTCCCGGCAAACCGTTAACGATGGTACTGAACCATAAAGACGGCAGCAAGGAGGAGATTGTGTTGAACCATACGTACAACGAACCCCAGATTGAATGGTTCAAGGCCGGCGGCGCCCTGAACGTCATCAGGGCTGAATTCGCTAAATAACTTTAATTAAGATGCCGCCCTCCGGGCGGCATCTTAATTATATCCAGCTAAACGGATCACCGGATGGTATATGAGTGATCTTTATCCCCGGCACCTTGTTTTGCAGCCAGGCCACTACCCATTGCAATCCCGGCTCCTCACTCGCGGAGTGTCCCAGCACCAGCAAAGACATTTTTACACCCAGATGACGGGCATCCCGGATATATTCAGGAGTCTCCCACTCATTAAGCTCTCCTACTATCAGCAGGTCCGGCTGGTATTTCTGCAGCTGACCGATCTGTGACCGGCCTCCCGCGGCGCCCGGCGAAATAACGATGCGTTTGCAGGACTGGGTAAGGTTGCCAATCACCTTCACTTTGGGTATCCCCAGCTGCTTCTTCGCCTTTTTAATGACATCCCCCAGGGGAATAGCGGGCACCGTCAGCAGATGCGGCTCCTGTTGGTTATAGTAAGGCAGCCATCCCATAGCCGTCAGCACCCCCATAAGAACCCCATCAGGCCGATGTGCATGCAGGTAGTCATGAAAACGCCATACGACGATGCCATGTTGGTCCAGCAACGCTTTCTTGGCAAGGAAGACCTTATCATCCTTCAGCCAGTCGGTCTCGTCCGAATGATTGTAAAAAGTCGGTTCATGGGCTATAATAAAATTGGCGCCCAGCTGAATGGTCTTTTCTATAACAGTGTCCGTCGCAAACATCGTCGTCACAATCCCTTTTACCGGCTGATTGATATTGCCTGACTTCACGGTGTCTACCGTCTGCCCAAAGGGTGCTCCGGGAATATCGGCCAGCATCCGGTCGATCACCTGGCGAATCGTCAGCTCCTCCTGTCTCTCATCAGATCCGGCTAAAGCCGGATGCGGCATCATCAGCAAAGAGGATCCCGCTAATGCAGTTAATGCAGTGGTAAGAAACTCCCTTCTTCGTATAGACATATTTCTTTTTTTAATACCCTTAAAAGTAAAACATAAAATTTACTTAAAACACCTTGGTGAAAGTAAGCATACCTAAGGAATAGAATAAATTGGACGATTGAAATTCAGTAAAACCATAAGGCTTCTGCTCACTTTTTACAAAGGCTTTTTCTTTTTAAATTCGTTGATAACCATTGCCTGTATGGTTTTATTCCGGGAATATGGCATGTCTATATTTGCCGTCCTGTTCTGGTTCAAGCTGTTTACCCTTGGCGTCGTTTATGTCTTTATCCGTTCCTATAAGAACAAGGAGTTCTACTATTACCTGAACCTGGGCTTAACCAGGACCTTTCTATGGACCTCCACCCTTTGCTTTGATTTTAGCCTTTTCCTTTTTTTACTCAGCCGGATCCATAAACTATAACCATGGTCCATACCCTGGAAGCAGATAGCATTCTACTGGAATTTGGCCTTCGCCGGGTCTTGTCAGATATTCATATTCAATGCAGGACCGGAGAGATCACGGGTCTGCTTGGCAGGAACGGACAAGGGAAAACTTGCCTGATGAGAATTCTTTACGGAGATTTGAATGCGTCCAGCCGTTCGGTCCGGTTTGACGATATTTCCCTCCGGCAGCCTTTTAGACAAAAGCAGCATTTATTATTCCTCCCCCAGTTCAACTTCATTCCGCCATCGCTGCCTTTACAGAGAGCTCTCCTTGATTTCGAACTGGAATTCGGGGATTTGGTACAACGGTTCCCTCAGTTCCGGGCTACCCATCAATCCCGTATCCAGGACCTTTCCGGTGGAGAAAGACGATTGATCAACGTTTACATCATCATCCGGTCCAGATCCCGGTTTGCCTTGCTGGATGAGCCATTTTCTCACCTTATGCCCATGCAGATTGAACAGATAAAGGAATTGATGCAGGAAGAAAAGAAGAATAAGGGATTCCTGATTACCGACCATCTGTACCGGCATATTATCGATGTTTCCGATAAATTTTATATCCTCGCGGATGGCAAAACTCATCTCGCGAAAAGTATCGGGGATATAGAAAGACTTGGATACGCCAGGCTTTGAAGATGGGGCTGACGGAATACAGCCCCATGATTAATCATAGGGATAATCTTCTCAACCTGGCCAAAATGGCCATTTCCTTGTGCAGAGGGAGGCCGGCTCTTATCTATCATACGAATTATTGGGGAAAGAAGTTGCCTTAACAAATACTTCTCATTTTATGTTTGGGCGAACATTACAACTGGCTTATATTCGATACTTACATAACCAGACACCAAATCAGCTATCCCCAACCATTTTAACAGCGTATATATGCCTTTAGCCCCCCGCCTTCTTCTATCGTCAGTTATTATTTTTTTTATTTATTTCAGCCGGGCTCAGGAACGACCGGCCGGGGGAATGGCAGGGGACGGGCCGGCCGTGATCGGATATTATGCCGGCAAAAGTGCCCTGCTGGACAGTTTTGCCACGGAAAAGCTGACTCATATCATTTTCAGCTTCTGCCATTTGAAAGGTAATTTGCTTACTGTCAACAATGCCAATGACAGCGCCACCATCCGGCATATGGTCTCTCTGAAAAGCAAAAATCCCCGCCTGAAAGTGATCCTCTCGCTGGGAGGATGGGGTGGTTGCAAGACCTGTCCGGATGTTTTCGCCACTCCTCAGGGGCGGAAAGAATTCGCCCTTTCCGTAAAGGACCTGACAGACTATTTTCATACGGACGGGATCGACCTGGACTGGGAATACCCGGGCCTCACTAACGTGCCCGGATATCCGTTCACACCCGAAGATAAAGACCATTTCACCGCCGTCATCCAGCTCCTTCGCAAGACCCTGGACCGGCAAAATGAGATCAGCTTTGCCGCGGGCGGGTTTACCAAATACCTGCAGACTTCCATCGATTGGAAAAAGGTCACCCCCCTCGTCAATTATATCAACCTGATGACCTACGACCTGGTAAGCGGATATGATACGATCAGCGGACATCATACGCCCCTCTATTCTACGCCGCAGCAGGTGGAATCCACCGACCATGCAGTCCGTTACCTGGATTCCGTCGGAGTACCGCTGAAAAAAATAGCGATCGGTGTAGCCTTTTATGCCAGGATATTCGAAGGAGCCGACAGCATAAATAACGGACTGTACCGCCCTTGTAAGTTTAAAAGAGGGGTCTCCTTCAAGGACCAGGCTACCGTCTTTTCGAAGGACAGCGGTTATGTAGCCCATTGGGATCCCATCGCAAAAGCACCTTATATGTATAATGCCCGCGAAAAGCTCTTTGTCACCTATGACGATACGATGTCCATCCGGTTAAAGACCCGCTATGCCCTGGACAAACATCTGGGCGGTGTTATGTTCTGGCAGCTACCAGAAGACCGGTATAGCGGGGGATTGCTGGATGTCATTGATAATACCAGGAAAGAGGCCTACAAAAAATAAAATATCTTTGCCCGGCAAAAAATTAAGGGATGAAAAAGGTTCGGACAAGTCTTTTACGGATACTACCTTGTAGTTTATGGATACTAACCTGCTACCTTAGCTCATGTTCGTCCTCCAAAAAGCTCAGCAGCCCGGCCGTTACCATTCATGTTCCTGATACCCTGCCCACCCTTCCCGTCTCGGAAATAGACCTGCCTTTAAAAGTACCCGGCGGCCCCCTGCTGGCAACGGCGGATTCCATAGTCCCTAAGGAATTCACCTCGGAAGGATGGCCCGCTTATCTGCAGACATCCTGCGATTTCCGATATAAATACCGCTTTATCCGGTCAGCCTTCGTTATCGGATGTACCAACAATCAACTTTCGCTGCAGCTGAAGGGCAGCTATCAGGTGGCTGGCGGCAAATGCCTTTGCGCGATGGGTAAACCCGCCTCTCCCTGGATATCGGGAAATTGCGGGTTCGGTAATGAGCCCATGCGGAGAGTAGAGATCGGCATTCATTCCAAATTGAATTTTCTGTCGGACTACCGGGTACAGACCCGCACCCATACAGACCCTTTAAAGTCATCGGACAAATGTATCATGTCCTTATTCTCCGTGGACATGACCCCGCAGATCCTGGACAGCATCCAGTCCTCCCTCAATGGCTTTTGCGCATCGCTGGATGAAACGCTGGCGGGTATGGACTTCTCCCGGGCCATTCGCCAGACGGCCGCCGACGCCCTGCAAAGAACAGCCATTGGAGGTTATGGATACCTGGCTGTCAATCCCCTGGAAATACGGGCGGGCGCCCTCAACTACGTAAGGGACACCTTCTTCCTGCCCGTTGGCATCTCCTGCAGACCCCAGTTAATTTCCGACAGCACCCGACACGGCGCCGCACCTCCCCTACCTCCTTTGAAGGCCGGGGCTAAAAAAGAAGGAGTTTCCCTATATCTGCAGGCAAACTACGACTATGCCTTCCTCAGTAAGCTCATGAATGACTCCCTGAGGGATCATACTTTTCTCGTAAAAGGCAGGACCGTCATCGTCAAAGACATAGCCATCAAGGGAATAGGAGGACATCAGGTAGAAATAAAAATTGATTTCGCCGGCAGCCGCAAAGGGAGGATCTATCTCAGGGGGACCCCGGTTTTGGACACCGCGAAACAGACCCTCAGCGTTCCCGATATCTCTTATTCCCTGGAAAGCAAGGATATGGCCCTTAAAATGGCCCGAAGCCTGCTGCGGGGTAAAATCCGCCGGTCTTTAAAAGGCAGCTCCTATCTGGATCTGGCGGCCCTGTTGAAAGTCAATCTTCCCACCCTGGATGCGCAGTTGAACAAACCGCTGGGCGCTAATCTTTATAGCTCCGGCCATATCAGGGAATTAAAGCTGATCGGTCTGCTGGCCGGAGAGAAAACCCTTCAGGCTCAGCTTTTTGTAAATGCCTCCCTCGCCATTACCGGAACCAGATTATCTTTATAGCTGCGGCAAGCAACCATTAACATTTTATTTACGTAAACTACGGATGGGTAAAGGTAGTTTGCGCGTTTTATAGTACGCCTCCCATTTAATTTGTACATCCATTTGATCGCAGGAAACACGCAAATACATGCTTTAATTGAAGGCTGCCGGACCAATGACCGTGCTAGCCAAAAAGAGCTTTATACGATGCTCAAGGATTATGCTATGAAAATATGCTACCGCTATCAAAATAACCTTGAACAAGTAGAAGAAATTATGAATGAAGGCTTTATAAAACTTTTTAAAAGCATTCACCAGTTCGAGGAGTCACGGCACGCGGACATCCTGGCCTCCCTGAAAGGATGGTTTAAAAGAATCCTTGTAAATACCTGTATCGATTATTATCGTAAGAACGCCTCATCCATTAACGGCCAGATGCTGTCGGAGGACACGGAGAACATCGCCGACAAACAGGAGACCGGCATCGACGTCTTGTCTTATAAGGAGATCATCGAAGCCATCCGGCTCTTATCACCCGCTTATCGCACCGTGTTCAACCTTTTTGTCATAGAGGGGCTGACACATGAAGAGATATCCAACCAGTTGGGTATTTCCGTCGGGTCCTCCAAGTCCAACCTCTCAAAGGCCAGGGAGAATCTCAGAAAAATCCTAACAAAAAAAACTGACCATAAAGCATATGTTGAACCTATCCGATAAAGAATTGGACCGCCTTAGCCGGGAAGCTGCCGATCGGCATGACCCCGGGGACCTGGTAGGGCCCCAGTCATGGGAAAGGTTAGAACTTCGCCTGGATAAGGAATTGGGCCGGATCGGCCCCAGTCCTCTGCAAGGGGTACGGCGTATCCCGTTTTACTATGCCCCGGTAATTATCCTGCTGGTCGGTGTCTCTTATTATTTTATCAGACAGGGTAAGGGCAACACGGCTAAAACAGAACCTTCCGGCAGTCCTCCCATGACGGTGGTCAAACCCCTGTCACCGGTACCCAACAGCACCGATCTATCAACTAAAACTTCTGAAAATAGCGACAACTCTACACCGCCCCACACAACTGAATCTTCAGCGCAAGCCGATGCATCGGGTCAACCCGGAGCAGGGACTGGCCCGGATCATCAGGCCCCGGCATCTGCTGGTTCGCCGGCATCGTCCGTTGGTTCTGCCTCGCCGGGAATAAAGCCGGCGCTCACGCCAGGAAAAGACCAGGCGCTTGCCGGATCACCCCTGGCCGGGGGATCGGGTTCAGTTCCTGCCAGGGAGCCAGCGTCGACGCCTGCAAGGGGATCGGGATTGACTCCAACCGGAGGATCGGGTGCGACGCCAACGGGGAGATCGGGTGCGAACACGACATCGGGTGCGAACACCACGCCGGAAGGGGCTGGCCCGGAAAAAAATTCGGCCTCTGTCCCTGAGCCAGCCGATTCGAAAACCAACGGCAGCGCTGCCCGGTGGAAAGGCAAATCCCATCCTGCCGGCCAGACATCTCCCGGATCCCTGGCCGGGACTACCGGCTCGCGGGGATCAACATCGAAGGGTGCACCCGGATCAAAAGATTCTCCGGGCCCGAAAGGAACTGACGGATCAACAGGCGCGGCTGGACTAGCAGATGCTGCCGGGACCACAGGCGGAGACAGATCGACGGGCGCTGCCGGCACCGGGGGCTCCCGGAACGCTGGCAATACCCAGGCATCGTCCGGCTCGTCCGGATCCATCGCTGCTCCCCCCAGGGTGCCTGCATTTTCCCCCGTTCAGGACGCCCGCTCACTGGCCCGGCAACGGGGTGTCGACGACTCGGCCCTGAAAGCTGCTGCAGCAACCGGCGTCGCCGGTCCTATCCGGCTCGACAAGAAAAATCCAGGCCTTCGTATAAGCCGTCCCCTGCAGTTCGGGCTTTCTTTCTCCCCGGATTTTGCCTCTGTCCATTCCCTGGCGGGCGACAGACCCGGCAGCAGCATCGGCCTCACCCTGGACTATCAATTCACCGACAGGTTATACCTCAGCACAGGTCTTCTGCTCACCCGGAAAAACTATGCTTCGAGTCCCCAGGATTATCATGTCCCGGACAACTATTACCGTATTAACAATATACATGATGTGAGCCTGATCAAAGGCAGCTTCTACATGCTGGAGATCCCTTTGAATCTGCGATATGATTTTCTTTTGACGGGCAACACGGTCTTCTTCCTCAGCGGGGGCGCTTCCTCCTATCTGATGACCAGCGAACACAGTCAATATTATTTCAACTTATTCGGGAGACAGACCTGCCAGGATTTCAAGGGAGTGGAGGCAAGGAACAAGAATTACCTCTTCTCCTCCGTAAACCTGTCCATGGGCGTGGAGACCGGTCTCAGCAACAGCCTTTCCCTGCTGATAGCGCCTTATGTAAAAGTGCCCACTGCAGGAATGGGATTCGGGCAGGTACAGATCACCAGTGTGGGGCTTAATTTCGCGTTGAAGTATGCGCCCGTGCTGAGCCGTAAGAGACAGCATTAGCCGTCTACCGGATTCAGGGTTTGGTATCGAACCACACCGGAGTCTCATTATTCCAGTCCCCGTTGTAATTGATGAACAGCTCTTCGCCGGCTTTAATAAAACGGATGGCCTTAACGGTGATCAGTTCCTCTTCATAGTCCATTTCATATTCGCAATTAGATCGGTAGGAATGATTGTAGAGGGGTATGTAACCCAGGGCCATACAACAACCTTTCGGGTCATCTCCCCATTCGAAAATATAATCGTGC
>DATJJD010000105.1:0-35589 GCA_035492545.1 Puia sp.
CACGACAATTAGCGCGGACAAGGCCGTCAATGTGGATAGGTTTTTCATTTTCATAATTTTAAAGGGTATTGGGCAAAAAAAATCTTTTGACAACATCTCGCTACAAGTTTAAAATTAATTTTTCGAAAGTCAAAGCTTTCAAGGCGCTAAATTCAATAACGCAGGCCATGGCCAACTTATTGTATTATTCTATCGCTAAACTTTTGCACATTTTCGAGGAGCCGGACAAGTGTATCTACTTCATTTACAGGAAGTTGACACGAATAATTTTTACATAGGAAAATAAGGGGAAAGTCTTCAACGGGCCTGTTAAACAATAAGGGGAAATGGGTATCTTCTTTGCTGGCGGATTGGAAGACCCGGTAAGGAATTATCTGTTGGAGAAACTCCTTCCGGACTTTTTCCAGGCTCTTGCCGGTAATTACAATCTCTGGAATTATATACGTAAGCGCCTGGTAGAGGGTTGCCCATATTCCGAAAGACCCCGGGTAACTGGTAACGGGCCGCTGAAGGGAAGTGGCCATGCGGGTAGCACGGGCCATCCAGTCAGGCTCATTAAATATTATAGACATATATGCTAAATTAAAGGCCATCAGCGAATTCCCGGAGGGGGTGGCTCCGTCATAAATTTCCTTTTTCCGGACAATGAGATCCTTCTGATCCTGGTGGGTGAAAAAGAAAAATCCCGTCGCCTCCTCACTGAAATTCTGGAGAACGTAATCCATAACTTCCTTTGCCTTAAGGAGATAGCTGGTTTCACCCGTAATCTCCTGCAGTTGCAGCAGCGCGGCGATCACCCCGGCATAATCATCCAGGAAAGCGGGATATTTAACCTGGTCCGCCTTATATGAATGATAAAAGAAATATACGCCTTCCCCCTTGAGTCGCTGCCAGCAAAAATTCATATTGGCTATAGCCCGGTCTCTATACTTTTCTATTCCAAGGGCTCCATAAGCTTTTGAGCAGGCGATATTCATCAGGGCATTCCAACCCAGCAGGATCTTATCGTCCAGAGCAGGACGAATCCGACGGCTTCGGCGCTCCAGAAGTCTGAGCCGGGCATCCGCCAGTTTTTCCACTTCTGCGGGGGTAGGATAGTTTTCTTCGGATAAACCGGCGCCGGCCGAGGAAGATCCGGGGTTCGAAACGACCGGTCTTGTGGCGGGAAAGGTACGGGTGAGGATATTTTTCCCCTCCCAGTTGCCTTCCGGGGTGACCCCATACCAATAACAGAAAAGAGGGGCATCTTCACCCAGAACAGCATCGATCTCCGCCTTATCCCAAACATAGTATTTGCCTTCTTCTCCTTCGCTGTCGGCATCCAGGGCGGCATAGAAAGCCCCCTGACCATCGGATAACTCTCTGTGAATGAAGTCCATCGTTTGCTCAATAGCTTCCCGGTATCCCTGCTTCCCTGTCAGCTGATAAGCCTCGCTGAGCACGATGACCAATAGGGCATTGTCGTACAGCATTTTCTCAAAATGCGGCGCCAGCCACTCATTATCAGTAGAATAGCGTGAAAATCCGCCGCCAATCTGATCGTAGATTCCCCCCTCTATCATTTTATCCAGGCTGAGACAGGCCTGCCGTAAGGCGGACTCCTCCCTGGTGAAATGATAATAATGCAGGAGGAACTGGATGGAAAAGGTCTGCGGGAATTTGGGGGCGCCTCCGAAGCCGCCCTGGCTCTTGTCGGCGGTCCCCATCAGGTGATCGTAAATCTGGCGGAGGGTATCGCTGTTAAAGATGCCGGTAACTTCCGGAGCGGACGTGCCCGGGATACCTGCTCCCGAAGCGGGAGAGTCACCCGAAGGGCCGGTACCGAAGGAATTAGCGGTCGCTACGTGCCTGGTAAGGCTTTGGGCCTGCTGTTCTATCTGTTCTCTTTTTTCCCGGAAGGAAGCGACAATAGCAGCCAGCACATCTGTCCATGAGGACCGGTTGTGTATGGGCCGGGGCGGGAAATACGTACCCCCGTAAAAAGGCAGGCCTTCCGGTGTGAGGAATACATTCAGGGGCCAGCCGCCACTGCCGGTAATGGCCTGTACGGCATCCATGTAAATATGATCCAGGTCGGGCCTTTCTTCCCTGTCAATCTTGATGTTGATAAAATTCTCGTTCATGTAAAGGGCCGTATCCTCATTTTCAAAGCTTTCCCGCTCCATCACATGACACCAATGGCAGGCGGCATAGCCGATACTGACCAGAACGGGCTTGTTCTCCGTCCGGGCCCGTTGTAAAGCCTCATCACCCCAGGGATACCAATCCACGGGATTATGAGCATGCTGCAGTAAATAAGGACTGGTCTCCCCCGCGAGTCGATTTGTATGGCGCATTTGCTGAAAGGTTCATGCTGCAAACTACAAGCATCACGCCAGAAAATAGCCGGGAGCCTCCGGCTTTTAGCTTTAAGTTAGAAATTTGTTGGTTTTCGGCGCTAAATCTTGCGTCCGACAACAGCCAGGTATTTTTCCAGGGCGGAAACCATGGAGGGCGCCTGTGGCTGGGGAGCTTTGATGTCCAGCGTGAGCCCGGCTTCTTCCACCGCTTTGGAAGTATTGCTACCGAAAGCCCCTATCTTGGTGCCGTTCTGTTTGAATTTGGGATAATTATCAAAAAGGCTTTTTACTCCGCTGGGGGTGAAAAAGCAAATGATGTCGTATTCGCTCTGACCGAGGATCATGCTGAGGTCGTTGCTGATGGTCCGATACATGAAGGGGGTAGCAAATCCGCAGTTATGATGTTTCAGCCAGTTGATAATCTCATTGTCCTGCTGGTTTTCCGAACAGGGATAGAGGAACCGCTCGTTCTCCTTATGTTTGTTGATAACATCAAACATACTTTTGTTCAATCCATCTGCACCGTAGAATACTTTCCGTTTGCGGTATAAAATAAATTTCTGCAAATAGAGGGCAACGGCCTCTGTAATGCAGAAGTATTTAGTGTCCTGTGAGACGCTGACCTTCATTTCCTCGCAGATCCGGAAGAAATGGTCGATAGCATTGCGGCTGGTGAAGATCACAGCCGAGTATTGTGCTATATCTATCTTTTGCTTGCGGAAATCCTTAGCAGGGATGGGCTCCAATCTGATAAATGGGTGGAAAGCCAATTCCACGTCGTATTTCTTAGCCAATTCGAAATACGGCGACTTGTCTGTTTCAGGTCTGGGTTGAGTGATTAAAATCTTTTTTTTATCCCCGTTTTTAATCATTGTGTGTGCCCCTCTATATTTGCAAAATTAATACACTTTTTCCAAATAAGTCAATAACACCTTGTAAATCAATAGCAGGGGTGCTATTTCGAAGGCGCAAAGGTACAAAAAAAAGTGAAATGGAGTTAGTTTTATTTCGTTCCGCACAGGCCGGTAGGCCGCTAACACCCGATACATCAACAATACAAAGACCATTACTAATGAAATAGTTATAAAAATTTCCCGGGCCGCGGGACCCGAAAAAGTGATCAGGATCAAGAAAGGGAGTAAAAAAATACCCAGCATTTTATTGACCAAAAACACGATAAAAATATAGGTATCGGTGGCTCTTGCGATATTAAAAACCCAGCCGCAAAATTTCAGGACCAGGAATTTGACCAGGTAAACAAGCCCCAGCCCCACCATGCAATTGATATAAAGGAGCCAGAAATTGATGGTGGGTGCGAAGCGGGAATAATGAAGCAGGAAGCAGGCATACAGCCCTCCGGTAATGATAAAGAGAAGATTTAGCAGGAGAGAGGGCAGTGGAGTCTGCAGGACCTGCTCCCTTATCTGCTGCTGCCGGAGCGAAACCCGGAAGAACAGGGTCATCAGGTTGCCAAAGTATTTTTCAAAAAAGATCCGGACCAATGCGAAGTAGAACAGGATCCCCAGCAGCAGGTAAAACAGGCTGTCTTTAGAGTTGGCCCGATGGATCTCAAATAGCTGTCGAACGGGCTGGCCCGTAAAATTAAAGAAGGGGTTGGCAGCCAGAACGGCTCTCCAGAAAGTCAGCGCCGCAGGCCCTTTATCTTTATTGATCACCGGTGCAGCAGATCTCAGCATGTCAACCCTTGCCGATGAATCCGGGCGGATGAGGGCGGTTTTCCGCGCGGAGTCCTGACGTAAAGAGTCCCGGCGTAAAGAGTCCCGGCGGGCGGCAGCTTCATGACGGAGGGCGGAATTAACCCGGGCGATGGAGTCATGGCGGACGGAATCCCTTCGTGACAGGAGGTGAGGCCTGGGAGCCGGCATCGTCGTATCCAGGGTCCGTTCGGCCGGAACCGTGGTACGGGAGGGAGTCGAATCCGTTTGAGCAGATAGATTACGGAAGCACAACAGGCATAAAAAAAGGAGAAAAGAGAGTTTAGTCACAATAGTTGGTTGCTGTTACAAAAATATAGTTTTTACCGATGGCCTTTAAAAAAAGCTGACATAACCCAGGTGTATCTTTGCATCGTGAAAATTAAAATTGGTATTATCCCGTTTGCCCATGGCATAGGATATATTAAAAATGCCTGCTTTTGTCTCAAAGGCCATTCCCAGTCCCAGGCCCAGGAAAGTACTGTTGAGGTTATACCCGGGGACATTATTTTTAGCCCAGCCCCCATCCACAAAGGTGAACAGATATGAATTCAGGCCGACGAGGTAGCGGTATTCCAGGGTGCCGACCGCATATTGGGAAGCCAAAATACTTTCTTCATCAAATCCTCTCAGCAGCTTATAACCTCCTATCAGAAAAAGTTCGTTGCGGTAGGTATTGGGGCTGTTGTATACCCCTCCATTGAATCCCAGCTTTAGCGTCGAGGCCCGGGTAAGGGGGAAATAATGCGCTGCGGCCAGCTTCACCAGGAACTGATAAGAATGAAGTTTTACCGTGTCATACAGCGTTCCGAAGGAGAAAGTCGTATCGGAGGGGTCTTTCAGTTTCAGGATCTGGGGATTCTCCTTTACTTTTTTGGTTCCTGCCGATCCCAGGAACTGCAGCTCATTTCCTCTCCGTGGGTTAAAACGGTAGTTGGTATTATTGAACTCGTAGGTCACCCCCAGGCTGACAGAGCTGATATCCGCTTCCGTGGGCAAAGCATGGGCTGCGATCACCTGGAGAGTGTCCACATTCAGCAGGTTAGAGATCATATCCTTGATAAAGACTGTTCCGGTCTGGTGAACGGAGAGGGCGTATTGCAATCCTAACATCAGATTGATGTTGAGGTAGGAAGAGTCCTGCTTGTACAGGTCGAAGGAAGTGCTGAGGCCAAAAGGTGAATTGAACAGGTAGGGTTGTTGGAACGACAGGTTCAACCGGGGAGACTGGGGCTGTAATTGCTGCCAGTTGAGGCCGATGCTCTCCCCGTTGCCCAGCGTATTTTTAAGATTTATCGTTGCCTCTCCCGTGACCAGTAGCTTATTGCCCAGGTTGGGATCGCTGCTGGGGAGGAAACCGATCAGCGCATTGATCTGGCTGCTCTTTTTGGGTTTGAGGTATAGGTTGATGACAGAGCCTGTTCCCAACATGGTCAGGTTCCAGGATTGCTGTTCCTGCACATAGGGCAGCTCCAGTATTTTCTTGCTGATGGCTTCCAATCTTTCCTTCCGGTAGATACTGCCATTCGGGATGTTGAGATAGCGCTGCATAAAATCAGAGGAGATCTTCGCCGTTCCATAGATGCGGATGCTGTCAATCTTATACAGGGGGCCTTTATCGATGTTGAGCCTTGCCGACAACTCCCCGTCATCCTTTACTACAACGCTGTCCAGACTTATCTTTGCAAAAGGATACCCATTATTCTCCAGGTAATCCAGCAGCATTTGCTGCCTGGACTGGAAGTACCGAAAGTCCAGGAGATGGTGGGAGAAGCTCTTCTCATTCCAGGAAACGGCCGTCAAAAGGGCAGGCTCTACCTTCCGGGTATCGATATGGGCCCATCGCCAGGTTTCGCCTACGTATAAACGGACCGAAGTACCTCCAGGTTCATCGTGAACACTGTCTATCGAGGCCGTCATGTAGCCTTTTGCCTGCAGCAGGGCTGGAATCGTATAAATATATTCCGTACAACCCTCCTTTGTTTTGAAAGAGGTGGTCAGGCCCAGCTTTTTCTGGATAAAAAGGGAATCTTTGTCAACGGGAATAATATGTAAGGAGAATTGTGCAACCCCTTTGAAATTGCCCAATAGTAGCAACGCCATCAAAAGTGTACGGCCATATCCCCTTAATTTTACCATCAATTCAAAAATAAGCAAACTGTATGGCAGGCATTTATCTTCATATCCCTTTTTGCAGGCAAGCCTGTCACTACTGTAATTTTCATTTTTCCACTTCCTTGAAACATAAAAACGATTTTATCGCTGCTTTATTGAAAGAAATGGAATTGCAGCGGGATTATATCGGGGCCTCGGTGGTGGAAACGATATATTTCGGAGGCGGTACCCCTTCTTTGTTAACGGAGGAGGAGTTGAGGCTGATTGTAGAGGGGCTCAGGGAGCTTTTCGTGCTGGACCCTGAGGCCGAAATTACGCTGGAAGCGAATCCGGACGATATCACGGTGGCCGGAAAGCTGAAGGCCTGGAAGGCGACGGGTATCAACCGGCTCAGCATCGGTGTCCAGTCTTTTTTTGAAGAAGACCTGCGGTGGATGAACCGGGCCCATGATGCCGGTCAGGCGGCAGACAGTATCCGGATGGCGCAGGAACAGGGTTTTGAAAATATCAGTGTCGACCTTATTTATGGAGGGCCTACCCTACCCGACAGCCATTGGGAGAAAAATGTAGCTCAGGCCGTAACCTGGGGCATTCCGCACCTTTCCTGTTATGCATTGACGGTGGAACCGCGGACAGCGCTGGACAAGATGATCCGGCAGCATACAAAAGAAGCCGTCCATCCGGATGACCAGGCCCGTCAGTTCCTTTTGCTGATGGGCTGGCTGGCTGCCGCTGGCTATGAGCATTATGAGATCTCCAATTTCTCCCTGCCTGGTCGCAGGAGTCGTCATAATTCTTCCTACTGGCAGGGGAAGCCTTACCTGGGGCTAGGTCCATCCGCCCATTCGTATAATGGAGCGTCCCGGCAGTGGAATGTCGCCAACAATGCCCAATACACCGCCGCACTGTCATCCGGCAAGCTGCTGTTTGAAAAGGAGGACCTTACAACTGTCGAGCAGCTGAATGAATATATCATGATCTCTCTGAGAACCATGGAAGGCTGCGATCTGGAGCTGGTCAGGAACCGATGGGGCAAAGAGCAGGCCGGGGAGTTAGAAAAGCAGGCAGCGCAGTATATAAGCCGGGGGCTGATCAAGGTCAGTGAGGACGGCCCCCGGCTCGTATTAACGCAGGAAGGGAAATTACTGGCCGATGGTATCGCAGCGCAATTGTTCTTTCAGAAAGAGTAGGTCCGACGAAACGTTACGGCGTCTCATTTCAAGCTGCTCAGGCATTCCAACCATAAAGGATATATTCATTGTCGAAGCTCCCATCCTCATAAAGGTTCACCATGGCATATCCGTTGGCCGTCTCATGGTGAATGCCTTTCCACCAGTTGCCGCTCACCGCCCCATTGCTGATATAGGTGACGCCATCGTACTGTATCTGTTCATAGAGGTGGATATGCCCGCTGAGGCAGAGCTTCACATTCCGGTACCGGTTGAATAAGGTAATGATCCTTGCCGTATCCGAATGCATGGAGCCGCCGCCTATCGAATAGCCCTGTTCGCCCTGCGACTTCGTTATAGCTACTACGGCCGCCGACAGGATAGGCACATGGGAAACAACAATGACCGGTGTATTCGCAGGGACCCTGGCCAGGTCCTGCTCCAACCAGAAATACTGTTCATCATCCAGCCGGGTAGTATACCATTTCCCGTCACTTTTGGGCTGAATGCTGTCCAGCACGATGAAATGCCAGCCCCCTTTGTCAAAACTCCGGTAAGGACTAGCCAGCCTCATTTTATCAAGGGCGAATTTTTTTCCATATAAAGGGTCGCTGGTTTCTCCCATTCCCCAACAGTCATGATTGCCGATGCAATGCTCGACCGGTAATGAATTTTCCTTCTGCCAGACTTCATGCCAGAGATCCCACTGCAGTTCCACCCGGTCCTTCGTCTGTTTGAGCGAATCGAATACGCAGTCTCCCCCGCTCATGATAAAGGAAGGTTGGTCGGCTTGTCCCTGTAAATGATGCAGGCAGGCGGTCAGGCCCTGGGCTGCCTGTAATTCCGGCTCGAGGTGGATGTCTGTCAGATGGGCAAAACGCAAGGCTCTCTTTTTGTATACGGTGGCCGGTTGACTGAGGGGGGCTGCAAGACTACGGATTCCGGGAGCCAGGCCCAGCAGTCCCAGCAATCCGGTTTGTTTTAAAAGTTCGCGACGATTCATAACGATGGCTAAACTTGGTTAAGCCATAAAATTAAACAGTCCTGTCTGAGAGAGGTATTAAATAATTGTAAATCGGGGATGATAATAAATCGTAAAACCTGATCGGCGATGCAGAATTTATTTCCGGTGAAATCTCTCTTTAAGATAATTCACCCCTTCCGCCGCTGTCAGAATAAGCACCATCGCAAGGATGGCCACCGATCCGAATCCGAAAAATGAGAGGGGCATATAATTGGGTTTATTACACTTGTTAGACAAGGTACGGTTCAATTTGTTTAAATCCATCCTCCACTTTAACATTTTCCCATAAAATCCGGTAAATCCTTTCGGCTATGGGCATTTCCGCCTTTATCTCTTTATTTATCAAATAGATACACTTACTTGCATTGTAGCCTTCCGCCACCATATTGAGCTCCAGGCGGGCTGCAGTGACCGAATAACCTTTACCGATCATATTTCCGAAGGTCCTGTTTCGGCTGTAGAGAGAATAACAGGTCACCAGCAGATCGCCCATATAGACAGAAGCCGCATAGTTGGCGCTCTTCTTATGAGATACAGGGTCTTCTTCCGAATGAACTCCCACTTCGACATGCCGGATCCCTACTTTCAGGAGAAAACCGGCCATTTCATCCGCACAATTGGCGATCAGCACACTGAGAAAATTATCTCCATATTCCAGTCCGTGAGCGATGCCGGCGCCCAAGGCGTAGATATTTTTCAGGACCGCCGCAAACTGTACCCCGTATATATCATTGTTAATGATCGTGTTGATATATTCCGTTATAAAGTTAGACGCTATTTCCCGGGTGGAGGTTTCGTCCTGCCCGGAAAAAGTCAGGTAGGACAGTTTTTCGGCAGCGACTTCTTCTGCATGGCAGGGGCCCATAACCGTAAAATAATCGGTTATCGCTACGCCGAATTCCCGGGCCAGGTAGTCGTTCAGCAGCAGGTTTTCTTCAGGCAAAATACCCTTTACGGCGGAGAGGATTTTTTTGCCCTTAAAAGCATTCCTGTCCAGGGTTTCGAGAGTGCCCGTCACATAGGCGGAAGGGGCGGCGATGACCACGCAATCCGAAGCCGCTACCACCTTGCTCACTTCGGAGCTGAGGGTCAGCAGGTTGGTATCGAAATAAACCGAAGGCAGATACTGGGGGTTGTGATGCCGCGATAACAAATGGCTGATCGCAGTCTGGTTCCTGATCCACCAGTTAATGGGTATTCGATTATCAGTCAGCATCTTGGCCAATGCTGTAGCCCAACTGCCGCTGCCTATCACTCCAAAACGCATGGGGTTAATCTTTTTTGGCTTCGAACAATTTATCTTTCGGAACTACTTTTACTTTCATTCCGCTCTTCAACGTTTTACTGACGATGCTGTAGGGCCCTGTGATCACCTGGTCACCTTCTTTCAGTCCGTCCAGGATCTCGATATAGTTGATGTCCTGAATGTCTGTCTTTACTTTCACTTTGCGCACGGTATCCCCCGGCTGCAGGACGAATGCCACTTCATCGAGGTCTCCCATGGCTGATACGGCAGTCTTGGGTTCGTCTGCGGAGTTGTCCCCGTCTTTTTTATCGCTGTTATTATCCAGAACGGCATTGTCCTTATTCTTTTCCCGGGTGGACACGGAATTGATGGGTACGGAAAGCACATTGATATGGGTGCGGGTCTGGATATCCGCACTGGCGCTCATTCCCGGACGGAAAGGGAAATTCTTGGGACGCGCCGGGTCTATCAGATCTTTATAAGAGTCCGGAGAGAGGCGAATATGTACTTTATAATTCGTTACATCATTCGTAGATACCGTCGTAGTGGAAGTGCCGGCGGCGGTAGAGACGCTGCTGGCTATTTGGGTGACGATGCCTTTGAATTTACGGTTGTTATAGGCATCCACTTCTATAAGGGCGGAATCTCCCAGGTGCACTTTCGGGATATCATTTTCTCCTACGTCCACGATGGTTTCGATCTTGCTCATATCGGCCACCCGCATCATTTCGGTACCTGCCATCATGGAGTTACCCACCACTCTTTCTCCTCTCTTTATGCTCAACAGGGATACGACTCCGTCAATGGGGGATACGACGGTCGTACGGCTGAGATTTTTGGCGGCGATGGATAAGTTGGCCTGGTAGCTTGCCACCCCTGCAACATTTCCTTTTACCGTCTGCAAGGCTGCCATATAATTAGCCTCGGCTGTCTTATAGGTACTTTCAGCCGTTTCATATTCCGCGATGGAAATCACTTTCTGGTCCAGCAATTGCTTCTGCCGGTCGAAGGTCTTTTTGGCGGCGTCCATGGAGGCTTTGAGGCCGGGCAGTTGCGCCGACATGTTGGAAACCAGCGCCTGCTGCTGGTTTACCTGGGCAGCGGCCTGGTCACGCTGGGTAGTATAGATATCCGCGTAAATCTTTGCCAGTTCCTGTCCTTTCTTAACACTGTCTCCTTCCTGCAGGACATTGAGCTCAACCACTTCGCCGGAGATATCCGGGCTGATCTTTACTTCTTTTTCCGGGTAGACCTTACCGCTGGCCGTGACGATCTCCGTGATATTGCGTTTGACGGCTTTTTCCGCGGACACCTTTGTTCCTTCTTCCTTACCCAGCACGCCGGTCTTCTTTAATATCACGAGCAATAATATCAATACGATCAATCCTATGATGATCCGAAGGAGTTTTTTATTCATACATTAACAGGTTGTTCTTGTTTTACAATTTTATTCCCAGGCCTTTATAGAATTCAAGCACTTTCATTTTGAATACATAGTCAAACTGGGAATATAACAGGTCGATTTTTGCTTTGTAATAATTGTTCTGGTTAGTAAGCAGGTCAATGGTATTCAGCATACCCACTTTGTATCTTTTCTGCGCGTAGTCAAAACTTCTTTGGGTGGCTTCTACGGTTTTTTTATTGGCTTCAAACTTCTGAAGGGCTGCCACAGACAGGTTGTAAGCCTGGTATATATTCTGTTTCAGAGTAAGATTGTCCAGCTGTTGTTGTAATTCATAGTTACGCTGGTTAGCTATGGATCGCCGGTAGTTTATCTTCAGACCTCCCCCGTTGAGGATAGGCACATTCACCTGGACCCCTATCTGCTGGCGGAAGTTCTGGTTGAGCTGGTTAAAATAATCCGGTTTATCGTATATGAGGCTGCCGCCGGGTACGGTAGAATAAACATTGTAATCCGTCGCTCCTACCGTGACTCTTCCCACCGGCTGGGTAGAAGGGGGTGTTGCGGTAACTCCTACTACATTCAAAGTCTGGTTGGTATAATTGGTACCCAGCACGCCGAAAAGGGAAAAAGTGGGCAGCATGGCGGCTTTATTGGCAGCTACGTATTTGCGGGCGGCCTGGATCTGGAAGGCATCGGCCTTTTGCTGTGGCTGATTGGCCAGCGCGAGGGCATAGACCGTCTCCGGCTGTAGTTCTCCCAGGCTCTCGATGGGTATTTTGTCTACAGAGGGGGTATCCAGGGCAAAGGGCTGTGCCGCATCGATGCTCATATAGGCTTTCAGGCTTAGCACAGCTTGCTGTACGTTGGATACGGCGGTAACATAGGCCGAGCTGTCCTGTGCCACCTGGGATTCCAGTTCGGCGGCGTTGAGCTCCGGGAGGGTACCCGCGGATACTTGTTTGCGGGTTATCTCCAGTTGCTCCTTGGATTGTGTCATCTGCAGTTCTGCCGTCTTCGAGGTCTGATAGCTCAGTAAGAACTGGAGGTAGGCATTTGCTACATTGAGGGATACATCGTTCCTCAGTTTGTCCGTGCTGGCATTCGCAGCATCCAGTGCGTATTTATTCCCCTGCGCGTTGAAATGGAGGCTGTTGAAATTAAAGAAATTAACGTTGGCCTGGAGGGCGTATTGATTGAAGGCATATCCCTGTGTGGTGAGGCTATAGGTAGTCGGGTCCTGGTTACGTCCCGCACTGTACCCCGCCGATCCGCTGAGGCCCAGGGTAGGGATCTGGACCAGCTTGCTTTGCTGCAGGGTCAGGGCTGCCAAACGTGCCTGGACATCCGATTGTTTTACAGAGATATTGTTGGCTATGGCATATTCCACGCATCTTCTCAAGTCCCATTTATCCTGAGCATAGCCCGTAAGGCTTAGCACGGGCAGTAGTAGCAGCAGCAGTCCTTTTTTCATAGTTGTGCAACAATTTTTTTTTGCCGGAAATACGCTTTCAAAAATTTAGCGCATTTCCGGCAAATGGCTAATGTCGGTCCTTCGGACAGGATGCTTCCAGCATCCTCGGTGTCTCCTGTCGGAGACTGGGGTTATCGGTAAGCAGCTCCGGTAAAAGTTTGGCTAAAATACACATTCCATGCTCTCCGGCAAGGGACAAAGCTACCATTCAACCAATTTTACCCTGCTTTTATTAAAGTGTTAACTTTCAAATTCCGCCCGCATAAAGGCCTGCTGCAGGTCTTCTGTCAGGTAGTCAGGGTCTTCCAGTCCCGTATAAAGGCGCAGCATCCGGTGTTCTTTTTTAGCGGGATCGAATTCTCCCGGTTTCAGGGAGGCGCATTTGGGCAGAATCAGGGATTCATGACCTCCCCAGCTCACGGCCATCATGATATGTTGGAGGGATTCGCAGAACTGTACGATCTGGTTAGCGGCGGTGGCCCGTACATAAAAGCTCAGCAGGCCGCAGGCCCCTTTCATCTGTTGCCGGGCCAGGCTATACTGAGGGAAAGATTCATCGAAAGGGAAGAGGATGCCTTCCACCTGTGGATGCTGTTTGAGGAAAGCCCCTATTTTTTGGGTAGTGACGGTGATCCGGTCCAGCCGGGTGGGCAGGGTCCGGAGGCCCCTGATCAGCAGCCAGGCATTAAAGGGCTGGATACCACTGCCAATATTATTGTATTCGCTGTCAAAGATCTTTTTCATCATGGCCCGGGTGCCGGTGAGCACGCCTCCTACGGTATCACTATGCCCTCCGATGTATTTGGTAGCCGTCTGCATGGCGATGTCGATCCCCAATTCAATGGGCCGCTGGTAGAGGGGGGTGCAGTAGCTGTTGTCGATGATGGTAAGGATATTTTCCGACCGTGCCAGGTCGGCCACAGCCCGAAGGTCCTGGAGCTTAAAATCCCAGGAATTGGGGGATTCCAGATAGATGATGGTTGTATTGGGCAGGATAGCGCGTTCGAAATTCTCGATTTGGGTGCCGTCGATATAGGTGGTCGTTACGCCAAAACGGGGGAGAATGACATCGAACAGTCGTTGCGCCCAGGTATAGGGTTTTTCAACGGAGACGATGTGATCACCGGCTTTTACATTGGCCAGCACGGATGCGAAAATGGCGGCAGCCCCGCTGTTGAAGACCAGGCAGTCTTCCGCGGCATCCAGGGCGGCCAGTTTTTTGCGGAGGATCTCCACGGTGGGGTTGAGACCGCGGCTATAGAGGTACCCGCTGTATTCATCTTCGAATAATGCCGATAATTCTGCTACGGTATTGACCTTGAAATTGCTGGTCTGTACGATGGGAGGAGCGACGGCATTAAAATAATTTTCCCGGTCCTCACCCAGTTCATTGATTATATAAGAAATGTTCATAACTGTTAATTTCTCCGAACGACTGGTCGTCGTCCGGAAGCTCATAATTTATTGCCCTCCGTGCGATTGCCTTTGGCCGCCCGGGCCGCAAAATATAATACAAAAAAACAAAGAAAGATCCCGGCGCCATAGGCGGCCGAAGAAGGGTCGTCAATTATAATGCTGACGGCTACCAGGGTATAAGCCAGGATGAAAATCAGGGGCATCAGGGGGAAAAGCTTCATCCGGTAGGTATTTTCTCCCCCCTCACCCATTTTTCGTCTCCGGAGGATAAATATCGTTGCCGCAGACGTCGACATGCCGATAGAATCCAGGAAAATGGTGTAATTAATGATCCTTTCCACCGTGCTGCTAAAGAGCAGGGTAATGATGATAACGAGACAAAAGGCGGTGAGGGAGTAAAGGATGACATCGTGGCGGCGGGTCTTTATTTTAAAAACGGCCGGCAGAATTCCCTCTTCGCTCATGGCATACATAACCCGGGGGTTACTCATGAGCAGGACGTTCACATAGGCCAGGACGGACAGGAACATGAGTACACGCAGGATATTTTCCCCGATGGGCCCGAAAAGGTGGTTGATCAGTATGGCGGCGATGGAGTCGGCCGTCTTGAGCTGTTCGAACCCGATGACCTTTGCATAGACGAAATTGAGAGAGAGATACAGCGCCAGGATAATGAAGATGCCATAAGTGATGCCCCGGGGCATGATACGGGCGGGGTCTCTTACTTCTCCTCCAAAATTGATACTTTGCTGGTATCCACCATAGGTGAAGGAGACGGCGATAAGGCCGATACCCAGAGATTTAAAAAAATTCAGGATAGCGGAAGATGATTGGGAGACGGCGCCTACCGGGACGGAGTGGGCGGAAGGGTTTGCGGGAACAGGATAAGTGCCAAAGACGGAAAGCAGCAATAGGAGGATGAGGGATATTTTTACCAGGATGAGGAAGTTCTGTACCCGGCTGCTCATTTTCAGCCCCAGCATATTGATGACATAGAAAACCGCCACGGCTCCAATGGTAACCCCCTGTTTGAATAATTCGGGCGGCGGGCCGGTATAAAAAAAATGTCCAATATATTCTGCGCCGATGACGGCGACGATGGCGGTGGAGGCGGCATTGGATACCAGGATAATACAGTTGACGGCAAAGGCCAGGGAAGGGTGATAACCATAGGAAAATATCTTGTAATATCCCCCGGTTACAGGGTACCGGGAGCCGATCTCCGCATAGGTCAGCGCCCCGCATAGGGCCACCAGTCCGCCTATTAGCCAGGCCAGGAAAAAAATAGTGGGAGTGCCGGCCTTGGAAGCCGCTACTACCGGCGTGCGAAAGATGCCCATACCGATCGTGAGGCTCACCACAATCATGGTCAGGTCGAAGAGGCCCAACTTCTTTTGACTCATACGCGTATCAATTTATCCTGGGATGCAGTTTGCAGATAAGGGCTTGTAGGTACTAAGTTTCTGAAAGGTTTGAAGATAATGAATATTCTGTTCTAACTTAGTGATTGTACCCGGTTTTGTCGCGGCCTAAATCCGATTGAATGAAAAAATTTATACAGCTGTCTCTTTTTCTCCTTCAAGGTACTTTTTTATTTGCCCAGGAAGTTCACCCGGAAACTTTTCTGACGGACTCATCCGACACCAGACCTTTGCGCGAAGTGGTAGTAAAAGCTTATGAACAAAACCGGAAATTGTCCGAGGTGGGGGCTCCGATCAGTTTCGTGGGCAAGGCGGCGCTGAACAGGTTTAGCAATACCAGTATTTTACCGGCCCTGAATACCAATCCCGGGGTGAGGATGGAAGAGCGTAGTCCCGGAAGCTACCGTCTGAATATCCGGGGCAGCTCCTTGCGTTCGCCCTTCGGAGTGCGGGATATCAAGATTTATTGGAATGAGATCCCTTTGACAGACCCCGGTGGCAATACCTATCTGAATGAATTGGGGTTTTATAATTTTCAATCGATCGAGATCCTCAAGGGAACGGCCGGAAGTTTGTATGGGGCCGGTATAGGGGGGGCTGTGCTGATCAATAGTATGCCTTCCGTCTGGGAAAAAGGCTTTAGTGCGGATTATGGGAGAGGGAGTTATAATACGAACAGTCTCAATGTAAACATACGGGCGGGAGACAGCGACCATCGCAACAATATCGCCTACTCTCATCAGACCAGTGACGGATACCGGGTGCAAACCCGGATGCGCCGGGATGTTGCCAGCTGGGAGACTTTGTTGAAAGCCAGTGAGAAACAATCGATCCATGCGTACATCTTATATAGCGACCTTTTCTACCAGACACCCGGCGCCCTGACGCAGGCGGAGTATAATAAGGATCCCCGGGCGGCCCGTCCTGCCGTGGGCAGCCAGCCCAGCGCCGTACAGGCCCGGGCGGCCATCTATCAGAAAAATTTTACGGCAGGATTCAGCAACGAGTATCATTTTTCCGAACACTGGCAGAACACAACGGCAGTCTATGGGGCTTATACCGACTTCACCAATCCGGGGATCCGGGTCTATGAGGTAAGACAGGAGCCGCATTTCGGGGGGCGTACTTTATTCCAGTACAAGACTCAGCTGGGGGAGAGCAGCCTGCAGGTGAATGCAGGCGTGGAGGCGCAGAAGGGCTTTTTCGAGACGAGGGATTATGCCAATAAGCTGGGGGCCCGGGATACTTTACAAACGGACGATCGTATCAACAACTGGCAATATATGGTTTTTGCCCAGGCCGACTGGAAGTTTGGCGCAGGCTGGACCTTGACGGCGGGAGCCAGTTTTAATAAATCCTCCATTCAGCTTACGCGGGTGTCAGTGTTACCAGCTGTCACCAGTACCAGGAATTTTGATAACAAGATTGCACCTCGCATAGCCCTGTTGAAGAAGATCCTCCCGGGGATCTCCCTTTATGCCAGCGCCGCCCGTGGTTTCTCCACCCCCACGGCGCAGGAGCTGCAGAAGACCAATGGCATCATCGGACCTCCGTTGCAACCTGAAGACGGGATAGATTATGAATTGGGGTCCCGGGGCAGTCTTTTCCATGACAAGCTGTTTTTTGACATCAATGCTTTTTTCTTCCATCTGAAGAATACGATCGTACAAAGGATCGATACGGTGGGCGTAGGTTATTCCATCAATGCAGGCCGGACGGATCAGCATGGGCTGGAGACCTTTATTTCTTATCAGCTTGCCGATCAGCCCAAGGCATTCTTCAGCAATGTGAAATTATGGATCAGCCATACCCTGCATGATTTTCACTACCGGGAATTTATACAGGATACGACCAATCTCTCCGGCAAACGCCTGCCCAGTGTCCCACCCCAGACCCTCGTCGCCGGTCTGGATGTCTTGTTGTCGGCGGGGTTTTACACCAATATCACCTATACCTATTCGGACCGCATCGCCCTGAATGATGCAAATACAGCCTATGCAGGCTCGTATAATTTATTGGGAGGACGTATCGGGTATAGAAAGATCTTCGCCCAAAAATTCAAGCTGGATGTATTTGGAGGAGTTGACAACATCTTCAATACCCGGTATAGCTTGGGGAATGATTTCAATGCGGCGGCAGGTCGTTATTACAATGCCGCCCCGGGGATCAACTATTTCGGGGGAGTCTCTCTCAATTATAGATTATAAAAAGAGAACGGCCCGTACAGGCCGTTCTCTTTTTATTTTTCATCCTATTAATAGGTTACCACCAGTCTGGGATGCAGCGTCGAATCGGAATATTTGCTGGAGCAAAATATCCTTGAATTATAGATCACTTCATTTTGAAGGCGGATCATAAAACCATAATTACCGGAAGAGACCATCCTGTTAACTAGACCGGTCACGTCGACATCCACGAGGTCCAGTGTCGAAGCATTCGTTTGAGGTATCAGGACCTGGCCGGTAGTATCCGTTGTCGGTTGTGTAAGCCAGGTAGTCGTCGCCGGATCCCAACTTGTATTGACCCGCTGAATATACATGGCATTGGCAGTACCGAAATTGGGAGTAGTCAGATTCGCGGTAAAAGGCGTGGGATTTGAATAGAGGGTGAGCTTAGCCGATTTAACCGAAGCCGTCGACACCCCGGACAGGTCGAACCGGAAAGCAGACCTTACGGATACCGTATAACCATTTTCCGTCCATGCCTCCGCTCCCAGCTCCTTGGTAGTCTGACCACTGCTATAGTCAACCGAGGCATTACCAACGTATTGAAATTCATAAGGATTATTCGAAGGAGAAAGGGTAAGGGTTATCGGCTCTCTCACCTGTGGGTTGACGATAATTTGTACGGTATCGACTCCGGTAAGGCCGAATGTATCCGTGGCCATTAATTGAAATATATAAGTGCCGGCAGTTAAAGCTTTAACCTTGGTGGAGATCGAACCTTCGGCTGTAAGGAGAGGAACATTGGGTCCCGAAACCTCACTCCAAAAGTAGCCTACCACCTTGCTGCCCGAATCAACTACTGAACCCGATAGCGTTATGCTATCTATAGGAAGGGTAATGGTCTGCGCAGGTCCGGCATTTACAACAGGAGGTTTCCTGGTAACAAGCACGGTATCCTTTTTACAGGCTGTAAATACAGCGGAGATCAGAAAAATAGACAGGGTAATCCGGGTTAGGATTTTCATATTATATATATTTTTGTTCTGTGTAGGGGTTATTTATTTTAACTATTTAAACGGCCCAAAATAGTACTTATTTCATAGAGGGGGCCACGATTATTGTTTAATCAGCGTATTCGGTTTATAATTCGCGTACCAGGCGCCCAGGGTTGTAAGGTTTCCATTGACATCTACGAGGGCTGAAGGCCATAAGGCGGCGCTGGTGGGCGAACCGGAGAACCAGGAGTAGCGCTGTATGAAACTCAGTCCTTCCAGTTTAGGCAGCAGCCGCTGCATAAATCCCAGTGCGTCGGAAGCCTTATACACATTGGCCTGCATGGAAGCGGCATTCCAATCCGCGGTGGCGAATTCTGTGATCCAGATAGGGAGGTGATATTTGTCATATAATTGTTGCAGCACCTGAACGAAATTATTGTCATCTGTTCCCACATACATATGCACACAGATAAAGTCCACTCTTTTTTTCTCGGCGATGGCCGAATCCAGGAAGTCGTAGATCCATTGTGCCGTAGGCCAGGAGGCGGCGGGGCTGCCCAGCGGTAACCCGATACTCTCCAGCTTCGGCCAGAGGGCCAGCGCCTGCGAAACGGTCATATTGGACTGATCGCCCCGGTCGGGCTCATTGAACCCCAGAACATATTTCACTTTCCCCTGTGCCTTAAGTTGTTGTATAGCCGAAATATTTCCATCAGTCACATTGGAGGCTCCCCACAACATGGATACAAATTCACAATTTTGAGGAGAAGGCGAGGGCATGGGCGTGCCCCAGGTATAGTACCAGAAAGCTTTCAGATTGACAATATCCTGATTCCAGACGCCGTAGGTCATATTAGTGGGGATGTCGGCCCCTTTCTTACCTATGGGGATGGCGATGGTATCCTGTCCGTTATGGGAGTTACCGGGAGTACTGTCACTTTTCTTACAGCCGCCGGCTAACAGTACCACGCCTATGGCGAGGATCAATTGACGGGAGTGGGTCATTCTAAAGGTTGGATTTGGGTGGATTAATGGTTTTTTTTGCATAGGATAAGGTTACATAGATTAACAATATTAATGCCATTTATTAATATATTCGTGCAGATTTTCGGTTGGCGCGTGGCGCCATTAAAAGGGAAGTCCGGTGCAAATCCGGCACTATCCCCGTAGCTGTAAATGTCCATCCTACCTCTTTTAAGGGCGGGAAAATGACCCAGGCAACACTTCTGACCACTGTCCGGTAAGGACGGGAAGGTAAGCCGGGTCGGTCATAAGTCAGAAGACCTGCCGAAATTCCATTCATTTCTTCCGTCTTTCGGGTGAAAAGCCGGGGATATTGTTACAGCAGGGAGCTGATAATACGCTTCAGAAAAATGAATATCATGGAACGTCTCCGGCCGATCATGTTTGTAGGCACGGCCTCCGATGTAGGCAAGAGTGTCATAACAACCGGCTTTTGCAGGATCTTCAAACAGGATGGTTATCATCCTGCTCCTTTCAAGGCGCAAAATATGTCCCTGAACAGCTATGCCACGCCGGACGGCCTGGAGATCGGAAGAGCTCAGGCAGTGCAGGCAGAGGCCTGTGGTATCGACTGTCATACAGATATGAACCCCCTGCTGCTGAAGCCGGTCAATGATAAAAGCTCGCAGGTCGTTCTGCATGGAAAGCCAGCCGGCAACTTTTCCGCCGCCGAATATTTTCACTCCGATGGCCGCGAAGTTTTATTCTCCGAAGTAAAAAAAGCCTATCACCGGCTGGCAGACCGCTATTCCCCTATTGTGATGGAGGGCGCCGGCAGTATTTCCGAACTTAATTTAAAACACCGGGACGTTACCAATATGCGGATGGCCGTAGAAGCAGGCGCCGCTACTTATTTAGTGGCAGACATAGACCGGGGAGGAGTATTCGCAAGTTGTTATGGCACCATGGCCTTGCTGGAGCCAGAGGAAAAAAAGTATATAAAGGGAATTATCATCAACAAATTCCGGGGGGACCCTCAGTTATTCAGAGAGGGGAAAAAGCAACTGGAAGAATTATGCCAGGTGCCGGTGATAGGCGTAGTTCCTTTCTTCAGGGATATCGTCATCGAGGAGGAGGATTCTGTGGCGCTGGCAGACAGACATCATCGGTCCTTCCGGGGAAAAGTGAACATAGCGGTGGTGCTGGTAGACCGGCTGTCCAACTACACGGATTTCAGCCGCCTGGAGCAGGATCCCCGGGTCCATCTGTTCTATACCCGGGAAGCCGGGGAGATCGGGAAGGCCGATATTGTCATCCTGCCGGGGAGCAAAAATACCATAGAAGACCTGGTGAGCCTAAGGGCGCATGGGGTAACGGCGGCCATTCAGCAGGCTTTCGCAGATCAAAAGACGGTGATCGGTATTTGCGGAGGTTACCAGATGATGGGAGAACGCATAGAGGATCCGCTACATATGGAATCGGGCATCGCCTGCACAGAAGGGCTGGGATTATTACCGGTATCCACTGTCCTGCGGGCTGAGAAAACGACTCGTCAGTCCACGTTCAGGTTTCGCGGGCTCCCTGAGGTCTGCCGGGGTTATGAAATTCACATGGGCGAGACGAAGGCGGTGTCCGGCGAAAAGGCTGGGCGACACGAGAAGGTTCCACCCGGCGAAGGGGCCGGGTCCGCTCCCACCGGTGAGCCCGAGAGCCCATTGAATACACTCACAGACGGAAGCACCGACGGCTATTTTTTACATCAAAAATGCTGGGGGACTTATCTGCACGGTATCCTGGATAATGCGGCTGTTGTCAACGAGCTACTGGCGCCTTATACCAGGCAGCCCGGAGAAAATTTCGACCATTTGCAATATAAGGAAGAGCAATACGAGAAACTGGCGGCATTGCTGCGCCAGCATCTGGCTATCGATGAAATCTATAAAACCTTGCAATACTGAGCTATGTTATACGGACACGGAGATAACGGGTATTTGCATCCCCGGGAGCTGCTGGCTGATTTCAGCTCCAATGTCTGGCATGGCGGCGAGCCGGCTGGGTTGAAAGAACATATCTTTCAGCGATGGGGGCTGGTCAATAAATACCCCGAAGTCCTTGCCGAGAGCCTGACGGCCAGCATTAGTCGTTATCATGAGCTGGACCCGGAGAATATCCTCATCAACAACGGGACGACAGAAAGCATTTATCTGATAGCGCAGCTATTCCAAGGCAGGAGCAGCACGATTGTCTTTCCTTCTTTTGCGGAGTATGAAGATGCCTGCCGTATGCACCAGCACTCCCTGCAGCTGGTGCCCTGGCAGGAATTGGAAGCCTATGCGGAGAGGCTTGCGGCCGGAGAGCAGGACCGGCCGGAGGCGCCGGATGATGCGGAAGGGCCGGACAACGCGCCGCGCCCCGTATGGCTGAACACCGACCTCTTATGGATCGGCAACCCCAATAATCCTACAGGCGCCGTATTGCCAGCGCTCGGGATCCTGGTCCGCCTTCATCCTCAAATAATATTTATCATCGATGAAGCTTTTATAGAGTTCACCCACTCTATCGGGTCGTCCATCGGTCTGATACGCGAATTACCCAACCTGGTGATCCTGCGTTCGCTGACCAAAGCTTATGCCATTCCCGGGCTGAGGCTGGGATATATAGCCGCCGCAAGGGAAATCCTCGTCCGGCTGCGGGCTTTTAAATTACCCTGGTCGGTGAATGCGCTGGCGCTGGAAGCAGGAAGTTTTATTTTCGACCGGCTATCAACGATCCGGCTGCCCCTGATCTCTTTATTGGCAGACAAAGCTGATTTTTCACGACGGGTACAGGAGACCGGGATAAAAGTACAAACCAGTCATACGCATTTTTTTCTCTGTGAAACGGCGCATGGAGATGCGGCAACGCTGCAGCATTTCCTGTTGAACCGACACCGGCTGTTGATCCGCAACGCCAGTAATTTCAGGGGCCTGGGCATTAAACATTTCCGGCTGGCGACGCTGGCGACGGATAAGAATCATTTATTGGTCAATGCACTAAAAGAATGGAAAGAACAGCAATATACCTGATCATACCGCTGGTGGCGGGATACCTGCTGGACCTGGTCCTGGGGGACCCCGGCAACCTGCCCCATCCGGTGAGGTTTTTCGGGTTGCTGATAACCCGGGGAGAAGCCTGGCTCAACAAGCCAGCCGGGGCCACCGTGCAAGGAGTAAGCAATTTTTTAAAGGGGATGGGGATGACCCTCTTTTTATGCGCCGCCACTTTTTTATTTTTCTATGGCTTATTAAGAATGTTATGGACCTTTAGCTTCCCTTTATACCTTGTGGTAAGCAGCGTATTCGTAGCTTATGGATTGGCCAACCGGCAGCTGATCCTTGAAGGTAACCGGGTCTTTGAAACTTTACAGAACCAGGGTCTTGAGGCGGGGCGTCAGCAGCTATCCCGTATCGTGGGCAGGGACACCACCCGTCTCTCCATACAACAGGTAAGGATAGCCGTACTGGAAACCATGTCTGAAAACCTGGGTGACGGGGTGATAGCCCCCCTGTTCTATTACCTCCTGGCGGGTGTGCCCGGGATGATGACCTACAAAATGATCAATACCCTGGATTCGATGATCGGCTACCGGCACCAGCGATATGAGCAGTTTGGAAAATTTGCGGCCCGCCTGGACGATGTGGTGAATTTTATACCAGCCCGTTTAACGGCCCTGCTTATGGTGCTGGTCACGGCCAGCCCGAGGGGTGCCCGTTTTATTCTCCGGTATGGTCATCAGCATAAAAGCCCGAATGCCGGCTATCCCGAAGCGGCGTTGGCGGGCATCCTGAATACGCAGTTTGGCGGCCCCAATGTCTACCAGGGCGTGCTGGTGGAGAAACCGTTCATAGGCAACAACAACCGGGTTATCCTCCCCGGTGAAATAAAAAAGGTGAGTGCCATCAATCATCGGAGCTGTCTGCTGATGGTCCTTCTCGTCCTGATCATTATTTTATTAAAAAGCTATCTACCATGATAAGAAATGCATTTTTGGCCCTGGTGCTGTTCGTTTCCTGCCAACAGGCAACGAAGAAAGAGGCTGTTGCCGTACCAGGTGCCGATACCGTTGCGGGCAGCGCCTCCGGCAGGGCTGTCCTTAAATACGCACATAGCTTTAGCATAGACTATTACGATCACTACAAACTGGTCCGTGTATTCAATAGTCTAAGCGGGAAAACGGACACGCTCCAATATCTCCTCGTACAGCGGGGTACCCCCGTACCGGCCGGTTATCCCCTTGCGCAGGTGATCCCTATTCCTGTAAAGACCATCATCGGTATGTCTTCCATGCACATCGCGCTGGCGGATTTTGTCGGAGTAGCGGACAGGATCACCGGTCTGGGCAGCCTGCAGTATGTAACGTCCCCCAATGTCCGGAGAAACATCAAAGCCGGTAAAATAGCCCAGGTAGGTCTGGACGGCAATATGAATAATGAGATGATCCTGACGATGCATCCCGATGTGCTGATGGACATGGGTAATCCGGATGCCAGCTTTGGCCGGTATAAAACTTTGACCGATGCGGGAGTGCCTGTTCTGCTAAATGTCGAATGGCTGGAGACCAGTCCGCTGGGCCGGGCTGAATGGGTGAAGCTCATGGGGGCGCTGGTCAATAAAGAGGAACTGGTCAACAAAAAATTTGACAGCCTGGCGCTGGCCTACGAAAGGCTGGCGCAACGGGCCAAACAAGCGGCTGTAAAACCCAGTGTCATCATAGGCCTGCCTTTCAAAGGGACCTGGTTCGTGCCCGCAGGCGAAAGTTATATGGCGCAGTTCCTCCGGGATGCAGGAGCCACCTACCGGTGGTCGGATAGCAAGGGGGTAGGAAGCCTGTCGCTTAATTTTGAAGCGGTAGCTCCTGAGGCGCTGACGGCCGATTACTGGCTGAATGTAGGTTATGTGGATACGAAAGCAGATATTGTCGCCAAAGATCAGCGTTATGCCAGCTTTAAGCCTTTCAAAACCGGTCAGGTCTATAATTATAACAAGTTGGTCAACGACATAGGGTCCAATGACTATTGGGAGTCCGGTGCGGTCAATCCCCAGGTGATCCTGGCGGACCTTGTCAGGATCCTGCACCCGGAGTTGTTGCCCGACCATTCTCTGACCTATTATAAACAATTGAACTAATGGTAGCCATCTCCCGAAAAAAGTTGCGCCTGACAGCCCTGTTGCTACTGCTGCTGATCGTCTTCCTGCTGGATATTGCGATAGGGTCTGTAAAGATCCCCCTGAGGCAGGTGTTCAAATCCATTTTTTCTTTGCCGGGTGAAAATACTACCTGGCAATATATCATAGAGAAGATACGCATACCCAAGGCTGTTACTGCAGTGCTGGCGGGATGCGGCCTGTCGGTCAGCGGTCTTCAGATGCAGACCCTTTTTCGCAATCCGCTCGCCGACCCTTCGGTTCTGGGTATTACCGCCGGAGCCAGCCTGGGTGTGGCCATGATCATGCTGGCCGGAGGCAGCATCACCACCCTGGATGCGATCCGGGAACTGGGGATCTCAGGTAGCTGGCTGATCACAGGGGCAGCCTGTATGGGGGCGGCCGGCATCATGCTGCTGGTACTCTTCATCTCCGGTAATTTCTCAGACAATGTGAGGATGCTCATCGTCGGGATCATGATCGGGACGATAACGCTCTCCATCATCAGCATATGGCAGTATTTCAGTTCCCCTGAATTGATAAAAGATTATCTCTTATGGACCTTCGGTTCTTTAGGCGGTGTCACCGGTAGTCAACTGTATATGCTCGAACTGGCCGTTGCCGGCGGGTTGATCATTTCCTTTCTTTCTTCCAAATTACTCGACGCCCTCCTGCTGGGAGAGAACTATGCGCGCAGCATGGGTTTGACGGCGCAAAGGGCAAGGGTCATCATCATCTGCAGCACGAGCCTGCTGGCAGGCAGCATTACAGCTTTTTGCGGGCCTATCGGATTTATCGGCATCGCCGTTCCCCATATGGCCCGCTCGCTTTTTAATACTTCCAGTCACCGTATACTCATCCCGGGCTGTTGTCTTATCGGCACTGTCCTGATGCTGTTATGCGATATCATTGCTCAATTACCCGGCAGCCAGACGGTCTTGCCGATCAATATAATCACCGCGCTGGTAGGTGCTCCGGCTGTTATCTGGATCATCCTCCGCAGAAATAATATGAGAGGAGCCTGATGAACAACCAACTTCCCTTATTACAAACCATGAACCTGGCGGCGGGATATGTATCCGGCGCAAAGAAGCTTCCTATCGCCGGCCCTTTGGCAGTGGACATCCATGCGGGGCAGCTGATCTGTCTGCTCGGCCCCAACGGATCGGGGAAATCCACCTTGTTAAGGACGCTGGCCGGCCTCCAGCCTCTCCTGGAAGGAACTATTAAAATAGCCGGGACCGATATTCATAAATTAAAGCCGGCCCAACTTGCTCAAAAGATAAGCCTGGTATTGACAGATCCTGTCCGGAACAGCAACCTGACCGCTTATTCTCTGGTTGCGTTAGGCAGGTATCCCTATTCCAACTGGCTGGGCGTCTTAGGCGAGGAGGACAGGGTCGTTATCAACCAGGCTATTGAAGCGGCACAGGTAGAGAGCCTTTTGGACAGGAAAGTGTCCACGCTGAGTGACGGAGAGAACCAGAAAGTGATGCTGGCCCGCGCCCTGGCGCAGGACACTCCCCTGATGATGCTGGATGAGCCCACGGCTCACCTGGACCTTCCCAGCCGTATACAATTGATGCGGCTGCTTCATCAGCTGGCCCGACAAACCAACAAAGGCATCCTGGTTTCCACCCATGAGCTGGACCTGGCATTACAGGTTGCAGACCAGGTATGGTTGCTACAGACAGGAGGACGGCTGAGCAGCGGGACGCCGGAAGACCTGGTATTAAACGGCACTTTTGAAGCTGTCTTTGACAAGGAAGGTATTTTTTTTGATAAGACGACCGGCGCCTTTAATATGTATGAGGGCCATTCAAAAAAGATCGGGCTTACCGGCGAAGGGGCGCCCGCTTTCTGGACAAAACGGGCCCTTCAGCGCCAGGGCTTTGTCATTGATAAAGCCACAGAAACACCTTCCGTCCGGGTGGTAGAAGAAGACGGAAGGATCCGCTGGCTGCTGCAACACCCCGGCCAACAGCAGGAGTATGACACCATTGCGGGCCTGTTACAGGCATTGAAATCACTTTAAAGCTATCAATATGAAGATCTATACAAAGAAAGGCGACAGTGGCTCTACAGGGTTGTTTGGCGGGAGCCGTGTTCCTAAAGATGATATACGGGTGGAATGCCTGGGCGCGCTGGATGAGGTCAACTCCACGATAGGCCTGTTGCGGGTAAAGTTAAGCGCCGAACATGAATGGCAACCTAAGCTACACCGGATCCAAAAGGACATGATGGATATGATGTCCCATCTGGCGCGGCCTTCCGATACCAAAAAGATAAATACCAATCCTATGCCGGAAGATGGCGCCGCCTTTTGCGAAGCCTGGATTGATGAGCTGGAAGCAGCCATGACCAGCCCTTCCGACTATTTTCTGCTGCCGGGGGGTAATGAAGTCTCTGCGTTATGTCATATGGTACGCACCCAGATGCGCAGGGGCGAACGGAGGCTGGTATCCCTCATGAAGACGGATACGGTCCATACGGCTATTCCGGCCTATATCAACCGGCTTTCGGACCTGTTCTTCACCTTAGCCAGGGCCGAGATGGACAAGGCGGGAGTAGCAGAGGAGAAGTGGAAGCTATTTCTTTATAAAAGATTTAAATAGTGTTCTATCTTCGCACAGATTTTGGTTGGCGCATGTTGCGCCATTAAAAGGGAAGTCGGTGTAAATCCGACGCTATCCCCGTAGCTGTAAGTGCCTCCTGCCCCGCCTCTAAGGGGGAGGGAAAATGACCCGGCAATACTTCAAACCACTGTCCTTCCAAAGAGGATGGGAAGGTAAGCCGCCGTCAGGTACAAGCCAGAAGACCTGCCAGGATCCTTTTATCATTCACAGCTTTCGGGTGAAAAGCATGGAGTGTAAAGTGTCCTCTTTCAAAGGCAGTTTATATTTCAACTTTATTTGTTTTCCGAAGGCTCATTCCATTAACTCTTTCTTTCCAAAGGAAAGAAAACAACCCTTAACTGTAATGAGCAGCAAACATTTCTTCTTTTTGATGCTGGCAGCCGGCGGCAGCAGCATCGTATCCGCGCAGACAAAAAATGACAGTACATTCCGGCAACTGGACCAGGTCGTGGTGACCGCTACCCGTTATCCGGTGAAAGAAAGCCAGACCGGAAAAGTTGTCCTTGTCATCAACCACGATGAACTGGCCAAAAATCCCGGGAAAACATTGGGGCTGTTATTAAACGAGCAGGCAGGCATCACCGTCGCCGGTTCCCTGAACAGCACCGGCACTAACCAGGGCATCTTTATCCGGGGGGCGGGGTCTGGCAGGACCCTCGTGACCATCGACGGCGTACCCGTCGGGGATCCTTCCCAAACGGACAACGGCTTTGACATCAATCTTATCCCCACCTCCATGATCGAACGTATCGAGATATCCAAGGGGGCGCAGTCCACTTTGTACGGCTCGGATGCCATCGCGGGGGTTATCAATATCATTACCATCAAACCCGATGTCAAAACACCCTTTAATGGCAAGGCCAGCTTCTCCGGCGGCAATTATGGCACGTATAACGGCAGCGCTCAATTGTATGGAAAAGTGGCCGAACACCTTGTTTACAATGTACGGTACAACAAAGCTCATACCGACGGTTTTTCCACAGCCTATGACAGCACCCATAAAGGCAGCTTCGACCATGATGGCTACCGGAGTGATGCAGTCGCCGGCAATGTCGCCTGGAATCCCTTACAACCCTTGACGGTACGAGGTTTTATCCAATACAGCCATTATACCAACGACCTTGACAACGGGGCTTTCTCGGACGCAAGGAACTACACCAACGCCAATAAAAATTTTATGGCCGGCGGTGGTTTTACCTATGTAGTGGCTGGTACCACCCTTAACGGCAACTATCTTTACAATACGGCAGTCCGGGACCTGTTAAAAGACAGCTCGCCCGTACAGAGTTATTATAAGGATAATTATTATGGCAAGAATCAATATGCGGAGATCTTTGCCAGCACCAACCTGGGCTACGGATTTACCTGGTTGAATGGAGCCGATTACCGGTATGCATCCTTTAATGAAACCGGCCTCTCGGGCACCTATCCGCTGTCTTTTAAAGATACTTCCGTCAGCCAGACCTCCATGTACAGCTCCCTGTCTTATAGCGGTCAGTCGGGTCTCAACGTAGAGTTGGGAGGAAGGCTGAATACGCATTCCCGCTATGGCAGCAATTATACCTATACGTTCAACCCTTCTTTCCTGATCAACAACAACTGGAAGGTTTATGCCAGCGTAGCCAGTGGTTTCAAAGCGCCTACCCTGTACCAGCTATATTCACCTTACGGAAGTCCCACGCTCCAACCGGAGACTTCGGTGAATTATGAAGGGGGTGTACAATTCAGTAATGCCATTCTCAACTCCCGCGCGACCTATTTTCACCGGAAGACCAAAGATGGCATCGACTTCAATTATTTCACCTACCTGTATTTCAATTATAATGAAGAAAGGGCCCATGGCCTCGAGTGGGAAAATAAGGTAAAGGTGGGCAAGATCGTAACCGTAACCGCCAATTATACCTGGTTAAAGATCAAGGCCCAGTCTCAAAGCCACGTCACCTATGCCGATACTACCTATAGTTATGCGCTCAGGAGGCCCGAGCACACCGTTAACCTGACAGTTGGCGTTCAGCCGCTGAAATCCCTCTATGTCAGTGTTGGCGGTCACTACGAGAGCAAACGATTTGATATCGGGGGTTATGACGCCAATTTCAACGCGTTGCCGGATGTCACGTTGAAAAGCTTTTGCATCTTCAATGCCTATGCAGAATACAAGCCGGCAAAGATGCTGAAGCTATTTGCAGAGGCAAAAAATTTTGCCAATAAGAAGTTCACTACGATCTATGGCTATAATTCTATACCGGCCCTGTTCACAGGAGGGCTTGCAATAGAATTTTAGTTAACTTACCGGTACTTCCTTCATTTAAAAGAGCCATTATATGAAAGCCTGTTCTTTTCTTCCTGCCGCCACGAAAATGATCTATGATATGGGTCTTCAGGACCTGTTGTATGGCGTCACTTTCGAATGCCCGCCAGAGGCGGCGGAAAAGCCTGCCATCGTTCGCTGTATGCTGGAGGGGAAAAACTACAGCAGCACCGAGATCGATAAAATATTTTCCGCCTCCAAGGCACAGGGTAAGAGTCTCTATTATGTGGAAGACGATCTGTTACAAGCCATTGCACCGGACATCATTTTCACCCAGGACGTCTGTGAGGTCTGCCAGATCGATACGGTCTGCACGGCTGCCGCCGTGGCGAAGCTGGAAAAGCAGCCGACGCTGGTGGCGCTGACACCGGGGAACCTGGTAGAGGTATTTCAGACGGCCATCACCATAGCAACGGCTTTAGGTCGGGAGGAGGTGGCCTATCATTATTTATCCTCGCTGCAAAAAAGGATCGACCAGGTGATAGATACCTTACGCAAACACAGGGCGCCCCTCCGGAGAGTAATGGTGATGGAATGGATAGAGCCTGTTTATAATTGCGGGCATTGGATCCCCTTCCAGGTCGCCAATGCCGGCGGGGTAGACATGCTCTCCAATCCCGGAGGGGACAGCATTGTCACTCCCTGGGAAAAGATCGTTCGGTATAATCCCGAGGTACTGGTGATAGCCCCCTGTGGGTTTCACATCAGCCGGGCTCAGCAGGAATTACATTTGCTCAGAGCCAAAGGGGAATGGCATCAGTTGCAGGCGGTAAAGAACGGGGCTGTATTTGTAGCAGATTATGATCTCTTCACCCAGCCCAGTCCAGGCACCCTGACAGATGGGATCGAATTACTGGCGGCCCTTTTCCATCCCGAAATTTTCACGGTACCGGAAAGATTGCAGCATAAGTATATGCTGGCTGCCGAATCCTCTTATCAGCATGTGTAAACATGAAGAAAAATATTGCCCCCGCTGCCGCGCCGCCTTCGAGTGTAAGGTGGGCCAAACCGGGCGGAGCCCGGTCGTGGACGAGGTCCGCAGGCCGAAGTTCACAGACAATATATGTGTTCCTGGGAAGGATCACTTTTCCAGCAATCCTTTCCAGGAACATATAACACAATGCCAGTGTTATGGGGTCAAACTAACCCCGGAGGAAAAAGCCCTGCTGGAACAGCGATATGAGGACTGTCTTTGCCGCAATTGCCTGATGGAGCTAAAGCAGGCCCCCGCATTTTTTAAAGAGAAATTTTTTCTACATGGAGGGAAATAAAAGGAAGGTCATTTTTATCACCGGGGGCGCCCGCAGCGGCAAGAGCCGGTATGCGCAGGAACTGGCGCTTCAATGGAGCACCAGTCCTGTTTATGTGGCCACGGCCCGGCAATGGGACGGTGACTTCCAGGACAGGATCCGCCGTCACAGGCAGGAAAGAGATGGACGCTGGTCGTCTATAGAAGAAGAAAAACAGCTCAGCCATCTCGATCTGCGGGGGAAGGTGGCTGTCATCGACTGTGTTACGCTGTGGATCACGAATTTTTTTGTCGACCTGAAAAATGATATCGATGCCTGCCTGGATGCCTGCAAGAAAGAAATAGACGAATTATGCCGGCAGGATGCTACGCTGATCATCATCAGTAATGAGATCGGCATGGGGGTCCATGCCGAGACGGAGATCGGGAGGAAGTTTACGGACCTGCAGGGATGGATCAATCAGTATATCGCGGCGAAAGCGGACAAGGTGCTGCTCATGGTCAGCGGATTACCCTTGACGGTCAAAAGCAATGACCTATGAACAGCGCCTTTATGAATTGGAGTGGTGGGAAAGACTCCTCGCTATGCCTGCACCGGGTCCTGGAAGAGGGCTACTACCGGGTCGAGACCTTGCTGACCAATGTCAATACCGCTCACAATCGCATATCCATGCACGGCGTGAGAAGGGAGCTGCTGGAGGCGCAGGCAGCCGCTATCGGCATCCCGCTGCAGACCGTTGAATTAAGCGAGCAGCCGGGCATGGAGGAATATGAGCAGGCAACGGCGGCAAAAGTCGCCGACCTGAAACGACAGGGTTGTACCCATGCCCTGTTCGGGGATATTTTTCTCGAAGACCTCCGGTTATACCGGGAAGAGAAATTACAACGCCAGGATATCCGCTGTATCTTTCCTTTATGGAAAATGTCCACGCGGGAGCTGATGCAGGAATTCCTGGAGAAAGGATTTAAGGCTATTGTCGTATGTGTCAACAGCCGGTTCCTGGACCAGCAATTTTGCGGAAGGCTGATCGATGCCTCTTTTGTACGTGACCTCCCGGAAAATGTAGATCCCTGTGGAGAGAACGGGGAGTACCATTCCTTCGTTTTTGAAGGACCTTTGTTTAAAAAGGCCATTCCTTTTCAAAAAGGAGAGGTGGTCTTCCGGGAATATCAGTCCGAGGGGTTTTATTTTTGCGACCTGCTGCCAGACCGTGATAAAATATAAAAAAATAAGTATGTCAACCATGACGGATACCGATCTGCAGAAAGAGCTGCAGCATAAGATCGACTTTAAGACCAAACCCTTAGGAGCCCTGGGGCGACTGGAAGAAGTGGCATTGCAGCTGGGTATGATCCAGGGGTCCGTCCAACCACGGATCAGTCAACCCCATATTGTCGTTTTTGCCGGAGACCATGGCATTGCGGCGACAGGGCTGGTGAACCCCTATCCTCAGGCAGTCACGGCGCAAATGGTGCTGAATTTTATTGCCGGGGGCGCAGCCATCAATGTGTTTTGCCGCCAGCACAATATCGGGCTCACCGTAGTGGATGCCGGCGTAAATTTTGATTTCCCCGCGGATATCCCCGCTAAAAGACTGATCCGGGCCAAGATCGGGTATGGTACCCGGAATTACCTGGAAGGAGACGCCATGCGGCGGGACGAAGTCTTGCAGGCAATGGCGGCGGGAGAAAAGATTGTAGAGGATCTTTTCCGGGAAGGATGTAATTGTATCGGGTTTGGAGAAATGGGTATTGGCAATACCTCCGCAGCCTCCCTGATCATGAGCTTCATCATGGACATCCCGGTAGAAGAATGTGCCGGCAGGGGCACCGGCGTGAATGACGAGCAGTTGGAGAAGAAAACAGCAGCCCTCCGGGATGTGTCCCGGAATCATTTTCCCGTTATGGCCGCCACGCCCGGCCCCCTGACAATCCTTCAGCATGTCGGCGGGTTTGAGATTGCCATGATGACGGCGGCTTACCTGAAAGCCGCGGAATTGAAGATGATCATCCTGGTAGATGGTTTTATTACGACGGCGGCCTTGCTGCTTGCCCGACTGTTTACCCCATCCGTGCAGAACTATTGTATCTTTTCCCATACCAGCGGAGAGCAGGGGCATGAAAAAATGTTGCAATACCTGGGTGCCCGGCCGCTGCTAAACCTTGGCATGCGCTTAGGAGAAGGTACCGGCGCCGCCATGGCTTATCCCCTTGTTCAATCGGCTATCCATTTTCTACAGGAGATGGCGTCTTTTGAGTCGGCAGGCGTTAGTCAGAGCGGAGAATAGCTTTAATTTTATTAACTATGCACTATGAAAAAAGAGTGGAGGATCTTCTTAACGGCGATCATGTATTTTACCAGGATCCGTGTCCCCGCTACTACCGATCATAGTCCTGTATACCTGCAAAAATCTCCCAAATATTTTCCCGTAATAGGATGGATCGTCGGCGGTATCAGTTCACTGGTATTCCTCGTCTTTTCTAAATTTATCGCGGAGGATATTGGCATCATCGCTTCCATCATCGCCGGGCTGCTGGTCACCGGGGCTTTTCATGAAGACGGTTTTGCAGACGTATGCGATGGATTCGGCGGTGGATGGACTAAAGAAAAAATCCTGCTGATTATGAAAGACAGCCGGATCGGCGCCTTCGGCGCTATCGGGCTGCTGGGAATATTGGGCAGCAAATTCCTGTTGTTGAAACAACTTCCTTCGTTCACCCCCGAACTGGACCATCCCACTTCGCTGATCTTTTATAATTACCGTTATTTCATCGCATGTATGATCGGGGCGCATAGCCTCAGCAGGCTGATGCCGGTGTTTGTCATTCAGTGGGGGGAGAATGTAACAGACCCCGACCACAGCAAGTCCAAGCCCGTTACCAGCCGTAAATTAACCTTCGGGGAGATGGCGCTGGCCATTCTGCTGGCATTTGTCCCTTTTATCTTTTTGCCCTGGCTTTTTTTGCTGGCAGCCATCCCCGCAGTATATACGACCTATGAATTGTCCCGGTATTTTAAAAAATGGATCGGGGGTTATACAGGTGATTGTCTGGGCGCCATTCAGCAGGTGACAGAGATCGTCCTTTACCTGACATTTATCATCATCTGGAGGTACGCATGATGTCGGTCCTGCAGACAAAACGCCTTCGTCGTCTTATATGAAAGAGATCTATTTAATACGTCATACGACTCCGGCCGTGGCCAAAGGGATCTGCTATGGACAAACAGACCTGGATATCACGGAGAGTTTTAATGAAGAGGCCGCTATCATCCGGCAGCATTTGCCGGAGGGAATCGTAGCTGTTCACAGCAGTCCCCTGCAGCGATGCCACCGCCTGGCCAGCCACTTGTTCCCGGGGTTTCCTATTGCCCTCCATAATGAATTGATGGAGATCCATTGCGGCCAATGGGAGATGAAAGGTTGGGACGAGCTGCCGAAAGAAGAAGTAGATCCCTGGATGAAAGATTTTGTGCAGATCCGTATTCCGGGGGGAGAAAGTTACCTGGACCTCCATCAACGGGTGACCCGCTGTTATGAGGCGATCAGGGGCGGGTCCACGGTGCAGGCCGGCCAATCCGCGGTTGCAGGATTGCCCCCGGAGAAGGGCTCGACTAATGTTACCGGACAGGTGCCGGAGAATGCCGGCCCCCTGGCCATTGTCGCCCATGGCGGGGTTATACGCAGCATCCTTTCCTATATCACGGATACGCCGCTGATCGATAGCTTTAAAGTGTTTGCCCTGCACTACGGATGTGTCATCCGTCTCTTCGGGGAGGAGGGCCCATTACAATACGAGATCCTTTCCAACCTCCCGCCGCAGGAGAAGGAGCAGCACAAACCTAAGAGCTTTTACTAATGCGTACGGGTACCGCTTCCACCGTCTTTTAGACTTACCTTTGCCAAAAGTTTAGCAAATGAAGCCGGACCTGGACCTGAATCAATTGCTTACGGTGACCTTCACTTTATTTGCCGTGATCGATATCATCGGCAGCATCCCCTTGCTGCATGCGTTGAAACAAAAGCTGGGCGGGTTGCATGAGGGCAAGGCGACACTAATCTCCGGAGCGTTGATGATACTATTCCTCTATGCCGGGGAGAGGCTACTGCAGATATTGGGCGTCGACAAACGCAGTTTTGCTGTGGGAGGTTCCATCGTCATCTTTATTTTAGGATTGGAAATGGTGCTGGGAGTAGAGTTTTTCAAAAGCGAGCCGGATGCGAAAGCCAGTGTGCTGGTGCCAATTGCTTTTCCCCTGATAGCCGGGTCAGGTACCCTTACCACCATCATGTCCCTGAAAGCGAATTTTGAGACGACCACGGTCCTGCTGGCTATTCTGATCAACCTGTTGATCATCTTTATCGTCCTTAAATCTTTAGATAGGATTGAAAAAATCCTGGGGCCGGCCGGTATGATCGCCATCCGCAAATTTTTTGGGGTCATCCTACTGGCCATCGCGGTGAAGATATTCAGCAGCAATTTCAGGGAGCTGCTGAAATAACAGGGGGTTTGAATAAACTTTTCTTCAGCCAGCGGCTTGTTCTCTTCTCGTAAAACCGGTAGCTTCCCTCGGCGAAAATGATAATCAGCACCATCGTTATGACCAGGGAAAGGGGAGCCCAGCGGCCGAGATACGCTCCATATTTATTGATCAGCAAGGTGCCGATGACTTCATGGATCAGGTAGATGGAATAAGATATGACCCCTATCCTTTTGAAAAGAGAAATGTTCAGAAAAAATAAATACTGCCTCTTATAGATCATAAGTA
>DATJJD010000106.1:0-9331 GCA_035492545.1 Puia sp.
GATGGCCAGACCCTGAACACGGCGGCGTTTGAAAAAGCCATACAGGTCTGCGTTGCCGCCGGAGGGGGAAAAGTGGTTGTACCAGCCGGTTCCTGGCTCACGGGGCCTATCCGGCTTCAGAGCCATATCGACTTTCACCTGGAACAGGGAGCTATGATCCTCTTTACCCGCGACCATACCCAATATCCGATGATGCAGCATGCCACCACTCCTCCCCTCTACGGGCAGGACCTGGAGGATCTTGCCATCACCGGGGAAGGGATTTTCGATGGAGGGGGAGATTCCTGGAGGCCTGTCAAGAAAGAAAAGACTACGGCTGCGCAATGGAAGGGCCTCATCGCCTCCGGAGGAGTGTTGAATAAAGAAGAGACGATATGGTGGCCCAGCCGGGAGGCTATGGATGAAAAAAACAGCCGGGATTATTTACGCCCTGTGCTGCTGTCGCTGACGAACTGCCGGCGTATACGGGTGGAGGGGGTAACTTTCCGCAATTCCCCCAAATTTGTTTTCTATCCCAGTCATTGTACGGACCTTGTCATGAGCCATGTCACCATCTTTAATGAATGGTGGGCACAGAATGGGGATGGCATCGACATCAGCGCCTGCAGGAATGTCGTCGTGTACAAGTGTACCGTCAGTGCGGGAGACGACGGCATTTGTATGAAGTCCAGCGGCGGACCGTGGAAGGGCAAGGGATCTGATGAGCCCGGGGCGGCGGCTCTGGAGAATGTGCTGATAGCCGGTTGCACGGTCTATCATGCCCATGGAGGTTTTGTCATCGGCAGCAATACCGATGGGGGCGTCCATAATATCGCCGTCAGTGACTGCAATTTCATCGGTACGGATGTGGGGCTTCGCTTTAAGAGTAATATGGGCCGGGGTGGGTTGGTGGATAATATTTATATCCGGGATATTTTTATGCGGGACATCGTGAACGAGGCGGTCCTCTTCGATACGCATTATGAAGACGCGCCGGCCGGCTCTGTAAAAGATGTCAATAAGCCACTCCCTTCTGATAAAACGCCGGAGTTCCGGGACTTTCATATCAGCCGGGTATATTGTAACGGGGCCCGTACGGCCATCTCTATCACCGGGTTGCCGCAGATGCCGGTGAACAGGATCGCCTTCGATAGCCTGGTGATCTCGGCGGGGAAGGGCCTGGTGGCGACGCAGGCCCGGGGTATCGACTGTACCCATGTAAAACTGATCACGACGCAGCAGCCGGTCTACCAGACGGACAATACCGCGGAGGTGCGTGTCCGTTAATGATGTATCCGGTAATAGACCTTTTGCAGGTTGATCCTGGTGGCAGGCGCTACCACAAGGGGCAGTTTCTCCACCACGGTCTCGTTGGAGTCCAGCCCAAACGCTTTTTCTTCCGACAGGGCCAGTTTCTTCATGCTGAAATAGGTGTTGAGAATAAAACCCTCTCCGACGGTGAACTCATTGTCATAAGAGAGGAATTTTTCCAGGATGACAAACCGGAAATCCTCCGCAATATTGTGTTTCTTTAAAGACGGATAACGGCTGGCGACATCCAGTCCCCGGTTGCATACCATTTCCATAACGACCTTGCGGAACATCAGGCTCATTTTTTGCTGCACGCGGAAGCCCAGACGAAACTCCACCCGAATCACCTTGTCGCTTAATTCTTCCACTCCGTACTCCATCGTATAGGGCTCGTCCGTTCTTTCGATATGGACAAACCAGTAGACATCCGCTCTTTTCGGGTTGTGACTAAAAATGGAGTAGAGTACTTTCTGCTCTATCTGCGTGGGCCGGTTGGCCTTGGTAAGGTAGATCAGATGCGAGGAGAACCGGGGAATGGATTCATCCCTGCTGAGGCTTTCGAGCAAGGGAATATGTTCGTTGAGATCGATAAAGTTGAGGAAGCGGTTGTTGATTTTACGGGCATGATACCATATATACATCGTGAAGATCAGGCCTACTTCGAAGACGAGGAAGAAGAGCCGTTTGACGATCTTGACAGCGTTGGCTATAAAAAAAGAGGTCTCCACGCTAACGAAGATGACGAGGATGGGGACTACCCACCAAACGGAAAGATGTTTTACATAGCGGAGGAAATAATACATCAGGATGGTCGTCATCAGCATGGCGATGGTGATGGAGAATCCATAGGCTGCCGTCATACTCTCGGAAGTTTTGAAGTACAGCACCACGAGAAAACAGCCGGTACAAAGGATCCAGTTGATGCTGGGAATATAGATCTGTCCCCTGATATCGGTTGGGAATTTTACTGTCACCTTGGGCCAGAAGTTGAGGCTGATCGCTTCGTTGATCAGGGTGAAGCTACCGCTGATCAGGGCCTGGCTGGCAATAATGGAAGCGGCCATGGCGATAAAAACACTGGGCACCAGGAACCAATGCGGTACGATGGCGAAAAAAGGGTTTACGCCACCCAGGTTGCTCTTATGCTGCAGGAGCACCCAGGCCCCTTGTCCCAGGTAATTCAGGACCAGGGTTGTCTTTACAAAGATCCAGGTAGCCTGGATATTCTTCCTTCCGCAATGTCCCAGGTCGGAGTACAATGCCTCTGCCCCGGTCGTACAGAGGAAGACGGCGCCCAACAACCAGAAGCCTTTGGGGTGAAGGGTCAGCAGTTCCAGTCCATAATGGGGGCTCAGGGCTTTCAGCACCTGGGGATAATGGACGATCTGGCTCAATCCCAGCACGGCCAGCATCGAGAACCAGATGAACATGATGGGCCCGAAGGAGCCACCCACCACTTTTGTCCCGAATCGCTGGAATACGAAGAGAAGTAAGATAATAACCAGGACCAGCTCTACCACCAGGTTATTACCAGGGACGATGACATTCTCCAGGCCTTTTACGGAGCCCAGGCCTTCGATGGCGGAGGTCACCGAGATGGGAGGTGTGATGATGCCATCTGCCAGAAGGGTACCGGCCCCGATGATAGCCGGGTACACCAGTTTCTTTCCATAGCGACGCACGAGTGCGTATAAAGAGAAGACGCCCCCCTCCCCTTTGTTGTCGGCCCTCAGGGTGATAACGACGTATTTAAACGTTGTTTGGAGGGTCAGGGTCCAGAAAACGCAGGAGATGGCCCCTAATACCAGTTCTTCCGTTACTTTTCCTCCTTCATTCATGATGGTCTGGAAAGTGTAGAGGGGAGAAGTCCCGATGTCCCCGAAAATAATTCCTAATGTAATGAGCAGGCCGGCGGTAGTTATCTTTTTTGAATGGCTTAGGTCCATAGGTGTGCCTAATACACAATAAATATACCTATATGAAAAAAAAGAAGTGACCGTTGAGGATAGTAGCTTCCATAAAGGGTTGTGGAAGAAAAAATGGGCGTGCTGGGATGGGGCGGACCCTTTTTCAACCACCCCAAAATGAAAAGCGGTGTGTCAAAATGGAAAAAAGTGGTTAGCCAAGGAGGTCTTCGCGGTCTTGTTTCAGGGACCGGATCATTTCCCCAAAATTCTTCGACCTGGCCATGGCGTTGACGGTCTGGGCGATCCTTTTGGCGCGGGTGGCGACTGTCTTGGCGCTGTTGATCCAATTGCCAAAATATTTCTGGTGGGATCCGGGCATGTTGTTGAAGAATTCCAGGGCTTTGGGTTCATCGGCCAGGCATTCCAGGAGGTCAGCGGGAGGCCGGATCGTAGCATTATCCACTTCCAGCGTGACTTTTAGTTTTGCTCCCTTTATCTTCCGGATGGCCTTACGAACGGTGGCGTTGAGGGGCATGATAAAGTCGCCTTCGCCCATGGGCAGCAGGGCTACTTTCTTAATCGGATGGTCATCCAGTTTGCCTTTTACGCGGAAGGATTTTTTGTTGCCCGGTTTGAGCTTCTGAGCGATGGCCGCGGGAATGCGGATATAGGTCCATCCTGTCTTTTCGCCCTGTTCGGCAAATTGTAATATCGTCGTGGTGAACTGTTGCATTGTATGGCTGAGCGTAGGTGGGATACCCGTGCGCAAAAATAAAAAAAGCCCCTCTAACGAGGGGCCTTTTTTTATTTTTAAGCTTTTTCTTTGACGACGGGTTTCTTCTTCTTTTGTTTCAGGGCAGCTTCTATGCCTTTACTCAGGTTGTCATAGGTGGGCTTGCCCGTGAACAATTCGCCATTGATAAAAAAGGCGGGGACATCCCGAACTCCCTTATCCAGGCCCTCCAGGAGGTCGCTGCGTACCTGCCAGCCATAGGTGGAGTTGACCAGGTCATCTAGGAATTTCTTATTCACCACTCCTACTTCTTTGGCATATTCCCGAAGGCTGATCGCCCCCAGACGGCGGCGATGGGCAAAGAGCATGTTATGCATGGCCCAGAACTTCCCCTCTCCTTCCTGAGCAGCGCCCAGGGAAGCTTCTGCCGCTTTCTGGGATTGCTGATGGATCTTTGTGAGGGGAAAATGACGGAAATTGAACCGCATCTTGCCATCGAACTCCTTCAGTAATTTATCGACGACCTCGTTGACTTTCGCACAGGCCTCGCTTTCATAATCACCAAATTCTGTCAGCGTCACCGGAGCTTTCTGATCACCCACGAAAATGTCTTTGCTGGGGATGATCTCGATCGTTTCTTTTGCTTTCATTGCCATATAATCTTCTATTTAACAAAATCCTTTTCATTTGGTTTAGCTATTTTGCCAGAAATGTGTGTTTTAAAGATAACACATTCCGGCAAACGTCTAATGATGGGCCTTCGGCCGAGTCTCCTGTGGAGACTTAATACGTGAATTCGTCGATTTTATTTCCTTTTGTCCCCTGTTTTTTCAAGCTGGGGGGCTTCATGGGGGGTCTCATTCCTGAAAACCACCACCCCGTCAAAGACATCTACCAGCACGGGGACCGACTTGTCGATATCTCCTGCTAAGATCCTCTTACTCAACTGATTAACAATCTCCTTTTGGATCAGGCGCTTCAAGGGCCGGGCTCCGTATTGGGGATCGAATCCATTTTCCGCCAGGTAATCCAGCGCATAATCACTGAACCGGAGATCGATGCCATTTTTACCCACTAATTGCTTCAGATTGTCCAGTTGTATCTTTATAATACCCTTGATCTCGCTCTTCAACAGCGGCTGGAAGAGGATGATCTCATCGATCCGGTTAAGGAATTCGGGGCGGATGGTCTGTCTCAGCAGGTCGGTAACCTCCCTGCGCGTCGTTTCCATCACCTCGTCCCGGTTCTTTTCCGTTACGTCCTCAAAATTCGCCTGGATGATCTGGCTGCCCATGTTACTGGTCATAATGATGATGGTATTCTTGAAATTCACCACTCTTCCCTTGTTATCGGTCAGGCGCCCGTCATCCAATACCTGCAATAATACATTAAAAACATCGGGATGCGCTTTTTCAATTTCATCCAGCAAAATCACGCTGTAGGGTTTTCTGCGAACGGCCTCCGTCAGTTGTCCTCCCTCGTCATATCCTACATAACCGGGAGGGGCGCCCACCAGGCGGCTCACCGTATGTTTCTCCTGGTATTCGCTCATGTCGATACGGGTCATCATGCCTTCGTCGTCGAACAGATACCCGGCCAGGGCCTTGGCCAGTTCGGTCTTACCCACGCCGGTCGTGCCCAGAAAGATAAAGGATCCGATAGGGCGTCTGGGGTCCTGCAAACCTGCCCGGCTTCTGCGGATGGCATCGGCCACCGCCGTGATCGCCTCTTCCTGGCCTACCACTCTTTTATGCAGCTCGTCTTCCAGGTTCAGTAATTTCTCTCTTTCACTCTGCAGCATCTTGGAGACGGGTATACCTGTCGTCTTGGCCACTGCCTCGGCGATGTCCTCTGCGTCCACTTCCTCCTTCATAAGACGGGAGTGGGCGCTGATAGCGGCTAACTGGTCCGAATAAGTGCGGATGATCTGTTCCTGTTCCTTCATCTTCCCATAGCGTATCTCGGCCACCTTTCCATAGTCCCCTTCCCTTTCCGCCTTTTCAGCGGCCTGTTTGAGGTTTTCGACCTCTGCCTTGGCGTTCTGTAATTTCTCCACGATCTCTTTTTCCTGTTTCCATTTGGCTTTCAGGGTATCTCTTTCCACACTGAGGTTGCCGATCTCGGCGCTGAGCTCCCTTAGCTTCTCTTCATCCTTTTCTCTTTTGATCGCTTCGCGTTCGATTTCCAGCTGTCTTATACTTCTTTCCAGTTTGTCCAGCTCTTCGGGCATGGAATTCATCTCCAGGCGGAGTTTGGCCGCACTCTCGTCGATCAGGTCGATTGCCTTATCCGGCAAAAACCGGTCGGTGATATATCGGTGGGACAATTCTACCGCTGCTATGATCGCTTCGTCTTTTATCCGCACATGGTGATGGGTTTCATAACGGTCTTTCAGTCCCCGCAAAATAGAGATGGCGTCTTCTATATTGGGTTCGTCTATCAGCACCTTTTGGAAGCGCCTTTCCAGCGCCTTATCTTTTTCAAAGAATTTCTGGTATTCATTCAGGGTAGTAGCACCGATGGCCCTCAGCTCTCCCCTGGCCAGGGCAGGCTTCAGGATGTTGGCGGCGTCCATGGCCCCTTCTCCGCCGCCGGCGCCCACGAGGGTATGGATCTCATCGATGAACAGGATGATCTGGCCATCACTGCCGGACACTTCTTTTACGACACTCTTCAGGCGCTCTTCGAATTCCCCTTTGTATTTTGCGCCGGCGATAAGCTGGCCCATGTCCAGGGCATAGATTATTTTCGATCTCAGGTTCTCCGGTACATCTCCGTTGACGATGCGATGCGCCAGTCCTTCAGCGATAGCCGTTTTACCGACACCCGGCTCGCCAACCAGAATGGGGTTGTTCTTGCTACGACGGGAAAGGATATGCAAGGTCCTGCGGATCTCTTCATCACGACCAATGACGGGATCGAGCTTGCCCTGCCGCGCCAGCTCATTCAGGTTTTTTGCATATTTGTTCAGGGCGTTAAAGGTGGTCTCCTGGGTCTGCGAGGAGACCGTGTCGCCTTTTCGCAGTTCCCTGATGGCCGTTACCAGTCCTTTCTCCGTAAGCCCTGCGTCTTTCAGCAGCTTGGACGTATTATCGTTTCCCTTTATAAGGCCCAGCAGCAGATGTTCGACACTCACGAATTCATCTCCGAACTGTTTGAGATCGGAGTTCACCCGCAGCAGGATATTGTTGAGGTCCCGGCTAAGGGATTGAGCTGGTTCTCCGCTGCTGATCTTTGGTAATTTCTTTATGCTTTCATCCAGCCTGGTCTCTACGAAATTCACGTTAACATTATTCTTTTTCAGCAGGAATTCTACCAGGGAATCTTCTTCGGTTAGCAACGCTTTGAGGAGGTGTTCCGTATCAATAGAGGGATTTGAATGGTCAAACGCCAGCTGTTGGGCCCGGGCGACCGCCTCTTGTGCTTTTATGGTGAAATTATTCAAATTCATATGTTTGGAGTTTTTCCTTTTAAATTATATTGTACCCACATTGGACAAAATCCAATCCAAAACAGAAAGCCCGCAACTATGTCATATAAAGTTAAAACAACCTGTCTGCATTTCAGTTCATTATTAATTGTCCTGCTAATATGTCGCCCTGTCTTTTCCCAGAAAAAACCCGCCGTCCCGGAGCCTTCTCCTTACCATTTCGAGGCTGTGGACCAGCTATTGAAGCAAAACCAGAAGGCGCTGGGGAACAACTTCGTAGCTCTTGTCTGGAAGGATGGGAAGCTGGTTTACGAGAAACATGGCGGCCCGGATTTTACGGGAAAGACCCAGGCACCCATCGCGGCGGCCGGCAACTGGATGACCGCCGCCCTGGTGATGACTTTTGTAGATGAAGGGAAGCTGTCCCTGGATGATAAAGTGACTCAATACATCCCACTGTTCGGGAAGTATATGAAGGGGTATATAACGATTCGCAATTGTCTCACCCATACCACCGGTATCAAGACGGAGGGGGATGATGGGACAAGGGTCCTGCGAAACAAGTCCGGTTCGCTGGAAGATGAGGTTAACACCTATGCGTCGAAAAAAGGTATCGGCACCAACCCCGGTACGGAGTTTTTCTACAGCAACCTGGGCCCCAATATTGCCGCCCGGGTGCTGGAAGTTATTTCTAAAAAGAGCTTTGACCGGCTGATGATGGAGAGGATCATACGTCCCTGTAAAATGAAAGGCACCAGCTTTACCAACCAGGAAGGTGGTGCTACGAATGCTGCCGGCGGCGCCCGGTCTACCGCCAATGACTATATCAATTTCCTCACTATGTTGATGGATAAAGGCATGTACGAAGGCAAGCGGGTCCTTAGTGAAAAAGCTGTGGAAGAAATGGAGAAGGCGCAGTTCGGCGGTCTGCCGGTCAGGTCGGTTCCCAAGACGTTGCAGGGCAGCCATTTTGCCTTTGGGCTGGGAAATTTTATCCTGGAAGGGGAGTCGGGCGGTGGCGCCCCTGCCCTGATCTGTCCCAGTTTGCTCATGACGGCGCCCATCATCGATCAATGCCGGAAGTATGCGGCGATCCTCATCGTGGAGAAGCCGGAGGAAGAGCCAAAGAAGGCGCTGTTCTTCAGCATGAAGAATCTGATCGACGAGGCCATCGGGGGATGTCAGTAACGGCCGGCCGGGCCTGCGCTAATTTTTTACCAGGACGATGCGGGTGTGATCCGCCTTATATAACTGCTCGTAAAACTTTACCAGGTCGGCATAATCCGACGCGGGAAAACGATGGATCGATTCTTCCCGCCGGCGAAGGTAGATGACCTTATCATCGTTGACTTTTACAGAAGCGGCATATTTACCGAATTTGCAGTCAATGGAAATGTCAGCCGGGATTGCTTCCGGCCGGTAGCCGGCAGGTATCTTTATCGTGATGCTGTCGATATCGGTAAAGGCTTCCTTCACAATAAAATCATATTTACGGACAGAATCCGCCGGCAGGCGAAGGTTGCTCTTATCAAACAGGTCCGGAACAACGAATAATCTTTTCCCGGTAACGTTGGCATAACCGGGCGAGAGTACATGCAGATATTCTTTTACCACGGGGATGGTCCCTCTTTCCTCTTCATAGTGGCTTTTATCCACTTTATAGGTTGGCAGGTGGAAAAGTCCGTTAAGATATTTCTCCCGCTCATCATTAGAGATCTCGTGCATCAGTCCATGGGGAAGTTCCTGGCGGAGGCCCGAATAACGTGTATTTACCTCTGCGTCCAGATTGCCTTCTCCGTCGATGGCCGCAGTCACGGACCGGCAGCGGGTATTGTCCCGGGAGGAATAGGAAGGAGTCCTTACGACATGTCCCCCATCTTCATCGATGAGGATGCCTTTCCGACCGCCTGTGAAGCTACCCATGTAATCAGGCGACTCCGTCTGGCTGGTACATTCCAGCCAGACCGTGTC
>DATJJD010000107.1:0-4123 GCA_035492545.1 Puia sp.
CCTGCTGCTGAGCGCCTCCCGGAAAGGGCAAATGGATATCTATGTCTATAAAATCGACGACCAGTCGTACAAACAGATCACCAATGACGTCTATGACGAGCTGGACGCATCTTTTGTCGCCTTCCCGAATAAGACCGGTATTATTTATTCCTCGAACCGTCCTTCCGGCCGGGCCAAAACAGGGGATACCGTATTGCCCTCCAATTATCACTATAATATCTTTCTGGTTGACAACTGGAATGACACCGAGGCCAAACAGATCTCCCAGCTGACCTTTCTGAAATATGGCAATGCCCGTTATCCCACCCAGTATAATAATAACCACTTCACCTTTATCAGTGATGAGAACGGGATTGCCAACCGGTATGCGGGCTTTTTTACTACCAAACGGGCGGGGATCGACACCGTCTATAAGATAGGGGATGAACTCCTCCACAATCCGGACCCCAAAGACCTGGACTCTGCCCTCAGGGCGCAGCACAAGACAGAGCCGGATACCGTCTATTCTTTTTCCCTCACCAATGACTCTTCGTATATCTTTCCTATCACCAATTATGAGAGCAGCCTGACTGAAACCAAGAGCGCCGGCGATGTCGGCCAGGTGAGCGAGGTAAGGCAGGAGGGCGACCTGAAGTTCCTGTACAAGCTGAAAGTGGACGATGCCGCCCTGAAAAAACGTAATATCAATGCCCGGATGACGGACTACCGGAAGAAGACCGTCTCCGAGAACATGGTAGTGACGGCCGGAGCCCTTCCCCAGGTGCAAAAGCCCCGGACGGACAGCGCCCGTAAACCCGCCGCCGACTTTTTTGAAAGCGAATTCAACCGTGACCGGAAGGACACTTCCCAGGCGAACAACCGCCGCCCTGCCGCCGCCGTAACCGCCAATCCCTTTGCCACCCGCCCGGAGCCCAGGGAAGAGCCCGTCCTGAAGAAAGCCAAGTTATTTGATTATAAGCTGAAGTTCTCTGTGGATAATTTCTCCGCCGGCTTCAACAATGACGTCCTCATCAGCCGCTACCAGCCATTCACCGGCTCTCTGCCCATCAATATGAGTGGCGCGGAAGCTTTCAGCGGTATGCTAAAGGCCAGCATATTCGATCTCTTTGAAGATATTCGTTTTACCGGCGCCATGCGGCTGCCTTTCTTTGGCGGGGGGTCCAGCGCTACCTCCGTCGTGCCACAGGGCAATTCTTCCTTTACGCCGGGCAACTCTTCCTTTTTTGACGGCAGCGGCGAATGGTTTGCCCGGGTGGATTATCTCAAAAGACTGTTCGACTACTCCCTGGTCTATTACCGGGAGACCGAAGTGGGTACCTACCAGGATTCCACGCTGACCGAAGCGGCAGGAGGATACAGTGGTGGGTTTGATGCCAAGTCATATACCAATCTCTGGCAAGCCATCATCAAATATCCCTTTGACAAGGTGAAGAGCCTTCGGTTGTCCGTGGGCCTTCGCACGGATAAGGTAGTCGTCCGGCCGGACGGTATCTCCCCGCTGGTGGACTCCGTCACCCTGACGGCAAAACCGCAGAACAAACAAACCTATGGCCTGGTACACCTGGAATATGTCTATGACAATGCGATCATGAAGGCCACCAACATCTGGAACGGATTCCGCGGCAAAGTTTATATCGATTGGAATACCCAGCTGAATACGACGGCGGGTACGGGAGAAGGCAAGTATATGTACAATTTCGGGTTTGACCTGCGGAACTACTATCCCATTTACCGCAATTTTATCTGGGCCCTGCGGGCGTCGGGTGATTTCTCCTGGGGTAACCATAAAGTAGTCTACTACCTGGGTGGTACCGACGGATGGCTGTTCCCCAAGGCGAACAATTCTCCTCAGCCGGCTAATGACGCCAGCTATGCTTTCCAGTCCCTCGCGGTAAACCTGCGCGGCTTCAACCAGAATGTCAGCAATGGCAACAACAATATTATCATCAACAGCGAACTCAGGCTGCCGGTCTTTACCACTTTATTCAATAAGCCGATCAACAATGCCTTCCTCCGCAATTTCCAGGTGATCCAGTTCTTTGACCTGGGATCGGCGTGGAACGGTAACTATGGCGGTCTTTCCCGGCCTGAGCAGAGTTTTGGCGGACCCAATGACCCCACCAATCCCGGTCCTGTGACGGTCAATATTAAGGCAGGGGGTATCGGTCCATTTGCCGGCGGATATGGATTCGGCGCCCGCAGCACTTTGTTGGGCTATTTCCTCCGCTTCGATGCCGGATGGCAGATGAATACTTTCTTTGGCGGGAAGCCGGTGATGAATGTGTCGATGGGAGTGGATTTTTAGAAGGGTTCTCCGGGGGAATTGGGCAAAATCCCGTTCCTTTGCAGTGTATGTCCCTGTTCATCACATCGCTTAATTCCGGCAGCAACGGCAACTGTTATTATATCGGCAATGACAGGGAGGCTATCCTGGTGGATGCCGGTCTTTCCTGCCGGGAGACGGAAAAAAGGATGAAGCGCCTGGGGCTCTCCATCCAATCCGTCAAGGCTATTTTTGTTTCGCACGAACATACGGATCATATCAAGGGCATTCCGATCCTTGCTAAGAAATATCAGCTCCCCGTTTATATTACCGCGAATACCCTGCGCAACGGCGGGCTCGAACTCGATGCGCAGTTGGTGACTTCTTTTCAGGCCTATGACTCTATTCCGGTGGGGGATCTCCATGTCACCGCTTTCCCAAAATTTCATGATGCGGTCGATCCCCATAGCTTCATCATAGAGTCCCGGGGCATACGGATCGGCGTGTTCACCGATATCGGGGTAAGCTGCGGACACCTGGTCCATCATTTCCAGCAATGTCATGCCGCTTTTTTAGAAGCCAACTATGACGAGGAAATGCTGGAGAAGGGCAGCTATCCCTATCACCTGAAGAATCGTATTCGTAACGGGCAGGGGCATCTTTCCAACCGGCAGGCCCTGGAGCTTTTCACCACCTACCGTCCTCCATTTTTGACTCATTTGTTCCTGTCGCATCTTTCCCAGAATAACAACACCCCTGAGATAGCCCTTGACCTGTTCAACCAGCATGCGGGTGGGACGAAGATCATTCTGGCATCGCGCTATGAAGAGACAGCCGTTTACGCTATCAATCCCACGGAGTCCCTGGGTCCGGTGCGGCGGCCGGTCGTTGGATCGGTGTCGGTAGGGCCTACGGCAGCGGCAGGGCCTGTGGCAGTGGATGCTGCAGCGTTGGATGCAACGGCGGCCCAACCGATGTCCTCCCGAACCGCCCCTTCACCTGCGGCTCTCGCTGCCAGGACTGCCCGGCAAAAAAGGCCCGCGGTCGTCTCTCCGCAAATTTCCCTCTTTAATTCCATTTGATCTTCCGGGAGAAATACATCACTACGGCCAGGGTGAGGAACAGCCCGATGCTACCCATCAACAGCGCATAATCCTGTAACTGTATCAGCGTAAAGATAAATCCATACTGAAGGGCCAGCAGCAAACCAACGAACAGGGACATCTTCGAGGACCGGAGGATACTGCGTACATACCAGGCGATCAGCACGATGGTCGCCAGGGCCGCTATCAGGTAGGCCTGGTTGAACCCTATGTATTCCGCAAACGACAACAGCAGGGTATAGAAAAGACAAAGGGCAAAACCCACCAGCACGTATTGCAGGGAGTGGATCGCCCGGGCATAGATCCATTCGATCAGGAAGAAGGCGGTGAAGGTCAGCAGGATGATGAGGATGGCATATTTGACGCTGCGCGTCGTCTGTTGATAGGTATCGACGGGTACGATGAGGCTGACGCCGAAAGCGGCTTTGGTCAATTCATAAACGCCTTCCTTCCATTGCTGCGGATAATTACGGTTGAGGTATAAGACCCGCCAGTCGGCGACGAAACCGCTATCCTTCACCGTGCGTACATCGGGTAAAAAACTGCCGGTAAAGCTGGGATCGGCCCAGGAAGAGGCTGCTTCTGCCCGGGTCTCTTTTCCAACCGGTACAAATAAAAGATTGCCGGAGCCTTTTAGCTTCACCGTCGTAGAAAATTCCAGGGGTCCGTGCAGGTCAGCCAGGGTAGCGGGCAGGGAGGCGCTGAGTGCGTTCCGGAACTGCTGGGTGGAAAATTTAGCGGGCACCATGTCGAGGTC
>DATJJD010000108.1:0-3214 GCA_035492545.1 Puia sp.
TGCCGCTTTATCGAATGTCCTTTTCCAGAGCGACCTGCTCAATCTTTTGCCGGTAGCTGCCTATGCCTGCGATAAGGAAGGCTATATCAGCGGCTATAACGAAGAGGCTGCCAGGTTATGGGGACGTAAGCCGGTAATGGGCCCCGGGGGCGACAGATACAGTGGCGCCTATAGGCTATATGGTGGAAATGGGGAATATTTACCTCATGACCAGACACCGGCGGCATCCTGCCTCGCGGATGGGCTCCCGAGAAAAGACCAAGAAATCGTTATAGAACAGCCAGACCACTCCCGGATTTATGCCCGGGTAAATGTAACCCCCATCCGGGATGACAATGGCAACCAGGTGGGCGTAATCGATTGTTTCTCAGATATCACGGCACAAAAGGCAGTTGAAAAAGAGCTGAAAGAGAGGAGTATTGAATTACAGGGCTATGCAGAGAATGCCAATGCTGGTTTGCACTGGGTAAATGCTGATGGAAAAGAACTTTATCGGGCGTTGGCAGAAAGTGAAAAGCGATATCGTCATTTAATACAGACCCTGGATACTCCCCTGTATACTACGGATGCAGAAGGAAGGATAACCTTGTTCAACCGGGCGGCCGTTGAACTTTGGGGAAGAGAACCAGCAATTGGCAAAGACCTGTGGTGTGGCTCTTTTAAAATTTTGAATACGGATGGGTCCAATCTTCCGCTGGATAGCTGCCCGATGGCCTTGTGTTTGAAAGAGCAGCGGCCAATCTATGGCGTACAGATCCTGGTCATCCGTCCTGATGGCTCTTTGAGAAATGTCATACCCTACCCTAAGCCCATTTTTGATGATTCGGGGAAACTGGCCGGAGCTATCAACATGCTGGTTGACATAACGGACTTTAAGGCCAACGAAACGGCTTTATCCGAAAGTGAAGAAAAGTATCGCATGCTAGCCAATACGCTTGAAATGAAGGTCGCTGAGAAAATAAAAGAATTAAAGAGCAGCGAAGACAGGTATCATAAGATGGTGGAAGAAGTGGAGGACTATGCGATCATCCTGCTTGACAGTGATGGAATCATCCTGAACTGGAACAGAGGCGCAGAAAAAATAAAAGGTTATAAAGAAGCGGAGATCGTCGGAAAAAGTTTTATCGAATTCTACCTTCCGGAGGATCAGCAAAACGGGCTTCCCCTTACGCTGCTCCATGAGGCAAGGGTGAATGGGAAGGCTGTTCATGAAGGTTGGAGAAAAAGAAAGGATGGCACGGCCTTTTGGGGCAGCATCCTGTTGACGGCTTTACATGACGAGCATAAAAATATTATAGGGTTTTCCAAAGTAACCCGGGATCTTACGGAAAGGAAATTAGCCGAAGAGAGTGTCCGGGAGTACCTGGCCCAACTGGAATTTCAAAACAAGGAGCTGGAACAGTTTGTTTATGCTGCCTCCCACGACCTGAAGGAACCGCTGCGAAAGATACATCTATACAATAGTTATGTTGCCGAGAATATTGCCAATATATTGGATACAAAATCCAGGCAGTATCTGGAAAGGTCGATCAATGCGACCGACCGGATGAAGAAGCTGATCGAAGACCTGCTGACTTATTCAAAATCCACTACCAATGTTGAAGCTTATGAGGAGCTGGATTTAAACCAGACCGTGGATGAGCTATTGTCTTTCCATCGGGAAGAGTTCGAGCAAAAAAGGGTTTACCTGGAAAAAGAGAATCTGCCCATTATCATGGCCGTTCCTTTCCAGGTCAAACAATTATTCGATAATTTACTCGATAACGCGGTTAAATACAGGCATGCGAACCGGGGTTCGCATATTACCATCAAGAGTCAACTGATGAATGGTCACGATCTGTTGTCCTTCAAGGCAGATGGCGCCAAACAATATTATAAGATCTCTGTGACGGATAATGGGATTGGATTCGACGCTCAATATGCTGACAGGATCTTTGAAATATTTCAACGGCTGACTCCTTCTGTGGGCGTAAATGGTTCAGGGATCGGGCTTGCCATCTGTAAGAAGATTATTCAGAATCACAATGGCTTTATACATGCAGATGGACGTGTGGGAAAAGGAGCCAGCTTCCACGTATATTTCCCTAAGATCGATTAACTATTAAGGGCAAAGGTTGATCATGGTCTTTGCAAGATCATTGAGCTCTTTCAGATTACCGGGCTTTATGAAATATTCCGTGGCGCCGTTACGCATACATTCATGCCTGTGATGCGGGGCATTTGACGTGCTGAGGACAATTTTCGGAATGGGAGTATACCGTGTGCCCGCATGTATGTTCTTCAGCACCTGGGCACCCGTTAACCGGGGCATATTATAATCTAATATTATCAGAGAAGGAAGATCGTTATCAGGACGTGTACGCAAATATTCAAAAGCGGAAAGTCCATCGGCAAATTTATGCAATGCAGCCGTTGGTTCAGCCAATAGAAGGGCTTCCACTATTAGTTCCATGTCCTCCGGGTCATCTTCGGCTATAAGGATACTTACCGTATTGTCATCCATATTGTGGCAAAGTTACATGAAAATAGAAAAATATTTTCGGAATGTCAAAATAGGCCTTTCCCTACCTTACTGGCGGCAAATTCGATGATATCCGTGCTGGCCAGTTTCCGCTTAACAAAAGGGTCTTGTTTTATTATTTTCTCCAGGGTATTCCGGTCTTTGACCTGTGCAATGATAATTCCCCCGGTGCGCGGTACCTGGCGGCCGGCTACAAGAAAATCACCGTTGTCAAAGTGTCGGTCCAGGTAGGCCACATGCGATTGCATGGCCTTATCGATCTCTTCCAGGGATACGAGGTACCGGATGATGATGACAAAAAGGGAAGGATGGCGGGCGGCCCCGGCGGCTTTGCGTTGGCTCTCTTTCTTTTTTTGCCTGGCGATGCGGTCTTTACGCTCCTGAGCCGCTAATTTACGGGCAGCGGCGGCGTTGTCTCTTTCACGTTGTTGATTCCTGGCGTCTGTGCGACGACGTTGGTCAGTCCCCGTTTTCTTTTTCCCGACAGTATCCTTTTTTGTTTCCCCTGCTTTCGAAACTACCTTGGGTTTCCTGCCGGTTATTCTCGAAGTAACAAAGTCCCTTCGTTTCATCCAGCGGTCGACCAGCAGTCCTTCGCCCAGGCCCATCAGGGCATTGCCGTCTTTCTCCAGCTGCCGCAGCATCGACTTGCCCGCACTGGCGGCTTTGGGGTGCGACTGAATCCATTTATTC
>DATJJD010000109.1:0-7136 GCA_035492545.1 Puia sp.
GCCCTGACCCGGGGAGCGGCCAATTCCGTCAGTGTGATGATGCCCTGTCCCTGGGTACCTGGTTTCGTACAATGGTTGAAGTTACACCCGGGCACAGATGCGGGCCTGCACCTGACGTTGACGTCTGAATGGAAAGCTTATCGCTGGGTACCGCTGGCCGGACGGAAGGCAGTCCCCGGACTGGTGGACTCTGCAGGCTGTTTCTGGCCCGGCGTCTCGCAGGTGGCGCAGCATGCCAGTCCCGACGAGATCGAACTGGAAATGACGGCCCAGCTGGAACGGGCCCGTGCCATGGGTTTTGAGCCCACGCACCTGGACACGCATATGGGAACGGTGTATTCCACGCCCGATTATTTAACACGGTATATGCGGCTTGGAATGAAACATCATATCCCGGTAATGTTGCCAGGCGGGGCCGACAAACTCATCCAGGAGCAGACAGGGCTTACGGATCAGGCGATCGGACAGATGCGTCTCCTGGGCAAGACCCTCTGGGATGCTGGCCTGCCCGTATTGGATGACCTGCATAATTTCAGCTATGACTGGAAGGTGCCGGACAGCGTGGCATCGGACGACAACAAGCTCCGGCGATACCGCTCGGGCGAATATATCGATGCCCTGAAATTGCTTCAGCCCGGCGTTACTATGATGATCATGCATTGTACAGATGCAACCCCCGCCTTTGCGAACATCAGCGACAGCGGACCTCTCCGGCGCGGGGACATGCTGGCTATGATGAACCCGGCTTTTAAAGCCGCATTGAAAGACCAGCACATTATTCTGACTACCTGGCGGGAACTGATGCAGCGGCGGGTAAAAATAGCGAACTAGCGTGACATGCGCGGGTCGCTGGCGGCGGTCGAGCCGGGGATCAATGCGATAGACTGCAATTCTCACAGAAGAGTTTCCGGAACAATCCTTCTTCCAGCAACTGCATGCTGGCGCCCCCCTTGTTGATGGGATTAAAAAACCGGCAAAACCGTTGTTTGTTCAACGTAGCGGCATTCAGCAAGGCCCGGGAGAATCTTTCCCCTCTGTAATTCGCCGGTTTAAAAAAACCCAGGTTGACATAATAAAAGACCAGGTCTTCGGAAACATCCAGCTGATCGATCCGGCGGGCGATCAGATCCACGGCCCATTGGTCCTGGGAATAGAACGTAAAATATTTGGCCAGAGAATATCTGTCCTCATCCGTCAGGGGAAGGGTCTCATAATTCTCCTTTATAAAGAGGACAGACTGATCTTTTTCGTCATACTTATACTTCCTCAACAAATCAACGCTGAGCAAAATATGATAGTTGACCAGCATTCTTCGGATGAGGGAGCGATTGATGCCCTGCTCGGCCAGCCGGTTGATATCCGCCAGGAGCTGCTGCGTATTGGCTGACTTACCGCTGGCATGCCATTGAAAAATGGTGAGGGCGCATATATTGTAATTGACCTTCCCGTTGACGGGATCCAGCAACCTGATCTTTCGAAATGCCTCCAGGGCATCGGCTTCATCGGAGAGGTTCAGCCGGTATTTATAAATGACCCGGTCATTCAGCAATTCCCAGTAAGCCTTTACCTGGGGGATCTCCAGTTTATCGAGATAGGAGTCGGGCAGTCGCTGGTCGGCAATCCTTTCAAAAATTTCCTTTTGAATGGTGCGTGCCTGGTTGATCTTCTTCTCCTTTATGGCGCTGGCAAAAGAGGCAAGGATCTCCTGGTTCCTCATCTCTTCAGCGCCTGTCTTCGGCCCGTAATACAGGGTCAGGATAGCTTTTCGCTCTTTGGCGAGGATGGGTTCCAGGCTATCGGCAAACAGGCTGTCCAGCAGCCTCACCTTTATCTCTGCCCGGGACAGAGCCGTTAGGTTGCCAAACCGGGTATTCTTTATATCCTGGTAGAACTGGAGCCAGTTCTCCGCCGTGGTGATGTTGACATTGTCCAGGCCTGGTTGAACTTTCCTCAGCGCCGTCATCATGGCATTGGCCCTTCCCTTCATCAGTTGCTGGTTGACGGCTTCCATACCTTCCACGGAGGTATAGGCCCTCACATCCGCCTTTCGGATGACACAATTTTTCAGGTTTAGCGAGTCGTACATTTTTTTGATATCATCCCCGTTATACACATCTTTATTTTTATCAAACGGGATGACAGCCTGGGCCTTTTGTTCATAGCTGACCCTGCTGCCGGTTACGGTGTCAGAGGTGGGGGTCTCCTTTAAAAGAGCGTCGGTATAAAGCCCCATGGGCAGGATGTCCCAAACGGAGCGGTCGATATTCACAAAGTTAGTGTAGTAGCATACTTTATTATGGTTCACAATCACCAGGTTGGCTTCGAGCTGTTGCTTTCTCAGCTCCGGTGGGATCCTGCCGAGCTTTATCGTAGTATAACCACTCACCGGGTGCAGCATGTTGCTTGAAAAATTCTCAAAGCGCAAAACCGGCAGAACGGTCCCTCTGAATAAGGTATCATTGAAGGTGCTGTTGTTACAGTTGTACCGGTCCCCGGTAACGATATCCACGGTAATACCCATGCCCGGCGAAAACATTTTATTAAACCACTCTTCATTATTCATTTCAAAAAAAATGTCTCCATTCCCATTCACGGTAATGCCGAACAGGACCTCTTTTGGTTTGCTGATGATAAACTGCCGGCAGCTGGCGCAAAGGGTCTCTCCGATCCGGCCATCCGTAAGCTGGGGCTGGTTCTGTGCGAAGGTTTCCAACCGGCACAACAGGAAAATCCATAAAACAGCTATCCTCTTCATCAGGTGTTGAAAGTACTAATTATTAGCCTATTGCCTGTCAAAGGGCCAGACCTCCCGTCCAGTCCGATTTTTCATTATATTTATCGAAAACCTGCTGTTATGAGATTCTCTCTCCTTCTCCTGTTGCTGTCCGTCGTTTTCGCCGGACAGGCCCAGCCCCTGAATACCACGGCCATCGACAGCCTGGTAGAGCGGACCCTCCGGACCTTTGAAGTGCCCGGCATCGCCGTCTGCGTCATCAAGGACGGGAAAGTTATCCATTCCAAAGGGTATGGGGTAAGGTCCCTGAACACGCGGCAGCCGGTGGATGAGAATACCCTTTTCGGCATCGCCTCCAACAGCAAAGCGTTTACGACAGCCGCCCTGGGCATGCTGGTCGACGAAGGAAAATTGGATTGGGACGACAAGGTGAGAAAATATATCCCGGAATTCAAGCTCTTCGATCCTTATGTCACCGAGGAGTTTACCATCAGAGACCTCCTATGTCACCGAAGCGGCCTGGGGCTGGGGGCCGGCGACCTGATGTTCTTTCCCGACTCCAGCGACTTCACCATCCCGGACATCCTGCATAACCTGCAGTTCCTCAAACCCGTGACCAGCTTCCGGTCCCAATATGCCTATGACAACAACCTGTATATCGTGGCGGGGGAGGTCATCGCCCGGGTCAGCGGTATGAGTTGGGATGACTTCATCGATAAGAAGATCCTGTTGCCCCTGGGTATGACCCATAGCGGGGCCAGTTATGACCGGCTGCCGGACAGCTCGGACGTCATTGACGGGCATGCGCGGGTGGAAGGCCGGGTGCAGGTCATCGCCAGAAGCCGGTCAAAAGTGGATCATGCCGCCGGCGGTATCTATTCCAGCATCGCCGATCTGAGCAAGTGGGTGCAGCTGCACCTGGCAGGGGGTAAATATGGGGAAGGCAAACACCTCTTCTCCCCCGAAGTGCTGCAAGAGAGATGGTCTGCCCAGACTATCCTCCCTGTCAGTGGCCCCGGGACCTATAACACCCATTTTGCAGCTTATGGCTTAGGTTTTCTCCTCAACGATGTCAGGGGCTACAAACAGGTAAGTCATACCGGCGGTCTCGAAGGAATGGTGACCCAGATCACCATGATCCCGGAGTTGCAGCTAGGCATCATCGTCCTGACCAACCAGGAAGAGGGTTTGGCTTTTTCCGCCATCACCAACCAGATAAAAGACAGTTATTTTGGCATCACCGGTACCAACCGTGTCACGGAATATGCGGCGAGGCGAAAGACACAGCTGGATGCGGAGAAGAAGCTTACGGATTCTGTCTGGGGAGAGGTAACGAAGTTCCAGGCGCACCAGACCGGAGCAGCCGACCGCCAGGCAAGGGTCGTTGATTACTCGAAGTATACCGGCACCTACCGGGACCCCTGGCTGGGAGAGATCGTCATCTCCGTAAAGAACGGCAAGCCCTGGTTTGACTCCAAACGATCACCCAGGCTGACGGGAGAGATGCTGCCTTATAAAGGCAACAGCTTTATCGCAAAGTGGAAAGACAGGAGTATGAATGCCGACGCGTATGTACTCTTCAGCCTCGACGAGAAAGGGCTGGCGACCAGCATTAAGATGAAACCTCTCTCCCCGTTGACAGACTTCAGCTATGACTTCCAGGACCTGGATTTCCATCGGTTATAACCTAAAACAATAGTATGTTAAAAGAATTTCTGTCGCTGCTATTCGCGGCGGCACTAACGGGCGGAGGACCTGCCCTCGCCCAGTCAACTCAAAAACTACATAACAAGGCCATCGTCGTGGACACCCATAACGACGTGCTGTCCACCGCTACGCTCAAGGGGTTGGACATCGGCACGGACCTGAGCGGTAAAACGCATTCCGACCTGGCCCGGTTTAAGAAAGGAGGGGTGGATGTGCAGGTCTTCTCCATCTTTTGCGATGACCATTATGGCGTAGGCAGCGCCTTTCACCAGGCCAACCGGGAGATCGACAGCCTGTATGCCATTGCCGGACGTTATACCGGCAGGATGCGCATCGTCGCCAATACGGCTGAGCTGGAACAGGCTGTCCAACACCACCAACTGGCGGCGATGTTAGGCGTCGAGGGCGGTCATATGATCGAAGACAGGATCGACTACCTGGACAGCTTCTACCGGCGGGGTGTACGCTATATGACCCTCACCTGGAATAACAGCACTTCCTGGGCTACCTCGGCAAAAGATGAAACCTCCAAAGCTTTTACGGTGACGCCGTATGGGCTGACGGACCGCGGCAAGGCCATTGTCAAAAGAATGAACGAGCTGGGTATGCTGGTCGATCTCTCACACGTAGGGGAGCAGACCTTCTGGGACGCCCTTCATACCGTCAACAAACCCGTGATCTGCAGCCATAGCAGCGTATATGCCCTCTGCCCGGTATTTCGCAATCTTAAGGATGACCAGATCAAGGCCATCGGCGCCAACGGAGGGGTCATCCAGGTGAACTTCTACTCCGGATTCCTGGATAGCACCTACGCGCCCAGAATGGGCCAGTTCCTGCAGCGGCATAAAGGAGAGCTGGATTCCCTGGCGGCCGCGAAAGCGCCGGACTATGCTATCAATGAATTCCTGGCGAAGAAATATCCGCAGGAGACCGACTCCTTGCGGGCGCCTTTCCCGCTGCTCTTCGATCACATCGACTATATCGTCCGGCTGATCGGGGTGGATCACGTGGGGCTGGGCTCGGACTTCGATGGCATCGAGTCGCCGCCCGCGCAGCTTGACGACGTGACCACTTACCCTTTGATCACCAAAGAACTGCTGAGACGGGGATATAAGGAGGCCGACATCCGGAAAATACTGGGTGGGAATTTTATCCGGGTGCTGAAAGCGAATGAGAAGATGGGGGACTGAAAATAAAAAGCGATCTTTTTGTGATTTTCCCCACTCTTTCTGTACTAATCAGATGCAGCCCCTTTCCCATGCATAATGAAAAAGAGTTTATCGAAATTATCAAAGCCAACCAGGGTCTTATTTATAAGGTCACAAAAGTGTATACCTATAATAAAGAAGATCAGCAGGATCTGTACCAGGACATCGTTTATCAGCTCTGGAAATCGTACGCTTCTTTTAGAAATGAAGCCAAGGTCAGCACCTGGATGTATCGGGTGGCGCTGAATACTTCTATTACCTATCTGAACAAATCAAAAAGAAAAGGCAGGCCGATCCCTATCGATGGGGCCATCCTGAATGCGCCCGCGACGGACGACACCCTCCAGGATGAGCGGATGGAAACTGTATATGCCGTTATAAAGAAGCTGAACCCTGTAGAAAAAGGTATCATCCTTCTCTACCTGGAAGGGAGGACTTACGAGGAAATAGAAAGTATAACCGGGTTCACAGCCACCAATGTGGGCACCCGTCTGAGCCGTATCAAACAAAAAATAATGTCCCAAATTCAAAAATAACTATATGGAATTAGAAGAAATGAAGACACTTTGGGAAGAAATGTCTATAAAACTTGAAAAACAAAAAAAAATGACTGACACTTTAATCATCCAAATGACCAGGCAAAATTATAGGAATAAGATCCGTAAAATCCTGGTTCCGGAAGCGGTAGGCGCACTGGTTTGCATTGCCCAGATCGTCTTTATCCTGATCAACTTCCGGGAACTCGATACCTGGTATTTATCAGCCTGTGGTATCATTGCTGCCGTGGTTTTATTTTTACTGCCTCTTTTGTCTCTGCAATCGATCAGTGCCCTCCGGTCGGTCAACATTTCACAAAAAGACTTCCAGCAATCACTCCTGGAATATTCGAAGAGAAAGAAACAATTCGTATGGGTCCAAAAGGTACATTTTTATCTTGGAAGTATCTTGCTGGTCGTGCTTTTGCCTGTTATGGGTCAGCTGATCGGAGGGAAAGACATTTTTAAGGTAACCCGGTTATGGTGGGTGTATGCCGTTACTTTTATTTTCTTTTATGTCTTTGCCCGATGGGTTTACAAATGTTATATTACAACGGCCGAAGATGCCGAAGTGATCTTAAAAGAATTGGAGGGCTGATCAGGGGGCCACGGGGATAATTACCGTTGACGGAATTCATACGGATATCCTATCTTGCGGACCAACCCCTGTTTATGAACAAGACCCTTTCTCTTTGTACGATCAGCCTGCTGGCTTTTCTTCCTCTATTTTTTTCCTGTAAAAAAGGCGATACCGGCCCTGCAGGTGATACCGGTGCGCAAGGCGCGGTAGGCCCGGCAGGCCAGAATGGTAGCCAGATCTTTGCCGGATCCGGTGCCCCTACTGGCAGTACCTCCGGTGCTACAGGTGATTATTACCTTGATATATCCACCGGGAATTTGTATGGCCCTAAAACGGCCTCCGGCTGGGGCAGCCCCATTGTCCTCAAAGGA
>DATJJD010000110.1:0-17968 GCA_035492545.1 Puia sp.
TTGAGAAGGGAACGCGTAAGATCATCCCGGGCACCTTTGCCGTGCTGGTGTACAAACCTGCCTAAGCAACTGCCTGAATAAAATCAGCCGGCTGAGAAGAGGGATTCCCTCTTTTCAGCCGGCTTTTCTTTTGGCCGGAAACCTTTATCTTAGAACATATAATTCAGAACCCATGACGGAAAAAGCATTAACTATCCACGAAGCGCAACAGCTGGTAGATACATGGATCAACACCACGGGAGTGCGCTATTTCAGCGAACTGACCAACATGGCCATCCTGACAGAGGAAGTAGGGGAGGTAGCCCGGCTGATGAGCCGCCAATACGGAGACCAGTCCTTTAAAGAATCGGATAAAGGAAAGGAATTGTCCGATGAACTGGCAGACGTGTTATGGGTCTTGCTATGTATTGCCAACCAGACAGGAGTGGATCTCACCCGGGCCCTGGAGAAGAATTTTGAAAAGAAGAATATCCGCGACGGGGAAAGGCACAAAGGGAATGAGAAGTTGAAATAGGCGTCTACCCCGGGGTAAAATCAATTTTACACAACGCCGCCGCCGCATTGAGGCGCCCGGCATGGAGGTGAGCAGTAAGCTGCAGCAGCCGGGGACGGTATTGCTCATAATAAGGGCCATAGGCGTCCCGTAGGTTCTCCGCTTCAACGTGGGAGATCCTCCCGTCAAAAGCCACGGCAATGGTGAAGAGGTTGAGCAGGAACCACCTCTCCTTATCACTGGCTGTACGCAACGCCTCCAGAAAAAGGTCCCAGTCATCATAATGATGATCTTTATGAAGATGCAGTAAGTGCTGCCAGCGTAGCAGCAGGACGATCATATTGGGATGATAGTTCCGGGCCAGCACGACCGCGTTGCCGATAGCCCGCAGACAGCCGATCTTTGCCGTGGGAGACAGTTTTTCCAACGCCTTTTCCTCCAGGATATGGTCCGCCACATCGTTGCAGAGGGCAAAGCCGAATAACCGGAGACGGGCCTCCTTCACCACCCGGCGGATGACCAGGGCATTCCAGAAACATTCGACGGGCAGGGCGATATAGTTGATGGAGACACCGGCTATCGTGGGGCCCGCCGTATGGAGCAGCAGCCATTTGGCCACCAGGTTGGTGAGGATGATCTTACACTTATACAATAGGCCCAGTAATAAGAGGTTCTTCTTGGAGACTCTTTTGAACGGATCGATCCCTAAGATATGCAGCTCGGGGTCCTGGATTTCCAGGGCCGCCCGGGAAAGGATATGGGTAATACTAAAGGGCCCGACCAACGCACCCGCCAGACCATCGCCCCGCTGCCCCCCGGCATGCTGCCGCCCAGCCGTCGAGTCGGACCGTCGTCCCTTCTCATGCGAACGCATGTTGACCAATTCACTCACCTCATGGACCGCCTTCAGCGCAATAAGGAACAGCAGATAGAATTCGATAAGGATCGACACCGCCGTCACGATGCCCACCCAGCTGTATTGGATGTACCAGATAGCATGCTGCTGTTGCACCCCGATCCATACCGTCGGCCAGACACATACCAGTCCGGTCAGGGCTGACAACAGCACTCCCCTGGAAGAAATACGCCGCACCTTCCCCGATAACTCGGCATCCGAAAAATCAAAAACATGATGAGTAAGGTCTTTTTTCCGGAAAAGATCCAGATAATAAACCCCAAACCGTTCCAGCAGGGGCGTCTCCCGTTCCTTGAATTGAATGGACATGAGCAACAAATGTAATTGTTTTCCGCTGCCCGGGGCGGCGGCCGAACCGGAGAAAACTTTATCTTTGCCGCCATGCCGCTGAAAGCGGCGGTACATATTATGGCAAACGACACCGGCAGGTTCCAGGCGATCATTTCGCATTGTAAAGAATATGGGTTTATTTTTCCTTCCAGCGAGATTTATGACGGACTTAGTGCGGTGTACGACTATGGTCAGTATGGCAGCGAGCTGAAGAAAAATATCAAGGACCATTGGTGGAAGAGCATGACGCAATTGCACGAGAATATCGTAGGCATCGATGCCGCCATTTTTATGCACCCCACCACCTGGAAAGCCAGCGGCCATGTCGACGGGTTCAGCGATCCCATGATCGATAATAAGGATAGTAAAAAAAGATACCGGGTCGACCACCTGATAGAGGCCCGGATCGACGAGCTGGAGAAGGCGGGAGACCAGGCGGGCGCCTCAGCCCTCCAGACAGAAATGGACCGTCTCCTCGCTGCCGGAGATCTCCCCGGCCTGAAGAAGCTGATAGAAGAGGAGAAAATAAAATGCGCCGTCAGCGGCACTTCCAACTGGACAGAGGTCCGGGAATTCAATCTCATGTTCTCCACCCAATTGGGCAGTGTTACGGAAGAGGCCAGCGAGATCTACCTGCGCCCGGAGACGGCCCAGGGTATCTTCGTAAACTTCCTCAACGTACAAAAGACCGGCCGTATGAAGATCCCGTTCGGCATCGCCCAGATCGGCAAGGCTTTTCGCAATGAGATCGTAGCCCGGCAGTTCATCTTCCGGATGCGGGAGTTCGAACAGATGGAAATGCAGTTCTTTATCCGCCCTGGCACAGAAGATCAATGGTATGAGTACTGGAAGGAAACCCGGATGAAATGGCATCTCGGTCTGGGCATCCCGAAAGAAAAGTACCGGTTTCACGATCATGTCAAGCTGGCACACTATGCGAAGGCAGCCTGTGACATCGAATACGATTTCCCCATCGGGTTCAAGGAAGTAGAAGGCATCCATTCCCGTACGGACTTCGACCTGAAGAATCACCAGGAATACAGCAGGAAGAAGCTGCAGTATTTTGACCCCGAGATCAATCAGAATTATATACCCTATGTGATCGAGACCTCTATCGGCTTGGACCGGACTGTGCTGATGGTCCTGAGTGAAGCCTATTGGGAAGAGGATCTCAGCACCCCGGAAAAGGCAGACAGCCGGGTGGTCCTGAAGTTTCCCCCCAGGCTGGCGCCCATCAAACTGGCCATTCTGCCCCTGACCAAAAAAGACGGCCTGCCGGAGATTGCCCGGGAGCTGATGGAGGCCTGTAAGCCTCAATTCCGGTGTTTTTATGAGGAAAAAGACGCTATTGGGAAGCGTTATCGTCGGATGGACGCCATCGGAACGCCTTTCTGTGTGACGATAGACCACCAGACCAAGGAAGATCAGACCGTGACTATCCGTCATCGTGACAGTATGCAACAGGAGCGGGTACCGATCAGCGCGATCCCCGGAATCGTCAACAAGGAAATATTTTAAACCGGTTCTTCCTTGTTTATTCAAAGATTGTGTTATTTTAGCGCTATATTTGACTAAGATAATGCAACAGAATTGCTTATCCTATCCCCTGAAAAGAGCCCGTCGCTACCCCCTGTTGAAGAGCCTGTCTTCCGTTGTTTTGAACCTTAAATAATTTTGTAAGATGTTTACATTTGATTTAGTTATCAATCCAATCATTTTTTTAGCGGCATTGATCGGCGGAGCTATTGTAGGGTTTGCGGCAAGCAGAAGAAAACTAGCAAAAAGACAGGCAAGGATCACCGAACTGGAAAGGGACCTGATGAGCAGCCATGCCGAGGTCCTGGAAGCTCAAAAAGCACATGTCCAGCTGGAAAGGAAATTAGGCGAACAATCCAGCCCTGTGATCTCCATGAAGATCAATGGCAAAGACACTTCGAAAGAAAAGATCTCCAAATAGGGGCGACGAGGCCGGAAGCCTGGGTCGTCGACCTGCGATCTACCCATATAATTCCTGGTGAATAGATTTTCGGTCATAGCCCAGCATCTGGATGCGCTGTTTGGCTTCATCGATCATATTCTTCCATCCGCATAAAAAGAAAGAGGCCGGCCTCAGCTCCCCGGAAGGAGAAGCTGCCTGGTGGGTCCGGCAGATCTCCTCATAGACAGCATGTACATATCCCGTACGGATCTTCGGGTCATCCGTCTTCTCCCGGGAGAAAGTGGGGATATAATGAAAACCAGGCATTTGCTGCTCCAGCTCCCTCAACTCTTTTTCATACAGACAGTCGCTGAAATGACGGCACCCGAAGATCAGATAGATGTCCTTATAAGGGATCTGATGATTCAAAAGATAATGGGCCATAGACCGGAAAGGTGCAATGCCCGTGCCCGTACAGATAAAGAACAGGTCCTTCCCGATAGGCTCCGGCAGGGTGAATACGCCCTGGGGTCCCCGAAGGGTCAATTCACTCCCCACCGTACATTCATTAAATAAATAATGGGTGCCAGCCCCTCCTTCCAGCAATACGATCACCAGCTCAAGGACATTGGTGCCGTCAGGCCAGGAAGAGATCGAATAGCTGCGGACACGCTTGTTGAGTTTTTCATGAATGGGAAGGTCCAGGGTCACGAACTGGCCCGGCTGAAAATCGAAAGATTCCAGGCCCGGCAACTGGATCCAGAACCGGCGGGTCTGTTCCGTTGCATTCTCAATGCGTATGATCTTACCTGTTTGCCAAGGTTGAAGCATATAGGTGAATTTACGATTTATTTTTTTACCAGGATCTTCCGGATGTATGTATTGTCTCCATGCACGATCTTCAACACATACATACCCGAAGCCAGACTCCCCGACCCGATCTGCCGGGAGAACTGCCCGGAAAAATCAGGATAGGTGGCCTCATATACTTTCTGGCCCAGCGTGTTGATCAAACTGACACTGGTGGTAGCAGGGGTATCCAAAAAGAATTCCAACTGAAAAATCCCATTGCCGGGATTGGGATAAATGCTCAATCCGATCGCATCCACGGGGCCGTTGCCGGTATAATGGATCGCATTGGACGGCAGGTTGCAACCCGTTACGGCATCGGCAATAATGGATTGATAGATTCCGGGAAGGGTAGCGGTGTCCGTTTGCTCCGTCGCACCGGGGATGGCCGTGCCATTACGATACCATTGGTTGCCGCTGACGACATTGCTGGAAAGTAAATTCCCCGACAGGGTGATCACGGGCGCCGGAGGTGTGGTGGCTACTACAGGGACCCGCGGACCCGGGCAGCCGGCCAGCCGAAGCCCTATGTTGTAGAATGGGAAATAGAATTTCTTAAAGAAGGTAAGACTGTCGGCCTTCGGGTCATCCCGGAAATCATTTCCCGTAACGGCAAAGACACCGGGCAGGCTCATCGGGTAGGGAAGGTTGGTGGAACTTATATTAACGAAGGCAGAGGCATAGTTAAGACAATCGATCAGAATGATATAGTCCCCCGGTGTGGGAACAGGGATATTCAGATAATAGACGGCCCCGGTATCGGTATTGTCACCCGCGGCTACATTCACCTGCCGGGATGTATCCGGATGGGCAGTGGTAGCATATACATGGACGGTGGTGCTGTACAGGGGAATGAAAGAATAGCCCTGGCTGGTATAGCTCACCAGCGTGGCCAGGGTTAGGGATATCTGCCCGGAGTGACCAATATACATTTTGGCGCTCTCTATCGTCAGCGGCACGCTGGTGGTGAATTTCAGGAAATTACCGCCAAAACGGAAATAAGCGCCGGCCCCATTGGAGCTTGCCATTTTATTAGGGAGGCCCGCCTTTGCCTTCAGGTCATTGGGACCCAGGTAATAGGTCTTGTCGGATGGCACCACGGTCGTAGTGGTATTGGCGCCGGCCGCTATAGGGGTGGCGGCCGTCGGGCTCTCATACCAAAGAGGCAGGTCATTGCCTGTTGAAGCGGCTTTTAAGACGACCTGCTTACCCGTTGCTGTACAGAGGGTGGCCGTTCCCGGGAGGGCGGCGGCCCCGGCATTCACGGTAATAGTGGACAGGTTCTCATCGTTGCTGGTATTCAGATCGGTAGCCAGCCCCGTGCTGCTGGTAAACGTATAGGTGGTCCCGGGTATGGAAGGGAAGGATCGGTTATAAGTGAAGATGACCTCACCCCTGGGGGCGATGCTGTCCTTACAGACGGCAGTGAGAACCGCCACCACAGCAGCCCCGTTTTTTATGACGGTCGTGACCGGCACACTGGTCTGAGGGGTGGTGCCGAAATTCCGGATATGGAGGGCGACCAGCTGCGAATCATTGGCGCAGGTGGTGAGGGTGGGATATTCCAGCGCCGTAACCCCCACGTCATTGGCGGGAGTGGTGAACAGCACCCGGTAATCCTCCGTCTCTCCGGCCGCATAGCTGCCGCAAGGCGTAACGGAAGACGGGGCGCCAGTCTCTTCAGCGATGATCCGCATCCTTGAATAACTGCCAACGACAGCCGTAACGGGGATAGTGATATTGCCGGTATAGAGTCCCCCGGTGACGACTCCGCTCTGAGCCACCATTTCTCCCGCATCGCTGAAGCTGCCATTATTATTGAAGTCGATATAGACGGTAAGTACCCGGGGATTGTTGCTGCCATTACAGCTGCTGTGCGTAATGCTGATGGGCTGGGTCTGGCCGAGGGGCAACGGAGCGGCTGCCAACCCCGTGAGGTCGGCATAGTTCCTGCAAACGGCGGCATTGGTATTGGAGAAATTGCTCAGCACCACCTTATCGATGCTGGCCCCCGGATTCGTAGAAACAGAAGGACAATAAACCTGCCCTCCCGCACCGCTGACCAACAGGGTATAAGCCTGGGAGCCTCTGGCCAGGGTGCCCTTATGGCTTACTTTTATCTGATAGGTCCTGCCCGGGATGGGGGTCGCGATGACTACTTTTTCCACGTTGTCCAGCTTATTGTCGCCAGTAGTGGCGGCAGCAGGACGATCGTTCGGGTTCAGCACCCAGGGCTGTGCAAGGGCATGGGTGACACTGTCCGTGATCCGGAGATCCAGGTCATTGATGAGTTTGGGGCTGACATCGGCGAAATTATTGCCGGCGATGGGCGCGGGCACGGCAGGCGGATCCGTCCAGGAAATGGTTGCGATCAGCGGCGTAGTGCCGGAAGCTACCACCCGGAAGGTATCGGCATCATGACTGGCATTCACCAGGTTCTCTTCCAGGATGAATTGGTCGTCAGGGTCAGCCGTGATGACGGCCGCCGCCTTTTGCATATTGATGAGGCCCCATCCAAATTGATAATCGGGACCGGGGTTGGCGCCTGCTTCGTCGGCAGTATGGATGAGCAGCCCTTTCAACGTGGCGGCCCGCATAAAGAGACCCCCATGTCGTTTAGCATAGTACTCTTGTAATAAAAAGGCAGAGCCGGCGGCGGCGGGGGAGGCCATGGAAGTCCCGCTAAGGATATCATAAGCGTTGTCGGCAGAGCTGAAAGAGGAGAGGACATTGAGCCCATCCGCTACCACATCGGGCTTGATACGTCCGTCTCCCGTAGGGCCCTGGCTGCTGAACTCCGTCATCACCACATCCGAAGGCTGGGTATAACCGCCGGGAATGGGGCCTACGGCGCCCACCGTCAGGATATTCTTGGCGTTGCCATAGGTGGCGATGGTGTTGTAGCCGTTATTACTGCTGAGGGAGGCAGGCCGGGGGCCGGCATTGATAAAATTGCCGTTATTGTCCATACGGTAATAAGGCGATCCTACGGCAGGACCGGTCTCACCCCGGTTGTTGCCCGCGGCTTTTACGATGAGGTACTGGGGCGCGTTGTAGGCGATGGAATCCCATAATTGTGTCTCTGCATCATAGAGGCCAAACCGGATATCGACCGTATCCCCGGGGTCTCCGAAAAACTCCCAGCGACTCTTATCGCCATCGAAGTACCAGCCGGCAATAGTGGCATAAGAATGATTGGATACCAGCAGATTAGCCGCCGCGCCCATCATTTCGGAGACATCGTTATCAAAGTCGTAAGCTAATAGTTTCTGCGCGCCATAGGACATGCCTTTGGCGAGTGGGTTGACGCCGGCAGCTATCAGGGTGCCCGCCACATGGGTAGAGTGGTCGCTGAGGACGGAGGAATTGTCTGTTTGGGTCACCCTTCCGTTCAGCTCTACGTGGGTGGACCTCACCCGGCCTTCATCCCAGAGGGCCATCTTCCCCGTCAGGTTGGGGGAGCTGCCACTGAGATTCAGCCCCGTGCTGCCTCCCGCCCATAGCTGGTTGGTCCGTATCGTCGCGGCGGAAAGGATATTATCGGTAGTGGTGATATAGACGGGAAGACCCTTGCCATTGACTCCTCTCAGGTAAGCCAGCACGCCTTTTTTGTTCCGCAGCGTAAGCGGCCACCCCTTTTGCCGGGCCAGCAGGAGGACCATCCTGTGCAGGTCCGCCTCCTGGGCCGCCCTCGCCTGGCTGGATCGCTGCAAGGCCGCCTGATTGGTGAGGGTCTGCGCCCGCGAGCTCGGAGCAAGGAATAGCCCGGCCAACATCAGGAGAAAAAAGGCGGATAAGGAGCGGCTTCCGCTTGGGGTCATAAAGAATGTTTGAAAAACATATTAAAATTACTGCTTTTATGGACGTTTCACCTGTTAATATACTAACTTAAGGGTTATGGCAAAACTCCTCTGGATAGGCATTTTCATGGTAACGGCCCGCCTGCTGCCAACAAGTGCGACGGTCCCGTCCGGCACTCCTGGCCCGGCTGGTTTCCCTGCCCCGGCCGGCGACCAGGGCATCGAAGGCATCGTCTATCCCGTCAGTGGCAACCGGATGCCTTCCCCCGACCGAAAACCTGCTCCCCCCCGGGGAGTCAAATCGACGGTCTATGTTTTTGAACGGACGAATATTAGCCAGGTGACCCGCCAGGGGCAGACTTCCTATTACCTGGTGATCAATACAAAGCTGGTGAAACAGGCAGACACGGACGATACCGGTTATTTTAAGATCAGCCTGCCACCTGGCTGCTATTCCATTTTTACCCGGAAAGGAGACCTGTTCTATGCCAGTCGGAGAGATGAGAAGAACAACATCGCTCCCGTGGAGGTGCTTCCCGGCAAGTTTACAAAAGTCGACTGTAAAATAGAAGGGGACCGAAAGGCGGTCTACTAATGGACCGGAGGTCCATTGGCGAGACGTTAACGAGCGAAGGCCGGACAGATGAACTGCCCGGCCTTCGAGTCTTATGATGGGCCCTTGGGGCCAATGGGCCCGTGGCCCATTTTAGTGCACCACCAATATCTTCTCCGTATACGCCTTCCCGCCCACCTGCACTTTCAACCAATATACTCCCGCCGCGAGGTTAGGCACATAGATATCATTGTTGAAGAACCCGCTGAAGCTGCCAAGGTTCTGCAGATAAACTTGCTGTCCCAGGGTGTTGTATAGCGATACCGATACATTGTCCGCCGTGCTGACGACAAAATTTACCCGGAAGACACCATTGCTGGGATTGGGATAGGCTGCCAGCGAGATAGCTCCGCCGCGACCCGAATTATAATTGATGGCATTGGAAGTCTGGCTGCAGCCAAATTCATCCGTAGCCACCAACGTATAGGAACCCGCGACAATGGCCGTGTCCGTCTGTCCGGTCGCGCCGTCAATAGGCGTGCCGTTGAAATACCACTGGTAACTTGCCGCCGCCGTACTGGTGGCGAGTACATTTCCATTCAGCGTGATCTGGGGGGCCGTGCTGGTGCTGGCCACTACCGGCACCCGGGTGCTGGGGCAATCCGCCAGCTTGATACGGACGTCATAGAGGAAATAGTAATACTGCTGGTACATCGTGGGGCTGGCCTTGGAGACCGCACTGTTGCTGGTGATAGAAAAAATGCCCGGGATGGTGAACGGATACGGATTGGTGGTGATGCTATTGTTCCGGAAGATCGTCGCCGTATCACAGATGATATAGATAATATGGCTGCCCGTGGTGGGGACGTTCAAGCCAAGCCAGAACACAGCCCCCGTATCCGCTGCATTGTTGCCCGTGACCGCACCGGATTTGGGCGTAGGTGTGGTGGGATAGGCATTGATAGTCGTCTCGGAAATTTCCGAGATGTTATAACTGCCGGCAGCCGTATCAAAATTGCTGATATCGGCTACGACGAAAGTAATCTTGCCGGGATAGCCAATGTATAACCGGGCGCTTTCTATCGTTACCGGAACGTCGTTGGTGAAATTGATAAAGTTATAGCTATACGAATTGTAACCTCCACTGGGGAAGACCAGTTTATTGGCCGGTCCCACCTTGGTGATCGCATCGTTCAGACTGAGATAATACGTGTGATTGGGCGTTATCGTGGTGCTGGACGTATCGAGGCCGGAGGCGATGGGAGTGGTGGCTGTGGCGCTGGCATACCAGAAGGCTGCGTCATTACCACTGGCGTTGGCCTTCAGATACACCTTATCGGTACCGCAGAGTTCGGCCTGCCCGCTGGGAGTGCCGGCGGTCGTATTGACAACCAGGGTAGAGGTCGTAGTATCGTCCGTTACCAGCTGATCGCCGGTGAGGCTGGTATAGCTGGTAAAGGTATAGCTGGTCCCGGAGAGGGCATTGAAGCCCGTCTGGTAAGTATAGACCGCATCGCCATAGGCGGGTATCGTACCGGGATAGACACCCGTCAGGGTACCCAACGTCGTACCCCCATTCTTAATGACGGTCTTCACTCCTATATTGCTCAGCGGGGCTGATCCGAAATTCTTTATCCGTAAGGTCACCAGCTGGGAGTCGGTGGCGCAGATCGTTCCGGCGGGAGCTACCGTCTCCGTGATGCCGGCATCCGTCGCCGGGGCGATGATCTTCACGGTATAGTCCTGGGTCTCGCCATTGCCATAGGAACCGCAGGCCGCTACGGTATTCGGGTCCGTGGTCTCCTGTGCTATGACCCGCATGAGCCCGTAATTGCCGGGCGTGAGGGTCGCCGGGGTGGTAATGGAGCCGCTATAGGTGGCAGTTCCTCCGGCAATGTCGCCGCTGACAGCCGCCAGCTCGTTAGCCTCGAAGGTCCCGTTATTATTATAGTCGATGAAGATTTTCACGATCCGATGCGCGGTGCTGCTGCCATCACAGGTACTCAGCTTCACGGTAACAGGCAGTGTCTGGTTCGGCTGCAGCTGGACGGTGAGGCCGGTATTGTCGGTATAGCCCGTACAACCGGTGGGATTGTCATGGTTGATATTGCTGATGGTGACATTGTCGATACGGGTGCCTGCCGTGCTGGTAGGGGCAGAAGCGCAATAGGCGGCTCCGCCGGCGCCGCTGATCAGCAGGGAATAAGCCTGCCCGTTCCTGAGCAAAGTGCCCTTATGGGTCACCGTAATCGTGTAGGTCTGGCCGGGCACGGGATTGCTCACCACGATCTTCTCTACGTTGTTCAGCGCATCATCCCCGGTGGTAGCGGCATTGCCGGGATGGGTGTAGTCCAGTATATAAGGCATCCAGGTGCTGGTCCCGCTGGTAATACGCAGGTCGAGGTCATTCACCAGCATTTTGGTGCGATTGTTCAGCAAGTTGCCGGTAGGAGGTGTCCCGGCCGGATCGGTCCAGCTGATGGTGGCCATCAGCGGTCCTTTACCGGAAGCCACTATATTGATGGTAAAGCTGTTTTTACTGGCATTGCTGAGGGAGTCTTCAATGATCTGCTGATCACGGATAGCAGAGGTATCGGCCGTGATCATCGCCGCCGCCTTTTTGATGTTGAGCAACCCATACCCGAACGTAAAGTCCGGACCGTCTGCCGGCCCCGCCTCGTCCGCCGTATGGATGGCAATGCCCTTCAAGGTAGCCGAACGCATGAATTTGCCCGTATGCAGCCTGGCGTAATACTCCTGTAACAGCAAGAGGGAGCCGGTAGTGGCAGGGGTCGCCATGGAAGTGCCGCTATAGGTGTCATACGCGTTGTCGGAAGTGCCGATGGAAGAAAGTACATTCACCCCGTCTGCGACGACGTCGGGTTTGATACGGCCGTCATCGGTGGGCCCCCAGCTGCTGAAATCGGACATCACCACATCGTTGACACTGGAATAGCCACCCGGAATGGGATTTACGGCGCCTACGACCAGGACATTCTTTGCACACCCGGAGGTGGGGATACAGTCATAACCGTTATTACTGCTGAGATTGGCAGGCCGGTTGCCGGCGCTGGCCATGACCCCGCCGCTGTTATACCGCCAGTAAGGCTGTCCTACGGCCGGGCCGGTCTCTCCCCGGTTGTTGCTGGCCGCTTTGACGATGAGGTACTGAGGCGCATTATAAGCTATATTGTCCCAGGCCTGGGCGTCGGTGGAATAATAGCCGAATTTATAATCGGCCGTATCCCCGGCATTACCCCAGAATTCCCATCGGTTAAAATCGGTGTTATAATACCATCCGGCAATGCTGCCATAGGAGTGGTTGGATACCAGGAGGCCGGCCGCCGCCGTCGCCATCTCGGAGTTGTCATTGTTGAAGTCATAGGCCAGCAGTTGTTGGGTAGCGAAAGCCATGCCCTTGGCCAGGGGATTGACACCGGTAGCGATCATGGTGCCGGCTACATGGGTGGAATGGTCGCTGATGGAACTGGCATTGTCCTTCTGTGTGACCCTGCCGGTTAGCTCCACATGGGTAGGCCGGGGTTTGGCTTCATCCCATTCCGCAATTTTTCCTTTGACGGAGGCGGAAGAGCCATTGAGGTTGAGGCCCGTGTTGCCTCCCGGCCAAAGCTGGTTGGTGCCGATGGTGGCGGCGGAAATGATATTGTCGCAGGTAGATATATAAAGAGGGTTGCCTTTGTCGTCCACCCCGCGCAGGACAGCTATCCGGCCTTTCCGGCCCTTTATGGTCAAAGGCCATCCCTTTTGCCTGGACAGCGTCAGGATCTGCTGGGCCTGCATCCTTTCTTTTTGGGCCGCCTCGATGCTGGCTTGCTGTAGGGCAGCCCCATTGGTGACCACCTGGGCCCGGGCAGTTGAACACAGGATCAGAATAAATAACAAAACCGTAAGCGGAAACGAAACCGGAAGCGAGTAGCTGTTTTTTCCCATAAAGTAATTATTGTTTGAATACACCGGGCGGATCAATTCTATTAAATAAAGATACGGTTTCCGGCAATCGCTGGTTGCCTGAAAAGGGCAAAACCGATAAATTCAATGTATCTTTGCACACTGAATGAATAGTGAGGTTTTATCAGGGTCATTTCTACATTCTCCCCGCCTTTTTCAATTGGCGGAGAAGCTTCTGTTGTCCCAACCCCAGCGGATCTGGTGTAAAAATCTGCAGGGCAGCTCGCCCGCCTTTCTCATCAGCGCTGTATTTCAACATAATACGACGAGCCAGCTGAATCACCTGGTGGTTTGCGAAGATGCCGAGGCCGCCGCCTATCTGCACAACACCATCGAAAATCTGACGGGCGCCCTCGACCTTTTTTACTTCCCTTCCTCCTTTAAAAATAAGAAGAACTACCGGCTTCTGAACAGCAGCCATGTGATGTTACGTACGGAGGCGTTGACCCGGTTATCCGCAGCCATGGGCAGCCTGGCCAAAGGTAATTTGCCCGCAGGGGGCAACTCCGTTACCGGCAGCAATAAAAAGCTGATTATCACTTATCCGGAAGCCCTGTTCGAAAAAGTTGTCTTACCCCAGGCCCTGTCGGGCAACATTATTTCTATCAAGGCCGGGGATACCCTGGACCTCAACGGGATGATGGAGAAATTCGTGGAAAAGGGATTTGAACGGACCGACTTCGTATACGAGCCGGGACAGTTTGCTCTCCGGGGGGGCATCCTGGATATCTACAGCTTTGGTAATGAAAAACCTTATCGGGTCGAGCTTTTTGGCAATGATGTGGACTCGATCCGCATTTTCGATCCGGAGACGCAGTTGAGCGAACGTAAGCTATTGCAGGTCAACATTATACCCAATATGGAGACCCGCGTGGACAGCGGAGAAAAAATATCTCTTTTGGAGTTTATCCCGGCAAACACCGTCATCTGGATGCAGGACCGGACCTTTACCCGGGAAAGGCTGGAGATCCAGGAGGAAGACCTGGACCTCTTCCTGGACCTGGTCAACACGGAAAGGGAGATAGCCGCCGGCCAACGACTGGCCGAACAGGGGCCGGAAGGCAGGAATGTCTTTGGTAACCGCAACCGCAGTACACCCGCCGCCCGCGAAACCCTGGATGATGAAGACAAACTGGAGAAAAAAGACCTCAGCAAGACAGAATTTGTCACGGCGGCAGCGATAGAGCAGCAGTTGTCCGGATTTCACGTCGTTGAATTCGGGCCTTCGGCCCAGGGCAACCTGCCCCCCGCTGGCACGGCTTCCGGAGGCCAGGGGCCAGGAGCTGACGGGGCGCCCTTCGTCATCGAGTTTCATATAAAGGCCCAGCCGGCCTTCAACCGCCAGTTCGACCTGCTGATCCGGGACCTGAAATCCTGGGAAGCCAAACAATATACCATCTACCTCTTTGCGGAGAACCCCCGGCAACTGGAAAGGCTGTATACCATTTTTGAAGACCTCCATGCCGAGATCCGGTTTACACCCGTACCCATCTCCATTCACGGGGGGTTCATCGATGACGATCTGAAGATCGTCTGTTATACGGATCACCAGTTATTTCAACGCTATCATAAATACAAGGTCAAACAGGCCTATAATAAGAATAAGGCCATCACCCTTCGCACCCTCCGGGAGCTGCAGCCGGGAGACTATGTCACCCATATCGATCATGGCGTAGGAGTCTACAGCGGTCTGCAAAAGATCGAAGCCAATGGCCGGCTGCAGGAAGCCGTTCGAATCATTTACCGGGACAGCGACATCCTGTATGTCAATATCAACTCCCTCCATAAGATCTCGAAGTATACAGGGAAAGAAGGCACCGTTCCGAAAGTGAACAAACTGGGCAGCGATGTCTGGCAGAAGCTGAAGGAAAAGACAAAGACCAAGGTGAAGGAGATCGCCTTCGACCTGATCAAATTATATGCGCAGCGAAAAGCCCAGCAGGGATTTGCGCATGCCCCGGATAACTATATGCAGACGGAGCTGGAAGCCTCCTTTATCTACGAGGACACGCCCGATCAGAGCAAGGCGACGGCCGATGTGAAAAAGGATATGCAGGCCCCTTCACCGATGGACCGCCTCGTATGCGGGGACGTAGGGTTCGGGAAGACGGAAGTGGCCATCCGGGCAGCCTTTAAGACCTGCTGCGACAGCAAGCAGGCAGCAATACTGGTGCCCACTACCATCCTGGCCTTCCAGCATTACAAGACCTTTAGCGATCGGTTGAAGGACTTCCCGGTAAAAGTGGATTATATTAACCGGTTCAAGTCGGCCAGGGAAAAGAAAGAGACCCTCAAAAAAGTGGAAGAAGGAAAGATCGATATCCTCATCGGCACCCATGCCATCCTCTCCAAAGACGTAAAGTTCAAAGACCTGGGCCTGCTGGTCATCGATGAAGAACAGAAATTCGGGGTAGCGCATAAAGAGAAGATAAAGACCCTTCGGACCCATGTGGATTGCCTGACCCTAACGGCTACGCCTATTCCCCGCACCCTTCAGTTCAGCCTGATGGGGGCCCGGGACCTGAGTATCATCAACACCCCTCCGCCTAACCGCCAGCCGATCCAGACGGAATTACATGGCTATAACGAGGATTTTATCCGGGATGCCATCTATTATGAAACGGAAAGAGGCGGACAGGTATTCTTTATATACAACCGGGTGCAGGGCCTGGCGGAAATGTCCGCCATCGTCCAGGGCCTTTGCCCTGACCTCAGCATCGGGTATGCGCACGGCCAGATGGAAGGACACGAGCTGGAAGAGCGGATCCTGGACTTTATCGATAAGAAATACGATGTACTGGTTTGTACGAATATAGTAGAGAGCGGGGTGGACATCCCCAACGTGAATACCATCATCGTCAATAACGCCCATCATTTCGGGCTCAGCGACCTGCATCAGCTAAGGGGCCGGGTAGGACGCAGCAATAAAAAGGCCTTTTGTTACCTGTTGGCGCCTTCGCTGGCCACCCTGCCAACGGATTCGCGTAAGCGGTTGCAGACCCTGGAACAGCACAGCGACCTGGGCAGCGGCTTCCAGATCGCCATGCGGGACCTGGATATACGGGGTGCAGGCAATATGCTGGGGGGAGAACAGAGCGGGTTTATTGCGGAGATCGGCTTCGAGACCTACCAGAAGATCCTGGATGAGGCCATCCGGGAGCTGAAACGAACGGATTTCAAAGAGCTGTTCAAAGAGGAGATCTCCAAAAAAGATGACTTCGTACAGGATTGCACCATCGATACGGATTTAGAAATTCTTATACCGGATAGCTACGTGGAAAGCATAACCGAGCGTCTTTCCTTGTATACCCGTCTTGACAATTGCGATAGTGAAGAAGAATTGCTGGAATTTCATAAGGAGCTGCTGGACCGCTTTGGCCCCATACCTGATCAGGTGGAAGATCTCTTTGATACCGTGCGGATCCGTTCCCTGGCCGTGACCCTGGGATTCGAGAAGATGATCCTGAAAGAAGAGCATCTTCGCTGTTATTTTATCAATCGTCCTGATTCCCCTTATTTTGAATCCGACACCTTCCGCCTCATCCTGGAGTATATTCAGAAACATACCAATAAAGCCAAATTGAAACAGGCCGGGAAATTATTCCTGCTGGTAGTGGACGATATCCGGTCGATGAGGGACTTACTCCGTTTCCTGCAGCGGATGAGTGGATTTGTACACGACACTCCCCTGGAAGAGGTAACCCGGATCGCCAACTAATACCCACCCCGCCGAGACCGGTTTCCTAAAATATAGTATATTCATGGGTATAAAACCCGCTTTCTATGGACGAACGACCCTTATATGCCCCCAATAGCGACGAACGCATCCTGGCGATCCTCTCGCATATCCTGGCCATCGTTCCCGGCATCGGCATTTTGGGCCCCCTGGTGATCTACCTCCTTAAAAAAGACGACTCGGGTTTTGTAGCGGAAAATGCCAAAGAGTCCCTGAATTTTCAGATAACCATCATCCTGGCCTGCATTATCAGTGCCATTCTGCTGCTGGTATTGATAGGTGCATTCCTGCTGTGGATCCTGGGCATACTGAATGTGGTCCTGGTGATCGTGGCTGCGATCAAGGCCAGTGAGAATAAGATCTACCGGTATCCGTTCAATATTCGACTGATTCGATGAATCAGCCGCATATGTTTAGCCGGAATGCGCTTTTTCTGAAAGTGGCGCATTCCGGCTAAACCGTCTTATGACGGCCTTCGGCACGATGCCTGTGGCATCGTCTGGCGACTGATCCGGTGAACTGATCGCGTATGTTTGACCGCGTATATGCCTGGCCGGCGGCGGTTACAGCACCTTTTCCATAATAAAATGCGGGATGGTCACTTCCAGGAATTCGTCGCCGGTGACCTGATAGCCTAATTTCTGGTAGAAGCCCAGGGCGGTCTTGCGGGCATGCATGGTGAGTCTTTTATAACCGAGGTCGCGGGCGATGTTCTCTGCAAAGACCATGAGGGCCCGGCCAATGCCTTTTCCCTGCATGCTGTTGGGGACAGCCATTTGGCGCAGACGGATCGTGGAAGGATCCATTCGCGTCAGCAGACAACAGCCCAGCAGGCGGTCGTCATCCTCGAAGGCGCCCATTAGCACATCCTCCTTTTCTTTCTCTAATTCCTCTGCTAAAAGTGCCAGGCCTAGCGGTTTACGCAATATTTCATTGCGTAAATTGACCATTTGCTGGTACTCCTTCGTTCCATGATCTATTATTCTAAGCGCCATGCTGTTATTTTTTTCGGTCTATTGAACGACGTTCAATTGTTGGGCCGGGAGGGCCGAAGTTATTTAAATTTACTAATTCCGGGGTTTAAATCAGTGCTAAATATGAAAAATGGCGAAAAAAGGATGCCTGGGGAGGGGGGTGCTTCTAAATATTACATATTACGAAATTATGACAGAATGCCCTGCCGGTGCAAGTCCTGAGGCAAAACCCGTCCGGATGGGCCCCGGAAAGGAGGGCTGGTAAAAATTAAAAATGCCTTGTTTGTTGTGTTTAATTCAAAAATTATATTTTTGCAGCCGTATAACTAAAATTTACAAAAATGTCAGACATCGCTACAAGGGTTAAAAAGATCATCGTTGATAAGTTAGGCGTAGAAGAGGCCGAGGTGACTAATGAAGCTTCCTTCAC
>DATJJD010000111.1:0-5046 GCA_035492545.1 Puia sp.
ATATAGATAGCCGGAGCATGGAGGTCGAACAAAGGCGCCAGGCTGAGGATAAAAACCAGGGCGGCATAAAAAGGGCGGGAGTTGACGTACCGGAATTGAAAGTCCGCGATGGCTTTTAGCCTGTCCAGCCTCCGCAGGGTCCGGAAATTCGACCAGACCCAGAAAAAGAACACCAGCCCCGTTATCAATAACCAGAACCGCTTGTTGCGGGTATTGGCGAAATAATATTTGACCAGCTTCTGCTCGCTGCTTACGGATTGCTGGAAGGCATCCCGGGAAAAATTTCGTCTCACCGTACCGGGCGACCGGGGCTCCCAGAGATACCTTCTCTCTTTTCCAAACGCCTTGCCTCCCACTTGCTTCAGCTCCGTATCCACCCGGTAAACCAGGTCGGTGATCGTGATGGCATTGGCCGAAGCCCGGGCCTTCAGGTCATTGATCTCCGCCGTATTCAGCTTCACCAGGCTGTCGGCTTGCCGCCATTTACCCTTTAGCTCCTGTAGCTGGGGCTGGAAAGACGCTACCAGGCCGGAATCCCGGAAGATCCGCAGCATCAGCGTATCCTTTTTCAGGCTCGCGATCTGCTCCTTGAGATCATCCATCTTCTTATCATAAGTATTCAGGTACTTCGCATACTTGTCGGTACTCTTGTCCAGCTCATCCAGCAGGGTATTGAACATCTGCAGGTTGCGGATATTCAGGGTCCGTTCGTCCGTAGTGACGATCCGGTCCTTTAAAATGGCCAGGGCCGAATCTTCCTGGTCGAACTGATCTTCGATCTCCGGCAGGTGGACAAAGCTGGCCGTGATGATGGGCACTTCATTCAGCAGGTTGTATACCTTTTCCAGGCTTTCCAGGTAATCACTGGTAGTCGGCGCATTGTTATTGGTAAAAAGAGTAGAGTCGAATTTCCGGCGTTCAGCCTTGCGGAAGGTGATGACCGGTTTTTTAGGCAGGGGTTTTGTCACCGTATCTGCCGGCGCTCCGGGACGCGGTGTCCGGGGAAGCCCCCCCGTTCGGGTCGTGTCCTGGGCATTGGCCACGGTCATCACAAGAATACAGAAACTCAGCGTCAGCAATAGGTGTTGCCATGGGCTCTGCCCGGTTTGGTGGTTCCTCATAAATTGGTCCGGCATTTTTCAGGGCCAAAACTAACCATTTTTCGGCTCCCGGCTAACGTTTCCTTACCGTTTTATCATCCGGTCCTGCAAAATGACCTTCAGCGCATTGTCATAAGCATTATTACTGATGATGACCTTGGTCCTGCCCAGATCGATCTCATTGCCTTCGATGCTCCTGACCTTGGTCACATTGATGATGGAGGATTTATGCACCTTCAGGAAAATATCCGCGGGCAATTGTTCCAGGATGCCCTTGATCGTATGATATACGATCATCTTAGCTTCCGTCGTATGCAGCACCACATAATTCAGCATAGCTTCAATATGGATCAGGTCGTCATAAAAGACCTTCTCGATTTTCCCATTACATTTCACAAAAAAATAGTTCGCGCCGGACCGACCGGATACCAGCCCCTGAGCAGCCCCCTCCCGGGGCTGGGCGCCGGCAGGCTCCCCGGGGCCGGCCTCCCTGCTCTGCTGCAGATCATAATAATCCTTTGCCTTATTACAGGCCTTTAAAAATCGTTCAAAAGCAAAAGGCTTCACCAGGTAATCCAGCACATCCAGGTCAAAACCATCCCTGGCATATTCGGCATAGGCCGTTGTCATGATCACCATCGGCAGGGAAGTGGCCGTCCTTAAAAATTCTATCCCGCTCAGCTTGGGCATGTTGATATCCAGGAACAGCAGGTCGACCGGCTCGCTTTTCAGCAGACTATTCACTTTCAGGGCATTTTCAACACTGCCTTTCAGCTCGAGGAAATCAATGTCCCCGATATATTCCTGCAACAGCCTTCGCGCCACCGGCTCATCATCCGCCAGGATGCACCGCAACTTTATCATGATAACTGTATTTTTAAATGTACCCGGTAAAAATGGTCCTGCTGATCGATAACCAGGTCATGCCTGCCGGGATAAAGTAATTCCAATCTTCGCTTTACATTGCTTATGCCGATGCCCTGGTGCTCCGGCTCGCGACGGACGTTTTTTTCCTTGGTGTTAAAGAGATCGAACAAAAGGACCCCATCCCGTTTGTCCAGGGAAATCTCCACCCGGTTGGCGCCCGACCCATCATTACTGACATACTTAAAAGCATTTTCAATAAAGGCGATGAACAGTAACGGAGCGATGGTGAACCCCTTGACCTCCGGGCTGATAGCCAGATAGACGACCAGGTCTTCCTCTTTTCTTATCTGCTGCAGGGCCGTATAGTTCCGGATATAATGGATCTCCTTATCGATAGGGATGATATCCGTATTGCACTCATATAACTGGTACCGCAGCATCTCCGAAAAAGTCAGCAGCATATTTCGCGCAGTGGGATTGTTCTTGTCGATATGCCCGTAGATCGAATTAATAGAGTTGAAGAGGAAATGAGGGTTGAACTGGGCTTTCAGGAAATCCAGTTCATTCCGGGTCTTTTCCTTTTGCAAAAGGTCTATCGTTTGCTGGAACCTCCTTTTCTCCAGGATCAGCCGCAACGCTATCACAACAACGACCCAGACAGCGATATTCAGCAGGGAATTGAAGTACACCACGGTAAAAGCCGGCTGAGCCTTCCCCGGCAAAAAGAAATGTCCATTCATATACAGCGCCAGCCACGTGCGTAAAAGGGCGCTGATCACCACAGCCCCCAACAGACAAACCCCAAAGGCCAGGTATTTTTTCCGGTAAAAAAGCTTCGGGATGGTGAAATAGGTATGGAGGTAATAATTGCCTGCAATAAAGAGGAGATAGCAGAACTCGACCGTCAGCGTCCTGCTAAAGGCCAGCGAGCGATGTTGAAAAGCTGTTATCCAAAACAGGTATAACAAGGCCCAGATTACAATATGTTTCCACCAACGATCCCGCATTATGGTAGGAGTTAACGCATAAAATTAAAGGAATCTCCCATTGGCTCCCCGGTTTTTACATCAACGCGGGCAGTTCCCTGATTAATGGCAGATCGGTACTTGATCAGGAATAGCGCCACCCTGGTGTAAATCATTTATCAGGCCCCCGTTTATTCCCTTCTTTTGCTCCCGGATCAATTTTATTCATCAAAACATCCCATCATGGAAAAAAAGAAGTTAATCCCCACGATCGACAGCGAAGACACCATCGACAGGGCCGGGTTTATAAAATGCATGGCCTGGGCAGGTACCGGCGTACTCTGGATGATGAGCGGCGGTTTACTCAAATCCTTTGGCATGAGCCAACTCATCGACAAGACCTCCGGCGGCCTCAAACAGGGACTCGTAATGCCCAATGCCGACTTCAGCTTTGTCCAGGTCAGCGACAGCCACATCGGCTTCAACAAGGCCGCCAACCCGGATGTGACAGGTACCTTGCAGGCAGCCATCGCAAAGATCAACGCCATGCCCGTAGCGCCTTCCTTCGTCTTACACACGGGCGACCTCTCTCACCTCTCACAACCGGAGGAGTTCGACACCCTGGACCAGGTGATGAAAAGCGTAAAAACGGAAAAGATCTTCTATGTCCCGGGCGAACACGACGTATTAAATGATAATGGCAAACAATACCGGGCCCGCTACGGAAAGGATACCATAGGCCTGGGCTGGTACAGCTTTGACGCACAGGGCGTGCACTTCATCGGCCTGGTCAACGTACTGGAGACGGCGGAAGGAGGACTGGGTGTACTGGGGGCCGAACAGCTTGCCTGGCTGGAAAAAGACCTGAAAAATTTATCCGCCAGTACCCCCATCGTCGTTTTTGCCCACATTCCCCTTTGGGCCGTTTACCCGCAATGGGGGTGGGGGACCCGCGACAGCGCTCAGGCCCTGACCTTGCTGCGGCGTTTTGGATCGGTATCCGTACTCAACGGTCACATTCACCAGACCATGTTAAAGGTAGAAGGCAATATCACCTTCCATACGGCAACCTCAACGGCCTTCCCTCAACCACAACCAGGCGCTGCTCCTGCACCCGGCCCCATGAAAGTTCCGGCGGAAAAACTGCGCAGCCTCCTGGGACTTACAGACGTACACTATATCGAACACACTCATTCGCTGGCCATCACGGACACCCCCCTGATGGATCCGGCTCCCACGACAAATTCATAAACATGAAAAAAGCAGTCTTGTTCCTTTTCGCCGCCTTCGGGAAACTGGCACACGCACAGTACAAACCCATAGACAACGGATCTGTCGTGCAGTTCAAAATAAAGAACTTCGGCTTCAACGTGGCCGGTTCCTTCAGGGGCCTGGCCGGCAATATCCGCTTCGACCCCGACCGGCTGTCCGAAGCCTCCTTTGATGTCAGCATCGACGTCAACACCGTCAATACAGACAATGACCTGCGCGATGACCATTTGCGAAAGTATGCTTACCTCGATGTTAAGGATTATCCCCGTATCCGGCTGCTGTCCGATAGAGTCTCCGCCTCCACCCAAAAAGGTATCTTCCTTTTTGCAGGCCGCCTCACCATCAAAAACAAAACGATGAATATCTCCTTCCCCTTTACGGCGGAACCCTCCGGGGGCGGATACCATTTCAATGGGGTGTTCTCCATCAACCGGAAAGACTTCGACGTGGGGGGCGCCAGCACCATCTCCGATAAGTTGGAAGTATCCCTGAGCGTACTGGCAAAATAAAAAAACAACATGGCAAATAAAAAATCCACGGTCATTACGGGCCTGGCCTTCGCAGTGGTCCTCTGCACCGCCGCCGTTTCCCCGGGAGACGGCCTCCTGTCGGGCAACCACGGGCCCAACGCCTCGGCCAACAACTCCCATGGGGACTATAAGAACCTGAAGGTCCTGCCTCGCGACATCCCGTCAAAGGCACTGCAACACATCATGGTGGATGAATTTGACGACGGCCTGGGAGTAGGCTGCGGGTTCTGCCATGCCAAACAAAACGGGTCCGATCGGCTGGACTATGCCAGCGACGCCAAACCTGAAAAAGAAATAGCCCGTACGATGATG
>DATJJD010000112.1:0-5228 GCA_035492545.1 Puia sp.
GGACAGGATCCGGCAACTCATCGCTGTAAAAGAGCATCTGCACCGGGTACCCCACAAGGGCATCGGTTACGGCATCCTGCGTTATCTCTCGGGCAGAGATTACCAACTGACTCCCTCCATCAGCTTTAATTACCTGGGAGACTTTGGGAGGGGTTCGGCGACGGGCGAAGAGAATAGCGCCTTGGGTGTTTTTTCAGGACAGCCTCATGGAAAGAATATAACGGGAGACTGGCATCGGGAGGCGCTGTTGGATGTGACCGGCATCATGGTGGAGGGAAGGTTGCGCTTGTCGATCAGCTACAGTACCCAACAATATACAGGAGCGACGATAGAAAAGTTGTCGGCGGCCTACCGCCGGCAGCTGGAAGATCTGATCACCATGCTGTCATCAGCGACTGAAATAAAGCTGACGCCGGTGGACCTGACCTATAAAGGGCTCAGCGTGCAGCAGTGGCAAGAGCTGAACATACAAGGCGACATCGAGGACGTATATACGCTGAGCCCGCTCCAGGAAGGGCTGTATTACCAGTGGCTGATGAATCCGCGGGCTACGACCTATTTTGAACAGATGAGCTATCAGGCGAAAGGGGTGCTCAACATCCCCTTGCTGGAGAAAAGTTATCAGGCCCTGGTGGCCAGGCATAGAGTATTACGCACTTCCTTCAGCCGGCGTCAGGGTCCCCTCCTTCAACTGGTACGAAAGGAGGTACGGGGGGAATTCAGCTATGAGGACAAATCGGAGGCCCCGTCTTTTTCCATAGCAGCCTTCCGGGAAGCCGACCGTGCCCGGGGTTTTGACCTGCACAGCGGTTCACAGATGCGGCTGCAGATCCTGAAGACGGACAGGGATGTCTATGAGTTTGTCTGGAGCCACCATCATATTTTAATGGACGGCTGGTGTGTCAGCATCCTGATCAAAGAATTTTTTGCCATCTATTATAATCTGCTGGAAGGCCGCGAGCCGGCGCTGGACAAAGTAGTTCCCTACGCAGATTATATTGACTGGTTAGGACATCAGGACCGCCAGGCAAGCCTGAATTACTGGCGCAACTACCTGGCTGGTTATGATACGGTGAGTGTGCTTCCCAAAAAAGAGAATACCGGCAGGAAGGGATTCAAACGGTGTACGACGGACTTTTTGCTGGAAGGACCACTCCGGCAGTCTATCCGATTGCTTTGCGCAGAGCTGGGCGTTACAGAAAGCACTTTTATCCAGGTAGCCTGGGGTATCTTACTGGCCAGGTATAACAATACCACGGATGTAGTGTTCGGCGCCGTCGTATCCGGTCGCCCCCCGGAGCTGAAAGGGGTGGAAGAGATGATCGGCATGTTCATAAACACCATCCCCGTCAGGATCCGGACCGATGGGCCCATCTCCGTCAGAGAACTTTTGATCAGCGCGCAACAGGCCTCCATCCAGAATGTGGCCTATCGATATACCCAATTGGGAGAGATCCAGGAGGAGACCCTGTCGGGGACCGCATTATTCGATCACATCATCCTGGTGGAAAACTTCCCCATTCAGAAATTGGTAGAGCAGAGTATGCCTGCCGGCCTCAGGGAGACGGCCCTTTCCCTGCTCTCCTTCGAAGTCTTCGGACAAAATAATTTTGACCTGACCATTACGGTTCACCCCGGCGACAGCATCGAAATCCGCTTCCATTATAATGGCAACGTCTATGAAACAAGTCTGATAAAAAGGCTCAAAGCTCATTTTTTCCATATTATCAGTCAGTTGGCGCAACAACCCTCCGCCACCGTGAAGGATATAACCTGCCTGGATAAAAAGGAAAAACGCAGGTTATTGGTGTCTTTTAATAAGACGGCTCCGGGTTATACCGGTTATCGCTCCCTACTCTCCCTGTTCGGGGGACAGGTAACTCGGGCTCCTGGTAGCATTGCGGTCAGGCATGACCGGCATACCCTGTCTTATGGGGAATTGGATGAGACCTCCAACCGGCTTGCCGCTTATCTGTCCGGCACGTACGGCATCCGCCCGGATGATAGGGTAGGCATCATGCTGGACCGGTCCCCTCGGATGATCATTGCTATCCTGGGCGTGTTAAAGGCAGGAGGGGCTTATGTTCCGATAGATCCCACTTATCCAAAGACCCGGAGGGCGTTTATCCTGCAGGATGCGGGTATCGGAGTATTGCTGACACAGACAGACTACCTGTTCGACCTGGATTTTTATGAGGGCGCCGTAGTGGCCCTGGATGTCCAGTTGGAGGGCATGCAGGATGCTCCCGCTTCCCCGGCTTTGAACCCCGGAGAAGACCATCTCGCCTATGTGATCTATACTTCCGGCTCCACAGGCAAGCCAAAGGGATGCGCTATCACACACGGTAATTTATCCAACTACATTCAATGGGCGGATAGCTACTATTTCCGGGATAACCAAGGGGCCAACTTCGGCCTTTTCACCTCCCTGTCCTTTGACCTGACGGTGACCAGTATTTTTTGTTCCCTCACCACGGGAGGCGCCCTTACTCTCTATGACCAGCAAGCTGACCTTGCCAGGATATTGACGGACAGCTTTAGCGCGGACAGCGGGATCAACAGTATAAAGCTGACCCCTTCCCATATCAGTTACATGAAACACCTTAACCTTTCGTCTTCAACGATGGTTCGGGCGATTGTCGGCGGAGAGCAGGTCACGACGGAACAAATAGACATTTTGAAGAAGATCCATCCGGCTATAGAGATCTATAATGAATACGGCCCGACGGAAACGACGGTCGGTTGTGTGGTGGCCCCGTTGGAACAGCATGGCCCTGTCCTGATCGGGAAGCCCATCGCCCATACATCGATCTACATTTTGTCGCAGGAAAATATTCTTTGCCCGGTGGGCGTCGCCGGCGAGATCTGTATTGGCGGCTCAGGGCTTGCCCATGGATATTTAAATAACCCGGAATTGACGACGGCAAAGTTTGTACCCGACCCCTTTCATCCGGGCAGACGGATGTACCGGACAGGGGACCTGGGTAAATGGCTGCCGGATGGCAACCTGGTATTTATCGGTCGCCGGGATCAGCAGGTCAAGATAAGAGGTTACCGGGTAGAGACGGGGGAAATAGAGATCTTGCTGCAGGAGTTTGAAGGGGTGGATGCAGCCCTGGTGCTGACAAGGGCGGATAAAGAGGGGGACAGGGAGCTGATAGCCTATGTTACGGCAAAAGATCCCCTGGATATAACGGAACTGCGCGCCTGGCTGGCCCGACAGTTGCCGGTCTATATGCTGCCTGCCCATTTTGTACAGCTATCCCAATGGCCCTTAACGATCAATGGCAAGATAGATAAAGAAAAACTGCCGGCTCCGGGAGGTTTGGACACGGGCGCCGGTTATGAGTCTCCCCGCAATGAACTGGAAGAACAGCTGGTGGCAATCTGGCAGGAAGTGCTGGGAAGAGATAAAGTAGGCATAACGGATAATTTTTTTGACATAGGCGGCAACTCTATCCGCATCGTAAGACTATCCGGCCTGGTCAGTAATTTATTGGATAAGGATATCAGCGCCGCTCTCCTCTTTGAATACCCAAACATAAAAGGACTGTTGGATCATGTGATGAATGACGCAGTGCCGCAGGAACAGACCTATGGCAGCGAAGAATTGATGGGAGAGTTAAACAAATTCAATTTCGAAGGAAATGGCTAACGGCAATCAATACAACGGGCTTGAAATCGCCATCATCGGGATCTCGGCCCAATTTCCGGGAGCCGGGGATTACCGGCAATACTGGCTCAACCTCCGGGAAGGCCGGGAATCCCTGACCTTCTTTACAGACGAAGAGCTTAGGTCCAGGGGCGTGCCGGACGCTTTGCTGCAGGACGGGTCCTACGTAAGATCGGGCGGAGGCATCCTTCAGAATAAAGATTGCTTTGATCATGGCTTTTTTGGATACAGCCCTGAAGAGGCCGCCTTGATGGACCCCCAGATACGATTCTTACATCAGCATTGCTGGGGCGCCCTGGAGGACGCCGGTTATGCATCCGGCATCGAAAAGAAAAAGATCGGGTTATTTGCCGGGGCCTCCGTCAATTCGATGTGGCAGATCTATGCCCATAGTAAGTCCGCTAATACCGCCGTCGACTCCCTGTACCTGAAAATGATCACGCATCCCAATTTTATCGCTACCCTGGTATCTTATAAGCTAAACCTGAGAGGACCCTCCCTCTATGTAGACTCTGCCTGCTCCACCTCCCTGATGGCCGTACATCTCGCCTGCAGAAGTCTCCTGACAAGGGAATGTTCGATGGCATTGGCAGGGGGCGTATCCATACAGACCGTCATCCGGAGAGGATATATATACCAGGAAGGCCAGGTTTCCTCCAACGACGGTCATTGCCGGGCGTTTGACGCCGCCGCCAGCGGTACGGCAGCGGGCGAAGGAGCAGGCATAGTAGTTTTGAAAAGACTTTCCGAAGCTATCAGCGACAAGGATCATATTTATGCAGTGATAAAAGCGACCGCTATCAATAACGACGGCAGCCAGAAGGCAGGTTATACGACCCCCAGCGTAAAAGGACAGGTGGATTGCATCCTCACCGCACAAAAATTAGCCAACGTCCCGCCTCGTAGCATAAGTTATGTGGAGACCCATGGAACCGGAACGAGATTGGGAGACCCGGTGGAGATAAGGGCCCTTAATGAAGCTTTTGCCACGGGAGGCGGGGAAAAATTTTGCGCCATCGGCTCCGTTAAAACCAACATCGGCCATCTGGATACGGCCGCCGGCGTGGCCGGATTGATAAAAACAGCCCTTTGCCTGCAACACCGGCAGCTGCCTCCCAGCCTTAACTTCAGAGAGCCCAACCCCGAAATTGATTTCTCCGCCGGACCTTTTTATGTAAACACCACCTTACAGGAATGGCAACACAAGGGAGATGTGCCCTTACGGGCAGGAGTCAGCTCTTTTGGCATCGGAGGTACGAATGCGCATGCCATCCTGGAGGCGGCGCCGGAACGACAAGCTACCGACGCCGGCCGCCCCTACAAATTATTGACCGTCTCGGCTAAAACGGCCCAGTCTGTACAACGCTACCTGGATAGCCTAACCGACTTTCTATCCGGCCAGGATCCCAATCTCGCCGATCTCTGCTATACCCTGCAGACAGGACGAAAAGAGTTTGGCTACCGGCAGTCGCTGACCTTCAAAGACCGGGATGAATTATTGCATCTGCTGCGCTCCGGCGCCCTGAAGTCGCCAATACGGATCCCGGAACGAACC
>DATJJD010000113.1:0-45524 GCA_035492545.1 Puia sp.
AAGAGCAATCTGACCTTACCGGCCGGCCGTGCCGGTTTATAATAAAATAGATCTCGGCTTCCGGCGTAGTGCGATGGATAAAATCCAGCCAGACATCTTCGCCGCCGGTGTACTCAAAGTCGGGCCGGATATCTTTTTGCAGCAGGATCTCCCGGATAGAAATTCCATGAACCATCGTCCCGGCACCATAACGGTGTTGTGTAGAGCTAACCCCATCTACCGGTCCCCATAACCGGGCGGCGAGCTCCCTAATAGCTTCATCACAACGGGGGTAATCCAACAGCCCGCTATCTTCCAGGGGCCGGGGACCGACTACGGTCGCCCCAGCCTCTACCAGTTGGGCAATTTTTTGTAATATGGTCAACGGCATACGGGTGGTATCGGGCAGCACCAGCACTTCGTAATGCATTCCGTCGGGCAGGGTCAGCTTACGGTCCCGGCAGGAGAGACGGGTCAGCAGCACTTCTTCGTTGCAAACATCATAATCATACCCTTTTCCCAGGGATGGATCGATATGTTTCTGGGCAACCAGGTTGGGGGTGACATCGCCATTGTAAAAAAGCACATCCGCGCAAAAACGGCCTGCACGTAGCAGGTACTGACAACGGCCTACATAGTCGAAAAAAGGTTTCGACATTTCCCACCAGGTGACGTTGGGGTTGAAATGTGTTCCGGCCCCGTACTCATAACCCGGTTTGCCGTCGCGCGGACGCGTGGCTGTCGAAGTGTGAATAGCGATGCGGTTGATCCCTTCGCAATAGGCCCTGTCCAAAGCCTGTTTCAGAGATCCGGGATAATCCAGCCAATGGCGGAAGCTGGTAAAGGCTTCGGCGGAAATGATGTTATGACCATAGATGTGCCCGGCCGTCGCCGCCATTTTTGTCACTTTGTTCTGCCCTTTGTCCAGGCGGGAAGTGCCGTAAGGTTTGTCGTCGGTCAACGTCGATTCATCCTCGTGATGCGGCCCCAGCCAGAATTCGCCCATGGGCAGGTCGCTGCGCCCCTGGTTTTTGAGGCCGTCCATGCACATAGTGCCCGAACGGCTTGGACCGGAGGCTTCATTTTGCACCAGCATACCGTGTTGATGGCAGAGGTCGGCAAACCGTTGGTAATGTCCGTCGGCCATACAGTCGCCCAGGGTCTTCCGATAGTCATTCAGGAAACGGTCTGAAACAGCGGCGCTGCCGATAAGGTAACCCGACAGCACGGGCAGGTAGGGAGTGGCGTCATAGCCACGGTATTTTTTAAACTGTTCGAGGATGTTGCCCGTCCAGTTGGGAAAGCCGTCCTCAAAACTATCATCACAGAAGTATTTGGGTTTGTTGCCGACCTTCGCAGCTTCTTCTATGAACAGTTTGCCCAGCTGTTCAAACTGCAATTCGACCCCGCGCGGACTGAACCAGTCTACCGAAAGGCCGTCCCCTTCGGGCTGTGCTATCATTAAACGGGAGCCTGTCATCCGGTGACCGGTGCGAATAATTTTCCATTTGCCCGGCGGCACCTGCCAGTCCAGGTGACCGTCCTTATCCATTTTCCCGGTGAGGTCGATGACATCCTGCGCCTGGACCGGCGCATCGCCCGGCTCATTATGCCAGGGTTCCAGCAAAGGTTTCATCACCTCTACGGCCATGATAAAGTTGCTGGCGTCGCGATGGTTGGTTTTGGCGTCCAGCGTCGCCGCGCGTTGGCCTGCGATGCGGTTGGGGGGCCCGCCACTGCCGGGCCCGCCACCGGTCGACCTGGCTTCATCCGGTTCGCCATTCGAGTGGCTGCGTTCGCCCGGCCCACTGCCCGCCGGCATAATTTCGCCCCGTGCGCTATTGCCCGCCGGCATAGCCACCACCGCGGTATCCCGGTAATCCAGCTTTTCCAGCGGCAGATCGATATAGTCTTTATACCCCGGGGGATTAAACACCTTATCATACCCGGCCCGGTTACCCGGCAGTGGCAGCCGGCCCGAAAAAAGGACCGGCCCTTCCACCTCCAGCTCGGACTGCAGGTACCACCGGCCGGAATCTTCGGGTTTGATCCAGGGACCGCCCATACACCAACCCGAGCAGAGGTTGATACCCACGGCAATGTCAAGGCGTTTGGCCTCGCTCATGGCATGGCGGTAAAGCTCCTTCCATTCTTCCGAAAACAGCCGGGCTCCCTGCGGGAACGATACGCCGCCAAGGCTGCCCGCCGAATTGACCAGCAGCACCTCGCCCATGCCCTTTGCATGATATTCTTCCAGGTCGCGCGTGATACCTTCCTTGTCTACAAGGCCGTTGAACCACCACCAATAACAGGATGACCGGACACTGCCCGGCGGCGTGGCAAAGTTCCTGCTCAGTTCGGCCAGTCCCAGGGCGGGTACCCCATCCATAACGGCGGCCGCCGGCGTTAAACCAGTCAGGGCACCTGCCGACCTGGAACCGGCCAGGGCGGCTGCGGACCCACCGAAGGCAGTGCCCAGCGCCGCCAGGGAACCGGCCTGCAGGAATTTACGTCGGCTGAGTTTATGGAAATCCGACATCATTTCAGTATCCGTGATTTTGTGTAAGCTGGGTGTTGACGCCGATCTCTGCCGCGGGGATGGGGTACAGCAGCTTATCGTCATTGACAATATAGGAGTCAGGGGAGATATAGTTGATCTGTGTCTTGAGGATCGCACCAAAAGCATTCATGACAGCCACTGCCGTGCCCGACCGAACGAGGTCGTGCCATCTTTTATCTTCGAAAGCCAGCTCGATGCGCCGTTCGTGCAAAATGGCGGTGCGCAGCGTTGCCTGGTCCGTCACGGTGAGGTCGGGCAAGCCGGCACGTTCCCGGACGGTATTCAACGGTACCAGCGGCGACTGCCCCTGTTCATTCAGCGCCTCGGCCAGCAGCAGCAGCGCCTCAGAATAACGATAGATGGGGAAATCGTCGGAATTACCGGAGACGGCAAGTGGGGTATGTTCGTATTTTTTGATATACGGAACGGCCACTTTCCCGGCGGGTGGCGTCGTATAACCCACCACGCTTTTTACAGCGGAATAGGTAAAATAATTGCTGGCGTCATAGGTGCCTTCTACGATGCCGATCGAGGCATCCAGGCGTTTGTCACCCGCTTCAAAGGCGCTGATGAGATCCTGCGTAGGCGTATTCCAGCCTCCCGTAGAGGTATTATTGATAGCCAGTGAGGTGACCAGCGCTGTACTGTTGCTGCGTGGCAAAAAGTGGAACATCAGGGGATTCGGCGTGGTGCCGGTGCCCGTACCGCCCAGGAACTGCACCTCGAATAGGGATTCCCTGCCATTTTTGCTGGCTGGCTGGAAAGCGTCGGAGTAATTGGCATTCAGCCCGTAGCCCATGGCAGGTAAGGTATTGAGCAAGGTGACGGCATCGCCGTATTTTTTCAGGTATACGTCGACGTCCGCCAGTAAAATGGTAGCGGAACCTTTGGTGGCTGCCCCGGTTTGCGGGAAACCGGCGACCTGGGGCAGTTCCTTGATGGCATCATTCGCGTCGGCAACAATCTGTTTAAAGACATCGTCTACGACAGCGCGGGGCAGAAAAGCATCCTGTGCCGTGGTAACCTCCTTTACAAATAAGGGCACGGGGCCGAACAGGCGAACCAGCTTGAAATACATCAGCGCCCGCAGGAATTTGCATTGCCCGTCAAACAGGGCCGCCGTGTCGGCAGGGACGCTGGTGACACCTGGTAAACGGGTTATGACAATATTGGCCCTGGAGATCACCTGGTAACAGTATTGCCATTCCGACGCCGTGTAGGAGTCAGTGGAGGCATCCATAAAATCGGACAGCTTCTCACGATCGGTATAAGCCGTGCCCCGGTTGCTGAGAAAACCCTGGTAGATGGTATTGTCCGAGCGCATTTCGCTCATCAGATAGTCATTCACCACCACATCGCGCAGCGGCGCATAAGCGGCCGTTACCGCGGCGCCGAACTGTTGGGTATTCTGGAAATAGTTGGCATCGGAATAAGAAGACTTAGGAGCCAGGTCCGTGAAACTTTTTTTGCAGGACGATGCCATCAGGCCCACCAACGCAATAATGATATATATCTTTTTCATTGTTGACTGCTTAAATGGTTATTTAAATGAGGCTGATATACCAAAAGAAAGGGTACGGGGAATAGGATAACCTTCCTCATCGACCTTGATGCCCGCCGTTGGGTCTTGTCCGCTAAGGCTGATCTCGGGGTTCATACCACTGTATTTGGTAAAGACAAACAGTTCCTGCGCGGAAAAATAAGCACGCAAGCTGCGGAACATGTGGTTTTGCTTCAAATGCAACGTGTAGCCAACGGTGAGGTTCTTGATGGCCAGGTAGCTGGCGCTTTCCAGCCATTGGCTGTTTACTTCGCGACCAATAGCCGTCGTACCTGTTTTGGTCCGCGGATAGATGCCCGAGCCGGGGTCGGATTCACTACGCCAGTGATCCAGCGCAGCTGCCAGCGGCAATCGCGAGCCATCCATATTGGTTTGGTAAGCCCATTTCGCCGCATTCAGGATCTGTCCGCCCACATCGAAGGCGGTGCTGATGCTGCAGTCAAAGTCTTTATAGCTGAAGTAGTTGGTAAAGCCGCCCGTGAAGGTAGGGGTGGGGTTGCCGATAAAGGTGCGGTCGTTGACGTCATCGATCACGCCGTCGCCATTGATGTCTTTAACCTTGATAGTCCCGATATCGGAGGAACCGTTTGGATTGGTGGGCGTCGCCAGGTATTTGGCGGATTTGGCCAGATCGCTCGCGTCCTTGTACAACCCTTCAAACACAAATCCGTAAAAGGCGCCCAGCGGATGGCCCACCTGCTGACGGTAATAGTCCGAAGTAACGGTATTGTTCCTTCTCAGATATCCCGGGGCGACGAGGGCCGTGATCCTGTTCCTGTCGAAAGAGACATTCAGGCTGCTGGTCCATCTCAGCTTACCCGTCAGGTTCACTGTGTTGACGGTGATCTCATGGCCCCAGAGGGCAATCGATCCGACATTATCCAGTATGGTGCTGTACCCCGAGGAGGTAGGCAGGGGCCGGGACTGGATGAGGTGATCGGTGTTTTTATGGTAATAATCGTAGGTTAAGGTAATGCGGTCCTTCAAAATACTCAGATCAAATCCCAGGTCCAGCTGCAGGTTACGTTCCCACTGCAGATCCTTGTTCCCCAGATTGCCGATGCTGGTACCCTGGGTAACGACATTGTTATAGTCATAATAATAGTTGGACGTAGTGGACTGTGCGGTATAATAGCCGGAGAAGGTGTTATTACCGGTGATGCCATAGCTGCCCCGCAGCTTTAAGAATCCGATGTCGTGGAATCTCTCCATAAAATGTTCGTCGCTGACGATCCAGCCGGCGGATACGGAGGGGAACGTACCATAGCGCGAATTGGCGCCAAAGAGGGAAGAGCCGTCGTTACGGATGGCGCCCTGTAAAAGGTATCTGCCTTTATAGCTGTAGTTCACACGCCCGATGGCGGAAACCAGTGAATAGGCCGCATAAGAGCTGCTTCCCGTGACGCTGGTAGCCGCGGATATGTAGGGTATATCGTCGTTGGGGAATCCCAGCCCTGTCTCCGTGTTACTGGTGGAGCTGTATTTCTGTGCTGAATAGCCGCCCAACACTTCCAGAGAGTGATCTCCCAACGTCTTTTTATAATCCAGATAACCTTCCAGGGTATAGGATCCGTTGTCGACGGAGCTGCTGGTACCGGTGGGGTTGTTGACCGTTGAGGTCACCTGCCCGGACTGGTAATAATTACGCGTCTCCCCACCCTTATCGATCCCCGCGTTGACCTTCAATTGCAAACCCCGCAAAAATTCATAGTTCAAATAACCGTTAGCCAGGATACGGGTGGTCTTGTAGTCGTCATTGGTCAGGTTGAATAAGGCGATGGGGTTGATATAGGCCACCATGGGAGGCGTGTTGACCATACGTATGTAGCTGCCATCCGGGTTGTAAGGTTTGATAAGGGGACTGGCTTCGAAGAGACGTTCGAACAAGCCATTCACGCCATCCGTCGTCACCCCGCTGGCATTCCTGTTATTATGATCCAGCCGATAGCTGGGCGCTATGTTGAAGCCCATTTTTATTTTGCCGTTGGCGGTGGTAAGATCCTTATTGACCCGGCCTGAGAACAGCTTGGAGCCCGTGTTGATCAATACGCCCTGCTGCTCCTGGTAGCCGAATATGGCGGTGGAGGAAGAGTGCTCGGTCGCCGATTGCAGCGTGATGTCATAATTTTGTATAGGCGCCTTGCGGGTAAGCAATTTATACCAGTTGGTGCCCTCGCCATACTGTGAAGGGTTCTGGAATACAGCGGGAATTCCGCCCGTGTAACCTTCATAGGTTGCCATGTCCTGGTACCGCTGGTTCATAAAGGTGGCGAACTGAAAAGCATTCATCGGCTTGGGTACCTTGTTGGAGGGAATGCTTTGTACCCCATAATTGGAGTTGAACTCTATCTTCGAGTCACCCGCTTTGGCGTGCCGGGTAGTGATGAGGATAACGCCGTTGGCCGCACGCGAGCCGTACAAGGCCGTGGCGCTGGCATCCTTCAGTACGGTGTAGGTCTCGATCTCGTCCGGATTGATATTGTTGATGCTGCCGGTGATGGGCAGTCCGTCTATTACAAACAAAGGCTGGTTGCTCAGGGTGAAAGAGGCGGCGCCGCGGATGCGAAAATCAACCCCGCGACCGGGCAGACCGCTGCTTTCCTGCACCGAAACACCGGCTACCTTGCCTTCCAGCTGCTGTGCGAACTGCATAACGGGCTGGTCCTGTAGTTTTTCAGTGCTGATGGTGGCTATGGAGCCGGTCACGTCGCGCTGCCGTTGCTTGCCATAGCTGACCGTTACCTCATTTAATTCGGTGGCCAGCGCCTTCAGCCGGATCGACAGGGTCTTTTCTGCCTGCAGTACCACTTCCTGCGTTTGATAGCCAATAGAGCGGATCACGAGTACCGCCCCCGGGGCCGTTGAGAGGGTGAAGAATCCTTCAGCATTGGTAGTCAAGCCTTTAGAACTGCCTTTAACCATTACAGTCGCGCCGGGTACAGGCTGATCCTTATCGTCGGTGACCCGGCCGGTAATATTATTCTGTGCTTGTGTTATTCCGGTAAAAAGTATAAGCAGTACGCAAATGAGAAGCAGTCTCCCAAATGGTTGGTAAACAGTCTTTTTCATAATGGCAAACTAGTTGGTTTAGAAAGATTGAGATTACTTTGATGGTAATTGGCGAGTCTAAAATAGTTTAGGAACCTTAATAAACAATCCTGTACTGTCATGTTTTTTTAACTTTTTGAAACAATTTGTAAAATTATTTAAGCCTTAATTGCAATAAAATTAAACATAACACAACAAAACTTAATAGTTTGGAGAGAATTACGCCCTGAATTAATAGAAACTTAAGAATAGCTTAATCTTTATTTATTATTGCTTTTTATTTAATTTGATTAAAAGGCGCGAAAAGGCGCGGGGGATGCGCATGGATAGGCTGTCATCTGATCAGTAAGTATAATGATCCGGTAGCGTTAAATTTTTTTGAAGGGAAATAATGCCATGGAGAAGGGCATAATTAAATAGTCCTGCAATCGTTTTGACTCCGATCCTCTCCTTCAGTTCCTGTTTTATCTTTTCAATGGAACTAATGCTCAGGTGGATCAGTGAAGCAATCTCTTTGTTGGTTTTTTCTTCCCAAAGCAACTGAATGATCTTTTTCTCTCTTTCATCCAGATTGACCTCCGTTCTTTTCATACCATTTCTGATTGCTTTCTCTTTTTCCAGGTACAGCGCTTCCGTAAAAAGCTTGTTCCTGTAGATCCTGCCTTCAGAAGCAGACAGTACTGCCTGAAATAAACTGCGGGGGTCCTCATTTTTTGATACATAAGCATAGATGCCCAGATTCAAAAAGCCCCTGACTATTTTCAGATCAGTACATAATGTTACGATGATGATTTTTATTTCAGGGTATTCATTACGTATGATCGTAACCGCGTCGATGCCATTTAGTTTCGGCATAAACAAGTCAAGTAGTACGATATCTACCTGTATTTCTTTTAATTTATTCAATAGATCGATCGCATTGTCTGCCTCGAACTTTATTATAATATTTTCTTGTTTTGAAAGAAAATCTACCAATAATTTCCTAAACAGAGAATGGTCGTCTACAACTGATAAAGCGACAGGTTGGGTTAGCATAAAATAAAAATATAGAGGGTTGACACACCATAGAGGCCATATTTCCAGCTTCTTTGCGTTTAAATTTAACTAAGTATACGTCTGGAAATTTCCCTAAATCCATAAAATTGTTTACGGATATCCATAATAGAATGGGCGCTGATCTATATTACCTTTAAACTGCAAAGACGAATTCTTAACAGTCTCTCTTCAAGGCTGGTCTCGGAGACGCTTATGCTTAAATATATGTTAAATATTCAGACGAAGTAAATGTTACTTGCTGTAGCGGTAGCTCTGTGCCGGATAGACCAAGGCCTGTTCAGTAGGCCATTTTAACTGCACCTTCCCTCCAAGATTTTTTATGCAATCCGATGTTGTAATTATTGGAGCCGGCATAGCCGGCAGTACGGCAGCTTTATTATTTGCCAGGCAAAATATAAGAGTGGCCGTGATTGAAAAGAAGCAACGGGTAAGCGACTATAAGAAGTTGTGTACCCATTTTATACAGCCTTCGGCATTGCCTGTCATAAAAAGATTACAGTTGGATAGCGCCATTGAGATGGCCGGCGGCCTTCCCAATAAGGCAGATATCTGGACAAAGGCGGGTTGGATACGTTCCGGCGATGAGTATCATTATGGGGAAGGGATGCAACATGGATATAACATCGAACGGAGAATTTTAGATCCTTTGCTGCGAAACCTCCTCTGCAACGAACCAGGGATACAGTATATTCCGGGCAGTACCGTGAAGGAAATTCATACCAGCTCCCCACAGGCCCATCGCATCTCATATTTGAACAATAGTGGGCAGCACATGGAACTGGAGGCCCGGCTGGTGGTTGCTGCAGACGGACGGTTTTCAGAAATGGCGACCCTGCTCGATAATGAGGGTAGTGTGCTCCTCAACAACAGATTTGTCTGCTTCGCATATTTCAGGCATGTTGCACTTAGCTCCGGCGGCCACTCGCAGTTTTGGACCCTTGATCCTGATATGGCTTTTGCCTACCCGTTGCAAAAAGATATCACCCTGATATGCCTGTTCATCAAAAAAACGGAATGGCAGTCGTGGAAGAAACAATTGGAGAAAAATTTTATCTCCTATATAAATAACCTGCATGACGGGCCTGGCATGGAAAAAGCAACCAGAATATCCAACATCCATTGCATGCTGGAAATGCCCAATATTACCAGACCGGCAGTAAAGAACGGAGTTGCCTTTATTGGGGACGCAGCGCTGGCGCTGGATCCGATGAGTGGAGTAGGTTGTGGATTCGCATTTCAATCGGCCGAATGGCTGGTAGATCATACCTGTAAGGCGTTACTCGATCATAATGACCTGGACAGCGCCCTGCAGTCGTATAAAGAATACCATGAAGCCCGTCTTTTACCGCATGCGGCCGGAATTCATGCAGATTCGCTGGCAGAATCCGATGACGGGAGCAAACTGCAGCTATACAATGAAATAGTACAGGACCCTGAACTGACCGACGCCTTCCTGGCTCTTACCGGGCGTATCATAACCCCACAGGCATTCTTTGCGCTGTACCTGAAAAAGAAACTCCGGAAAAGAAAACAGCCTATTTATCCCGATCAACAATAACAGATGCCATTTACATTCAAACCTTATCATAAAAGGACCATCCGTTTTAGGGGAACCCAACCCTATGACGATTGGAAATTTAAACAGTATAGCATTTCTGCCTATAACGAGAATGCTCCCGCGGTATTATTCGAGGCTGCGGCGCCACACATCAGAGAACTATTGCCACCGCAAGCTGTAAATGCCACGCGGTATGGCGTAGGTTTCATCATTGTACACGAGGCCTGCGATGGCAACTATCTGCTGGTAAGCTGGTGGGAGGGGGAGAACATGCTCTGTCATCATGTGCTGGGTGCTGCCTCCGATACACCCTTGCATTTTAAAAGCATTAAAGATTCCGGGATCATAGCCTGTGTATGGGAACTCGAAATTCTCTATTTCGAGAAAAAGCTGTGGAGCGAAAAAATTCTCATGCAACCGGGGCAACCTGATTTTGACACCTATCTTTCTGCGGGATTTTCCGGAAATATATAAATATACAGGGCGCTATGAAAGTCTATAATATCAGGCAGGCAGGAGAGGCCGACATTGCTGCACTGCTGGAGCTGTGCTGCGAACATGCGGAATATGAGAATGCCTCCTACCTGCTTCGTAACCAGGCAGCCGGTCTCGCAGAAGGCATTTTTCAGGAGCCCGTCCGGCTTTTTTGCTGGGTAGTAGAAAACGGGAACGGTTTGGCGGGCTACTGTACTTATACACTTGAATATGCTACCTGGAAAGCTGCCCATTTCATTCATATGGATTGCCTGTACCTGAGAAAAGATGCCAGGAACCAGGGATTGGGCAAGGCGCTGATGGAAAAAATGATCCTTCATGCCAGGGCGCTGAACATAGATGAAATACAATGGCAAACACCTGATACCAATGTCGATGCTATCCGGTTCTATAAGAGAATAGGGGCTATGTCGAAGAAAAAGATCCGCTTTTTCCTGGATCCACTTAATTATTGAACCAAAGATTAAAGAGCTTTATGCCGACAACCCGGAAAAACCAACACCTGATCATAGGTGCAGATGCCCCCTTGTTACAGTCATTCCACAGGGCGTTGATGGCGATGGGCAAAGATGTCGTTTTTGCCAATATAGAGACAGGGGCCCTGTCGATGAATGATATCTATAAAAGTTGTTTTACCGGCATTCCGGAGCTAAAAAACGCCTTACACGAACAGAAGACTGAATTTTCATCTGTCTGGCTGTTCAACCCGGGCGCTAATAACCGGAACAGCGGGATCATCCATGAGGCGTTGACCAGTTTACTGGAATGGCGGCTGCCCGCTGTCCACTATATATATGGACCCGGCAGCAATTCTTTGCCGGAACGGTACGTAGACGCATCTCCTCACACGGCCCTTTATTTTATACAACTGCCGCATTTTATCATCGATCCGGTAAGCGGTACCATCTTCTCGTCGGGACTGGCGGAACAGTTAATGTATATAAAAGAGGAGGCTGAACTGAAAATGCCTTTATTCTGGGAACACAATGCATTTCCACTTGCCGGCGGTTGCTACAGGGAACCCATGACGGCCGCCTACCTGCAGGATCTTTTTCATATACCGGCTCCTGGTGAAGCAGCATACCAACGAGGGCAGGTAATATTTTTCAGGACCGCCGAACCGTTCACCCTGTACGACCTTTGCAAAGGAGTGCTGGGCGTTGGCGTCGAACCGCTCGACGGCGAAGGGGATAACCCGCTTGCAAAACTGATCCATGAGGTTGCCGGATCCTTTCTGTATGGGGAGTTTCCCGGGTTTACGGGAGAGCGATGCCCGCTGGACACCGGCGTCACGGGAAATGAAATAATTACCCTTTTGGTAAAGCAGTTCCATTCCGGCAGCAAGACCCTCCCTACCGAACAGGGAGATGCCTTTTCCCGGATGGAAGAAAGGACTATCACCGCAAAAGATGACAGGTCCATCCGGTACCTGGTTGGAGGAGCCGGTACCGATACGATCATGATCATCAATGCGCTTGGGCTCACCATCCGGTTTTGGGACCGCTGTTTGCAGCTGCTTCAGCGATCGTACCGGGTAATTGTATGGGAAACAAGATGTTGCAACCTTTTTGACGGAGGGATGGAACAGGTAGTGACCATCGATGAACATGTTGACGATATCGTTGAAATAATACGCGCCGAACAAGGACATTCCTGCCATTTAATAAGCTGGTGTAACGGCGGAAGGATTGCTGTCGCGGCCGCTGCCAGGGAACGGATGCTGATTGCCTCCCTGGTATTGTTATGCCCTGTCTTCAGAGGCATCGAGGGATTGCCGGGAGATGATACCCGCTTTGAAAAAGAACTGGATGAAGTTTTTCGGGAGGTTTCAAAAAACAGCAGGGTCGCCGGCCTGTTTGCAGAATACCTGGTGAGATCCAATAACAAAAGAGAAGAGCCCGCCACGGGCGCCCATTATATATTAAGCCTGCCTGATGAACCGTTCCGGAAAGAGGTGATTGCCCCGATGCGAACAGGGAATTACCTGATCAATTATGCCCTCCGCACATTCAATGACGAACGATATCCTGTACGATCGCTGATCGGGGAGGTCTCGCAACCGGCAATGATCATATTAGGATCTGATGATGCTGTCATTTCAAACCACCTGACTGCCAGCGCCAGTGCCCTGTTTAAAAATGCCCAGGTGTTTATGGTGGCCGGAGCAAGCCATTATATTCAATTGCAGCATCCACACATCTTTGCAGCGCTGATAGGTAATTTTATTAAAAAGAAGGAATATGAGGAGCCGGGGATACGGGTGCGTAAAATAAATGTAAATAATTGATCTTATTATGATCGTTCCCCGGTGGGTTTACCCGTCTAAGGCGGATTATACGGCACAGGAAAGTATATTCCTGGATAGGTTGTATGATTACCCGGCGCGGCATTGGCCCGGAAAGTGCGCCATCAGGGATGGCAAAAAGCAGTATACATTTGCCGCGTTGCAGGAAAAGACAAGGGCCCTGTCAGCTATGCTGATCAGGAAGGGCCTCAAAAAAGGCGACCGGGTTTTGGTCGTCGCTGAGAAGTGTGCCGAAATGGCCATCATCGGCGCCGCTATCTGGAAGGCGGGTGCTGTATATGTTCCCGTGGACCCTGCAAACCCGCCGGGTAGAAATGAGTACCTGTTGCGCTCCATCGAGCCCAGTCTGATCATTTCCCCACGGACATTCGATACCAGGACCAGGTTTGGCGGGTTAACGATCCCGGTGATCACTTTCGATGAGGCGGTTAACGTACCCGTATCCCTGGCAGAGGAAGAGACGGTCTTCCCGGAGATCGCTGATGGCGACCTTGCCTATATCATGCATACATCCGGTTCAACCGGTCACCCGAAAGGGGTGATGATCGAACATGGCAGCGTCGCCGATTATTTTTATAATCATAACAGGGTACTTCGCTTCACCGACCAATCTTATTGTCTCAGTAATGCCCCTTTTTATTTCGATGTTTCCATTGAAGATACTTTTCTTCCATTATCGGTGGGTGCTGCCGTCTACCAGTACAGGGGGATGCATATCAGCGCACTATTCCTGAATCTGCTCAGCAGTGAAAAAATAACCCATTTGATAGCTGTTTCCACCGTGCTGACCCTGATCACGGGGGATGGGCAACAATTGAGAAAGGCCGACCTGGCAAACCTTGAAATGGTCATGACAGGCGCAGAGGTATGTGATGTGAAAATTTTGAACCTGTGGAAGGAATTATTACCTCATGTGCGGCTTATCAATGTATATGGGCCTACTGAAACAACCATCGTATGTACTGCCTATACGATCAATGGTTCCGATCACGGGCGCAATGAGTTTTATCCCATCGGCAGGCAGCTGGAGAATGTTGTGGCGGTGCTGATGGATGATGATAATACTCCCATCACAACCGCCGGGAAAAGAGGAATGTTGTGGATTGGTGGGAGACAGGTCATGCGCGGTTATTGGAAGGACCCATCGCTCAGCCGGAAAGTACTGGCTCAATACAAAGGGCAACCTTTTTATAAGACAGGGGATGTCTGTTATTATGATGATCTGGGCGAACTGATCTTCTGCGGAAGGAATGATGAAGAGATCAAACTGAATGGAAGAAGAATTAACCTGGCGGAAATAAAAAGGGTTATGCTGCAGGTGGAAGGTGTCCGCGTTGTATCGGCAGGGCTTATCAACGTTAATACAAAAGCCGCACTGGCTGCAGTCGCCTACTCGGATAGCATACGGGACACCAATGAGCTGTCTGCCGTGCGGGATATAATGATCGGACAACTTCCTCTTTATATGGTGCCTGAGTATTTCGGATTGATCAACGACCCCCTGCTGTTACCTACGGGGAAGAGTGACGACAAACGGGCTATCGAACTACTTCAAAAAGAGGTTGACCGGGTACAACGTCCATTTATGAAGATAGTAGGTTAACCCTGACATAATAGATTAAAATGGACCGTTTATGAATGATGCCATTAAAAAAATAACGATCAACACCATTCTTGAAGCTGCACCGGATTCGACCTTTAATGAGGATGATCTGCCCGATACAGCCCGGTTCTACGAGATCGGCATAGATTCCATCAGTATGCTTTCCATCCTGCTTAAGCTGGAAAAGAGACTATCGGTAGATCTGGTATCATTGGGAGAGGACATCGAGGCGCCGGTTACCGTCGGCGACCTTTTTCAACTGGTAGAGAAATTATTGCAGTATGCAACCACCAATAATCAGGTAAACAATGAGTGATAAAATGAATGACTATGATGTTATCGGTATTGGTTTCGGGCCGGCCAATATCGCCGTTGCCATCGCCATGGAAGAAATGAACCTGCCGTTGCGGGTTAAGTTCCTTGAAAGCGAAAGTGCATCTATCTGGCAGAAAGGAATGCTGATAGAAAATTCCGACGTGCAAAACCACCCTCTCAGAGACCTTGTTACCCCGCGGAATCCCAGAAGCAGGTTCTCATTTGTGAATTATCTTTTCGAAAATGGACGGCTTTTCGAGTACCTCAACCTGGGGATGACCTTTCCGTACCGGATCGAATATGCTCAATATATCGAGTGGACAGCTGCTCATTTCAATCAGCTGGTAAGTTACAATACACCGGTGGCCCGTATCGAAATGATCGCAGACAAACAGGACCGCGGACAGGGATACCGGCTGATGACTGAAAAGGGCGTTGAATATACGGCAAGATCCATCATCGTGGGTACTGGCAGGACGCCATTCATACCGAAGTTGTTTCAAAACCTGACATCCCCCGCTATTTGCCACATCAGCAGGTACCTGGAATCCATGCATGCCGTATTGCCTGTGAACCCGCGGGCGCGGATAGCGGTGATAGGTTCCAGCCAGAGTGCCGTGGAGGTGATCCTGCATTTGAGCGATCATTACCCTGACGCACAGATCACGGGTATCATGAGGAGTTTCGGATACCGTTTAAAAGACACCAGCCCATTTACCGGCGAGGTATACTTTCCGGAATTTGTAGACCTTTTTTATAATGCCGGCCCCCAGGAAAAAAACAGGCTGGCAAAGGACCTGTACTATACCAATTACAGTTCGGTGGACGGAGATGTGCTGGACAGGTTGTATCGTAAAATTTACATGCAGAAGATAACGAAAGGCAGAACCATCCACCTGCACAGGGCTGCTGATATTCTGGAAGTTACTGCCGGCGACAAGGAAATAACCCTCCTGACCCGGAAAATGGAATCAAGCGAGGTCCTGAAGGAAAAATTCGATCTGGTGATACTGGCCACCGGATTTAAAAATATCGGCGCCAACGAGAATGAAGAGTCCTGTCCGGCTATTCTGCAGAACCTGCTTACCTACCTTGAACGGGACCAAAATGGTTGTATAAAAGTGGAATACAATTACGGGATGAAAATGAACGATAAAACGAATGCGGACGCTTATTGCTTTCTCAATGGCTTATGCGAATCGACGCATGGCATGGGCGATGCCGGATCGTTCAGCCTGCTTTCGCTGCGAGCGAAAATAATTGTAGAAACGCTGTTATCCAAAGGGGCGCAGCAGCCTGCAACGCCCTTCCATGTACACGAAAAGGCAACGATCTTCCAATAATATTCAACACCTAATCTTATTTTATGATTGTCACAGACTATGCCAAAGGCAACGATTTGAAATCCACGTTTGAAGTGGTAAAAAAGCCATATGATTTTCATAATAACGTACTGCTGACCCGGCAGAAGACGTATGAGTCCAACGCACGTACGTACCCGCGCAGAGTACCTTTCGCCTTATCGAAAGCAGAGGGCATCTACGTACAGGATACGGAAGGAAGGGTATATCTGGATTGCCTTTGCGGAGCCGGAGCGCTGGCCCTGGGACACAACCACCCCGCAGTTATGAGGGCGATGCGCAAGACGCTGGATGACAAGGTCCCTTTACTTACACTTGACATTACAACACCGGTGAAGGACCAGTTTGTAAGAGATATGATGGATGCCCTGCCTGAACAGTTGAGATCAGATATGAAGATCCAGTTCTGCAGTCCCAGCGGGGCCGATGCAGTAGAGGCTGCCCTTAAACTGGTAAAGATAGCCACCGGCAAAAGGGGGATCCTGGCATTCAGCGGCAGCTATCATGGCATGACCAACGGGGCTTTGTCAGTGACCAGCATGGTCTCTCCCAGGGCCGCTGTGCCCAACCTGATGGCCGACGTCGTATTCCTCCCGTACCCCTATAGTTACAGGTGTCCTTTTGGGCTGGGGGGCCAGGCGGGGGAACAGGTGTCCCTCCACTATATCGAACAAATCCTAAGCGACCCATTCAGCGGCATCCCGCCGGTGGCAGGTATAATTATAGAAGTGATCCAGGGCGAAGGAGGGGTGATACCTGCCTCAGATGCATGGATGCGGGCATTGAGAGAACTTACCTATAAGTATCATATTCCCCTGATAGTAGATGAAATTCAAACAGGTATCGGAAGAACGGGCGCCATGTTCTCCTTCGAACATTCCGGTATTACTCCCGATGTGATCCTCATCTCCAAATCTATCGGGGGAAGCCTTCCGCTTTCGATGATCCTTTATAATAAGGCGCTGGATAAGTGGGAGAGCGGGGCTCATGTCGGCACCTTCCGGGGCAACCAGCTTGCCATGGCCGCCGGATCGGCAGTATTGCGAACGATAAAGGAAGAGGGCTTGCTGGAGAACTGCAGCACGGTAGGACAATATATGTTTAACCGCCTGTTGCGATTGCAGGACCGGTATGCCTTTATCGGGGACGTGCGTGGCCGGGGGTTAATGATAGGGGTAGAAATAGTGAACCCGGAAGGGTCTCCTGAATGCAAAACAGGATGTCCCGTATGGCCCGCGATGAGTTTGCAATTGCAGCAGGCCTGCTTCAGGCGGGGGCTTATCATTGAGCTGGGTGGCAGAGGCGACAGTACTGCCAGATTCCTGCCGCCTATCAATATTGATCTGGCAATAGCGGATACCATACTCGATATTTTTGAAAGCGCAATAGAAGAATTGAACGAAAACTGCTGATATGGAATTTTTGCAAAAGATAGATTGGGACAAACTACAGTTTGAATATGGCTTGTTCGGAAAAAGGCTTCTTCCCTGGGAGAAGCTAAACCTCCCCTTCGGGGGCGCCTATTGCGTGGTAGGCAGCCATACTACCTCTACCTCCCATATTAACGAACCTGCAGGTGAAGAAGAACTATTTATAGCTATTTCGGGAAGAGCGAAAGTATGGCTGGGCAACGGGTCCTATGAGATGGAGAAGGGAGACGTATTATTCATTCCCGCAGGCATATCGCACTATATTGAAAATGACAACAGGGAAGATTTCCACCTGTACGCACTCTGGTGGAATACCGGAACGGTCAACAGTTACCTTAATACAACGCCAAATGAGTAAACTGATTGTAACGATAACACCGCCTACACCAAATGGCAACCTGCACCTGGGACATATTTCAGGGCCTTTCCTGGGGGCTGACGTATTTGCCCGTTTGCACCGCTTGCGGGGCCACGAGGTACTATTTGTTTGTTACTCGGATGATTACCAGAGTTATGTCGACAGGAAGGCCAGAGAGCTGGGCAGGGACCGGTATGAACTGGCCGGCTATAACGCACACGAGATCGAAAAGACCATGGCCCTTGCCGGCATTAGCGTGGATTGGTTTCTGAAAGCATACCGGAACAGGTATTTCAAAGATGCCGTATCCATGTTTTATGCCCAGGCGCATAGGAAAGGTGCAATTATAAGGAAGATGGACTCGGTTCCTTTTTCGGAGGAGGACCAGGTATACGGATATGAAGCATTTGGCCGGGGCACCTGCAACTATTGCGGACACGAATCGGATGCCAGCCAGTGCGAGCATTGTGCAAGATATCCGACCCTGTCCAAGATGGGGGACCTATTTTCCGTATTGTCCAGGAAAAAAATGGGCTGGAGGAACGTAAGCCGGGAATTTCTGAACCTGGATTTATACCGGGACTATTTGCTGGAGTATTATGCCGCTATTCCATTGCGGCCTTATCTGCGGGATTTTATCACCGAAACCCTACAGGACCCACACCTGCAATGGCCTATAGACAGACCCGGCGAGTGCGGCATCGATATCGGCATTAATGGAAATGCCAACCGGATTCATACCTGGTTCAGCGGCATTGCCGGTTACCTGGCAGCGTGCAGGGAATATGCTGCCGAAAAAGGCAAGCCTCATCTCGTAGAAGATTTCTGGTATTCCTCCCAAACACAGATTGTCCATTTCCTGGGATTTGATTGCTCTTTCAGCCATGCCATCGTATATCCGTCGCTAATACACAATGTGGAGGGTATGACACGTAAGGTACTCTTTTATCCAAACCGGTTCCTGAAACTGGAAGGTAAAGACTTTTCTACCAGCCGGGGTATTGCGATCTGGGTAAACGATATTTTAAAAGTCGCTTCGCTGGATGCCGTACGTTACTACCTTGCCCTGCATTCGCCGGAAGAGGGAACTACGAATTTTGAAATGGAAGAATTTAACAAATGGCATGCTGAATTCTATTTGCCTGCTATGGATAAGATCCGGTCCGTATCAGACAGGATGACAACCTTCACAGACGGCCATCTCAGCGCTGAAAGCCCGGCATATGCCTTTATCGGAAATTGGAAAAAATATTCTTCGCCAGAGCATTTTTCCATTCGTGGAATGGCCACCGAGCTTGCGAAGATGCTTGAATTCCTGGTGACGGATGCAGCGGTTGAAACCCCTGAGTTCGACAGGCTGCTGCAACTATATGCGGTGATGGGCCTGCCGGTTCACCCGGGCCTTTCCGAAAGCCTTATCACCAACCTGGGCATAGACGCCGGAAACATCATACGATGGATCGACCAGGCGCCTTTATTCAAACCGGTATACCACGATGCATGTTGAGGTAGCGATTGTCGGCGGTGGTATTTACGGCACCGCGGCAGGTTATTTTATTTCCAAGGCCGGTATCCGTGTCGCCCTGGTGGAGGAAGGCGCCATCGGGAATGGAGGGGCCACTGCTTTTTCCCGGGGCATCGTACGGGTATATGACCCGGACCCGGTACTGGCTTCGCTATCCCTGGCCGGATCATTTGAATTCAATCATTGGGAAGAGTTAGGATATCCTGGTTTGCCGCCCTATCGCCGAACGGGTTGCTTATACCGTGTTGCTCCCGATCACCATGATGCAGCCATCCGTTTGACAAAAGAATTGCAGGGATCCGGATACTGCTTTGAATGGCTCACATCGGTACAATTGGCATCGCGGTTCCCATTTATAAGGACAGCGCCGGCAGACCTGGCTATATGGGAACCTGACAGTGGTTATGGAGACCCCAGGCTTGCTTCGGAAAACCTGGCGGCAGCCAGTAAAACACAGGGGGCGGTGATATACGAACGATGCAGAGCCGGCGCCATCGACAGAGGTCCCGGTTACTGGCGGATAAGCCTTCCCTATGGATCCATCACCGCGCAGGTGCTATTATTGGCCGGAGGGGCCGCTACCCGTCGCCTCCTGCCGTTACTTCCTATCGTAACGAGATCGATCGGACTTTTATATATGGAGAGTGGAACCATGATATTACAGCCTGCCGTACCGGTGATTGACGAAATAACCGGTACCTATATTCGTCCTCTTGAAAACGGAGGTTATTATTGCGGAACACAGGTGATGGAACAGGCAGATTCCCCCGGTGACCTGAGAGGATTTGGAGAAGACCATCTGACGGATGCCAGCCTGCGCGTACAACAGCTATTAAAATCGAGCTATACGGGCCGCGCCGTGAACGGATTCATCGGCTTTGACGCGTATACCTCCAACTACCGCCCTCTTATAGGATTTATGACCGGCTATGAAGATCTCTTTGTGGCTACCGGTTTTTCGGGAAGGGGGTTTAAATATGCGATGGCATTGTCGAAAGGGATTGCCGGGCAAATCGGTTCACGCCTTGGATACAACCTGCAGTTCCCGGAGATGCATCCCGCATTTTATAGTCCTGAGAAAGTATTTTGATCATGTATAGCCAACCAGACACGTTTGATATCGGTGTTTCAGCCTACCTGACACCCGCCGGATCGGTACACTGCGAGACTTTCAGGCAGGCGGTGTCTATGGCCGTGAAGAATCATAACAACCCCAGGGACGTCAGACTATGGTGGGAAAATGACGATGCCTCTTTTGAAGGGGGGCGGCGGGCAGCACAAAACCTGGTAAAAAGGAAGGTGCGATTGGTCGTCGGGCATTATGCCTCTGCTGCGGCTGCCGGGGCCCTGCCGGTATATCGTACGGCCGGCATTCCTTTGATTTTGCCGGCTGCAACATCCGACCAGCTGACCATCGGGTATGCCAATGCCTTTCGCATTTGCCGTCGGGATAGCTCCATGGCCAAATATATCTGCGATATGATCCGGCATATCCATAGCGCCGCACGCGTGGCAGTAGTTCATGATGACTCGCTGCATGGCCGGTCATTATCCGGTGCGTTGACGGCGCTATTAAAGGAAAGCCGCCAATTGAGTGATAGGGGCCAGGGACCCGATGCGGTAGTCTTTACAGGGTCGTATAAGAACAGTATCCGGTTTTTACGGGAATACCGTGCCAGCTATCCCGGATGCCCGCTGTATCTAACCGACGATGCGGTACATCCCGATATCGAAAAGGAGGCACAGGGATTTGAGCAGGATTTGTATATAGCAGGTTATGCCCCAGGAAGCTGGTATCCCCATGCGAAGGAGATAATGGCTGAATATTGGAACCAACAGCAGGTTTATCCATCTGCTTATTTTCTGGAGACGTATGCAGCCATGCAGATCGCTTTTGCGATTAAAGAGATGCCGCCGGAGGAGATGTTATCAATGCTGGCATTAAAGACCTGGCAAACCGTGTTGGGAAATATACAGTTTGTAAACAGGGAAAACGATTGCTGCCGGTTTGCTATCTGGCGAATCACCAATGAGCATGGGCTCAGTGCTGTACTCAACCTGCCTGCATATGCTTGACAAGGAACTTCAGACATTGTTAAAGATCAGCCGCCGCGGTCATTATCCTGCATTTGGAGAATCAGGGATTGAACAGGCCCGGGAAAATGTAAAACGGTTATCGGCCATAACGGCTCTTCCATCCGGGGAGGTCGAAAAGGTAGAAAATTATAATATACCGGCAAATGACGGCCCAACCATAGCGATACGGATGTACCGGCCGAAGCAGGCAACACGGCAGTTGCCGGTCTTGCTGTACTTTCATGGGGGTGGTTTTGTATTATATGATATTGATGACTATGACAGCTTTTGCAGGTTCATCGCCGCGTCGGCCGGGATAGTCGTGGCGTCTGTTGATTACCGGAGGGCGCCGGAACATAGATTCCCATCGCCATACGCCGATGCATTGTCATCGCTGGAGTGGTTGTTTGCCAATGCCGGGCCTTTTCAGATAGATCCCGGCCGGATTGCCGTAGGAGGCGATAGTGTAGGAGGCAACCTGGCTGCATTTCTTGCAAACAATATACGCGAACATGGCATTCACCTGCATTTGCAGCTGCTTATATATCCGGTGCTGGTATTCAACCGGCCTTTCCCATCCTACGAGAAATATGGATCGGAATATTTCCTTGATACGGGCATGATGAAATGGTTCTGGGACCTTTTTTCGGACCCCTCTACGCCCATGGATAAAGACGAGAGGCTCCATCCCTACCTGAAAAAAGACCTGCGGAATACGCCCCCTGCTGTCATAGCGGTGGCCGAATACGATATCCTGCGCGATGAGGCATTGCAGTATTATGACCGGCTTATACAACAGGGCAATAAGGCTGCCTTATTGTACTTCGATAACCTGGGGCATAATTTTATACTGCTGGGAGGCCGGGTAAAAGCATGCCGGATGGCCATCGAAAAAATAGCCGCAGCGTTGCAGGAAAGATTACTTCATACGAGCACCTTTTAATTTATGTTGGATCGCACCTACGACGAAATATGTAAGTATTTGAAAAAGTACAGACATTTTATGGCGGAAATGCAAGTTGCATTCACGGATGAGGATATGCATCTTACTGCCTCTGTACTTGACAGCGACCTGGAAGCAAAAATGGAGCAGGACCCCATCAGCACTTCCGAGCGCCTTGTTTTCCTGTCAAATTCTTTCAGGGCCATTATGGCCTACCGTATTTCAAACCGCCTGCATTTGAAAATGTATGCAAACCATAATGAATCGTACCAGTTGATAGCCTATAAAATGGCGGAAGAGTCGGCTTCGCAGACCTCGATTGAAATTCATCCCGGAGCAGAGATAGGACGGTCATTTGTCATCGATCATGGAGTAAACACCCTGATCGGCGCCACTTCACAGATCGGCGATGGCTGCACCATCTTACAAAACGTCGTGCTTGGGGCCCGGAAAATTACCTATAACGGAGAAGGGAAAAGACATCCAACCATCGGTAACCAGGTACAGATCTCCGGTGGTGTCCGGATACTGGGACCTGTAAAGATCGGCAATTATGTTTGTATCGGACCCGACTGCCTGATATTGGAAGACGTTCCGGACCATTCCAGGGTGAAGCTGGTCAAAAGTGTAATGGTAGTAAAACATACTTTATGATCTTATTAAACAGATAATACATGAATACAAAAAATGTTTATCTAAAAACGAATGTTGTCCCTGAACCATTGTTCGATTCCTGGTACGCCAGTTCATATCTCATCCCTCCGGCCAGCGCGGCTATGTTTACACTGGAACGGCATCTGAAGATCATGAACTCTTACATACAGGCGCCCCATGTTCACGAGGCGGCTGTGAAAGACCCTAAAATGCTGGGAGGGCCATTTATGGACTATCCTACCAGGAGAGTGGAAGATATTAAAAGATTAAAAGAAAGGACCCTGGCGGAGCAAAAAGATCTCCTGGAACTGGCAAAGGCCATACAGGATTTCAACACGATCCTGCTGGAAGAAGCGGACGGGCATGGCATCGAAGAAATATACCGGCTGGTGCCTGATATTTTAAAGGGGTATGTGGAAATATACTATGATCTCAACAATCAGCCGGGGTTCAGGTTTTTTGAAAGTCTGCTGTATAGAAGTAAATATTATAAAGAGTCATCGCAGAGTATTGCATTTTACCTCATCAATTCGGACGATCGCCCCTTCGTATTGAGCACACCGCGCCTGGAGCTGGACAATATGCTTCATAAAAAGATACCATTCAGGCACCCGGGTATTGATGAATTATTTAAAATGCAACGTAAGGCCGCCCCCTACCAGCGGGTACGGGACATGCTGGAAATACAGCCGGACGAGGAACCCATTTTCAAGACGTTCTTCACGGAACAGCCTCCCCCTCTTTACCCCGCCTACGGGGGCGATGGAGTACGAATGCGGTATTTTGGCCATGCCTGTATACTGTTGGAAACAAAAAATGTCAGCATCCTGTCCGACCCCGTGATCAGCTATGGATACGATAACAGGACCTCACGCTATACCTATACCGATCTCCCGGACTTCATCGATTATGTTATCATCACCCATAACCACCAGGATCATATCCTGCTGGAAACCATCCTTCAGTTGCGTCATAAGATCGGGACGGTCATCATTCCAGGTTGCGGGCCGGGAACCTTGCAGGACCAGAACCTGAAGTTCTGCCTTCGGCAGATTGGAGTGAACAACATCGTTGAAATAGAGGAAATGGAGAAGCTGGACTTTGGGACCTGCACTATTTCAGGTCTTCCATTTATCGGGGAGCATTGCGACCTGCAGATCAGGACCAAGATGTGCTATCATGTATGCCTGAATGATTTCTCCGCGATATTTTTAGCAGACTCCAATAACATAGAGCCGAGGGTATACGACTATGTATATAAGGATACGGGAGATATAGATGTAATGTTCCTGGGCATGGAATGCGACGGGGCGCCGTTGACATGGCTGTATGGCCCTTTGCTGCCGGAAGCCCCTTCCCGGGAGATGGACAATTCGCGGAGATTGGCAGGATCCAATTATATGAAGGGAATTCACCTTGTAGACCGGTTTAATCCCAAAGAAGTATATGTCTATGCCATGGGGCAGGAGCCCTGGCTTACGTACATAATGTCGCTTAAATATACGGAGGAATCAAACCCCATCATTCAATCCAATAAGCTGTTGGAGGAATGCAGATCGAGAGGTTTGACGGCGGAAAGATTATACGGAGAAAAAGAGCTGGTGTACGATGCAGCTTTCTGATGCGCCTCCTAAACAATTGTTTACCCACTAACTTTTTCAGATGAACGAGCTATTTCAGACATACCCGCCGGATACCGGGCTGCGAACATTCAATCACCTGTTCCAGGACCAGGCGACTGCCACACCCCATCATGCGGCGGTCGTGTTTCGTAACAGGATGCTTACGTATGCCATGCTCAACAGATATGCCAACAGGATAGCTGGTCATTTACGGCGGCAATGCCACGTCGCACCCAATTCAAAAGTGGGCATCCTGTTGCATCGGTCGGAAAATATGATCATTAGCATGATCGGCACCTTGAAGGCCGGGGCCGCCTATGTGCCACTGGACGGAAGGCTGCCCGCTGCACGCATCGCTTACATTATGGAGGATGCCGGCATATCCACGCTGATAACAGAGCCGGATCTGCTGACAGACCTGCCATTTTTCGAAGGGAATGTTGTATTGGCCAGCGAGCTGTTGCAAGAACCACCAACAGAGGAAGAAGAGGTCCCTTTCGTCGACACACCCGGAGACATCGGTTATATTATTTATACGTCAGGATCAACGGGAAAGCCAAAGGGAGTAGTCATCGAACACCGAAGTCTGGCGGATTATATTGTTACCATTACCGGGTACCTGGGTATTTCTTCAATGGATAGGGTATTGCAGCAAAGTACCATTACGTTTGATATTTCTGTGGAAGAGATATTCCCCGTCTTGTGTGCCGGTGGAACCCTGGTGGTGGCAGAGCACAACAGGGATTTTTACTCCATCATAAAGGAGATCAGGGATAATAAGGTCACGTTGATCAGTTCTACGCCCGAATTCATAGGACTTATTAACAACCAGCCTGCCCTCTTCGATCAGGAACTGACCTCTCTTCGCTGCATTGTAAGCGGCGGCGATACCCTGCGCCCCTCCCATGTCAGCAATATAATGGATAAGGTCACTATCTATAATTCATACGGACCCACGGAATCCACCGTATGCGCCACCTACCATAAAGTCACCGGCTCCGACCTTGCTGCGGATACCATACCTATCGGCCGGCCCCTTCCCAACCGGAAAATATTTATACTCGATGGATCCCGGCAATTGGTGCCGGTAGGGGTGGTCGGCGAAATGTATATCGGCGGAGAAGGACTGGCCCGGGAATACCTCAACCTGCCCGGGATCAGCAATGACCGGTTTATTGAAAACCCCTATCTGCCCGGAGAAAGACTGTATAGGTCCGGCGACCTTGCCAAATGGCTGCCAGATGGAAATATTGAATTCGCAGGCCGTAAAGATGCGCAGATCAAACTGCGGGGATACAGGATAGAACTGGGCGAAATAGAGAACACGTTGTTGAAACATAAGGATATTACAGATGCGGTGGTATTGCTCCAGGGCGAAGAGAACAAAAACAAATTCCTGGTGGCCTATACGATAACCAGGAAAAAGGTGGGCGCAGACAGGATAAAGAATTTCCTGACAAGATACCTTCCCGATTATATGGTGCCGGAAATTTATGTGCCCATGAGTGCCCTGCCCTATACCATGAATGGCAAAATAGATACAAAAGCTTTACCCAGGCCCTGGGAAGAGGGAGCTGATGAAGACGGCGCCGCATCACCGGTGACTCCTGCACAAGAGGCGATCGTGAGGGTATGGGGGGACGTGCTGAAAAGGAAGAGTATCCATATCAATGCCCATTTTTTTGAATTGGGCGGAAACAGCCTCACAGCGGTCGAGGTGATCTCACGGGTTCAGGAGCTCCTGCATAAGGAGCTTTCGCTGAAAGACATATTCACCTATACCTGCCTGAAAGACCTGGCGGCTTACGTGGAGACCCTTCCCGAAATCGGGCGTACGGGTATCGCCAGGGCCGATAGCAGCGATGTCTATCCTGTACCCCCGGCGGTAGGACGGATGTATCTTCTGTGGCTCATGGAACCGAAAAGTGTGGCGTATAATATACCGGGTTTGTTTCAGATAGTTGGCAGCCTTGAAACAAGCCGTTTTGAAAAGGCTATCCAAATTATAATACGCCAGCATGAGATCCTGCGTACTACGTTTATGATGAAAGAGGATATTATCGTACAGCAGGTACACGACAGCATGCCGGTTCCCATACAGTTTTACGATCATATCCCTTCCGGGGAAGTAATTGACCTGGTGAAAGGCCTCGCCAATCCTTTTAACCCGCAGATACTGCCCCTGTTCAGGCTCTTTGTTATCACCACGGATAAGGAGGAGCTATTCCTGTTCTGTGATATCCATCATATCATCTTCGACGGAATATCTTACGAGCTGTTTGTTGCCGCCATACAAACTGCCTATCAGTCTGACGAGGTTATTGAGCCACTCCTGCAGTATAAAGATTATTCGGTATGGATGCATCAACGGGTGAACGACGGCGACCTGAACAAGGACAGGGACTTCTGGTTACACTATCTGGGCCGGGAATTGCCTGTCACGGAACTCGCTACCGATTTTCCCCGCCCGCTGGTAAAGAGCAGTAAGGGCGCCATCATCCGGGAAGTATTGGATGCCGGGTTCGCCAAAGAGATCAGGCAGGCCGCTTCCGATGCGGATTGCTCCCTGTACATATTCATGATGGCGGCTTTCCAGTTATTACTATACAAGTACACCGGCCGCAAACAAATACTTATAGGAACCCCGGTCGCCTCCAGAACTCATCCGGACCTGGAAAATATGATCGGCTTATTCATCAATACCGTTGTTATACAGGTAACCGTGGAGCCCGAGGCCACCTGGAATGAATGGCTGCAATCCGGTAAATTGAACGTGCTCGATGTTATGGCCCACCAGGAATACCCCTTTGATAACCTGGTAGAGGACCTGGATGTCGAGCCTGATATTTCCCGCAACCCCTTATTCCAGATCCTTTTTACGTTCGACCAGCCAGGCAACACCGGCCTGATACCGGCTAATTCTATTCAATTCCTGGCTCGCAGGTTTGAAGAAGCTTCGTCCAAACTTGATCTTACCTGCAATGTAGATGACAGAGGAAATGAAATAGGCATCAATATGACGTTCAATACGGACCTTTTTGAAAGGGCCACGATCAATAGATTGCTGCAACACTATATGAAATTGCTCAAAACGGTGGTGACAAACGGCAGCCAACGGATCGCTGAACTGGACATACTTTCCGAACAGGAGAAATACAGCCAGTTGTATGAATTTAACAGACTTTTCCATAGCCCTGCCCCGGTGCAGGATACGATCTGCTCTTTATTCGAACGGCACGTACAGCACAGTGGCGGCAAGCAGATCCTGGTATACAACGGGCAACGGCTTAGCGCAGCTGAAACAGACCGGATGGCGACTGCTATGGCCGTATCCATGGCCAAACTGTTACGGGGAAAAAGCAATAAGGTGGTTGCCTTATATCTTTCGCCGGGCCTTTATACCTATATCGGGATCCTGGGCATACTGAAGGCCGGCGCTGCCTTCCTGCCCATAGATGTTACAACGCCCCTGGATCGGTTGGAATATATTTTACAGGATGCCGGGGTGAGCCTGCTGATCACCGAACAGGTGCCGGTGACAGACCTGGAGTTTGCAGGTATGGTCACCACGCCCGGACAATTATTGAGGACGCCTGCGGGCAACGAGATGGTAACCCTTTCCCCCCCTGTACCAGAGGACCTTGCCTATATTATTTATACGTCAGGGTCGACCGGGCGGCCAAAAGGGGTGATGATCGGACATGCGGCCCTGTTGAATTACGTACAATGGCTTGCCGGCGCCATACAACTGCAAAGTGATGATGCCACTATGCTGTTAACCAGTTATTCATTCGACCTGGGCTATACTGCCTTGTTCCCGGCTATGGCTTTCGGCGTTACGCTGCATATGGCAGACAGGGACCTGTACCTGGATCCGGATAAGCTCTTCAGCTACTTTAAGGAAGAAAAGATCACCTATATCAAGCTGACCCCTTCTTTGTTTTCCTTGCTGATCAGCGATGCCGGCAAAGGATTGTCCCTCTGTACTTCATTGAGGATCATCATCCTGGGGGGTGAGATGCTGCGGTATAATGATGTTGCTGCATTGTTCAGGTCTGCCGGCCATATCAGGGTGATGAACCATTACGGGCCTACAGAAACCACCATTGGCTGCATCAGCATGTTTGTTGACAAAAATAACCTGCCTCTTTACAGGGATCGATGCCTGCTGGGAAAACCCGCGAACAACACACAGATACTTATCCTGGATAATGACCTGCAGCTGATGCCCGCAGGCTGCGAAGGGGAGATCTGTATAGGCGGGATGGGGGTAGGTAAAGGATATCTCAACGCAGAGGAGCTCACCGCTAAGAAATTTATACGACATCCGTACATACAGGACAGGATCATATACCGTACCGGCGACCGGGGCCGCTGGTTGCCGGATGGCACCGTCGTGTTTTTAGGACGCCTCGATAATGAAGTAAAGATCCGCGGTTACCGGATTGCGCCGGCGGAGGTGGAAACCATTTTGCTGGAATACAGTGGTGTACGGCAGGCAGTTGTAGTGCCCTATCCGTATAACGACGGGGAATATTTCCTGGCTGCCTACCTGGTGCCCGGGGAGGGGGGGACGCTGCATATCCCTTCTCTAAAGAACTTTCTGGCCTCCCGTATTCCGGATTACATGATCCCCGAACGGTATGTCATCGTCAGTAACATACCGGTTACTGCCAACGGGAAGGCAGATATTAAAAAGCTGCCTGCTCCGGCTATAGGGGACGAAACGCCCTATCGCCCCTTGCAGAATGACCTTCAGCAGCGGCTGGGGGTGATATGGCAGGAAGTACTGGGGAAAGGGGCCGGTGTCATCGGCGCCGACAGTAATTTTTTTGACGCAGGCGGAAATTCGTTACGGGCAGCACGGCTGGCTAATCATATCAGCAGGGGTTTTATGGTGTCGTTTCCCATCGCAGGTGTATTTCTGGCGCCTACCCCTGCATTACAGGAAGAATATATCGAAAAGCTGAAACAGGATGCCTATGAACCGATCGTGCCAATACCAGACCGGGAATATTATGATCTATCCCATGCGCAGCTTCGGTTATGGATATTGAGTCAACTATCAAATGCGGGGATTTCCTATAATATACCGGTCACCTTAAGCATAGAGGGAAATTTTGACAGGGAGGCATTCAGACAGGCCTGTGCCGACATGGTAGCCCGTTATGAAATATTGCGTACGGTATTTGTAAGAACAGCCGAAGGGCCGAAGCAGAAAATACTTCCCGCGGAAGGATTGCCCATAGAGGTAGAGCTAATACCTCTTGACATCCAGGGTGCTGAAGCAGAAGCCCAACACCGGCTGCTTGGGAATGCCATTGACGTGAAATTCGATCTTTCCACCTGGCCTTTGTTCAGGATATCTATCTATGAACAACAGGAAGGGCAGTACCTGCTGCTGATGATGTTCCACCATATTATTACCGATGGATGGTCATCCGCCATTCTCTGCCGGGATTTGATCCATTTATATAATAGCTATAAGAACGGCGCTGTCGCACAGCTTCCCCCCTTAGCGATACAATACAGGGATTATATGGCATGGCACCTGGGTAAAGGGGCCGTCGATAAAAGGGCAAAGAAGTTCTGGCACGATAGACTTTCGCAGATCCCCCTGCTTCCGCTCGAATTACCGGCCGATCGGGCCAGGCCCCCTGTAAAAACGTTTAACGGAGATACGATCCAGTTTGATATCGACACCATCGATTACCAGACCCTGACCCGTATTACAGCCGATAGCACGCTGTTCGCCGGGCTGGTATCTGTGGTGGGCGCCCTGCTCGCGGCTTATACAGGGCGTGACAGCTTCGTAGTGGGAACGCCCTTTGCCGGAAGAGATCACCATGACCTTGAAGAGCAGATCGGTCTTTTCGTCAACATGCTGCCGCTGCACATCCAATGCACCCCTGATGACAATTTCAATACGTTGATGGCCCGTCATCATGCCGGGCTGTTAGAAGCTTTCACACACCAGCATTATCCTTTCGACCTGATCGTGCAGGACCTTCACCTGGCCGCTGATCCATCCCGGTCGCCTATATTTGATATATCGATCGTGTTGCAAAATTATGAACGGGCTGTATTCTCCGACCTGCGGGAGTTATCGGTTGCACCTGTATATATAAACTATCCCGGCAGTAAATTCGATATCACCTTCTGCTTTGTACAACAGGACGGCCGGCTGACCGTTAATATTGAATATAATACCGATCTGTTCGACGAGGAACGGATGAGGCAAACAGGCGATCATTTACGGTCACTACTCAAAAAAATGGTGGAGCAGCCTGCCATCCCCTTAAAAGAAATTGAATATCTCTCTGTCATATCTCTGTTTGATATTCCTGCCGACAAGACATTACCGCTGACATCATGGGGAGCGATGGATAAAAATGCTCTTCCGATGCCCGCCGAAGTCATACCCCTGGCGGACCCTGTTGTCGACAGCAGTACGTATACAGAGACAGAAAGATTGCTGATCTCGATAAGGGCGGAAGTATTGGAAACCTCCCCTGACCGTATCCGGCTTCATGATAATTTCTTCGATATATCCGGCCATTCACTGCTGGCGATACGACTTATCAGTAAGATCAACATGCATTTCGGGATCGATTTTTCGGTAAAAGAAATTTTTGACCACCCTACCATTGCTGTATTGGCAAAACTGATAGACGCAGGGGACAACGGGAAACAGGAAAATATAACACCGCTGCCTCCACAGGAATATTATGAAGTGTCCAATAGCCAGTTACGCATGTGGGTGCTTAACCAGTTCCGGCGCTGGGCAAAAAGCTATAAAATACATGGCAGCTTCGTCCTGAGAGGGGAAATCAATATCCGGGTGCTGAAACAGTCTTTTCAGCACCTGATTGAGCGGCATGAAAGCCTGCGAACGGTGTTTGTCGTGCACGAACAAGGGCTTAAACAAAAAATACGGCCATCATCTGCTTACAAATTTAAATTAGAAGAGATAGACATATCCTATGCGCCGGAAAATGACGATGACGCATTAGCCTCCATTTATCAAAAGATCTATCAGGCGGCCTTTAACCTGGCCAAAGGCCCCTTATTTAAGGTGTACCTGATCAAAAAAAGACCGGATGAGCATTACCTTATTTTTTCGATGCATCATATTATCAGCGACGCCTGGTCGGTAGAAGTCATCATCAGGGACCTTGTACAATGTTATACATTTTATGCCACGGGCACCGGCGTATTACCCCTGCCACTAAAGATACAATACAAGGAATTTGCCGCCTGGCAGAACCGGCTGCTGCAGGCTGAATCCACCGAAAAAGCCCGGTTATACTGGAAGCAGCAGTTGCAGTTGCCCATTCCAATCGTTTCCCTGTTCGACAGTGCAAACAGGGAAGGGAAAGTTAAAGGTAAAAGATTGACGGACGCGGTGGAAACCATGCTGGATAAGGACCTGTCGGCAGCCGCAAGGGAATATGGCGCCTCTGTCGATGTGACCATGTTCTCGTTTTTCCTGGCTGTCTTTAAATACGTCATTGCCCGGCATTCGGGGCTGACCGACGTGGTACTGGGCATACCTTCCAGCTTCCGAAATAAATATGCCCTCGAAGATCAGGTAGGCATTTATATCAACTCACTGCCTATCCGGACCCGATTCGACGGGCAGTCCTCTTTTGAACAGGTCCTGCAGTTGGTAAAAGAGAATGTCATTGCCGGCATGGAGCATCAGGATTATCCATTTGACAAAATGGTGCAGGATACCGGTGCCTCGTTACAGGCTGACACCCCTCCGATCTTTAATATTATGTATTCGTTTAATAGCAGCGCCCTTGGAACAGCCAACGACAGCATACCCGGACTGGAAGTTAAACCCTATGCGCCACAGGTGGCCGGCCCCCCCTCCAACTTCAACCTGGTCCTTTTCGGAATGGAAGAAAAGGAGAAGTATTCATTTTCATGGGTATATGATATGGACATTTTTACGGTGGACAATATAAAGCTGCTGGAGAGCGACTTTAAGAATACGATTTCCCGGGTATTGAATCATGCACCTGAATTTAAAAAATCATGAGAGGTATGGAAGCAGCTGAGATAAAAGGAACAGATACTGGCTTTATACCTCTTCACCTTGCTCAGCAGGAAGTGTATTTCGACCAGGTAATGGACATGGATAGCCCGCATTATAATGTAGGAGGATATCTGGTGATGAAAGGGGGTTTTGACCCTGAACGGTTCAAACGCGCCGTACAGCAGATGGTGGACGTGTCTGATGTATTCCGATTGTCGTTCGATCTCGATGGAGAGGCGCCGTCCTGTAAATTGACACAAGGCCCGGTAGCCTGCAGACTGGCCGAGATGGATTACTCGAGTGAATCAGCGCCTGCTCAAACAGCGCTGGGATGGATGCAGCAACGATTCAATACCCCCTTTGACCTGAATGGACCTTTATACGAACAGGCATTGATAAAGATAGGACCTGCCGAATTTTGGTGGTATAGCAGAAATCATCATCTCATCATGGATGGGTACTCTTTTCCAATTCTTGCAAAATATGTCGCCAGCCAGTATGTGCAGGACGGATTCGGAAATGGATCCACTGATCAGACGCCATCTTACTGGGATGAAGTGAGGACGTCGACCGCCTATCTGGCATCGGAAGATTACAGGAAAGATGACGACTACTGGAGGAAGAAATTTACTACGATCCCCGATGCCTTTTTGAAAAAGAAGTATGACCCTGTTAACGGGGCCGTACGAAGCGAAAGTGCTGAGTTTACTATAGACGAAGAACTGCGGTCGGCGCTTGAATCTGTAAAGCAGCAGGCTTCCGTCGATCTGCAGCAATTGCTCATTGCCGCGCTGGCCATTTATTTCTATAAGGCAGAGAATTGGGAGCAATTTGTTTGCGGGCTGTCGATACACAACCGGACAAACCGCAGGCAACGGCATACCATCGGTATGTTTGCAGGCGTCATCCCCTTTCAATGTGCAATCGATCCGGGGCAAACACTGCTTGATTTCCTGAACACGATCAAAAGTATCAAGCGAAATGACTATCGATACCTTCGTTACCCGATCAGCCATCTGAACAGGCAGTTGCAAATGATGGCCAACGGACGATTGCAGCTGTTTGACGTGGCTATCAACTATTCGGTATTCGATTTCCATATCGACTTTGGGGACCTTGAGGCTACTACCTTTGAACTAACAAGCCAGTTGGAGACGACACCCCTTCATTTTTACTGGCGGGACTACGGTATCCAGCAACCCTCGCGCGCTCAGTTGAATTACCAGACAGCTTATTTCAGCCGGGAAGATATAGATCGTGTATGGTCGCAACTTTTACGCATACTTCAGCAATTCCCCGGCCATTTGACAAAACCTGTCAGCAGCATCGAATTAGTTACAGAGGAGGAACGTAGGAAATTGTTAGTTGTTTTTAACGATACCGCCAGGATCTATCCCAAAGACCTTACGATGGTAGAATTGATAGAGGCGCAGGCCGCACGCACCCCCGATGCAGTAGCTGTGGAATTTGAAGACCGGCAGTTGACGTATCAAGGCCTGAATGAGGGGGCGAACCGGATGGCCCGATACCTGCAAAGCAGGGGTGTAATGCCTGGTGCACTGGTACCGATCTGTATCAACAGGGGCCTGGAAATGATGCTGGGCATTCTGGGAATCATGAAAGCGGGCGCTGCCTATGTCCCTATCGACCCCTCTTACCCCGCAGAAAGGATAAATTATATCCTGGAAGATACGGCCCCGCAGGTGGTGCTTACCTCCCGGGGAGCGGGTAACGCAGTACCATCGCATCAAAGGTATATGATCCTTGAAGTCGACAGTTGCCTGGACGCCATAGAGAAAGAAGCCGGTAATAATTTAGAGAGTCTTCGGCAGCCTCATTCCTGTGCGTACGTCATATATACATCCGGGTCAACAGGCAGGCCGAAGGGAGTAATGATTGATCATCAGGCGCTTGTTAACCGCCTGATGTGGGCACAGGAATATTTCCGGCTTACGCCGGAGGATACGGTATTGCAAAAGACCACTTTTTGTTTTGATGTATCGGTATGGGAATTATTGTGGCCGCTGTTTACAGGTTCCCGGCTTGTTTTTGCAAGGCCGGGATACCAGGGTGATAACGATTATCTCAAAAGGACGATCACCCGGTACGGGATCACCGTACTGCATTTTGTGCCTTCCGCGCTGGATGCCTTTCTGGCCGACCTCTACCCGGGCGAATGCGCCTGCATAAAAAAGATGATCTGCAGCGGCGAGGAATTGAGGCCCGGCCATGTGGGGTTATTCAGGGACCGGCTGCCGCATGCTGAACTGCACAACCTTTACGGGCCAACCGAAGCGGCTATTGATGTTACTTACTGGACAAGACCTGCTGATCATGCGGACGACGGCTTAGTTCCCATCGGTAGGCCTGTAGCCAACACCCGCATCTATATTCTCAACAGGGATAATAGTTTGACACCTCCCGGAGGTACGGGTGAGTTACACATCGGCGGTATCCAGCTTGCCCTTGGCTACCTCAACAGGGAAGAACTTACCGCGCAAAAATTTATCCCCGATCCGTTCAGTGACCAGCCCGGTGACCGGCTGTATAAGACCGGTGATCTGGCCAAATGGCTCGGAGATGGTAATATCCAGTACCTGGGAAGAATGGATGACCAGGTCAAGATCAGAGGCTACCGGATAGAGCCGGGAGAGATCGAACAGGTGCTGGAACAGCATGAAATGGTTAACCGGGCTGTAGTACTTGCCAGCAATAACGGCACCGGGAACAAACAGCTTATTGCCTATATACTGCCTTCGGGTTTCCTGGATCTCCACCGTCTGAGATCCTGGTTGCAGGACACATTACCCGGCTATATGGTTCCGGATAGGTTGATAGAAATAAGCAACCTGCCCCTGACAGCCAACGGGAAAGTGGACAGACGACGATTGCCCGACCCGGAAATAACAGGGTTACCGGATCATTATGCAGCTCCTCAATCACATACGGAAATTAAACTGGCTGAGGGTTGGCGACAGTTGCTTAACAGGCAGCAGATAGGAATACGGGACAATTTTTTTGAAATGGGCGGAAATTCTTTACTGGCCACGCGACTAATATCCTATATCCGCAAAACATGGGGGACAGAGATAGCTATCAAGGACCTTTTCCGTTACTCAACGATCAGCCTGCTTGCCGGATATCTCGACCGGCATCGGACCCTTTCCACGATGCCGGCACTAACCGCGGCCCCGCATACAGGTGCTATTCCTTTATCCTACGGCCAGGAACGACTATGGTTCCTGCATGAGCTGGAAGGTAGTATTGCCTATCATATGCCGGCAGTATTCAGGCTGAAAGGTCCGCTGCAGCGAGAGGCGCTGGCAGATGCACTGCGAAGCCTGGTGAACCGCCATGAGGTGATCAGAACGGTGATACAGGAAGAAAATGATATACCGGTACAAAAGGTGCTGGGAAAAGATAACTGGAGCCTGGAAGTCATTGACAACCCGTCGGGTATGATGGCCCCGGATGGGCTAGGGGACCTGATCAGGGAAAAAATCACGTTGCCCTTCGATTTGTCGGCCGATCATATGCTACGGGCATCTCTTGTTGAAGTGGGAAGGCACGAAAATGTGCTCATCATCAACATGCATCATATAGCATCCGATGGATGGTCGGTAAATATCATTGTCCGCGAGCTGAAGGAGTACTATGAGGCCTATACAGAAAGCCGGCCAAACCGCCTTGCCATACCGGTTATGCAGTATGCTGATTATGCAATATGGCAACGGAATTATCTGCAGGAGGATCTTTTATCCCAAAAGCTGGCATTCTGGATACAACAGCTTGACGGCGCAGCTCCCCTGAATTTACCCCTGGATCATCCGCGCCCGGCTGTTTTAAGCACAAAGGGCGCTGCGACAGCATTCATCATCCCGGAAGAACTTGCCGGACAGGTAAAGTCGTTGGCATTACAACACCAGGTTACCTTATTTATGACCCTGCTGGCTGCATTCAAGGTGCTTCTATGGAGGTATGGTGGTGAGTCCGATATCAGCGTGGGGGTTCCGGTGGCGGGCCGCATGGTGCAGGAGCTGGAAGAGATGGTGGGGCTTTTTGTGAATACGATCGTATTGAGATCCACCATAGATCCGGACCTGCCTTTTACGCATTTTCTGAATAAGGTGAAGGCGACGACGTTGCAGGCAACCGAACACCAGGATACACCCTTTGAAAAAGTAGTGGAAGTACTGGCTAAACATCGCGACAGAAGCAGGAGCCCCTTGTTTCAGGTGATGTTTGTAATGCAGGACAGGTCCCCTGCTATCTCCTGTAACCTGGGCGAAGTACAGTTATTCCAGGAGGCGACACCGCAGGAAACAGCGAAATCCGAACTGACCTTTTACATGAGTGCAACAGGGGAGGGATTAACAGGCACGATAGAATACTCAACGGACCTTTTCAGTAAAGATACCATCGTGCGAATGGCGCAACATTATGAAAAATTATTGACGTCCATAATAGAAGATCCGGGGCAGGCCATTAAGGCATTACCAATGATGTGCGACCAGGATAGACATCACATACTGACTACATTTAATAATACCAGGCGGGAATATGAGGAGGAAGAGACGATACTTGACCTGCTGGCCCGGCAGGTTGCAGGAATGCCGGATGACATTGCGCTGGTCTGCGAAGAATCCTCCATTACCTATCGGCAACTGCACGAGCGGTCGAATCAACTGGGGCATTATCTCCGGCAGCGGGGCATTGGGGAGGAAAACCGGGTGCCGGTATGTATAGGCCGGAGTATCGATATGGTCATTGCCGTTATGGGGATATTAAAGGCGGGAGCGGCCTATGTGCCGTTGGACCCATCTTACCCGGCGGATCGTATTGCTTATATCCTGGAAGATGCGGGTGCGGCCCTCATCTTGACCAGTGGAGACAGCAAACGACATATACCCTCCCAATATCAGGACCGCATTATAGAGATAGACCTGCTGCAGCAGGATATCGATGGGCAATCCAGGGATGGGGTGCCCAATGCACTCACACCCGGCCATCTGTCGTATGTTATTTATACATCCGGCTCGACCGGGAAACCCAAAGGGGTGATGATAACGCACAGGAACACCTATGCCTTTATATGCTGGTGCCTGGAAGAGTTCCGGCAGGACCCTATTGAATGGGTATATGCCGTTACCTCCTTATGTTTCGATCTGTCTGTATTTGAGCTGCTGTACCCATTGAGCGCAGGAAAAAAGATCAGATTGGTGAAAGACGTGTTATCTGTTGGAAAACACCTGGAGAACGATGGTGGGGTACTGCTTAACTGTGTGCCTTCCGTCATACAGATGCTATTGGATACAGGCGTCCAACTGACAGGGGTCTCAGCAATAAATATGGCCGGGGAACCCGTGCCGCCTGAATTGTGCAGGGCGCCGGGGTTGGAACCTATCGTTCTGAGAAATTTATACGGTCCTACTGAAGATACCACCTACAGCACCCTGTACAGGCTCCGGGCAGACGGGCCCGTGCTGATCGGTACGCCGATTGCCAACAAGCATATCTATATCCTGGATAGTACAGGCGGCTTATGCCCTATAGGAATACCGGGAGAGATCTGCATTGGCGGAGCTGGCGTAAGCAGGGGATATCTCAACCTGCCGGAACTGACCGCCGAAAAATTCGTACCGGACCCATTTTCTTCGGATAAAGGGGAAAGGATATACAAAACAGGTGACCTTGGCCGCTGGTTATCCGACGGTAATATCGTTTTTATGGGAAGAATGGATGACCAGGTCAAGATAAGAGGCTACAGGATAGAGCTGGGCGAGATCGAACAGGTCATCCTGCAAACGGGAATAGTGAGGCAGGCAATCGTACTGGCGAAAACGGATGCCGCCGGCGCCAGTCGGTTAATTGCTTATGTGATCCCGTACCCGGGCAACCTGCAACTGATGCCCTTGTTAAAGAAGAAGCTCCCGGATTATATGCTCCCCACCTTTATAGTAGAATTAGAGCAATTTCCTTTAACGCCGAATGGAAAGATAGATAAACACCAACTTCCCGACCCCATCGGACAGGTGAGTACAACAAACACGGCGGCAGAACCCATCAACGAGACAGAGACGACGCTGGTACATATCTGGCAGGAGGTCCTGGGAAGGGAGCAGATAGGGGTAAATGACAATTTTTTTGAACTGGGCGGTCATAGCCTGATGGCTATGAAGCTCAATGTCCAAATGCAACGGCGCCTTAACCAGCGAATAGAGGTGGGAAATATATTTTCCTACCCCACCATCAGGGAACTGGGTCATTTTATAACCGGCCGGAAAATGGATGAGCCTGTGTCTATAATGCCCGCACCCCTGCAGGAGCATTATGCCTGTTCGCATGCCCAAAAGCGGATATGGATCCTCAGCCGGTTCAAAGAAGGGTCAAGTGCTTACAATGTGCCGGGTGTTATCGCCCTGAAAGGCGACCTGCAGTTGCCGGTATTAAAGCTGGCTTTTGATATGATCCTTTCGCGCCATGAAAATCTCAGAACGGCCTTTATAGAAGTTGACGGCGAACCCAGACAAAAGATACTGTCTCCCGAAACCTGTTCTATCACTATAGAGGAATTCGGGGAGTTGCCGGACCCGGTAGCAAGGGTGGAAGACTGGATGACCCGGGAGGCAACACATACCTTTGATCTTTCAAGGCCCCCGCTGATCCATATCGCTCTTTTTCACACTCGTCAAAAGGAAGGCTACCTGGCATTTAATATGCATCACATTATCTGCGACGACTGGGCGAGGGAAGTCATCATCAATGAATTTGTCCGGTTATACGAGCAGTATACTTCCGGCGCCGCCATGGAGCTTCCCCCCTTACCGATACAATACAAGGATTATGCAGGGTGGCATAATAATTTTTGCCTGCAATACGGCAAATACTGGGAGTCGTTATATAAAGATCATGTGCCGGTATTACGTTTTCCGCTTGATTTCGAAAGGCCCGGATCCATTTCATTTGCGGGCGATACCCTGTACTATCATATCCCGGAAATAGTACGGGCGAGGCTTACGGACATCGCATCTGCCCGGAATATGACCCTGAATAATTTGCTGCTGGCATTGTATGGTTTGCATACGGCCCATTATAGCCTGCAGGAAGAGGTGGTGATCGGCTCCCTCGTTTCCGGGCGTGATCACCCTGGTATAGAAGAGTTGACAGGTGTATTTATAAATTTTCTCCCGGTAAAACTTACCCCGGGAAGCAATTTGTCCCTCGATGAGTACCTGCGGGCCAGCAACCTTTCCATCACGCAGGCATACAGTCACCAGGATTATCCTTTTGATCTCATCGTGGAGGCCTGTGCGGGCAAGCGCGCTATTTCACGGAATCCCCTGTTCGACACCATGCTCAACTTTCATTGGAAAAACCAGCTGCAATCGGGCATTACCCTCGATACCCCAGGCTCGGACAATCCATCACTGAAAATCAAACTGGACAGGATTCCCGGGAAGAATGGGGCGCAGGCTGTGCTTGATTTCAAGATGGATATCGAGACCGTAGATACCGGCCTGGACGCTTACCTGAATTACAACACACATATCCTGAAGAAGCAACGCATGGTTGATTTTTTTCAGCAATTCATGGAAATCCTTGAGAAAGTGACAGCCGGCCAGGATAAAAACCTTGTTGAATATACAGGTTACGAGTTACCTGCGCCGGTGCATGAGCCCCTCCGGATCGTCGTGAGTGCATCCTTTGTTATTGAGCCTGTACAGGAATACCTGGAATACTGGAGCAGGGAGTTGAACCTTAACCTGAATATATCCATCGCTCCGTATAACCAGCTATTTCAGCAATTACTCCATGCCTCCAGCCTGTTGCGTAAGAATGATGGCATTAATATCATTTTCATACGTATGTCTGATTGGCTGCTGGATCAGGGGGTCCTTACCGAGGCGGAGCAGATTGGCATCCTGGACAGATCTTATCCCGAGCTGGTAACTGCATTGGAGGAATTGAGCCTTCATTCTGCCGTAACCTGCCTCACGGGGATCCTGCCGCCGTCTGATAGTTCAGCGCTACCGGAAGTGCGGGATCATATTAACCGGCTAAACCGGCAATTACAGGTATTCATCGAACAGCGGCCATTTTTTCACCTTATTGACCTTTCGTACATAACTACCTTGTACAAGACCGGTAATATGTTCGATCCCATCACCGACCGGACAGCACATATGCCCTTTACGGAAGAATATTATGCTGCATTGGGCACCTTCCTTTCCAGAAAAATATTTTCCCGGCAAAACCAGGCCTACAAGGTCATTGCTTTGGACTGCGATAACACCCTCTGGAAAGGCATTTGCGGCGAGGACGGCCCCACCGGCATAGAGATCGGCAGCGATCATCTGGCGCTGCAGGAGTTCCTGCTGGAAAAGTATCATAAGGGATTCCTGCTGGTTTTGTGCAGCAAGAACAATGAAGAAGATGTATGGGAGGTATTCCGGGACAACCCCCATATGCTGATCAGGCGGGAGCACATCGCTGCATGGCGTATCAACTGGAAACCGAAACCTGATAATATCCGGGAGTTGGCCGGAGAGCTTGGTCTGGGGACCGATAGTTTTATTTTTATTGACGATAGCAGCTTTGAGACGGAACAGATGACGGCCTGCTGCCCGAATGTACTGTCGCTGACCCTGCCTTCGGATACAGGCAGTTTCCGCAGTTTTATAGATCATATATGGGCTTTTGACCGGTTTTACCTGACCGCGGAAGATGTAAGCCGGAATGCCATGTACCAGGCAGAACGGCTACGCCAGGAAGAACAGTCGAAGTTTGACGCACACGAAGATTTTATAAGATCCCTTGATGTGCGTGTGGATATAGAGCGCGTGCAGGAAAATGACCTGGAACGGTTGGTTCAATTGATGTGGCGGACCAACCAGTTTAACCTTAACGGAAAAAGACTTACCGCCCGGGAGATAGCCCTGCGGCTGCAAACCGACGAAACCCTCAACTGGACAATAAGAGTAGCCGACCGGTTTGGCGATTATGGATTAACAGGGATGGTACTGGCCATGCCGGCATCGGGCGAACTGATACTCGAAAGCTTTTTATTGAGCTGCCGGGTGCTGGGAAAGAAAGTAGAAGATGAAATATTGACGGCACTGCATGCCTATTGCAATAATAATGGACTCGATAGGGTCAGGGCGCTGTTTGCCGATACGGGCAGGAATAAGCCCTTTTCCGAATTTATTACAAGAACCGGCTGGGTGGTGGATTGTATATAAAATTACCTGCACAAGATGGATAATAATCAACTACTGAAGACGCTTGCCGGCAAGACGGGCAGGGACCTCCTGCATTTGCCGGGAAGAAATTCAAAACCAACTTCACACGACAGGCAGCCCCCTGCGGGAGGCACTGAAAAGACGATATTCGGTATGTGGGAGGAGTTGCTGGGTCATGGTGATCTTGGCGTCCATGACGATTTTTTTTCAGTAGGCGGCAACAGCCTCAAGGCCACGCAGCTGGTTTCACGCCTGACGCGACATTTTTCGGTAAATGTCATGCTGGAGGACATATTCCACCATCCCACCATTGCCAAACTGGGGACGCTGATCGACAACCAGCAAGGAGGAATAACACATCCCCTTCTTGAAAAACAATCAAGGCCGGAAAGAATACCCTTGTCTTTTTCTCAGGAAGGCCTTTGGGTGATCGACCGGCTGCACGGGAGTACCCATTACCACCTGGTAGCAGCGCTGCGATTCGAAGGCGTGCTGGACGGCGCCGTGCTGGAGTGGGCCCTGGGAAAGATCGTCGAGCGGCACGAGGTACTGAGAACGGTGATCAGGGAAGAATCGGGAAAGCCATACCAATGGGTAAAAACGGCCGGCAGCTGGACAATGAAATACAGGAAAGACGCCGCCTTCCTCAACAGGGATCTCTTGCAACGCTATGTGCAGGAGGCGATCAACCGGCCATTTGATCTGTCAAAGGACGATATGCTACGGGCCGAATTGCTGGAACTGTCGTTTCAACAACATTTGCTCATCCTGGTGATCCATCACGTGGCCGCCGACGGCTGGTCACTGCCCCTGTTTGCAAAAGAGCTGACAGAACTGTACAATGCCCGGGAGGAACAACGGGAGCCTAACCTTCCCTCCCTGCCGGTCCAATTTGCCGACTATGCTATCTGGCAACGCAGGCATATGACAGGAGACCGGTTGCAACAACAGTTGTCATACTGGAAACAGAAACTGGACGACGTCAAGGTGCTGGAACTCCCCACCGATCATGCCCGCCCTGCTGTACAGGGGATAGGAGGGCATTGCTCCTATTTTACGATCCATCGCAGCCTGCATAAGACTTTGCAAGCGATGTCTCAGCAGGAAGGAGTGACCCTATTCATGACGTTGCTGTCGGCATTTTACCTGTTACTTTTCCGGTATAGCAGACAAGAGGATATATGTGTCGGCTGCCCAACGGGCAACAGATCCCTGCCCGAGACAGAGTCACTGATAGGGTTCTTTGTCAATACGCTCGCGCTGCGTACACCTATCAGCGCTGATATGCGCTTTCGGGAATTACTGCAGGCTGTAAAACAAACGGCATTGGAGGCATATAGGAATCAGGAAGTGCCATTTGAGAAAATTGTGGAAGAGATGGCGGTGGATAGGGGGCTGGGACGAACGCCCTTATTCCAGGTGGTTTTTTTATTGCAGAATACGCCCGAAATAGGGGATATACAGCTGGGAGATAGTAAAATGACCATCGAACCCGTACAGCAAACTTCGGTACAGTTTGAGCTCGAGTTCAGCCTGCGCGAAACGAAAGACGGGTTGGTACTGAGGATAGAATATAGTAATGACATTTACAGCGCTGCCACCATCGGCAGGATGGCCGGGCATTATATTGAATTATTGCAATCTGCTGTGTCGGACCCCCTGGTGAAGGTTGGAGAATGCAGAATGTTGACACAAGAGGAAGAAAGACAATTACTGAGCCAATCTGGCCTATAAACACATCGCCCTTATCTTTTTATTTATGTATCAGATCTTTAAAAAAGTGCTCAGGAACAAAGGCAAATGGGTACTGGTTTCCGTAGCGCTGTTGACATTGTCCAACACCCTGTTCAATTACTTTTTTTTGTTCTTTATCAGCAATATGATCTCGAAAAGGCCGATCCCATTCCTGGCCGGATACGACTGGCTGGCATTTACGGTAATGCTGATAACCACCCTGTTGATCAACAAGGCTTCACAGGGGCGCCTGATCCGGATCAGCTATAACGTACTTTTCGAATTTGAGCAGATCATCCTTCAGAAGTTCCGGATGGCGTCTTACAATGATTTCGAACGGTTAGGAAAAGAAAAACTGTATACTGCCCTCAATGATGCCAGGCTATTAAGCAATATGCCCTCCACACTGGTTAGCAATTTTAATGCGCTGATCATGATCCTGTGCTGCATCATTTTTTTCTTATGGATCTACTTTTATGCAGCCTGTATATTGCTGATAGTGATGATAGGCATCCTCATCCTGTATTTGAAACGCGATAAGATCATCACCGGCAAGCTGAAAGAAGTACGGTTGGTGCAGGACAAATTCTACGAGATCGTGGATGACCTGCTACATGGGTTTAAAGAAGTAAAGATGAGTACGGTCAGAAGCCGGAACCTGTATTTCAAACATTTGCTGGATATTAAAACCCGGGGCAATAAGCTTGGCATAAGGGCTGAGAACGATTATTTGAACAATGAAATGGCAGGACGTTTCAGCTGGTTTGCCATCATCGGCATCGTCATTTATCTGTTTCCACTGCTATTTACCGTTAATGATACGCAAACGGTGACCTTCATGGTGGCCATCCTGTACCTGATAGGCCCGGTTCAACTAATACTGGCATCCATGCCCTATTATGGCGGAGTAAAAGTGGCCATGGGAAGACTGAACGAGTTTAATGAATTGTTACAGCCACTTAAGGAGGAAAATACACAAGAGAATATCCCATACCATCAGGAGGCGTTCGAATCGCTGTGGTTCGAAGATGTATATTATGAACATACCGACGGCAGGTTGCAAAAGAATTTTGTTTTGGGCCCTGTCAATCTGAAGATCGACAAAGGAGAGGTCATCTTCATTATTGGGGGCAATGGGAGCGGTAAAAGCACCTTTTTCAATATCCTCACCGGATTGTACCGGCCCGTTCGCGGAAATATATATTTTAACGGTAGAAAGCTCGAAAAAGAAGAGTTCCCTCATTACCGCAACCAGATGGCGGCACTTTTCTCCAATTCCCATCTCTTTAGCAGGAACTACGATGACTTTTTGCTGGAGGACAGTAATACGGAAATGTGGAAATGGGTCCACTGCCTGGATATGCAAGAGGTTTTTGATCTGGCTAATACCTCCCTTCATAAGCAAATTTCCAAAGGACAGCAGAAACGATTGGCCATGATCTATGCCATGCTGGAAAATAAGGAGATCATGGCCATGGACGAATGGGCGGCCGAACAGGATCCACACATGCGGGAATTCTTTTATACAAGCTTTTTACAGCAACTTCGGGAGCTTCAAAAAACAGTCATCATCATTACCCACGACGACCGGTATTTTAACCAGGCGGATCGAATTATCAAATTCGATTACGGGAAAATAGTTAAAGACTTCTCTGCAGCCAGGGTAGAATAATTACAATTATGAAAGATCCTTTAGTAAGTGTATTAATGCCTGCCTATAATTGTGAGGGGTATGTAGAAAATTCCATAAAAGGCATACTTGCACAAGGTTATGAAAACTTTGAATTCGTTATCGTTAACGATGGATCTACTGATTCTACTAAAAGTAAGATACGATCCTTCAGCGATGGGCGGATCAAATATTTAGAAAATGCGACTAATCGAGGTTTGGTGGCTACGCTAAACTTAGGGCTTGGATATTGTGGAGGTAAATATATCCTAAGGGCCGATGCAGACGATTACGCATTTCCCTATATTATGGAAAACTTCGTTCGGTTTATGGAGGCCCATCCGGATTATGTCGTATGCGGGGCTAATATACGTATCCGGTATGCCGAT
>DATJJD010000114.1:0-32524 GCA_035492545.1 Puia sp.
CCGTTTTGCTGCTTCCGCATACTTTGTCGCCGGAGAGGAGAAATAGGCCCTTTCATTGGACGGGAAAGTGACAGGCGCCTGATCGAATAGAACGACGATCTTCCCTTTTATGTCCGTGCTGCCATAATCGTCATATTTCAACTCGGGAGCATAGACGCCGTAGCCGACAAAGACTAACGGGGCGGAGACATCCGAAGCAGCAGCATAGTAATAAGGCTGAAGGAGGAAGTCGTTGCCATACGTGAGGTTTTCGTCTCCGAGGGTCAATGACGAGCCGGTCGCCACTACGATGCCTTTTTTAAACAGCAGGGATTGAATGTAAGAGCTGCCAAAACCGGGTTTCAGGCCATAAGCTTTTAGCTTATCCTGCACATATTCAGAGGCTCTCGTAAACCCACGCGTACCGGGCTGCCGGCCTTCGAAGGCATCGGAGGCAAGCACGCTCATGACGGACCGGATCGAGTCGGGGCTTACCTGTTTAAAGGCAGCGGCTACCTCAGGCTGAAGAGCGGCCGGAAGCAAGGCCGGATCCTGGGCACAGAGGGACAAGGAAAGTAAGGTCGAGCCCAGCAAGAGGGCAGTCAGTCGGTTGTTTGGCATACAGCAATATACTAAAAAGTCCTGTTGCTTTTCACCGCATGCAAATTCCTACCTTTGTTCAATGGAAGTACGCGAAACGGCCAAAGAGTTTTATCAGCGTCACGGACAAGGTCATTCCGAAGCCGCGCCATTCAATGTTTTTAAAATTGAAGAATATAGCCCTGAGATCTCTATCCCTTTCAATCGAAGGGACTTTTATAAGATAACACTTGTCATCGAAGGTCAGGGAACACTCATCTATTCTGACAAGGTGATCCCGATAAAGGATATCGCGATGGTCTTCACCAATCCCATGATCCCCTATTCGTATGAGACTGTTACGGGTGGAGAGAAAGGCTATTTTTGCCTTTTTCCCGAGGGATTCATTAATAATCAATTAAAGACAGACAGCCTTTCCAGGTCGCCGTTGTTCAAAGCTGGCGGAAACCCGGTTTTGTTCCCGAATGAGGCGTCGATGTTAATTATCCGTAATATATTCGAACTAATGCTGACGGAAAATGCCTCTTCCTACGTCAACAAATATGAGGTTTTACGCAACTTTGTACAGATCATTATCCACGAATCCCTCAAAATCGATCCACCCCCTGGTTATGAGAAGGCAACTGCCCCTGCGGAACGTCTTACCACTCTTTTTTTAGAGTTATTGGAGAGACAATTCCCCATCCCTTCCCCCCGTCATACCCTTCGCCTCAAAAACGCCAATGAGTTTGCCGACCAGTTATCGGTACATTCCAACCATCTGAACAGGGTTTTAAAAAAGACAACAGGGTTTACGACTTCAGAGCATTTATCCCAAAGAATCCTAAAAGAAGCGAAAATATTACTTTTGGAAAGTGACTGGGACATCGCCGAGATTGGCTATTGCCTTGGATTTGAGCATGCATCCAATTTCTACAGCTTCTTCAAAAAGCAAACCGGCAATACGGCCAACCAATTCCGCAGGCAGGATGTCGCCAATTCATAGCTACTGGTTTGATCTGCATAGTTTTTGAAAATGAGCCGCCTATACCTTTGCATAGAAGAAAAGATACTTTATGAAGACAATATTTATTACAGGTTCATCCAGCGGCCTGGGAAAAGCTACGGCCTTACTTTTTGCCGGTAAAGGCTGGCGGGTTATCGCCACTATGCGAAATCCTGAAAGAGAGACGGAATTGACGCAGCTGGATAATGTTATCCTACTTCCCCTCGATGTCTCCAATCCGGAACAGATCAAAGAAACGGTAAAGAGAGCTGTTGCATTGGGGGTAGATGTTGTATTTAACAACGCAGGCTTCGGTTTGGGAGGCCCATTGGAAAGTTATGGCGAAGGGCAGATACAAAGGCAGATCAACACCAATTTGCTGGGCGTCATTTTAGTGACTCAGGCGTTTATTCCTTATTTCAGGCAGCTGGGAAAGGGTTTGTTCCTCACGGCTACCTCCATTGGCGGTCGTATTGCATTTCCCTTTTACTCTGTTTATTGTGCTGCAAAATGGGGGGTGGAAGGCTTTTGTGAAAGCCTGTCTTTTGAGCTATCCCAGTTTGGTATAGGCGTAAAAACGATTGCTCCGGGGGGTATTCGAAGCAGCTTCCGGACTTCGTCCGAAACGGCCCAATACGATGTTTATAATGTGTCCTTTAGTAAAGTTATAAAGGCGTTCACCACCGGCAAGACTCCCACGATCCATTCTGAACCCATGGAAATAGCCGAGGTCGTCTATACTGCTGCCACGGATGGCAGCGATCAATTACGATATACGGCGGGAGCGGATGCCCACGCCTATTTGGCGGAACGCAGCAGAAAGGGCGCTGAACTCTTCAGGAAAGACCTTGCAAAATTATTTTTTTCCGAATAAATGCTCAAAATCAAACCTATGGTACAAGAAAACAACAGCACACCTGAAGTACTCGGTTATAAGGTATTTACGTCCACGCGGCCAGGTTTGAACCGGGACCCCAACTCACCTCCCGGCCTGGATGACCTGAAATGGGTACCCAATAGTGCTACCCTTATTTACGGTAAAAACCATGCGGTGCTGGTGGATGTTTTCCTCGCCATCGAGCATACGAATACCCTGGCCGATTCCATCGCCGCTACCGGCAAGGATCTCAAATATATTTACATTACTCATCCGCATGGGGACCATTTTTACGGCCTTCAATTGTTGCTCGATCGCTTCCCCAATGCCAAAGCAATAGCTACCCAGGCGGTTGCAGAAGAATGCGCTGAGCAGGTGCGGCCGGAAGTCATTAACAGTTTCTGGGCTCCCCGGTTTCCCGGACAGATACCTGAAAAGCTGGCCGTTCCCCGGGCGCTGCAGGGCAATGAATTTGAGCTGGAAGGGCAAAAACTGGTGGTCTTGCAAACAGGTTTTTCCGATACACATGATTCAACCAGTCTCTATGTACCGTCTATTGGGCTTATAGCCGCCGGAGATGTGGCTTACAATGGCGTACATCTATACCTTGCAGAAACCACCTCCGAAACCCGCAAAGAATGGAGAAACTCCCTGGATATGTTGATGGCGCTGCATCCAAAATGGGTTGTTGCAGGACATAAACAGCCATCCTTTTCCGACGACCCGGCCATTTTAGCAGCAACCAAGAAATATCTGGAAGATTTTGACCGGCTTAATGGGGAAACTTCCACCAACCTTGAGCTATATAACAAGATGCTGGCACTCTACCCGGATCGTGCCAATCCAGGTTCTCTTTGGGGAGGAGCTTTAGCGGCTAAAAAAGCGGACAGGTGAATTTCATCTTCTGCAATGGTTGAAATGGTAAAAGCAATCCTGACCATGATCAGGATTGTTTTTCAGGAAAAATATGTCCGACCCTATAGCTATGAACCTGTGCCATCAATCAGAATATAGTTGCCTGACCGGTTACTGCCCGCCCGTATCCCCTGATTTTATGCTTTCTTCCACGCGCAGGCTTTCTTCATGAATAGCGTTGAGAACCTTGGTAATGAATTCGGATGACAATCCTTCTTTTTTACCGGCTTCAATACTTTTTTTTACCACCTCCTGAAAGCGGGCAGCCTGGAGGGGAGGGATATTGTGCTTTGCCTTATAGATCCCAATTTCTTTCACGGCCCTTTGCCTGGCGCCCAATACTTCTATCAATTTCTTATCTAATGAATCAATCTTCGAGCGTTGAACGTCCATGACGTTGCCGGTGTTTTCTTTTGGATTCGTTTGAGCCTGGCATTTTGAAAACGATAATTCAGCAATCACCAGCGCTGCTAATAGTAAACTATAAGTTTTCATGGCGAGTTATTTTAATGGCAAAGGTAGGGAACCATTTTATACCCTCCTATCCCCTAAACCGGTGATGCGATTCGGGTTTGCAAGGGTAACCCCATAGCCCTGCTTTTTTATTATTTACGCTGCTCAAATAACCATGGCAATAAACCTGGTTCGGCAAAGGCGTTTTTCCAGCTGTCGTGCTGCACACCCGGATATTCGTTATAGGTCACCCTGGCCCTGGCTGCTTTCAATTCGCGGACCATCAGGCGGGAATTGCCCACCGGCACCACGGGGTCATTGCCGCCATGGAATACCCAGATCGGGAATTTTCGGGCATAGACCCTAACCTTAGCCGGATCACCGGCACCGCAGATGGGAAAGGCTGCCGCGAAAAAATGCGGCTTTCGCCAGAGAATCTCAAAGGTACCCATCCCCCCCATGGACAAACCTCCAACATATATTTTATGGGTATTGATCGTACCGCTCGCCACCAGGGTATCCAGCAACTGCATGACCAGCCCCAACGGCCGGGAAACGACGGTATCGGATAAGAAATGGAACCGCAGGGAGTCCTGCGGATTGTAGGTCACCCTGCACCAGGCATCTGTTATGGGGCATTGGGGGAAAACAACTATCGCGGGAAACGCCGCCCTTTTGGCCGAGTCTGCAAAAAGATCACCGCCCCACTTCAGCTGCGCCTCATTATCACGGCCTCTTTCGCCGGAGCCATGCAAGACCAGGATGAGCGGATATTTTTTGGCAGGATCATACCCTAACGGAACCTGGATCCTGTAACGAAGGGTGTCGCCTCCGCTGATCATCTCTTTTTTTTCAAAACCGGGAAATCCCTGGGCCATGGCATTCATGACCGAAACCAGCAGTACAAAGGCTATAACTATTTTTTGCATCCTTGAAGTTACACTATTAATACGTTTCATAAAACACGGATTCGTGCCCGGGTTTTCGCTTCTCCCATTCCAGCAATTCCAATTCCGGCTGCGTATAGAAACCATCCGTATAACCCACACATAAATAGGCGACAAGCTTATTTTCGGCCGGAGCTTTAACAATGCGTTTAACCTTCTCCGGGTCAAGAATACTCACCCATCCCACTCCTATATTCAGCGCCCGCGCCATCAGCCAAATATTCTGAATGGCGCAAACAACACTGTACAATCCTACTTCTTCCATCGAGGTTTGTCCCAATACCGGCTTAGCGGAAGGTTTGTAAAATACGGCTATGTTGAGCGGGGCTTCCATGATACCTTCCAGTTTCAGGGAGGTATACAGGGACTGCTGGTCCGCTGCAAAAACGGGAGCTGCTTTTTCATTTTCGCTGGTAAAACTTTCTTTTACCTGCTGCTTAATATCCCTGTCCCGGATCAGAACAAATTCCCATGGCTGCGAAAAACCTACTGAAGGAGCGAAAAGGGCCGCATCCAATAGCTGTTGCAACTCGGCTTCTTCCACCGGTCTATCCAGGAAGCGGCTCCCGCGTACATCACGTCTGTTACAAATGATGTCGCGTAACACGGCGGCTTCGGCCTGCGAGAATAATTTACCGTTTAGCAGGGAGGGAGTGAAAGATTCAACCATGGGGCGAAAGTAGGAAAAAAAGCGATGTCAGTTTTTTCCCAGTAAAACCTGTTGCACATTTGCCTCCGGCACGACTCCTTTTCCCGAAACAATAAACACGTTCCCCTCCTCCACAGCGGGCGTTTGCCCGGCGAATGCTGCAACTGCCCCGGCTACGTCTTCCTTCGTCTGTGGAGCAGTCATCATAGCCACAAAGTTGTGTACAGGAACGTCAAAGTAATTCGCATATTCCGGGGTAACAACTTCTCCTGTACCGGTGCCGTCCATCAAACGCCAGGGTCCCAATGCAAGGAAGCGCAGGTCAAGCTGGAGGCGATTGGACGTCTCCTGTGCGTAGTTGGCAAGAAACATCTGCATCCTCTTGGAGCCTGCGTAACCGCCTGAGATGGGAGATCCCAGTATGGCCGCGCCACTGGAAATAAATATAATTTTCGTGCCTGGTTTTACCGGAGTCGTCAGTGCGTACTGTGCAAGATGGAAGGCTGCCTGTACATCGGTATTCCAGTTTTTGCTGAATGTCGTCCAATCCATCCGGTGAACCGGCCTGGTAGGCGGGATTGCCCCTGCCGCCAGCACCACGACGTCCGGCGAACCTTCAAAAATCCTTGCAGATGTCGCTGCATTTGCCGCATCGGCCTTCAGCGTGCGCACCTGGGGGAATGTGCGGGTAAGGGCGGTGAGCGATGTGGTTCCCCTCGCCACCACGAGCACACTGGCCCCTTCCTTTAGCAGGGCCTCCACGATAGCGAGGCCCGTGCCACGGCTCCCGCCGATGACCACCACTTTCTTTCCTGTTAGTTCTTTCATGTCAGCGTGTATTATTCAATGTTGATAGGGTAAAACTAATGTCTAAATTTCGCATCAAAGGGTTGCGAAATGGACAATCGTCCATGGTGATTTGGACAAATCCGTTTAGTTTTATTTAGCCTGCAGGCCTTTCAGATAGGCCGGGTAGTCGACCTTCATCAGCGCCTCGTCCGCAATCCGCTTTCCTATAATTATGCTACGCATCTCAGACCAGTCCGTTCCCATGGCATCCACTCTTTTTTTGAGTTCGGCGAAATTGAGATCTCTACAATAAATAGGGCTGCCGGGCTGCTGCTTCCACGACTGAGCAATCGTACCTATATCAAAAGCATCGAAGCCTAAATCATCTACCAACTTAAAAACCACTTCCTTTGCTTTCCTATTGTCGCCTGAAACCGCCAGAGCGATACGATCTTTTTCGCCTTTGGGCCTTCCCAGCTCCATTAAACTTTCTGCCAGAATAGAATTAAATACTTTAACAACCGGAAAGCCCCATTGCTCTTGCACCCATAAGCTGTCGATACCCTTTTCCTCAAGCGCCTTTATGGTTCCATCGCGGAGGGTTGGATAATAATTCCCTGTTTCCATGACAATCACCTCCCGGGGCAGTTGTTTAAACAGGATTTTAGGAAGGTCCTGCACATTTTTTTGAGGGATGGCAATAATTATTACTTCTTTATTTTTTGTCGATTCTTCTACGGTGGCTGCCGTTGCTCCGATCTCTCCGGCCAATTGTTCTAAAGATGCAGGTCCCCGCGAGTTAGCAATCGAAACGGCATGACCCAGTTTAACGAGTTTTGCTGCCAGCCCCCTGCCCATTGCGCCGGAGCCGATAATTCCAATATTCATTATGTAACTTTTAGATTACCCAAAAATATAGGTAACTTTTGAGTTACGCAAATTTATTTTACAGCAAAAGACATTGGCCCGCTAAATTTTTGTCGGCGCCACCCCGAATTGTTTTTTGAAAGCAAATGAAAAATGTGAGAGATCCTCAAAACCCAGGTCCAGGTAAATATCGGAAGCTGTCTTGCCTTTTTCCTTGATAAGATAATAGGCTTCCTGCAACCTTCGCTGCTGCAACCAGCGGCTGGGTGTCAGGTGGAACAGCTTTTCGAAATCTCTTTTGAAGGTCGCCAGGCTTCTGCCGGTCAGGTAGGCGAACCGGCTGAGGTCGACATTAAAATGGAAATTCCTGTTCATAAAAGCCTCCAGGTCTATTTTCCCGGGCTCACTGAAATCGAACAAGATATCTTTCATCGCAGGATTTACTTTTAACAGCAGCAGGACGGCCTCTCTCAATTTCAACGCAACCAACGTAGCATCCCCTTCCCCATTAAGCTGTCTGTATGACGACAGTGAATCAAAATAGTTTTTATACAAGGGATCAGGTTTCAGGTGGATGACCGCGTCACCATCGATGTGCTTTTCTGATTTATATCCCCCTTCCATGCTGAAGTTCCGTAGAAAGGGCTGATCAAACCGAACCGAAAACGACTGGTACTCTCCTCCTTCCGGCGGCAGTTTGGTAAACTTGATCAGATGGTTCCGCCTGCCGAATCTAAAATCTCCGGGTTTAAAAATATATTCTTTGTTACCATCATTCATGATCATCGTGCCCGATACCTGGTAGCTAAATACATATTCAGGCATAAACTGCTCTCCTTCCCTGCTGCGGGCTGTGTAGCAGGAATAAGCGATGGGTGATGGCTTCTTACTATGTGATGGCATGCTTCGAATCGAATGGTGAGCAATGAGATCGTCGGCGTCGGTTGAAGTGCTGACCGGCAGCCATTTCTCCATTTCCCCGATCCTGGCGACATCGGCCTGTTTTATCCTGTCTATGGCGTCACTTCCCAGTACCAGGTGTACCGGCGGCTCCGGGCTATCAACCAGGCCGATCAATACTCTTGCGGCCTTATCGGGGTCGCCCATGGGGACGAAGTTACTGCTTTTAAACAGCTCCATTCGCGTACCTACGGTCTTTTCATAACCTTCTACCCCGGGGGCTGTCGTCATAGAAGCAAACGCCCCCGTACGGAAACCGCCCGGCTCAATGCTTGTCACCCATATGCCCAGTGGCTGTACCTCTTTCGCCAGCGCCTCGCTAAAACCGCCCAAACCAAATTTTGCCGCCTGGTAGATGGTCAGGCCGGGGTTACCCACCCTGCCGCCTATCGAGCTGATCTGTAATATTCTGCCTGAACGCTGCCTGCGCATGTAAGGTAATACCACCCGGGTTATTGCTATCGGTGCATACAAGTTGGTCTCCAATTGGCTGCGCACCTGTTCGTCGCTATATGCTTCGGCCGCACCCAGGATGCCAAACCCGGCGTTGTTAACCAGCACGTCTATCCGCCCGAATTTACGGATCGTATTTTCGACGGCAGAAACGATCTGCGCCTTGCTGGTTACCTCCAACTTCAGCGGATAGATACGATCCGGGTATTGTTCTATCAGATCTTTTAATTGTTCCGGCTCACGGGCTGTCGCCGCCACCCTGTCGCCATTGGCTAATACGGCTGATGCCAGGCTCCGCCCCAATCCCCGGGAGCTGCCTGTTATAAACCAAACTTTTGACATCTTTCAAAAATTAATTTTCCCAAAGTTCGGTTCCATTGGATGGGGCCGCTTTGCTAAAACGTTCAAGTTGCTTTGTTAAAAAGTACATGATTGAGAAGACGAAAAAGCGGAATCCTGCCTTTGTGAATTTGGCATCCCCTTTGCCTTTTCATCTTTGGCTTTTAATAGGATATTGGATTTTAGCAACGGCCTGGATTTCTATCCGGGCTTTTTTTATTAGAGTAAGGCTCACCTGGCGCAGAAGCCGCAATGGGCGAGGCATCGAAAGAACTTATCCCCATTCCCCATCTATGTGGAATGGATTCCACAGATGGCATACGTGAAAAAAAATAAGGCCCTTCCGATACCCGGAAGGGCCTTTTGAGTATCAGGGGTTCATGTGTAGTAGTCAACCCGATCGCAGCATGATACTATTTTTTAGGATTTTATTTTTTAATGAGGGTCACCGTGCCGGCATCGGTGACGACTCCCGTACTTACCGTTACGGCGAACGTGGTATCCTTGTACGTAGAATCCTGGGCATGGAGCTGCAGGTTCCAGGTACCGGCATTCACTCCGCCGAAGAAATAATAGCCGGTAGCCGAGTCAGGCAAAGCCGTCAAGGTATCGGTACCCATGGTGGCCATCACCTCCGGTTTTGCGGACCCAGGCAGCGCATATCCTTTGATACTGCCGCCGATCGCTTCGGTGTAGGTGCGAATAACGGGTTTGAGTATATAGCCGCCATTGCCCGTGGTAACGATGGATCTTCCGGCATTGAAGTCGATCCACAGCCGGTATACGATGCCGGCGGTGAGCGTTGAATGAATATTGAATTTTAAGCCGCTTTGCTGGGCCGAAGGAGTAGCCAAAGGAAAAGACTGGCCGTCGACGACGACCGTATTGTTGTTGCCGAGAACGAGGCGCATTTGAGAAAGCTTGCCTGCAGGCAGATCAGCCGATGCCAGCAGGGTGTCGATCCCATTACTAAACTTCAGCAGATTGTAAATGCCGGGGCGAAGTAAATTTACCGTCTGCCAGCCAGAACCGGCGCCGGAATCAGAAGAGACATTGACTTCCACTTTCTGTACATCTATATATACCGCATCATAATTGGCAGGGCCATCTGTCAATAACACCTGGAGATGGCCGGAGCCGCTGCTGCTGTTGCTCTTATTACAGGACAACAAAATAGCACCTCCGCATAACAAAACTGAAAAAAGGACGAAAAGAATTCTTACCGTTTTCATAGCTATTCAAATTTAAATGTTTAAACTGTTGGTTTTTAGTGTTAAATTTCGTTGTCGTTCGGATTTAGGGCTATTTCATCCTTATGACAGCGAAAAGGCATCATGGTCCTAAGGGGGCATCGAAATAAATTGAAAAAGTAGGCGCAACCCATAACCGGGAGCCAAATTATTTATAACATTGCTCTAAAATTTATTAGCAATCCCATATCTGCTTTAGGAAATGAATCAAGACGAAGAAAAAACCTGGAGATCCATACAGCAAAAAGACGGGCAGGCATTTGAAAACTACTACAAGACACATTATAAGGCCTTTTTCCTGGCGGCTTTTACTTATCTGAAAGATGCGGGCATCGCTGAAGAGATCGTCAACGATGTTTTTGTCAAGGTCTGGGAGGACTCGGATACCATCCAGATCGAGTCTTCACTCAGAGCTTATATTTACCGCGCCGTTATTAACAGGAGTCTTAATCAGCTGGACAAAAGCAGGAAAACCCGGGAACAGCAAAAAGAGTACAGCCGGCGGCCGGAGGGATCTTTCGACTCACGGGCAATAGAAGAAAATGAGCTGAAGATAAGGCTTTACCAGGCCATCGATCAATTACCCGAACAGTGCCAAAAGGTTTTCCGGATGAGCCGGTTCGAGCAATTAAAACAGCAGGAGATTGCCAACCGGCTGAATATTTCCATTAAAACAGTAAAAAACCATATTACTCATGCGCTGAAGCAACTGAGCAAGGTGCTGATCGACTGGAACGCTATGCCTTTGTGGATTGTAGTACTAAAAGATTTTTTTTGGCCCGGCCACTAGGCCCATGGTTGTTTTTATTTGTCTTATACCTGAAATACTATGGATTCTCTTCACACATATGACGATATCCCCTGGGAATTGATCGAATCCGCTCTTTTCGGCACGCTGACGCCGGATGAAGACCTGCGGTTCCGGGAATGGTTAGCCGTTTCTGCGGACCATCAGCAGCAATACGACCGGCTCCGGCAGCTGTGGGAGAATGGACTGAGTGATTACAACGCCTACCGTGAGGCGGACGAAGGCAGCGCCTGGGAAGCTGTCAGGCAAAGGATCAGCGGAAAAAAGGTGATCGCACCGAATTTTCGGGCGGCCAGGACAACCATGACCAGGATGGCGGCAGCGGCTGTTCTTCTTTTGGCAATAGGCGGGGCCTGGTGGTACCGGGCGGCCAGGAATGGCCCCCTCTCCTATGAAACCGCGCAGAAAGAACAGCGAAAGATAGCCCTTCCGGATGGTTCGACGGTCGTCATCGCCCCCGAGACCCGTATGCTGGTTGCTGCTGACTATAATAAAGGTGGCAGGACGGTATCGCTGGCTGCGGGGCAGGCACAGTTTGAAGTGTCGCACCAGGCTCAATTGCCTTTTCGCGTAGAAATGGACGCCGTCAGTGTCCAGGACCTCGCCACTGCCTTTACCATACAAAGGACTAAAGAGAAGATACAGGTTACGGTCACCCAAGGAAAGGTGGTCTTTATAAAAAAGGAAACCGGGGAGTCGCAGGTACTTTCAGCGGGGGCTTCGCTAATTTTTTATATCCCGGAAAACCGTTTTGGCCAGGAGATGGCAGTGGATACCGCCAGCGGCCGCCCTGCGGGCTCCCGGCGGTATATTAACTCCCCTCTTACGGAGGTGATCGCCGCGCTGGAAACCGCATCCGGCAAAAAGATCGCCCTGGGCGAGGGCGTGTCAGGGCAGCAGCGGCTGACGGTGGATATCCAACAAGATTCCGTTGAAAACGACCTGGCCGTCATTTGCGCCTCCCTGAATCTCGACTATAGCGAAAACAACGGCGGATTTATACTAAAGAACAAGGGAACACGTTGAACCTGATGTAATTACCCTTTGAAGTGAATCCAACAACTGTATATTTTCTTATTCGGACCGGAAAGGTCCCCTTATCGCTGTTCATTCTTTCACTCTTTGTTTGTCTGCAGGCGGCTGCCCAGGAAAAAACAATAGAGCAGTACCGTATTACCATTACGGTAAAAGACCGGCCTTTCCAGGAGGCGTTAGCGGTGATTGAATCAAAGGTTCCTTATGTTTTTGCCTACAGTACTGAGCTGGTCCGTCAGCAAAGAAAGGTGTCCATAAAGGCGGTAGATATTTCCCTGACCGATATGCTGGCTCTCCTGCTACAGGGAACATCGCTCACCTACCATGTCGTTGGCCATCAGATCGTGCTGCAAACTCTCGCCTTTCCTGCCAATATCACCTTTAGCGGATATATAAGGGATTCCCGGACAGGAGAATCCCTCATCGGGGCCAGCGTGGAGATACCTGGCGCCGGAGCGGGCGCCTTATCCAATAACTACGGGTTTTATTCAATCACCGTACCCCGGTCCGACACCCTTCAAATCACCGTCTCTTATGTCGGGTATAAGCGCCTGGTGAAAGAGGTGGACGCTGCCGGCGATCCGGCCCTGACCTTTTCGCTGGAGCGGGATTACGGGCAGGAAGAGATCAATACCCTGGTGGTCGCCAATGATAAAAGGGAAGACAATATAAAGAAGAATGCCTCCATACCCGTTGAAATCCCCCATGAGATGATCACTACCGCGCCATCGGTAGGCAGTGCGGGGGACCTGCTCACTTCTATCGAGCTATTGCCCGGCGTCCAGGCCGGCATCGACGGGACGCCCGGTTATTTTGTCCGGGGCGGCAACGCCGGCCAGAACCTTATCCTGCTGGACGAAGCCACTTTGTATAACCCCAGCCATGTCTTTGGCCTGGTGAGTATTTTCAATACGCCGGCCATCAAACGCGCCAGCCTCCTGAAAGAAGGTTTTCCCGCCTCTTATGGCGACCATGTCAGCTCTGTTCTGGATGTGGCCATGAAAGACGGCAGCAATCAGCAAGCGGGAGGGGTCGTCGATATGGGGTCGGTGTCCTCGGGGGTAACTATATCCGGTCCCTTACAATCGGGCAAGTCTTCCTACCTCCTTTCGGCGCGCCGGAGTACAACGGATGTATTGCTTCGTCCGTTGCTGCACCGGAATTACATCAGCAATTATTACTTCTATGATGTGAACGCCAAACTCAACTTTACCTTGTCGCCCAAAGACCGGCTGCTGCTCAGTTTTTATACCGGCAGGGATAACAATAACTATTCTTCGGATTCCACGGACGTCACAGGGATCAATTATTCCATGCATTTCGGGAACACTACCTTCACGGCGCGGTGGAACCATCAATATTCTGCGAAACTATTTTCCAATACGTCGGTTGAGTATAATCATTATCATCAATTCCTATCGGCTACCCAGAACGGTTATTTTGCGCAACTATATTCCGGGATCCGGGATATAAATGCCAAGACGAACCTTACCTATTACCTTTCGCCCGGTCATAAGATCAGCGCCGGTGCAGACTATTTGTATCAGACATTATATCCCGCCTCGTTGTCCGCCAAGGTCCCCACCGCGGATTCTTCCAGCGGCATCATTCCCGGTGATATTCCCCCGAAGACATCGTCCCGGGCGGCGCTGTATGTCAGCGACGATATGAGCTTCGGCCCGGACTTCCAGCTCTATGCCGGGATAAGGACGCCTTTCTATTTCATGGGCAATGCACATTATTTCAGTGTGGAACCCCGGCTGGCGTTATTGTACAGGGTCGATGCAACCACCAGCATCAAGTTATCCTATACCCTGATGCACCAATATATTCATCTTGTGCAAAGTTATAATGCCTCTTTCCCGGCGGAAATATGGATTGGCAGCAGCCAGGTCGTCCGGCCGGAGACGTCCCATGAGGTTTCCGCGGGACTGTTCAGGAATTTTAAACAGAATACGTTCCAGACCAGCGTTGAAGTCTATTGCCGGCGATTGGGAAACCAATTGTTGTTCGGGGGCGAAACGGCGCCCGTCATCGACAATACCATCGAAAACAAAGTGATCTTCGGGAATGGATGGAGTTATGGCGCTGAGTTCTTTGCCCGAAAGAACAGGGGCCGATGGACGGGGTCGTTAGCCTATTCACTGGCGTATGCCCGGCAACACTTCGACTCGCTGAACCTGGGCCAGTCTTTTCCCTATGCCTTTGACCGAAGGCATCTCCTGGACGTCTCGACCGGTTATGACCTCACCAGGCATTGGCGGGTCTCGGCCAATTTTGTCCTGGCCAGCGGACGTGCCTTCACGCTGAACACCGATACCACCGGCATCCTGATCACCGGCGCCAACCCGCTGTATCCCAGCCAGGCGAGGGGCCGGGCCGTAGGCCGGGGACGGAACCAGGATACCACCAGCACGTACGGGATCAGAGCCAATAATTACCGGTTAGCGCCTTATGACCGGCTTGACCTCAGCATCCGATATAAGAAAACCAGGAATACCAGGCGCGGGTTGCTGGAGACGGAATGGATATTTTCAGTATATAATATCTACGGCAGACGGAACAGCTCGTTCGTCTACCGTACCATCGATCCGACAACCAAGCAGGTAATCGCCAAACAAGTACCGTTCATTCCCATTATACCCAGCATTGCCTATAGTTTGAAATTCTGAGGTCCGGGCAGCCTGGAAGCTGTAGGGGGGATAGCTTCACAACTTATTCAGGATCCGTCATTTATGGGTATCCAGTAATTTTATTGCCTGCCTTATAGGACCAGGGGTGTCTTTTCTTGTCTTTATCAATAGATTAATCCGTTACTATGAAACCAGTACCCCTTTTGCTGCTTGCCATTATGTTGCCATTTTTCAGTCTGGCGCAGCTGAATAATGGCGGTCTCAATGCATTGTTCGGTGTAGACGCTGACACGCGGAGCAACTACATGAAGTTCGGCCCATTCCCCGGGGCCGTGGTCAGCGATGACTGGTTCTCCCCCTCCGCCTCAGGCAATAATGTTATCGATACCTCCAATGCCGCGAGCTACCTCTCCCTGCTGCAATCCGGAGCAAATATTACGTTCAGTAAACGAATGTCCCAGCTGCTGTATGCGAAGATCAGTGGAAAGCTGTGGCTGGACGCCGCGTACGGGAGGGATTATGAAGCCGCCGCATCGCTGAAAGATTCGACCACCTTCACCATTGCCGCCAAGAACGGCGACAACCCCAATGTCTGGCAGGGAGGACTCGCTTCGACTCCCAACAAGAATGACCTGGTAGATGTCTATGCCCATATGCGCCGGGACGGTCTGACCGCCTACGATTCTCTCTGGTTCTTTACGGGTATAACCGCCTATGGCAACGCGGCCAATAGCTACTACGATGTTGAACTCTATAAGAATAGTTTTGCTTTTAACCCGGCCGCCGGCACCTTTTCCTCCTCGGGGACCAGTGGCGGTCATACGGAATGGCTGTTCGACGCCGCCGGCAATGTCACGCAGACCGGTGACCTCATCGTGGCCGTCAGTTTCGCCCCGGGTTCGACGCCAGCCATCGATGTCAGGATCTGGGTCAGCCAAACCACCTACAATACCTACTATGGCGGCGCGCTGGCTCCCAAATATTTTAATTTCAGCGCGAGCTACAGCAGCACTTCCGGCACCTATGGATATGCCTCCATCGTATCCAAAACAGGGACGACGGCATTTGGTTCCGGTGTCGCCAACTATTCGGCAATATCCGCCCTGGATACGACCTATGCCACGCCATGGGGAACTGCCAACAACAGCACGGGATGGACTGCCGATTACCAGTCGGAACAACTGATCGAAGTGGGGCTGAATATGACCCGGATCGGGGTTGACCCGGCCCTTTATTCGACCCTGAATCCCTGTCAGTCGCTCTTCTCCAATATTTTTTTCAAGTCCAGGTCTTCCTCTTCCTTCACGGCCAACCTGCAGGATTTTGTCGCCCCTCTCACCTTTCTCCGGCCCCCCGTCATGGATTTTTCCGTGAAGACCGACACCCTCCGGTGTAATCACCAGGCCGGGACCATCACCCTTACGAATAATAGTACGGCAGGATATTATACCTGGAAAACCATCAGCGGCGGCAGCATCTCCGGAGCCAACGGCGATAGCAGTCAGCTGACCGTTAACCAGGCAGGGTCCTATATTGTTTCCGCTTCCCCTGCGCAGGGCTGCCCCGCCACCCTGGTAGAAACCATCGTGGTGCCTATCGATACTTCACGGCCTGTAGCTTCCGCTTTTGCAGGCGTTAGTGGTCCCAATCTGGACCTCTATGGCGGCAATGCGGCAGCCAGCAATTACCCGACGCCATTTGGCGGTTCTCAGGGGCTTACCTATAACTGGAGCGGGCCTGCTAATTTTGCCTCCGCCGTCCAGAACCCCGTTACCGATACGGTCTGGGGAACCTATAACCTGACCGTTACCGAGAAGCGGAACGGTTGCACGGCTACTGCCGCCACCACCGTAGACGCGGCGATGTTTGCGGTCCTGCAGGTCGAAGGCCTGCAACTGCATGGAAGCTATTCCGATCACTCCACCTACCTGGACTGGCAAGACGCCGATGAGGCCCATGCCCAATTCTTCGTCGTGGAGAGATGCGATGGGATTGCAGCCTTTCAGGCCATCGGCACGGTAAGGAATACCCATCCTGATGCCACCGCAGCAGCCGGCTCTTTCACCTACATCGACGAACATCCGATAGCCGGCAATAACTTCTACCGGATCAAAGCGGTCACGACCACCGGCAATGTCTATTATTCGCCAACCATTACCGTTGCCGCAGCGTCCTCGCCGGCTCCAGGCATCTATATAACGGGGAGCAACGCCCAGTCCCTATCGCTGGTCGTTAATTCCAATACAGCATCCAGTGGTGTATTGACGGAATATACGATTGCGGGGCAGGTCATGATCAGACAGGAAGTGATGATTGCCAGGGGGAACAATACGCTGAGCCTGCCCCTCAAACATACGGGCAGCGTGCAGGTAATTGTCCTGTATGTCAACGGGCATGTCGTTTGGTCGCAAAAGATACTGAATTAGGAAAGGTGTAGGTTTTTTGTATTATATTGGCACTCCCTAAATCAATATAAGATCATGATTTTCCTCCTCCTCTTTGGATTGGCATTTCTTCTGCTATCGCTGATCTATTTTCTCAAGGTGAAGAAAATATCCAGGAACGGTGTAAAAACAGAGGGGGTCGTTTTTGATGTAGAATTCAGAAGGGGTTACAAAACCCCTTATCCCGTTATCCGGTTTCTTACCACCGAAAAGGGTTGGATCACTCAAACCCCCGGTTTTTGGACCCATGCGAGGACTCCCATTAAAGGGGATAAGGTGAATGTCATCTATAACCCGGAGGATCCTACTGATTTTGTCGTAGAAACAAAATCCAATGGCTCCGTGGCTTTCATATTTATTGGGTTGGCACTCATAGTCCTCTGGGGAATTCTTACCTGGCGGCATGTCCGGTTTTAATTACTGATCCTATTAACCTTGATGATGCTGATCAATATTAACAGGAAGAAAAGCGTCAACTGTATAAGATAAAAGCGGTTAAGGTTTTCTCTCAGGTCCATAGTCCGTTGCATAAAATCAGCCCCATGGGCCCAAGCCGTCTCCCGGAGTTTTTGCCCTTGCTTATTGCCTATAAGCGACCCATGCAGGACCAATAAAAGAACCAACCCCATTTTTATCTTAAACCAGGGCTGCTGCCACCAGACGCCTTTTCCGACGATGAGCATAGCGCCTCCGGTGAGCAGTATTATGGCGGCGCCCGTTCGCACGAAGGCCCCGAATTTAGCCATTAACGGTAGCAACCCGGCCGATCGGACGTCCCCCTGATCCGCCAGTTTCCAGAATGTCTTAAAGGTCAGGTAATCGATCATGGTGGCGCCTGCCATGATGATGATGCCGGTAATATGCAGTGCCAGTAAGATGCGAAGAAGCAGGAATGTTTTCATTATTCTTAATTTACTTCTATTTAGTTGTTTTTATATACAAATAAAAACCTTTTAGAAGTAAATAAGTGACTATTTGGGATTTATTTTTTAAATTTACTTCTAAATAGTATGAATTTATGAACCAAACCGTTGAATTAGTTAGGCTCTGGGGGGAATATGAACGGGAAAATCCTACCGCGACCATTGAAGGTTTCTGCCGTAGTCAATTAGCCGGGACTATAAAAAAACAAAAATCAGTGCAAGCTGAATGGCAACTGCATCCGGATTTAAACGGAGCGTTGATTAAACTGATCAGCCGGATCGGGAAATTCCAGGCGATATACACCAACAAAGCGTTGGAAGGAACGGGGTTAGATCAAATTGAAGAATTTGGAATGATGGTTAGCATCTTCAATCAGAAAGGTTCGATCAAGTCAGAAGCTATTTTCAGCAATATGTTAGAGCTGTCCAGTGGCACGAACATATTGATACGGCTAAAAAATAAGGGTATGATCAGCGAATATGACGATGTGGAAGACAAGCGGGCAAAAAGGCTGCAGTTAACGAGGAAAGGAGAGAAAGTGCTGAAAGATGCCAAGCAACAAATTCTCAAAGTTGTCGCCATGCTGGTTCAGGATTTGACGGACGATGACAAACAGTTATGCCTTCAGCTGTTGAATCCTATAGATATGCGGTTTACTCCTGTTATCCAGAAACAAAAGAATAAGACCTTTAAAGAAGTATATGAGGAGAATTGCGTTGTCCATAAAGGTTAAGCGATCGTTAAAAATCGTATCTTAATTCTATGAAATTTTCGAAAACAGGTCAATTCTATGGAGAGACGAATGAAATCATTTCTTTGGACGGGATTACGCTGACGGATACCGAATATTCGCAAGAGAGAGTGCCCTGGCATTTCCATGAGAACAATTATTTTACGTTCATCCTGCAAGGGGGTATGACGGAGGCGAATAAAAAGGAGACCTATGAATGCTGTGCCGGGGACCTGTTATTCCACAACTGGCAGGATGCGCATTATAACATCGCCTCCGGCAGGTTCACCCGGGGTTTTCATGTCGAGCTGGGGTCGAAATGGTTTGAATCCTTTGACCTGGTCAGCAATGTTACCGAGGGCAGCATCGACATCACCAGCCCCCGGGTAAAAACGCTGATGTACAAGGTTCTCCAGGAGATGAAGCTGACCGGCGCCGGAAGCCAGCTGGGCATCGATGCCCTGTTAGTGGAGATATTCGGGCTGCTGGGGAAGATGAAGGGAGCCGGGGACCGGAAAAAGCCCCAATGGGTGGGCAGGATCAAAGAGATGCTGCACGAGTCCCAAGAGGACCATAGCCTGGGCGGGCTGGCAACATCCCTGAATGTACATCCGGTTCATTTATCAAGGGAGTTTTCCAGATATTTCGATACGACGCTGGGGGAATATATAAGGACCATCAAGGTGCAGCGGGCGCTGGCGCTGTTACCCAACCGCGAGCTTTCCCTGACTGATATCTCTTTTGAATGCGGTTTTGCCGACCAGAGCCATTTTATCCGGTCGTTCCGGTCTACCTATCACGTGACGCCTTTATTCTACCGGAAATTATTGCTAAAAAGGGGGCCACGTTAAAATCGTTCTATTTTGGGGGATTCTCCTCCCCTAGTTTTGGGACCTACCAATTTGCTAAAAAATTCAAGACCATGTTGTCACGCTGTCGTCTATTGCCTTTTTTTTTAGGGTGTATAATCCATCTTTCCGCCCAGGAGCTGGTAAAAGATCAGGGCATTACCTCCCCGCTGCACCAGGCCAATATCGGCAAGATCGTTTTTACTTCACGGGAGATAGCCTTACCGGCAATAAGCGCCGGAGATTTTTTACATACCTATGAACTGACGAATAAGAGCAATCTGTTTATCACGGTCTTTATGGCCCGGTCGCTGACGAATGCGGTACACCGGCTGGCGCCGGAGCTGCCGGCCGATAGTTTTTTTAAGGCCAGTGGGTATGAATTCAGTTTGCTGATCGATCACCGGCTTGTATATAGCAGTAAGATCCAGGGAGCACCGTTGCCAGCCATCCGGGCTGTGGAGACAACGATGCACAAACCGCTGATCGATAATGAGCGGGAAGGAGTCTGGTGGAGCCAGTTTTTCTGGGGGCGGTTCCTCCGGAATGGCGGTGACAGCGCCCTGACCGATGGCCCCCATTTGCTGAACCTGGAGATCCGCCCCTATGCACGGGGGGCGGTCGGGGATCTCCTTGCCTCGGGGGAGCTGAACCTCGTGGTCAATAGAAACCCCCGGATAGAGATATCGCGTATTCAATTGAGTCCCGTCGAACCTTATCATGAATTTGCCGTCTCGAAGGATTCCTTTGACCGGGATAAGATAAAGGAATTGAAAGGGAAGATCGAGGCCGCGGAATTTAAAAGGATCAATGGTGTGGTGGTCATCAAAAATGGCAAACTGCTCATCGAGGAATATTTTAATGGTGAGGGCCGGGATAGTCTGCACGATCCCCGATCGGTTGGAAAGTCGTTTGCTTCCACCATACTGGGTATCGCCGAAAGTGAAGGTTATCTGAAAAATGAAAGCCAGACGCTAAAGGAGTTTTACCCCATCCGCTCTTTCGCCAACTATTCACCCGAAAAGGAAACCGTACCGCTAAAAGACCTGCTGACTATGAGCTCTGCTTTTGACGGGGATGATAATGACGGGGATTCGCCGGGCAATGAGGAGAATATGTATCCTACGGATGACTGGGTGAAGTTCACGTTGGATCTGCCCCTGAGCCGGACAAGGCCCAGGGAGCAGTGGCATTATTTTACCGCCGGAGCTATGCTGCTGGGCGATATCCTGAACAAGACCGTGCCGGGAGGGCTGGAAAAATATGCGGAGCAAAAGCTTTTTGGCCCCCTGGGTATTACTTATCAATGGGTGTATACCCCGCAGCATGTCCCCAGTACGGCGGGCGGCATCCGGATGAAGGCCCTGGATTTTGCCAGGTACGGGCAATTATACAAGAACGGCGGGGTGTGGAACGGGAAGCAGCTCCTGCCGAAGGAATGGGTTGAAAAGACTTTTAGTAAGTACCGGCCGATCCCCGACCGGCCCGATGAGTTCTATGGGTACCTGTTCTGGAACAAGACCTATACGGTGAACGGTCATCGCTATGAGACCTGGTATTGTACGGGCAACGGAGGCAATAAGATTTTCGTGTTCAAGGATCTGCCGCTGGTGATCGTCATCACGGCCAGCGCTTATGGGCAGCCGTATGCGCATCCCCAGGTGGATAAGATGATGACAGACTATATTTTGCCGGCGGTGGTGGGGAAATGATAGAACGCCTTTGCATTCATTGATTGTCCCGATATAAAAAGAAGGGAGCCAGTGGTAACAATTTGGTAACATGGGGGTGTAGCCCTCTTCTTTCTGTCTGCTGTCTTTGTTAGAAATGGGAACAATGGTTTATAAGTTACTAGTTATTATGGCGGTGGGTATCAGCAGTGTAACGCTGGGTCAGACACCGCACAGCAATCCATGGGCATTTACGGCCCCTTCCGTGCTGCCGCCTGTTGCCAGCCTTAGCAATGGTTTATGGATGAAGGGGGAACTTCATGTACACTCGCGGCATAGTAAAGAATCCTCGAACAATCCTGTCAGCAAGATCATCTCCTTTTCCAGGTCGGTTGGTATGGACTATGTCTGTATCACGGATCATGACAACCATGTAGAAGGCGATGTCGCGCATAACACCTGGGCGGATCCCGAGTTCAAATCCGACTCCGTACTGTTGCTGTATGGCGCGGAATGGACAACGACCCGGGGCCATGGCAATGTATTCTCCGCCCGCCCCTATGATCACCAGCGGCTTTACGATGTCCGTGATCAGCGGGACATCGTCGTCGGAGCGGTGAAGAAGGAGCTTGGGATCCATCTGTCGGCCAATCATCCCAGTGGGAAAGATCATTTCGGCTATTCCTATGATATGGTCGAGTCCATCGAAATCTGGAACTCCGCGATATGGTCCAAGAATGCCAATGCCATCATGATCTGGGACGACATGCTCTCTTCGGGCCGTAAGCTGACCGGCAGAGGGGGCAGCGATGCACATCATGGGGTACCGGAAACACCCGATAAGGCCACCAAGAACAGTTATCAGGCGAAGGCCAACTATGTGGGAACGCCTACCACCTGGGTGTTTGCCACGGCCAGGACTTCGCAGGCTGTGGTAGACGCGCTGACAAACGGGCGGGTTTGCGTTACGGCCAATCCCTTTGCGCCCCGGGTGGAATTTTATGCCGACCTCGACGGGGATGGCAAGATGGACATGATGATGGGAGACAATACCAAACCAACGGGAAAACCCGTCAAATTCCGCGTCCAGCTGACAGGGGCTACCGTGCCGGAGGCCGTCTATACCGTCAAGGTGGTAAAGGACGGCAACGACTTCGGCAGCTTCCAGGCGAGCGGGAAGACGCCGGTAGCGGAGTTCACCGATACGCCGGCCCTATCCGGCCGAAGCTATTATCGTGTGGTGGTCGAGGGTCCGTCTACACCTTATCCGCAGGTGCCGGAGTCGATGGCATTGAGCGGGAATATGGTGGGACTGTCGAATCCGATCTATTTCAATTTTGATCCGAATTTCTGATCGGGCTGAGCCTGATGATCTTCTCTGGGATCAGTTGTGCATTTTATACCCGAAGTATTTAAAATCTTTTTCATAAATGCTGTTTATATCTTCGTAGAGATCGCTGGTATAATAATTATTATATGTTTTATGATCTGATCTGCCCACTTTAATGGACATATTCAGGCCAAGCCGATTGCTGAGAAAAACAATATCCCTTTCCATTTTTAATATACGGATATTAAATTTGGAAAATAACGCGGCTTCATTCTCTTCATGGTTCACTGAAAAGTAGGGAATTAATTTAAGCGAGTACTGAGGCAGGTAATGATCGTCCAGGTCATAAAAGAAACGAAGTTGTGAAATGAATTGTGAAAAAGATATTTTTTTTAGTTCCTCTTCTATTTCCGGCAGTTCACTGCTGTCAATTTTAAAAAAAGGCAATAGTATCTTCTGGCAGTGTTGTAAAATTAAGGAAGAAGAGATGTCATTCTCCACTAATTTATTAAAGTAGCATGAAACTATCCTGTCATAAGGGTTTCGTGCGATAAAAAACTTTTCAACCTTGTTGTCATAAAGGGAGTCAAGAACCAGTTGTTTAGTGAAAAGTTGGGAGGTGTGGTTAATCAGGTTATGCTGCATCATCATTGTCGAATACATAACCTTAAAATTAGTTAACAGCAGGTATCGGTTTTGCTTGTCTATAAAAATCCTCATATATATTTCTTTTCGAATCTTTCTATAAAAGAGTCGAATGAATATACTAATAACAACGGTCCGATATCGTTAACAATTGGTAAAGGCGGCCCCTGGGCCGCCCTATAGTCCGATGCTGAAGAGTCAGGTACTTATCCGGGCCCGGCGAAGCTAGTGATCTGCCGGTAGCTGAAAGGTGAACATCCAGTTGATACCGTATTTATCCGTAAGGCTGCCAAAGTAGGCGCCAAAGAACATGTCTTCCAATGGCATGGTGACCGTGCCACCTGCCGCCAGCGCCTCGAATAACCGTTGGGTCTCTTCCCTGGATTCGGGTTCCACGTTGATGTGCATATTATTGCCCTGCTGTAGTTTGAAACCCATGCTCTCGGGTGCGTCGGTGGCCATCAGCACATATCCTCCCAGGATCGTGAGTTCCGCATGGAGGATGAGTTTTTTATCGGCGTCATTCATGGGCGGATGGCCGGCGGGTAATTCAATGTCTTCAAATCTCTGCAGCCCTACCCCGGTGAATTCTCCTTTAAATGCCTTTTTATAAAAGTTAAAGGCTTCCTCCGTTTTGCCGTTGAAGTTGAGATAGCTCGTAACCCTGGCCTTGTTATCTGGTTTTAACTCCTGACGAAGTTTGAATTGGGCGCTGAGATACTGATCGAGGTTGCTCAGGCCGGCGGTGAAGCCTTCCTGGAAGCCCATCTTGATGATCGTCTCCATGTCGGCCTCTTTCTCAAAGGTGACTTCCACCCGTACGGAGGTAGTATTGTCCTTTGCGGTAAATTCTTTTCTCCAGTCCATGATGGGGAAATCCGTGTTGATCTTGCCCTTCTCATCACAAAAGGCATCGGTGCTGGTGATGGTCTTCTTTGGCTGGATCGTTATATAATCCACCCGGCACCAGGCATGGTCATTGGTTGGTCCTACCATGCAATAAAGCCAGTAACCACCTTCCCTGAAGTCCATTTTTTTTGTTTCCGCGCGGTAGGGTTTGGGGGCCCACCATTGATCCAGTATTTCGCTGTCGGTCCAGGCTTTCCATACCAGGTCCAAAGGCGCATTAAATGCTCTTGTGACCGTAAGCTTTTTGTTGGGCAAGTCTTTGGAGAAGAAGGTCTCGTTGTTCGTCATGATTTTTTATTTTTTAGATTTTCCAATACGGCATCCAGTTGATTGAAACGGTTTTCCCAGATGGCCCGGAACTGTTCGGCCCATTCATATACCTCTTTCATTTTTTGGGGGTTAAAATAATAATAGATCTCCCGGCCCGTCTGTCGCTGGTTGACCAGCTTACATTCGGCAAGGATTTTTATGTGTTTGGATATGGCCTGCCGGCTGCTGTCAAAGTGTTCGGCAATGGCATTAGGCGTCATAGCCTGCAGGGCAATCAAACTTATGATAGCCCTTCGGGTAGGGTCGGCAATGGCCTGGAATACGTCTCGTCTCATTTTTGGGGATTTAATTTGCAACTAATCAGTTGCAAATATAAGAGCAACCGATCAATTGCACAAATTTTTTTTGTGGCGTAATTCCCCCTTGAAATTGGCGGTTTCACCCTCTTCTTAATAGAGGGTTTCGGCGTAAGTTTGTTCTGCCCGGAGAAAGTCCCGGGCATAAATGTTGATATATGCAAACAGCCAGGAAGTCCGCGATGGGTTTTATATTTATTACGCTGCTGATCGATATTATGGGATGGGGTTTGATCATTCCTGTTATGGCCGATCTGATCTCTCAATTAAAAGGCATCCCCGTCAACCAGGCCAGTACGTATGGTGCGCTGCTCTTGTCTGTTTTTGCCATCACCCAATTTTTGTTTGCCCCGGTCATGGGTAACCTAAGCGACAGGTATGGCCGCCGGCCAATCCTGCTGATGTCCTTATTTGGTTTTGGGGTCGACTATATTATCCTGGCATTGGCCCCGGCATATGGATGGTTGTTCATAGGGCGGGTCATCGCCGGTATTACGGGCGCCAGCTTTACCACGGCCACCGCCTATATCGCGGATGTCAGCGTGGATGAAACCACCCGGGCCAAGAATTTCGGATTGATCGGCGCCGCTTTTGGGCTGGGGTTTGTGCTGGGGCCAGCTCTCGGCGGATTGCTTTCCACCTGGGGCATAAGAGCTCCTTTTTATGCCGCCGCGGCGTTGTGTCTGCTGAACTGCCTTTACGGATACTTTTTATTACCCGAGTCCTTAAGCAAGGAGAACCGCCGGGCTTTTGACTGGAAAAGGGCCAATCCCTTTGGCTCCCTGAAATTTCTTACCCGGCATCCCGAGATCGGTGGGCTGGCCATCAGTTTTTTCCTCATCTACCTGGGCAGTCAGTCCGTGCAGGGCAACTGGAATTTCTTTACCATCTACCGGTTTCACTGGAGTGAGAAGATGGTCGGCATTTCCCTGGCTGTTGTGGGTGTCCTGGTGGGGGGTGTACAAGCGGGGTTGACGCGGGTGCTCAATCCAAGGATCGGGAATGAAAAGAGCATTTATCTCGGCCTGTCCCTCTACGCCCTGGGGTTGGTCCTGTTTGCCTTCGCCTCGCAAGGTTGGATGATGTTCGTCTTTCTGATCCCTTACTGTCTGGGCGGACTCTGCGGCCCTTCCCTGCAGTCCGTGATCTCAGGGCACGTTCCATCCAATCAACAGGGCGAACTGCAAGGCGCGCTGACCAGTCTCATGAGCCTCACCACCATTATCGGTCCCCTGATCATGAACAGCACCTTTGCTTTTTTTACCAGCAATAGAGCGCCTTTCTACTTCCCCGGACTCCACTATCTGATCGGAGCGGCCTGTATGTTGCTCAGCCTCCTTATTACCAACAAGGTGTTAAACCGGGAAAAGAAACACCCCGAGCTGGCTAAGGTCATAACCGGGGAGGTCCCGGAAAGGCCACCCGTACATTGATGGGGCGCTGTTCAGAAACGAACGTTAATTATCGTAATACCGAACAGTTTGTCCAACACGATCTATAACAAATTAATGTCTATCAGTCTTTTATAAAAATGGCATTTTCTTAGTTGCGAACCTGGCATGTTAAAAAGCTATTTTACCATCGCCTGGCGCAATATCGGACGCCACCGGGTGACCAGCCTGATCAATATCCTGGGACTTGCTTCCGGCATCAGCGCCTGTCTGATCATTTATCTGATCACGCAATTTGAGCTCAGCTACGATCGATTCCACCCGGACAAGGAACGGATCTACCGGATCACGGGGACGCTGACCCATATAACCGGAGAGAAGAACACCTGCGGTTGTGTTCCCAACCCTACCGGCATGACGTTGCGCAAGGTGTTAACGGGTTTTGAAAAAGTAGCCGGGTTTTATATTTATTATGCGCCCGTAACCGTCCCTAATGGGAATAAGGCCGACCGACATTTCCCGATGCCGAAATTTGGCATTGGCAATTCCCACATCATTATAGCCGAACCTGAGTATTTTGATATTTTCAACTATCAATGGCTAGCCGGCAATGCCGCCACCGCCTTGAACGAACCTTTTAAGGTGGTGTTGAGTGAAAAAGAAGCCCGCAGGTATTTTGAGTCGACGCCCCTGGAGAACATCGTCGGGAAACGGGTAATTTATAATGACTCCCTTTCGCTGACGGTTTCCGGGATCGTAAAAGACTGGACAGGAAATACGGATTTTGGGTTCAAGGATTTTATTTCTTTCGCGACGATAGAACATAGTTTTTTGCAGAAGGGTATTTCCCTTTCCAAGTGGAGCAATTGGGATGGCAGTAACCAGGTCTTTGTCAAACTAGCCAAAAATGTAAAACTTTCACAGGTAGAAGCCCAGTTTGCCTCCTTCTCAAAAACCTATCTGCGGCCCAGTGATGCCAAACCTCAATTAGGCATCCAGCCCTTATCGGACCTTCATTTCAATGCCGGCGTTTATGATGAATTTTCCCGCAAAGCCAGTATGCCCGTCTTGTATGGCCTGATGGGGATCGCCTTATTTATTTTGATCATCGCCGCCATCAACTTTATCAATTTATCGACAGCAGTATCTTTTCAAAGGGCCAAGGAGATCGGCATCCGCAAGGTGTTGGGCAGTAACAAGGGGTTGCTGGTTTTCCAATTTCTCAGCGAAACACTCCTCCTCACGCTGTTTGCGGCATTCCTGGCCGCACTGATGATGAAGCCGTTGTTATCCTTGTTCCATTCGTTCATCCCCCCGGGTGTGCATTTTGATCTATTACAGCCAGGTACTTTATTCTTTTTATCGATCGTTATCCTGATCACTTCTTTATTGGCGGGTTTTTATCCGGCAAAAGTGCTGTCTTCTTACCTGCCCGTCCTCAGCCTGAAGGGACAAGACCCTTTACAAGCGGTGGGCCGGAAAGGGGTGCTGCGGAAATCCCTGATCGTATTTCAATTCACCGTCTCGCTGTTGTTTATTATCGGTACCCTGATCATCGGCAACCAGATCCATTTTATGTTGAATAAAGATATGGGGTTCCAAAAAGACGCCGTTGTAAATATTGAAATCGATGGCAACGATTCGCTCTCCCAAAGGAAGCTGTTGGTGGAGAAGATCAGGGGATTGGCCGATGTATCCATGGTAAGCGTAAGCGCACACACCCCTGCCGCCCGTGGGCAGAATGGAACTACTATTAAGCGAAAAGGGGAAGATGCCCTGGTGGAAGCGCAACATATCATGACCGATGAAAATTTCCTGCCGCTGTATGGGATAAAGCTTCTGGCCGGACAGAACCTCACCCACAGCGATACCATTAACCAACTGCTGATCAATGCAACCGCATCCAGGAGCCTGGGTTTTAAAAACCCGGAAGAGGCGATAGGCAAGTTCCTTTTTATCGGGACATCGGACCGCCCCAGTTCAAACCAGGTTTTCCCTATTGCCGGGGTAGTGGCTGACTTTCATGCAACCTCGCTGCATGAGCCCGTCAAACCCCTGTTTATAGCCACCAGCGCCTCCTCGGCAAGGATGGTCAGCATAAAATTGCCAACCCATGGAAAGGGGACCGTGGCTTTCAAAAATACGATGGCAGGCATTGAAAAAATATGGAAACAAGTATATCCGGACAAACCTTTCGAATACAGTTTCTTTGATGATACCATCGCCGCTTTCTATGAAAAGGAGCAACAAACCCGGCAAATCATCAATGCGGCGATGATCGTCGCCATCTCCCTTTCCTGTATGGGGCTGCTTGGGCTGATAACCTATACGACGGAACGACGTACGAAAGAGATCGGGGTCAGGAAAGTGCTGGGCGCCTCGGTCACCGATATTACGGTGATGCTGTGCAAAGACTTTGTGCTGCTGGTGCTGATCGCTATTGTTATCGCCTCACCCGTTGCCTGGTATTTTATGCATCAATGGCTGCAGGGTTTTCCCTATCGGGTTGCCATCAGCGGATGGGTATTCCTGCTGGCAGGGATTTCGGCTATAGGGATTGCCCTGATCGCGGTAAGTTTTAAGGCCATAAAAGCGGCGATGGCCAACCCTGTAAAAAATTTGAGAACGGAATAGGGTTGGTTTTCCTTCCTAATCGATGAAACGTACATAGGATTCCATCTTATGGCTATGGCCTACCGGACAGGATTATCTATCTTTGGGCATCATCTTCTTTCAAAATAAATTATGCCCACCATGAAGCACCATGCCCCGACATTTGCAGGAATGCTGTTAGCCGGCATCCTCCTTTTCTCCTGTAATGACAACAATACCAGGCAAACAGCCGTCGCCAACGGGTCTGCCGACAGCGTCCATCCGGCAGCGCCGGCGCCTGCGGCCCCTCCCTCCAATTTTACATCGAAAATGGCGGAAGTGAATGGGATAAAGATCCATTATGTAATTGGGGGAACGGGTGAGCCGTTGGTATTGGTCCATGGTTTTGGGCAGAACTGGTATATGTGGAACCGATTGCTACCGGAGCTTTCCAAACATTTTACCGTCATAGCGCCGGATCTCAGGGGCGTGGGCGAATCGGACAAACCCAAAGACGGTTATGACAAGAAAACGATGGCTACCGATATCCATGGCCTCGTTAAACAGCTGGGGTATCAGCACATCAACCTGGCGGGTCATGACATCGGCCTGATGGTGGCGTATGCGTATGCGGCACAGTTTGGGGAAGAAACCAAAAAAGTGGCCTTTATGGACGCCTTATTACCCGGTATCGAGCCGGTATGGGGGAAATTATATAATTCTCTCTGGTGGTTTGGTTTTTTTGCCCGGCCTATTGCCGGGGACCTGGTTGCCGGGCAGGCGGGAGAATTCCTCACCGACTTCTGGCCGATCGTAGGCTTGGTAAAAGATCCTTTTACCAAGGAGGAGACCGCTGAATTTATCCGGGCCTATTCAGTGCCCGGGGCTACCACCGGCAGCTTTCACTGGTTTGGCGCTTTTCCACAGGACGCTATTGACAACCATGAATTCATGAAGCACAAATTGAAGATGCCCGTGCTGGCGATGGGAGCTGAAGCTTCTGCAGCGTCCTATCTGAAGGACCACCTGGCCATCGTTGCGGAGCAGGTGAGTGAGACAAAGATCGTTGGATCGGGTCATTGGGTGGTGCAGGAGCAAACCGCGCAGGTGCAGAAAGGATTGCTGGACTTTTTTATGAGTAAGTAGGGGGGCCGATCCGGCAGAAGATTTTTATTGGAAAAGCCCGAAGCGTCACCGCTTCGGGCTTTTGCTTCTAATACTTATATGCCCGGTAGGTGGCCTGGGAGCTCTTGAACTCCATCACCTTCTGACCGGTGGTAGCATTGACCTCCAGGATATAATTGGCGGAGCCGCCCCCGATAAAATACTCCGCTCCTATCTTCTGTACCGAGCCCATCACTTTTGAAAAGGTTTCCGGTATCGTAAAGGATTTAAAGTTGGTTACCACCTTACCAACTTCATCCAGCTGGAATTCGACGACACGGGAGTAGGGCCGCAGGGTCTGCTCTCCATCATCGAAGAGTAATAAAGTCTGGTTATTATCCGTCAGGGTAGCATGATGCTGCCGGAGGAATACCTGGGTCGCCAATAAGGGGAAGTCGCTGTTCTTGCCCCCCAGCCGCCATATAATGGCGCCTGTCTTCCGGTTGATCTTGATGACCTGGTCCTGGTTGCGCATGGAGCAGATGAGGTTGTTGTCCCGGGGGTCGATGAACAGGGAGTTCATATGCAGATAGTCTTGTCCGGTAACGGAGTCCGAAAAAGCATTGCCTTCGACGCTGTTGGCATAGAAGGAGGTATCCGCGCTGCCATCCCAGCTCCATACTACGGACCCGTGGTTGACCTCCTCTATCACGGGCGCTACGACAGAGACTTTAGCAGCGGGGTGCAGGTAGGACGGAATGTTATTGACATATTTAATGTCATAGGACAGGGTGATGTAATCGCTGTCGGAAATAAGAATGAAATCATGTACATCCAGGGCCTGACCGGTCTGGAAAAGCCCCTCTCCATAGGGGGTGAAGTTGATCCGTTGAAGCTGGTTGAGGTTGCTGTCCGCGATGACGGCATAACCGGCGTCCTCGTCTACCCCATACAGGCGAAGGGCAGCGGGGTCGTTGACCAGGTAGGTGTAGCGGGTCTGGCCATTGATGGTCCAGCGGTTAAGGCTAAAAGCCGGGCCCGGTGTGGTCTGCTGTTTCAGGATCTTACCGTTCTGGTCCATGACCAGCAATAGTCCCGGTGAAGTGATGGAAGGGATGATGGTCTCATCAAAGGGGGCGGCCAGGATAATGCCCGGGGCCGGGACCCCGGTCGAGTCGATGGTATAAATACCGTTGCTGACAAGAGTATCTGTCTTTGTCGTGTCTTTGTTGGAGACGACTACGTCTCCGCCGGACTTTTTACAGGAGGTTACGGTCAACAGGGCAAAGAAAATAACGGGCAGAAGGACAACCAGAATGGTCCATTTTCGCATGAGGAGTTGTTTTGTGATTTATGAATAGGCGGTCAGCAGGAGCAGGTGGGACGAATGGGGCCGGCAAAGGTTTAATGACCGGAGATTATTTTTTTTCGCGGCAGGGGGCCGCCATTCGTGGGGGCGTTGACGTAATCCTTTGCAGGAGCGGGAAAGGGCCAGGAAGGCCCTGATCAGCGGGAGAAGCCGGGGATATTTTTTTAATTCGTTTTTAATCCGGGGGATCGTGGTGGGGCGTATGCTATTGCACTATTATTACGCCTTTCATGACCTTATGGATGGCACAATAATAGACCGAACTTTTACCGGCAATAAGCGTAAATAATGCCCCGGTGGGGAGAGCACCCGAGGTCCAGGTATCTCCTTCTATTGCGGTCACACAATGAACGACCATATCCCTGTTGACAAAAACAATTTTGTCCCCTTTCTTCACCACCAGGGAATCCGGGGTGAATTTCATATTCCGGATCTCCACAGTGTCTGTGCTGCTATGAGGGTTTCCCACGGTGGATGTACCGGAGTTGCAGCTAATCAGCAAAGGCAACATGCAAAACAGGTAAAAGGTCTGTTTGCATGCTGCCGGTAAGTTATTCATGCTTATTTTAAGTTTGATTGCACCATTTCCGCATGTTGCAGGTGGGCCTTTAAGGTAGGATCGACTTTTTGCAGCAACTCTTTTAGTTCAGCATTCTGTGCCTGTGGTATCAACACGGTCTCTACGGCAGCAATAACGGCCTTATGATAAGCCACTTCATTATCTATATAGGCCTTGTCAAAAGCTTTACCTGATTTTGAATGCAGCATCGCTTTGGTCTTTTCTGCATCAGCCATCATTTTCTTACTTACCCCGTTGTCCAGTGGAGTCACCTTTAATTTGGTCACTAAAGCTACTGCCTGGTTTATCACCGCCTGATGGTCGCTGGACATCGTTTTGGCAAAGTTGACCACCTCGGCGTTCTTAGACTTTTGCAGTGCGATCTCAGCATACCCAATATCGATCTTGTTGGCCACTACCGCCACGTGCGCTATTTCAGGATCCGAGAGCTTTGGCGGGTTCTGTGCATTTACAGAAGGGACTGCTAAAAAGAAGGCTGAGGCTGCACTGAAGCAGCCTAAAACGGCATTTTTCAATTTGCTCATGGTTACTATTTTTTAACCAATAGAGAAATGAACGCCAAAAAGGTTACAGAAATACCTAATAAACCTTCAGGATCTGGCCGTTGACAGCACCCAGCACACTGAGGAGATAACCATTGGTCACTCTTTGCATGGGTACGGGGTTGTAACCGGGGAAGAGAGCCCCGTATCTTTCCATCGAGTCTTCCACCAGGCCCGGGCTGACGGCATTGATGCGTTGGTCCTGTTTCAGCTCCTGTGCCGCCGCCAGCACGAAGCTGTTGATCGCGCCGTTGATCATCGCTACGCAGGCGCCGTTGCGG
>DATJJD010000115.1:0-27079 GCA_035492545.1 Puia sp.
CGGGGCCCGGAATAATTCAAATTAGCTAAAACTATTCAATTCAAAAACATATATTTGCGGTTCTTTAAAAACAAACGAAACTTCCAATGAGAGCACTGGTAAGCATTTTTTCTGCTTTATTGATCTTTATCTCTTTGTACCAACTATCCTTTACCTGGTTTGTCAACAAACATGAAGCCACGATCGAGGCCAAGGCAAAGAGATATGTAAACAGTCTCTATCCTGCCGCCACTCAAAAATACCCCGGAAATAAAGAGGAACAAGCCCTCTACCAGGATACGCTTGATCAGGTCCTGCGCGAACGGAGGAGAAAATTGCTGGATAGCACCAAAGATACCAAGATCACCTGGTGGGGAACCACTTACCAGAAGTCAAAAGAGAATGAATTATTGTTGGGTCTGGATTTACAGGGGGGTATGAGCGTAACGTTGGATGTGGCGCTGGACGGGCTGATCAAGGGTCTGGCCAATAACCGCCGGGACCCGCAGCTGGTGAAAGCCATCGACCTGGCCAACCGGAAGAAAGTCACCAGCTCAGGCAATCTCATCGATCTCTTTGCACAGTCTTATAAAGAAGTAAATCCTACGGGCAAGTTAGCGCCTTTGTTCGCCAATGCGAACCGTAATAAGATCAAATTCGACGCCTCCGACGATGCCGTCATCAGCTATCTGCACGAACAGGCCAGCGCTGCCATGCAGCAGACCTTCAAGGTCCTGCAGCTGCGTATCGACCAGTTCGGGGTGGCTCAGCCCAGCATCAGCCTGGATGAGAACAGGGGTATTATCAATGTCGAACTGGCAGGCGCTACGGACCCGGACAGGGTGCGTCGTTACCTGCAGTCTACCGCTAACCTGCAATTCTGGGAAGTATACAATACCGGCGAGCTGATCACCTCTATTCAGAATGCGGATAAAGCCCTTCAGAATTACCTCAACGGGGTAAAGGCTGACAGCGTCGGCAAGGTGGACACGGCCAAACAGGATACCAGCAGTATAGGTCCCAATCAGAATCCTCTTTTGCGGACCTTACATTTCGTTCAACCGCAGCAGGACCAGAAAACCGGCCAGCTTCACTATTCCGCTTTCATAGCACAGGCTGCTTTAAAGGATACAGGCACCGTCAATGATTATCTGAACAATCCCCTGGTACGGAACAATTTCCCCCAGGACCTGAAATTCCTCTGGGGCAAGCAGGAGGTCGATGACAACGGCAAACTGATCCCTGTATTGGAATTATATGCCATCCGGACCATTCCCGGCTCCGATAAGGCCAGGATCGAAGGAGAGGCCATTGAGAATGCCAGCCAGGACTTCGACCCGACCACCAGCGAGGTGATCGTGGAGATGAGCATGACCAAACAGGGCGCCAAGGATTGGGCCACCATGACTACCAAGAATACCAGCAAACCCATTGCTATCGTACTGGATGATATTGTTTATTCCGCCCCCTTTGTCAACGAGCCCATCACCGGCGGACAGTCCCGCATCACCATGGGCAGGGGTCGTAACTCGGACCAGAGCATCGTGGAAGCAAAGGACCTTGCTAACATCCTGAAGTCCGGTAAGCTGGAAGCTCCTGCCAAGATCGTCTATGACGAAGTGGTAGGACCAACCCTGGGTAAAGCGGCTGTTCATGGCGGTATGATGGCTTTTGTCATCTCCTTCCTCGTGATCTTTACCCTGATGCTGATCTATTATAACACGGCCGGCTGGGTAGCCAATGCGGCCCTGATCCTGAACCTGCTGTTCACCATCGGAGTACTCAGCGCCCTGCACGCCACCCTGACAGCCCCTGGTATTGCGGCCCTGGTGTTGACGATCGGCATGGCGGTGGATACCAACGTTATTATCTTCGAGCGTATCAAAGAGGAGCTGACCCGCGGTAAAAGCTACCAGCTGGCTGTGAGCGACGGGTACAAACGTTCGCTGGCGCCTGTACTGGATGCCCACGTAACCAACCTGCTCACCGCCCTGATCTTATTCTACTTCGGGCTGGGTCCCGTGCTGGGCTTTGCCACCACACAGATCCTGGGCATCCTGTTGTCCCTGTTCTGCGGTATCCTGGTGTCCAGGCTGATCACGGATTATTACACGAATAAGAACCGTCACTTTAAATATTTCACACCGATCTCCCGTCGGGTCTTCAAACATGCCGCCTTCAAATTTATCGAATACCGCAAAGTGGCCTATGGCATTTCGGTCGTGGTATTGATCCTGGGAGTCGGTTCTTTCTTCCACGGCTTCAAGAGAGGCATCGAGTTCCAGGGTGGTCGGGGTTTTATCGTCAACTTCCATAAGCCCGTTCAATCGGATGTGGTCAGGGAAGAGTTGAAAAAAGCCATGCCGGAATCTTCTTTAGAGATCAAGATCTACGGTAGTAATGAGCAATTGGAGATCACGACGGATTACCTGGTACATGAAGAAGCTGCCGGTACCGACAGCTTAGTGTTGAATAAGTTGTATGGCGGATTGGAGAAATTCCTGCCGCAGGGTACTACGGCCCATGAATTCGCTTCCAATAAATTTGTGCAGGGTAACAAGAAAGTAACGCCGACGATTTCCGCGGCCCTGGAGGCAGGCGCTATCAAGGCGGTTATCTTCTCCATCATCATTATCTTCCTTTATATTTTCGTCCGTTTCCGTGACTGGAGGTATTCGCTGGGAACCATCATTGCCTTGTTCCATGACGTATTCGTCACCCTGGCGGTGTTCTCTTTCCTGCATACCGTGGTGCCCTTCCCGTTGGAGCTGGATCAGCATTTTATTGCTGCGGTGCTGACGGTGATCGGTTTCTCGATGAATGACACGGTCATTGTCTTTGACCGTATCCGTGAAAACAGTCATCTCATGAAGGGGGCTGGCAATGCGGAGATCATCAATAAGTCCGTGAATGATACCCTGAGCCGAACGATCATGACTTCTCTTACGGTGTTCCTGACGCTGCTGATCCTCTTTTTGGTGGGTGGCGAGGTAACCCGTGGTTTTGCCTTTGCCATGCTGGTTGGGGTCATCACCGGTACCTATTCTTCCATCTTCGTAGCAGCGCCTTTCCTGGTGGATTTTGCCAAAGGCAGGCCCCTGGGTGGTGAAGCAGTAGTCGTCAACGAAAAAGCGAAAGCGGCAACGCCGGCCAAGGTCAAATAACAAGAAAGTGATATAAATAAGAAAGGCGCCTATCGGCGCCTTTCTTATTTATTTGTGGTGATGTACAACATGGTGATGATGTACGACATGGTGATGATGGCGTACAGGGCGGTGATGCGGGGGTCTGTGGGGTTGTGCGGCCATGGATACGCCAGTCATGGCTACTAATACCAGGACCAATACAAGCAATTTTTTCATGTTATTGTTTTTACGTGTAGAAATTAAGTTGCCCTGAGAAATTACAAAAAAGGTGCCTATTTACTTGTCTTTTTGGGTTTGTTCTCTTTATAGCGCTTGTCAGGGGTGCCGTCTGCCTTCAAATGCTGGGGAGGGGTCTTGGCGGCGTCCTTGTTAGCCTTGTAGCGCATGTCGGGGGTACCGTCCTTTTTGGTGGGGCCGGCAGCGGTAGCAGGTTTGGCTGGGGTGGCCGGAGTGGCTGTCGCGGCCGGGGTGGTAGCACTGGCCGTGGCAGGTTTTTTGGTTGTTTTAGCTGTTTTTGCCTTGGCGGGGGGCGCCGGGGTGGTCTGGGCAAAGCTAAAGCCGGTGAAGGCAAGCAGGAGACTGGCAAGAAGTACGATCTTTTTCATGATGCGGTGTTTTTTTGAATAATAACGAAATTCTATGTGAATTTATTTAAATGGCCAAGGGTCTCCAAAAAAAATAATCTCTTACTGGTATAGTTGCAGGCACTTGTGTATTAAAAATATACGGATATTTAGGGTCCCCTTAACTAGTACTTAACCATTTTCCTAATTTAGTACCAGCAAAGCACAGCAATTTTGCATCCATGCGTTCATCAACCTTAAAATGGATCGTTCTTTCCGCCACTCTGCTGGCGGCGCTGATCATAACGGTCCAGCTTTACTGGCTGAAGAAGGTCTATTCATTTGAGGAAAGGCAGTTCAACATCAATGTGGTCAAGAGTATCCGGGGTTTGTTCGAGGACCTGGAAATGAACGATGCCCCCGGCACCAGCCTTCAAACGCTGATCAACAATCCCGGCAATAACTATTTTGTCTTCAAGGCGGATACTATCCCCTCCAAGGACTCCCTTGCTTTTTATTTACAGGAAGAATTCGCCGATTTTGGGGTGCTGACGGACTGCAAGCTGGGGGCCTATAGCAGCGCCGAGAAGAAATTCGTGTACGAAGAGTTCATTGCTTCGCCTGCCTCCCGGTATGCGGGCATGAAACCTCCCGCCCAGGACCTGCCGGTATTCTCCGAGGAATTTGACCATATCCTGCTTTATTTCCCCCATCGGCATGAGTATATCCTGGAGCAGATGGATTTCTGGATCGTCAGCAGCGCCATCCTCTTTATTGCCCTGATCGGGCTGGCGATCAGCCTCTTTTATTTCTACCGGCAAAAATTCCTCGCCGAAGTACAAAAGGATTTTGTCAACAATTTCACCCATGAGTTCAAGACGCCGCTGGCTGTCATGAAGATCGCCGCCGGGGTATTGGCCCAGGATAATATCGTGCACCAGCCCGACCGCCTGGAGCGGTATACCGCTATTATAAAAAACCAGACCGAACATCTGCAAAGCCAGGTGGAGCGGTTGTTGAAAGCAGCCTCTTCCGAATCAAAGAACCTTCCTATCCGGAAGGAGAATATCGACGCCCATCAACTCATCGAGCAGGCCCTCAGCAAGGTGCAGCCGCTGATAGAAGAGAAAAGGGCCAAAGTAGAATTAAAAATGGATGAGGAGACCGGGGTCCTGCATGGGGATAAGGCCCACCTGGAGCTGGCGGTGGTCAATCTGCTGGAAAATGCCCTGAAATATGCAGCCGAACCCCACATCGTCGTGGAGACGGGCAATGCGGAAGACGATTTTTTTATTTCCGTAAAAGACAATGGCGTCGGAATTGAGAAGAAGTATATAAAAAGCATCTTTAAGAAGTTTTACCGGATACCCACGGGCGATATTCATAATGTAAAGGGGTTCGGTCTGGGTCTGAATTTTGTCAAACGTATTATCGATGCCCATAACGGTAAGATAATAGTGAACAGCCTGCCGGGCATCGGTACGGAGTTCAGGCTATTTATTCCTCTCAATTAAACCTAATCATCAATAGAAGTCTATGCAACAAGTCCCGAAAGTAAAAGTCCTGCTGGCCGAAGATGATCTTTCCCTTGGATATGTGATAAAGGATAATCTCATAGATGCCGGTTACGAGGTCATCCTCTGCCCTGACGGGCAGTCGGCTATCGACAAGTTCGATAAAAATGATTTCGGCATCTGTCTGCTGGATGTGATGATGCCCAATAAGGATGGGTTTGCCGTTGCCAGGAAAATCCGGCAGTTGAGTGATATGGTGCCTATCTTGTTCCTCACCGCCCGGTCGATGGAAGAGGATAAGATCAAGGGGTTTCAAAGCGGGGCCGATGACTATATCACCAAACCCTTCAGCATACAGGAGCTGCTGATGCGCATGGAGGTATTTTTGAGAAGGACGCGCAAGATGCATTCCGACAAGTCCCTCTCCTTTACCATCGGTAAGTTAAACTTCTCCTATACGGACCTCAAGCTCAAGATAGACAAAGAGGTTTTCAACCTCACACAAAAAGAAGCCGATCTCCTGAAATTCCTCTGCGAACATTCCAACCGGATCCTGAAAAGGGAAGAGGTGCTGCTGAATGTCTGGGGCAAAGACGACTACTTCCTGGGCAGAAGCATGGATGTTTTTATCACCAAGCTGCGAAAGTATTTTAAAGCCGATCCGGAAGTCAACCTGGAGACAATACATGGGGTTGGTTTCCGTTTTAATACTCCAACTACCGGATAGTCGCATTTATGCCATTTTGGAAAAAAATTTTCATTCGGACCTGTTTGCGGGCAATTTTAAAACCTGCCAGGTAGGGCAAAAAATTTCCTGCCCTTTACAGAAGGTATGCCCGCTAATGGTTTATGCATTTACCGCTGTACAGGCATTATTTCCGGACTGTTATTTGATCTCTCCCCGGCCAGGGAAACTGTCTTCCCTTCCGCTAACGATGCATGCAATATTTTAATTATATTTAACTTTTGGTGCAAATACAGGGTTTACAAAGGCTTAACCCCTGATTAACATTAAAATATAATAGTTTTGCCCACTAAAAAACAATCGCAAAACCTATGCAAAAAAAGTGGATCGTTTTGATCTTAGGTTCCTTTTTTATCTCTTTTGCCTTACAGGCACAACCGCGGCAGGATACGGTGCGTCTTCCCCTGGGGGAGGCTGAGAAGATGTTCCTGGACAGCAACCTGCAGCTCCTGGCCCAGCGGTATAATATCGATGCGAACAAGGCCCTGGTCATCCAGGCCCGTCTCTGGCCCAACCCTAATTTCAGCATCGGGCATACGCTGTATTCCGGGGAGCTGAACAAATTCTTCCCGACAGGGCGTAATGATGAAACCACCGTCGGTCTGTCCCAGCTGATCTTACTGGCCGGCAAACGCAACAAGCAGATCCAGCTGGCCCAGGCGGGTGTAAGGCTGACGGAATACCAGTTCTTCGACCTGCTGCGCACGCTGAAGTATACCCTCCGGACGGATTTCTTTCATATTTATTACCTGCAGCAATCCTCTAAAGTATATGATGAGGAGATCAGGGCGTTGCGCCAGGTAGTGGATGCCTTTGCCCAACAGGAGGGAAAGGGGTATATCGCGGAAAAAGAGGTGATCCGGATCAAGGCCCAGCTCTATAGTTTCCAGAGCGAATACAGCGACCTGATCAACCAGATCAATGACGTGCAAAGCGAAATGCGGCTGGTTTTACAGGCCAAACCTTCTTTGTATATCGACCCCGTCATCGACTCCGCCGCTCTCAGTAAACTGGACCCGGGGCAGGTGCCCCTTCCTGCGCTGATGGATTCTGCCTATCGCAACCGGACGGACCTGCAGATCGCCCGGGCCAATACGAATATCAGCCAGCTGAATTACAACTACCAGAAGTCCCTGGCCGTACCGGACCTCAGCTTGTCGCTGGGGTATGACGAGGCCGGCAGCTTCCTGACGAATTATTATGGGGTCGGCGCTTCGATCGACCTGCCTTTCTTCAACCGCAACCAGGGTAATATCAAGTCGGCGAAAGCCCAGATCGCCAGTTCGGCGGCTACCCAGCGGAGCACGCAGGCCACGGTGGAAGAGAATGTATCGTTATCCCTTCAAAAGGCGTTCGCCCAGCACAAGTTATATCAGACCATCGACCCTAAGTTCTATACGGACTTTCAGCGGTTGCTGCACGAGGTGCTGATCAACTACCAGAAACGAAACATCAGCATCCTGGACTTCCTGGATTTCTATGACTCGTTCAAGGATAATACTCTGCAGCTGAATACCATTCAATTCAACAGGATCAGTGCGTTTGAGGATATCAATTATTATACGGGCACTAATTTTTTTAATTAATTCCTATCGCTATCCGCAACACCCCTAAACAGCATAACTTCTTCCAACAATAAAAAAAAGACCAGATGAGCTATACTCTTAAACAATATGCGACCTATGGCATCATAGCATCTTCCGTCCTATTGTTTGCTACTTTACCGGGCTGCAAGAGTGCGGCCGACGCCCCGCCGGCTGAAAAACAAAAATTCGTACTTCCCGACTCGTTGGCCAAGATCATCGAGATCGACAGCGTCGCCAGCTCCAAGGTGGTGAATTCCATTACCCTCACCGGTAAGATCGCTTTCAATGATGACAATGTGGTCAAGCTGTTCCCGTTGGTGAGCGGCAACATCCAGGATATAAAAGTGATGTTGGGGGATTATGTCACGAAGGGACAGACCCTGGCTGTTATCAGGAGCTCGGAGATGGCCGGCTACAGTAATGACCTGGTCACGGCGGAGACCAATGTCTCCGTAGCCAAGAAGAACCTGGAAGCCACTAAAGATATGTACAAGAGCGGGCTGGCCTCGGCCCGGGATTCCCTTTCTGCCGAAGCATCGTATGAGCAGGCCCGGGCGGCGTTGCAGAAGGCCCAGCGGGTGCTGCAGCTCAACGGGGGCAGCGTAGAGGGCACTTACCAGGTCAAGACCCCCATCAATGGGTTTGTCGTGGAGAAGCTGGCCACCAATAATATGGCCATCCGTCCCGACAATAGCAGCAACCTGTTCACCATTTCGGACCTGAAAAATGTCTGGGTCATCGCCAATGTCTATGAATCCAGTATTTCGCTCATCAGGGCCGGGGACAGTGTGAATGTCACTACCCTATCCTATCCCGGAAAAGTATTCAGAGGAAAAGTGGACAAGATCATGAACGTGCTGGACCCTACCAATAAGGTCATGAAGGTGCGGATCGTGCTGCCCAACCCCGGCTATCTCCTGAAACCGGAGATGTTTGCCAGCGTCATGCTGAACAATGTCGAGAACAAACACATGCTGACGGTTCCCAGTACGGCCCTGGTCTTCGACCATAGTCAATACTACGTCCTGGTCTATAAGAGCCCATCTGACATCACGATACGTCCCGTGCAGATCTCCGGTACGGTGGGCGATAAGACCTATATTTCCACTGGTCTTTCCGAAGGTGATAAAGTGATCGGCTCCCAGGCGCTACTGATCTACCAGGAACTGAATAGTTAGTATTAAATCAACAACTGATGAACAAATTGCTAAAAGGCATTCTGGCCTTTTCCTTAAAGAATAAATATTTCATCTTTTCCGCGACGGCCCTGTTGGCTGTCTATGGTTTTATGACCTTCCAGAAAATGCCCATCGAGGCCTTTCCGGATGTCACCAATACGGAGATCACCATCATCACCCAATGGCCGGGCAGAAGCGCGGAGGAAGTGGAAAAGTTTGTCACCATTCCCATCGAGATCACCCTGAACCCAGTACAGAAAAAGACGAGCCTCCGTTCTACCAGCATCTTCGGTCTTTCAGTGGTCAAGCTGATCTTTGAAGACGAGGTGCCCGACAGTTATGCCCGTCTGCAGGTGAACAACCTGCTGCCCACGGCCGAGCTGCCGGATAATACCACTCCCCAGGTGCAGCCCCCCACCGGTCCCACAGGGGAGGTATACCGTTATACGCTGGAAAGCACCTTCCGCAATCCCAGGGAGCTAAAGACCTTACAGGACTGGGTGGTAGACCGTGAATTACGTTCGGTCCCCGGCATTGCGGACATCGTCAGTTTCGGGGGCATGGTGAAGACCTATGAGATCCGGGTGAACCCTCAGAAGCTGGCCGGCCTCGGCATTACGCCGCTGGATGTATCCAATGCCGTCAGCAAGAGCAATATCAATATCGGCGGCGATGTCATCAACAAGAACTCGCAAGCATATGTGGTCCGGGGGATCGGGCTCCTGAACGACATCAATGAGATCCGCAATATCACCGTGGAAAATATCAATGGCATCCCCATCCTCGTCAAGGACCTGGCGGATGTGGAGATCTCCAACCTGCCGCGTTTGGGAGAAGTGGGAAGAACGGATGCCATCGACAGTGCCGGTCACCGGACGCTGCGGAATAACCCCGACGCCGTAGAAGGCATCGTGCTGATGAGGAAGGGAGAAAACCCCGACGATGTGATCAGCGGACTAAAGGAAAAAGTAAAGAAATTAAACGATCGCGTGCTGCCGCCGGACACGAAGATCGTTCCCTTCTACAACCGGGAGGACCTGATCAAATATGCGACCCATACCGTGTTGCACAATCTTATCGAAGGCATCCTGCTGGTGACCCTCATCGTGTCACTGTTCATGTTCAACTGGAGGACTACGTTGATCGTCTCCATCATTATTCCCCTCTCCTTATTGTTCTCGTTCATCTGTCTGCATCTCATGGGGATGTCGGCCAACCTGCTGTCGCTGGGCGCGATAGACTTCGGGATCATTATCGACGGGGCGGTGGTCATGGTGGAAGGGCTGTTCGTGTTACTGGACCATAAGGCGAAGGACATGTCGATGGACCGGTTCAACCGGCTTTCCAAATTAGGCATGATCCGCAAGAAAGGCGCCGAGCTGGGGAAGGCCATCTTCTTTACCAAGCTGATCATCATCACGGCCCTGCTGCCCATCTTCGCCTTTCAGAAAGTGGAGGGAAAGATGTTCTCCCCCCTGGCTTATACGCTGGGTTTCGCCCTGTTGGGCGCCCTTCTCTTCACGCTGACCCTGGTGCCGGTGTTGGTGAATGTCTTACTCCGCAAGAATGTGCGGGAGAAGCACAACCCTTTTACCCATTTCATCACGGCCCGGATCATGCAGGGTTTCCGCTTTGTCTTTCATCATAAGAGAGCCTCTCTTTTCGTTGCCGCTATCATCATAGCGGGAGGGCTGTATTCGTTTAAGTTCCTGGGGTCCGAATTCCTGCCCGAATTGAATGAAGGGTCGATGTGGGTGCGGGCTACCCTCCCTTATAGTATTTCCCTGGACTCCTCCGTGACCCGGGCTGCGCAAATGCGGGCCATCATGATGCGATTCCCCCAGGTGCGCCGGGTGATGTCACAGACGGGCCGCCCGGATGACGGAACGGATGTAGCTGGTTTTTACAACAATGAATTTGGGGTGTCTTTGTATCCGATGGAAGAATGGAACCCCAAGGTCTCCAAGGATGAGCTGATCGAACAGATGCGGACAGCCCTGTCCGTGGTGCCCGGCGCCGAACTGAACTTCTCCCAGCCCATCATGGACAACGTGGAGGAAGCCGTGTCCGGGGTAAAAGGGTCGATATGTGTGAAGATTTTCGGAGACTCCCTGGATTACATGGAGAATCAATCCAACAAGGTCTATGGGGTATTAAAGAATATCCGGGGGATCGCGGACCTGGGGGTGATAAAAAATATCGGCCAGCCGGAACTGGACATCGACCTCAATCAGAGCCGGATGGCCTTGTATGGCGTCTCTGCCGCCGACGCGAATGCGGTGATCGAGATGGCCATCGGCGGTAAGGCTGTCACGCAACTGTATGAAGGGATAAGGAAGTTCGATATCCGGATCCGCTTCCCGGAAGATTTCCGGGCGACGGAAGGGGATATCGGCAATTTGCTGGTGCCTACCCAGAGCGGGTCCAAGGTACCCATCCACGAAATCGCGGACATTACCCAGAAGACGGGACCTTGTCTTATTTTCCGGGATGACAATCAGCGTTACTCCGCCGTCAAATTCTCCATCGAGGGAAGGGATATGGGCAGCACCATTGCGGAGGCGCAGGAAAAAGTGGATGAGGTGGTGAAGCTGAAGAAGGGTTATTCCATGGTGTGGCAGGGTGATTTCGAAAACCAGCAGCGGGCTTCCAAGCGCCTCACCCAGGTAGTCCCGATCAGCCTGTTACTTATTTTCCTCCTGCTCTTCATTATGTTCGGGAACCTGAAGGATGCCGGGCTGGTCTTCCTCAACGTGCCTTGCGCCGTGGTAGGAGGTATTTTTGCTCTGCTGATCACCGGTACCAACTTCAGTATTTCCGCGGGCATTGGCTTTATCGCCCTGTTCGGGATCTGTATCCTGGAGGGTGTGTTGCTGATCACCGCTTTCAAACACAACCTCGAGCGCATCAAAGGGCTGGAGAGCCCCTTGTATACGTCCATCAAACTGGGGGTGAATGACCTGATACGGCCCGTACTGATGACGGCGCTGATGGCGATGATCGGCCTGTTGCCAGCCGCCGTCTCTACCGGGATCGGCTCGGAAAGCTCCCGTCCCCTGGCCAGGGTGGTGATCGGGGGTTTGATCTGTGCGACCATCTTTTCGCTGCTGATCTTCCCGCTGGTATTCTTCTGGTCCTATCGGAAGGTGGATACGAAACACCAGGGTGAGACGGAGGAAAATGTGAAAAGGAGTTGACCGGCCATAAGATAACCGGCCATAAGAAAAAAAGACTATTTTTGATAAAAGGAACGTCCCGGGGAAATCCGGGACGTTTGTCTTTGTAAATCCATGTTTAGAAAACCAGGAAAACTAATCGTGCTGATCGTCGTCCTTCTGTGGCAGGCCCCTACCCCGCTGGCCGCGCAGGAGTTCTTCAAACCTTCCGAACACTATAATCCCGGCCGGGTCAATGGGGTAGTCTTTGCAGAGGCAGCCCTGGGCACGGCGGTGACCATCGGGCTGAATTATCTCTGGTATAAGAAATTCCCCCGCAGCCCTTTTCATTTTTTCAACGACAACAACGAGTGGCTCAACATGGATAAGATGGGCCATGCCACTACGGCCTATAACATTGCGGCTATCCAGAGCGACTTGCTTCGCTGGGGAGGCGTCAAACCTGGGATGTCCGCTCTTTTCGGTACGCTGACGGCCCTGGGTTTTATGAGCATGATCGAGATCATGGATGGCCATTCTACCAAATGGGGGTTCTCCAAAGGAGATATGCTGGCTAACCTGGCGGGCTGTCTGCTCTTTGAGGGGCAGCAACTGCTATGGGGACAGCAGCGGATCAGTCTGAAATACTCGTATCATCATACGCTGTTCGCCCATTATCTGCCCAATGAGCTGGGGAATAACCTGCCGCAACGAATGCTGAAGGACTATAATGGGCAGACCTACTGGCTATCGGTGAACATCGGTTCTTTTTTGCCCGGCAGCAGCGGGTTTCCCAAATGGCTGAACCTCTCCGCGGGTTATGGCGCGGAAGGTATGATCGGCGGGGTAAAGAATCCCACGGAGATCAATGGGCAGCCGATTCCGACCTACAAGCGTTATCGTCAATTCTATTTTGGCCTGGACACGGACCTTTACCGTGCGGACGGGTTGTCGCCCCTCTCCACTACCCTGCTGAAATTAAACCGGACCTTTAAGATGCCGGCGCCGACGATCGAGTGGAATGAAGTGGATGGGACCAAATGGCATTGGTTGTATTTTTAAATGGTTAGGTCCCGGCGGCGGCCAATAAAAGATTCGCTTCGCTCGTTATTTCTTATTTTTACCCTTAATAAAAAGCTCCCATGACCATCGGTACGAATGAATTTATTATTGCCATCGTTATAGCTCTCCTGCTGGCAGGCGCCCTGGCCTATCTTATCTGGAAACAACGGAAGGAAGTCAAAAAAGAAGAAGAAAAACCGGCGCCCCCGGAATCCGTCGGCGGCATTCCCATCCGTCAAATGCAATTACAGGCTTATGAGCGTCTGATCCTGCTGACCGACCGCATCGCCCTGCCCAACCTGATCAGCCGCGTCAATCAGCCTGGTCTCAGCGCCCGGGAGATGCAATCGCTGCTGACCCTTAGCATCCGACAGGAATTCGAGCACAATATTACCCAGCAGATCTATGTCAGCGCCGAAGCCTGGGATGCCGTGCGTAATTTCAAAGAGCAGAACCTGCTGATCATTAACCAGGTGGGTTCTTTCCTGCCGGAGGAAGCCACGGGTATGGACCTGAACAAACACCTTTTAGACCTGTTGGTGCAAAGCCCCAAAGCGTCTCTGCAGACGGTGGTGTCCGAGGCCCTGAGCTATGAGGCGAAGAAGTTGATGTGAGTCCCAAACAAACGATTATGCCAGAAAAAAAAATATTTACTGACAGCGGTATCGAGATCAATGAAGTCTATACCGCTGCCGATCTTCCTTCTTCCACGGGGCCGGAGCTTCCCGGCGACTTCCCCTACACCCGGGGTGTACAGAAGGACATGTACCGGGGAAAGTTATGGACGATGCGGCAGTATGCCGGCTTCAGCACGGCTGAAAAAAGCAACGAACGTTATCACTACCTGCTGAGCCAGGGTGTCATGGGGTTGAGCGTGGCCTTTGATCTGCCCACGCAGATCGGGTATGACAGCGACCATGAACTGGCGGAAGGGGAAGTGGGCAAGACGGGCGTGGCCATCGACTCCATCGAAGACATGCAGACCCTGTTCAAGGGCATCAAGCTGGAGGATGTCTCCACTTCGATGACCATCAATGCGACAGGGTATATCCTGCTGGCCTTTTACACTGCCCTGGCCAAACAACAGGGGGCCGATCTGAAAAAGCTCAACGGCACTATCCAGAACGACATCCTGAAAGAATATGCTGCCCGGGGGACCTATATCTATCCGCCCAAACATTCCATGCGGATCATCACCGATATCTTTGAATGGTGCAGTAAAGAGCTGCCCAAATGGAATACCATCTCCATTTCCGGTTATCATATCCGCGAGGCGGGCAGTACGGCCGTCCAGGAGATCGCATTTACCCTGAGCAATGGTAAGGCCTATGTACAGGCAGCTAAGGCAAAGGGGATGGACATCAACGTATTTGGCAAAAGGCTTTCTTTTTTCTTCAATGCCCATAACAATCTCTTTGAAGAGGTGGCCAAGTTCCGGGCTGCCCGGAAGATGTGGGCCCTCATCATGAAAGAGCTGGGGGCAACGGACCCCAAGGCCATGATGTTACGCTTCCACACCCAGACAGGCGGCAGCACGCTGACGGCCCAGCAGCCCCTGAACAATATCACCCGGGTGACGGTACAGACGCTGGCCGCGGTATTGGGGGGAACGCAGTCCCTGCACACCAACGGTTATGATGAAGCGCTGAGCCTTCCCACGGAGGAGGCCGCCCGGATCGCCCTCCGCACGCAGCAGATCGTCGCCTATGAAAGCGGCGCGCCGGACACCGCCGACCCCCTGGCCGGCAGTTATTTTGTCGAGGCGCTGACCCGGGAGGTGGAACAGCAGGCCTGGAAGCTGATCGGGCAAATCGATGCCATGGGGGGCAGCGTCAGCGCCATCGAGCAGGGCTTTATCCAGGAGGAGATCGCCCGCAGCGCTTATAAATACCAGCAGGAGATCGAGACCGGCGAAAAGATCATCGTGGGGGTGAATAAATTCCAGGGACAGGAGACGGGTTCTATTCCCGGGTTCAAGATCGACGATTCCATCCGGCAGGTCCAGACTGAGAAGCTGGAATCCTTACGGAGAAGAAGGGATCCTGCCCGTTGTGACTCTATCTTGCAGGACCTGAATGATAAGGCCTCTTCCGGCGAGAACATCATGCCCGTCGTCATCGAAGCGGTAGAGAACTTCTGTACGCTGGGGGAGATTGCGGATACGCTGAGGGAGGTTTTTGGGGAGTATAAATAAGAATCGTCTACTCCCGCAGTTTTACCGACTTCGGGTCGGCGCCGGCTTTAAACGCCAGCGGTGTCTCCACCTTCGAGAGGTCGCCTCCATCCACTTTAATATTATTGCTGCCAGCCCCTTCTACCTGCAGGAAAATGCTAACTGGAGTCAGCACCCGCAGGGCGCTTAGCAGGACGTCACGGCTTTCGATAAACCGTAATAAAGATTCCGCTCCTTTATATCCCTGTGCGCTCAAGCCATTCACCGCCGCGTCTTCCACCTGATCGAAGATCACAGCCGGCCGGTAGTCCGGTTCTGCCATGGAGAACCGAACGTTGTGCAGCGTCAGGCCTTTGACGTTGCGGGCATAGAGGCCATAGGCGGGTGGTATGCCAATCTGATAATATTCTCCTGCCAATTTTGGCACATCGCGAACAGCAGCCTGTTCGGCTGTGCCTCCTCCCGGGAACTGGATATGTACGTCGTTAAACGAAATATTTTCCAGGAAGCCTTCATCCATACCATTGAGTGTAATACAGGAAAAAATCTCGCCGGGATTGTAGTTGCTGGTGAATTCTGTATCCCGGAGCTGTACGGGCCTGACCACCGTCGCATGTATGCCGCTAAAGGTTATATTACGAACGATGCCCGGTGCAGTGCCTGGAGGTTCGGAAGGATAAGAATGCTGTGGGCCAAGACCGATGGACACGGGGCCCGTTACATCCTTCATGACAATGTTGGAGAAGGTGATATTTTCAAAACGGGAACCGGGGCCGCAGCGCATTTTCACCGGGCAGCCATAGGTCTCATAGATCAGGCAATTGGAGACGGTGATGTTTTCCGCCTGTCCCCCGCCAAAACGGAAGACCGACCAGCGCGTGCTGAACGAACAGTTGGTCACCGTTATAAACTGGCAGCTTCCGAATAAAGCGCAGGCATCATCCTGGCATTGTACGTCACAGTTGCTGATATGCACATAGCGGCTGCTGATGAAATGAAAGCCGTCGTTATTGTGAATGACACGATTGTGGATATGAAGTCCCTCCAGCTTTACAAAATCACATTGTATGATCCTGACGGAATGAAAAGCGCTTTTCAGCAAAAAGATATCCCGCACCGAAAAATTCTTACATTGATAAAATAGAAGGTGATAAGGGCGATGAGGGCCGGTGATCCCGGCTGGCGGCAGCACTCCTTTGGAAGGGCTCCGGAATTGCGCCCCCTGTCCATCGATGGTCCCCAATCCTTCTATGATCATATTCTCCGCCTTTACGGCAAAGATCAGCCCCACGTTGCCGTCATTCAGGGTGGAGTCTCCGCTGAGGGGGATGGCATCGGCTGCGTGGTATTGTTTCCCGTCGGCGCTGCCCAGTAATTTGCCCTGTGCCGCCAGGTGAAGGGTGACATTACTTTTCATCTCCACCGTCCCGATCACAAATACCCCCGCGGGCACCAGCACCGTGCCTCCTTCGTCCTTGTTACAGGCGTCGATGGCGGCTTGTAAAGCGGTAGTATCCAGGGTCTGGCCATCGCCTTTGGCGCCAAAGTCACGAATATTGTAGATACGGGCGCCGTTATTTTTATCCGGTTTTCCCGGGGTATTGACGGGCGGCGACGCCAGGGCATTGGAGGGGGTGGCCAGCAGTGCCGAGCCGATGGAAGCGGTGGTGGCGAGTCCCAGCCAGTTGCGTCTGGAGAGGCGGTGGTTATCGGTCATACTCATGGTTGGATATTCGATGGGTTATCAAAAGATTACTTATGCGAATATCCTTATTCCCCGAAATGAATATTACCGGAAAGTAACCGATCATTCAACCCAATTAGCAATGCTGAGCGATGCCATTCGGCCGGGGCAGTCTACTCTGTTCTCAGGCTCTCCACCGGATTGGCCAGGGCTGCCCGGCCGGCCCGTATGCATAGGATCAGCAGCGCCATAAGCAGCATCAGCACACCGCCGATGGCAAAGATCCACCATTCCGCCGTCGCGTGATAGGCAAAGTTCTGCAGCCATTGATGGATGGCCCACCAGGCTACCGGTACGGCGATGAGAAAAGCGAGGGTCACCAGTTTTACGAAATCTTTGGACAAGAGAGCGATGATCTGCGTCACGGTAGCGCCCAGTACTTTTCGGATGCCGATCTCTTTGGTGCGCTGGTTGGCCGTAAAGATCACCAGTCCCAGCAGTCCGAGACAACTGATAAAGATGGTTATGCCGGTGGACCAGGACAGGAGTTTGGAGAGGTCCCGATCCTCTTTGTAAAAGCTTTCGATGGACTTGTCCAGGAAGGTGTAGTCGAAATCCAGGTCCGGGTACACCGTCTTCCAGGCGGTTTGCATTTTGGCGATAGTAGTATTCCAGCTGCCGGGATTCGGTTGCAGGGCCACGTGCATTACATAGCCGAATTTAGGTTCCGAATAAAAGATAAGGGGGTTGATGGCCGTCCGGACGGAGGTCAGGTTGAAGTCGGCCATGACCCCTACTACCGGTAAGCTATGTCCGCTGAATCCTATGAATTGTCCCAGGGCCGCCTGCGGGTGTTGAAAGCCCAACCGCCGGGCCAGGGTCTCGTTGATCAGCAACTCCGTGGCTGAGTCGGTTGGCAGCACATTCCTGCCGGCCAGGAGCCGGAGATGATAGAGGCTGATAAAACCCGTGTCGCCACTACGGGTATCCGGGGCTATCTTGACTTCTTTCTTTCCATCGTTGAATTTTATCTGGGTGCTCATGCGGCCGCCAAAAGCCGGCGACTGGTTGCCAAGGCTCACGGCCTCTATCCCGGGGATGGCCCGAAGTTGCTGCTGCAAGACGAATTTTTTGTTGTCTGGTTTAAAAAAATCAAAGGGAACATAAAAATTGACGATGGCATTCTTCCGGAAGCCCATGTCTTTCTCCAGGGAATAATGGATCTGCCGGTTCACCATGAGGGTGCCGATGACAAATACCTGTGCGATGACAAACTGGCTTACGGTGAAGGTCTTGCGAAGCCAGGCGCCCCGGGTATTTCCCGCCAGGGAAGTATGCTGGTTTTTCAGCACCAGTACAGGCCGGAATTTTGTCAGGACCAGGGCCGGATACAGACCGGCCAGGAAACTTACTGTAATGATGAGGATGGCGAGAAAGATCAGCACATGAGGTTGCCAGATGCCATTGAAGGCAAGCCCTTTCGGTATAAAGCCGGCAAATGCTTTTAGTAATAAAGGAGTGATGAGGACCGACAATCCCGTGGTGGCCAGGGTAAGCAGAAAGGTTTCCTGCAGGAACTGGATCACCAGCTGCAGCTTGGAACTGCCCAGGGTCTTGCGGATACCGATCTCTTTTGCCCGTTGGGCTGCCTGCGCTGTTGAGAGGTTGATGAAATTGATGGCGCCCAACAGTAAGAGGAAGACGGCCAGCAGGGTGAGGTCGAATAACGTAGACTTGCTGGCGACCCCATCATAGAGGGCATTGAAATGGATGTCGTCCAGGGGTTGAAGATAGAATTTTGTTTGTTCCGTGATGGACGCGGCTTTGTTGTATTTATCCACCATCGTCCTGATCTGCCGTTCTATTTTTTGCGGGGATTGACCGGGGACTAATCTCACCAGGGCCTGGGTATTCGAGTTGGTGCTGCCCCAATCCGTCCAGTTATAATAGGGCTTCAATCCGCTACCGGGGATGGTCGACAGGGCGATGAAAACCTGGTTGTCGAAATCAGTATGGGCGTCCAGGTCTTTTACGATCCCCGAGACGGTGGTACGGATCGTGTCGCTAAAGATTACGGTCCTGCCGACTATGTCGGTAACAGGAATACCGGGGAAGTAGGTTTTTGCGCGGTTCTCGCTCAGCACTACCTGGAACGGTTCCTTCAGGGAGGTGCCAGCATTCCCCGCCAGCCATTGGTGGGGGAAGAGGCTGAAATAATCGCCGTCCGCAAAAGTGATGTTGTCCTGCTTTTTAAAGACGGGGGGTGTCTTGTCATTACCCCGGGGGATCGTCACCTTTATATTCCAGTCGTTGAACTGAAAAAGGGCGGCCATCTTTTCCACACCGGGGATCTCCCGTTGGACGGCTTCGTGGAGGGGGGCGGGGACACCGCTGTTATGCCAGCCGGGGCCTTCCGAAACGATGCGGTAAATACGCTCTCTGCCCGGCTCGAACTTATCAAAGCTAAAGTCGTACTGGACGATGAGGTAGATGATAAGGGCGGCGCTGATGCCCACTGACAGGCCAAGGATGTTGATGATCGTGATGACCTTGTTCTTCCGGAAGCTGCGGAAGGCTGTTTTGAAGTAATTGCTGAACATCCTTCAATATAACCTCCTTATTTGTATTCTCAAAACACAAACTGACGGGCGGTATGCTGTCCGTCCCCGGAGAGGGTCAGGATATATACGCCATGCGGATGAGCCCCAAAGGAGAGGTCGGCCACGGCGTCCCCCGTATATCCATTGATGGTCTGTTGCAGGAGCGCCTTGCCATCGGACGACCAGATACTGAGCTGGTAAGCGCCGGCCTCTTCGAGGTGCAACCAGGTCTTTATGGAAGCCCCCTGGGCAACGACCCCACGGATCTGCGTTTGTTTTGCCCCTCCCTGCCGGATGGCTACGATGGGTGAGTTAACCGTTCCACCACCCGGTAATACGGCGGAGACCCGGTAGAACAGGTTGGCGGCAGATGGGGCGTTGGCATCTTCGTATTGATAGCGGGTCGTATTGGGGGTAGAGCCAAGCTGTTGAATGGGTGTGAAATCAGTGCCGTCGGTCGACCGTTGCAGCGTGAATTCCGTACCGGCTGCAAAACCGTCTGTTTGCCATTGAAGGGCAATGTTACCCTGGCCGGCGGAGCGGGCGGAGAGGTCGATGGATTGTTCGGCAAGTACACCGGATACGGACTGGCCCTGTACGCTGATGTTGTCATATACGAAACGGCTGATGCCACCGGCATTAACAGTCGCATTATAACCATAGACCCGGAAGGTCACCGAGGAAGGGATGGCCTGGAAAGCGGCAGGAAGCGTGACGGGATAGGTGACATAGTTATATGTGATGCTGCCGCTGGCGAGGTCCGCGGAATAATTGTCGAGGCTGGACCGGAGGCTCCATTGATTAGGGCCGGCGCCGGCGGGGGATCCGGTATTGCTGCGACGCATGACCAGGTTGATCGTGTTGAGGACCAGGTAGTGGCCCGTGGCAGCGGAAAGCGAAAACTGCAGGTATGCATTCGGGTCCAGGGCTCCGGAAGGCCAGCCATTCTCTCCATAATATTCTGTTCCGCTGTTAAAAGAACCCGTGGTGATGGCGGAGCCTAAGGAGATAGCGCTCACCGTTAGAGAAGACCCGGCGGTGCCGGAAAGGGTGTTGGTAAAACTCCAGTTGCCGGCGGTCTGGGACCTGCCCATGGTTGCGATGCAAAGACCGGCTAAAAGGAACGCGAAAGTTTTCATACATACAGATTAATACTCTTGAAAATGCAAGATACCTGCCGGTTATTATATCACTGTTTATCCCCATATTATATATATAGCATTTTACGCTTTCATCCCAAAGACGGATGACTTTTCCCGATTTGGGTCTTTTCCCAGGTGGGCCGTAAGACGCGGAAAGGGGGCAAATCCATAAAGAAAAAGTTTTGTGGAAAGTATACCAGCGGGTGTCTCACTGTAAACACATCACCATGGAAATACAAAAAATCCCCCAAGCAGACCTGCTTGATATCTTGTTCGAGGGCCGCAACAAAGAGTATGGCGCGTATGAACTGCGCAAGACTTATAACAGAAGGCTTACCAAGGCGTTGATGCTGACCGGGTCCGTATGCCTGGTGCTGATCGGGAGTTATACCCTGGCGGGTAGGCTGCATAAAGACGTTGGCAAATTAATGGTGGTAGGAGATACGCTCACGCTGACGCGTGTCGATCCTCCTGAACAGGTGGAACTGCCACCACCGCCGAAGGTCAAACCCATACCGTTGCAACAGGTGGCGATGATCAATGCGGCGCCGCCGAGGATCCTGCCGGATGACCAGGTAAAACCGGAAGATGTTCCCAAGACGCAGGATGATATGGAGCATGTAAAATTGGGGGCCTTTAATCGTGAGGGGGCTCCGGATGAGGGGATCGAGGCTCCTCCTCAAAACAATGGGCTGGGCACGGGTGTTACCGTCGCGCCTGAAAAGAAGGACGCGGGGGATGACGCCATCTGGAGAAGCGTGGAGATCGAGGCCTCTTATCAGGGAGGGATGGAAGCCTGGAAGCGGTTCCTGCTGAAAAATTTTCATTGCCCCGAGCAGGCCCTTGCGGAGGGGACGGGAGGAACGGTGGTCGTTGAGTTCGTTGTCGACAAAGAAGGCAATGTCAGTAATGTGCAGGCCATCAGCGGGCCGGAGGTGCTGAGACAGGAAGCTATCCGTGTCATTAAGAAAAGCGGGAAATGGAATCCGGGCAATCAGAATGGTCGTATGGTGAATTCCTATAAGAAACAGCCCATCGTCGTGCAGTTGCAAAGTGAGTAGAAGCCGCTGCCGGGCCGGGCTGCGGCCAGAGGTCGGGAGCGGGAGGCCGGGCCAGGGGTCGGGGGCAGAGGCCGGATGTGTTGTGCGCATTAGCTTATTTGTCTTGCCCCCTCCGGCATTTCTTCGCACTCCACCCAGGCTACGATCTTGGTGTCTTCGGGTAAGGGGTTCCGTTGGATTTCCGATGGGGCCTCTTCGATTTCCGGGATCGTTAAGTTTTCCGGGGATCCTGGTTCATCATGGGCCGGCTGTGGGTTTGGTTCATTTCCCGGCAGCCTTTTTTCCACCAGCAAGGAGCGGTCGAGCTCCTGGTGTATATGGAGGAGCAGCCGGATATTGTTCTCCAACTTACCGGTCAGGTCCGTGACCTTACCCGTCTCCTGGGCCACCCGCTCGTTCAGGGTTTGTATTTTTGACTTTAGCTCCTCCAATTCCTGTTGAGCCTGGAGATATAGGCTATTTGCTTCTTCAGCCCGGGCTCTGTCTTTCCGGGCCAGTTGTTCCAGTTGATGGTAGTTTTTTATCCGTTGGTCCAGCTGGCTCTGCAAAAAGCTGATCTGCCGGTCTTTTTCGCCCGGTAGCTCCGGGACGGCAAGGGATTCTATAGGTTCTTTCTCCTCCGGCTGGGGGGAAGACCGGAGCGACAGCAATTCCAGGTATTTCTGTTCCGAGCGGACCAGTTCCTCCTTTAATTTTTCGTATTTCCGGTCGGTTTGTTCCCTGTACTGCTCGTATTTATCCTTCATCCACAGGAGGCCCCGGTAGGCGTTGCCGCTTCCTTCCGGCAGTGCTGCGGCAGGCTCGCCAACAAGAAGGCCATTGGCGAGACGATCGCTGTCAGGAGCATAACCCGGAAGGGGGGCTTCCTCGTCTTTTTGCCTTCTTTTTTTCCGGTAATGCAGGTAGGTAGTGACCAGCAGGGCAATGAGGACCATGGGCAGGGATATCCATAAAAGTATTTGCAGGAATTGCCCGAATTCATACAGGTTGACAGCTAAGAGATACATGACAGAGAATTTTAAGTAAAATTTCTTTCACGTTGATATACAGTTGGTTATATTAAGGAAATAAATTACCGAACGGTCTGGATCCGGGGGGAAATAATCCCACTCATTAAGCAATAATAATACCAAAACTTTAGCATGCCGACCGGTGCCGGTTCACGCCAAAAAAATAAACATTGACCGATGGCCTTTTTGGCTGATTGCCGTCTATCTAAAAGCCCTCTATGCTGCGTCTTTTTAGCACAAATTTGGTACTCAACTAATCATTAAAATAATACTTATGAACCTCAGTAAAAAAACGATGGCTTGCGCTGCCCTGGTCATGGCGCTGTTCTCTTTCTCTTCGACCTATGCCCAGAGAGGGGACAGAGGGGATACCGCCGCTATGCGACAAAGACAGGAAGCCATGATGCAAAAGATGACCACTGATCTGAAGCTGACCCCGGTCCAGGTGGATTCCCTGAAGGCCATTCAAAAGGAGTTCCAGCCGAAGATGCGGGAGATCATGATGGATCAGTCCGCCAGCCGGGAAGATAAGATGGCGAAAAGAACGACTTTGATGGACGAAAGAAATAAGAGGATACAGGGCGCCCTGGGCGCCGACCTGTACAAAAAGTATCAGGACTGGATGGAGCAGAATGCGCCGCAGCGGGGAGGCCGAATGGGCGGAGGCGGAGGAGGTGGTAATAATTAATTCTAACAAAAAAGGGGGCTGAGCCCCCTTTTTTGTTATTTTTTTGCCTGTTCCTTCACCCAGTTATCCCTAAGGGTGACCGTCCGGTTGAAGACTATCTTCTCTTCGGAGCTGGTCTTGTCCAGGATGAAATAGCCTTTCCGCAGGAACTGATAGTGTTCGGTAAACTTTGCCTGTTTTAAAGCGGGCTCTGCATACGCAGCCGGCAGCACCTGTAAGGAGTCTGGATTGATATAGTCCTTGAAATCGCCTTCTTCATTGGCGGGGTCTTCCACCTTGAACAAGCGGTCATATAACCTTACTTCCGTGGTAATGGCATGGGGGATGCTGACCCAATGAATGGTAGCCTGTACTTTAATATTGGCCTGTTCACCCCCACTCTTGCTCCCGGGCAGATAGGAACATCTCAGTTCCGTGATATTACCCGCCGCATCTTTGATCACCTCATCGCACTGAATGATATAGGCGCTTTTCAGCCGCACTTTCTGTCCCGGGGACAACCGGAAGAATTTCTTGGGGGGATTCTCCATAAAATCTTCCCTTTCGATGTATAATTCCCGGCTGAAAGGCAGGTCCCGGTGGCCCGATTCGGGGTCTTCCGGGTTGTTCTCGCTCTTCAGCCACTCCTCCCCTTCCGTATAATTCGTCAGGACAATTTTCAGCGGATCGAATACCACCATACGCCGGAGTGCGATCTTATTGAGGTGTTCGCGGATACAAAACTCCAGCAGCGACACATCGATGAGGTTATCCCTTTTCTGCACTCCGATCTTCTCGGCAAACACATGAAGGCTTTCCGGTGTATACCCCCGGCGGCGAAGGCCGGAGAGCGTAGGCATACGTGGGTCATCCCAGCCTGTCACATAGTTCTCATTCACCAGTTGCAGGAGCTTTCGCTTGCTCATGACGGTATAGGTCATATTGAGGCGGGCAAACTCGTACTGGTGAGAGGGGAAGATCTCAAGCTTATCGATAAACCAGTCGTATAAAGGCCGGTGAGGCACAAATTCCAGGGTGCAAACCGAGTGGGTGATCTTTTCGATGGAATCACTTTGCCCATGGGCGAAGTCATACATGGGATAGATACACCAGTTATCCCCCGTACGATGATGATGGGCATGTTTGATCCGGTACATGATCGGGTCCCGCATGTGCATGTTGGGGGCGCTCATATCGATCTTCGCCCGCAGCACTTTTTCTCCGTCTTTATATTTGCCGGCCCGCATTTCTTCGAACAAACGCAGGTTCTCCTCTACCGAACGGTCGCGGTATGGGCTTGGTTTCCCCGGTTCCGTCGGAGTGCCTTTTAACTGTGCGATCTGTTCGGCGGTGCTGTCATCCACATAGGCCAGGCCTTCGCGGATCAGCTTTACGGCGAACTGGTATAATTGTTCGAAGTAGTCGGATGCGTATAATTCGTTGGCCCATGTATAACCCAGCCAGCGGATGTCTTCCTTGATGCTGTCCACGTATTCGGTCTCTTCCGTTACGGGATTGGTATCGTCAAACCGCAGGTTGGTCTGTCCTCCATATTTCTGGGCCAGGCCGAAGTTGAGGATGATCGACTTGGAATGGCCGATGTGCAGATAACCGTTCGGCTCCGGGGGAAAGCGGGTAAAAACCGAGGAATACTTTTTTGATTCCAGGTCTTCTTTCACAATCTCTTCCAGAAAATTCAGTGATTTTTCTTCTTCTTCTTTTTTGATCTCAGTCATAAAAAATGGATAACTCCTAATCGGCGAATTTACGATTTGTGAGGGAGGTGGCCAAACCGGGAGGGGGGGCATCAGCCTCTTTTTCCAAACAGCAAACTGCCGATCCTCACCATATTGCTGCCTTCTGCGATGGCGAGTTGGTAATCCCCGCTCATACCCATGGAGAGGATGGGGGCAGCGGTGGTCCGGGCCTCGCCGGTCAGGTCTGATGTAGAGGATGCAGCTCGGGCAGTCGAGGTCGCCGCCGGCCCGAAATAGTGGTCGAAGAGTAATTTGAGCGTGTGGAACTCGGCCTTTATTTTTTCCGGGTCTTCCGTGAAGGAGGCCATGCCCATTAGTCCAAGGACGTTGACATTGCTCAGTTCGCAGGCGCCGGCCGAAGGGCTGCCGGAAGACGCCGGTCCAATAGCAAGCGTCTTTATCACTTCGGCCAGTTCGGCTTCATCCAGTCCGAATTTGGTCTCCTCCCGGGCAATGTAGACCTGTAGCAAGCAGGAGATGGATCTGCCATTCCGGGCCGCCTGTTTGTCGATCTCTTTCAGCAGCCGGAGGCTATCTACACCGTGGATGAGATGGACGAAGGGTGCTATATACTTTACTTTATTGGATTGCAGGTGGCCGATAAAATGCCACCGGATGTCGGAAGGCAGCTGCCCCTGTTTGTCCACCAGCTCCTGTACGTAGTTCTCCCCGAAGTCACGCTGCCCCAGGTCGTACAAAGCCTGTATATCCTCCACCGGTTTGGTCTTGGAGACGGCGACCAACCGGGCTTTATCGCCTAATCCGGTGAGTATCTGCTGAAATTTTTCTACGTTGACAGCCATGATAAATCTTTGGGCAAAGATAGGCTATCCCTTGAGGATCGAACGGCTGATGACGATGCGCTGCACTTCGCTGGTGCCTTCATAGATCTGGGTGATCTTGGCGTCCCGCATCAGCCTTTCCACATGATATTCCTTTACATAACCGTATCCTCCGTGGATCTGCACTGCCTCCGTGGCTGTCCACATGGCCGTTTCCGAGGAAAACACCTTTGCCATGGAAGAGCTGAGGGTGAAGTCCAGGCTATTGTCTTTTTCCCAGGCCGCGCGAAGACAGAGGAGGCGGGAGGCTTCGATGCGGGTAGCCATGTCCGCTAATTTGAACTGGATGGCCTGGTGTTGCATGATCTCTTTTCCGAAGGCTTTTCTTTCCTTTGAATATTTCAGGGCCAGTTCATAGGCTCCGCTGGCGATGCCCAGGGCCTGGGAGGCAATACCGATACGCCCCCCGGAGAGAGTTTTCATGGCGAATTTAAAGCCGAAGCCATCTTCGCCGATCCGGTTCTCTTTGGGCACTTTTACGTCGTTGAATAAGATGCTGTGCGTGTCGCTGCCTCTTATGCCGAGTTTGTTCTCCTTGGCTCCCACCACCACGCCGGGAGAATTCTTTTCCACGATGAAGGCATTGATGCCATGACTGCCCTTGGCCACATCCGTTTGTGCGATGACCAGGTATACCGAAGCGGAGTTGCCGTTGGTGATCCAGTTCTTGATACCGTTGAGCAGGTAATAGTCGCCCTTGTCTTCCGCCGTAGTCCGCTGTGAGGTGGCATCGCTGCCTGCCTCTGGTTCGCTGAGCAGGAAGGCCCCAATATACAGGTCGCCATCCTTACGACCCTGGGCCAGCGGGGTCAGGTATTTTTGTTTCTGTTCGTGTGTTCCGAATTTATCCAGGCCCCAGCAGACGAGGCTGTTATTGACACTCATACAAACGCTGACGCTGGCGTCGATCTTGCTCACTTCTTCCATGGCCAGTACATAACTGATCGTATCCATTCCCGACCCACCGAATTCCGGGTCGACCATCATACCCATAAAACCCAACTCAGCCAGTTTGAGGACCTGTTCACGGGGAAATTTCTGGTGTTCGTCCCTTTCTATGACACCCGGGAGACACTCGTTCCGGGCGAAATCCCTGGCGGCTTTCTGGATCATCAGATGCTCTTCGGACAGCTGGAAATGCATACGGTAAATGGTTTTAAGGCCCCAAAAATAGGAGAAAGTTGTTTAGTAAACTAACAGTTGGTAGTTTTTTTG
>DATJJD010000116.1:0-15117 GCA_035492545.1 Puia sp.
TACGCTGGCGTCTAATAAAGACCTGGTCTCTTATTCCTCTTCCTTTTCCTCCGGTCAGGCCGGCACCATTATCGTGAACTCGGGTCAGGCCAGCCATACCGTGTCGGTAAATTTTAAGAATTTCGCAGCAGGCAGCTCTTACTATTGGTACACGCTCACCGGGGGGACGGACAATGGAGATTTTTCGGGACAGGTCTATGTCAACGGTACAGGCCCCTCCGGCGCCACGGGAGGGCCATTGACCTATGCAGGCATAAAAGCCTGGTCAGCTCCTCTCTCCGGCACGATCAAAATCCCGGTGCCAGGCCGTAGTGTCGTCTATCTGGTGGCGGATAAAAAATAATTCCATGTTGAAATATATATGCATCGCACTGTCAGTGCTTACCTTGTCGGGGTTCCTGCGCACGAACGCGCAATCCGTCGCCGTACCCAATTCCCCGGGCTCCGCATCTGGTCCCTCCGGTCCGGCAGCGATCCCTCCGGCCTCAACCCCCGGTCGATCTGCCCCTGCCGTCGCCGTACCCATCCCGCGTTGCCCTGCATCTATCCCCGCCCCCGGCTCCGCCGTCCCTGCTATCCGGATCAACCAGGTTGGCTATTATCCCCATGCTCCCAAAACGGCCATCGTCCTCAGCACGGACAGCAGCGATCAGCTCTTTTACCTCCTCGCTTATGTTGCTGACTCATTGGCTTACCGCCACGGCTACGACACCGTCTACACGGGCCGCTTGGGCCCGCTGCAGCACTCTGCCAATTCTTCCTTATCCACCCGCCTCGCAGACTTCAGCGCCTTCACAAAAGAGGGACGATATAAGATCGTAGTACCAGGTCTGAGAGAGTCTTATCCGTTCAGCATCGGCCCCCACGTTGCAGAAGCTCCAGCACGGGCTTCATTGAAGGGCTTCTATTATCAACGGTCTGCTATGGCCCTGGAGCCTGCCTATGCAGGGATGTGGAGCCGCCCCGCCGGTCACCCGGATACTTCAGTACTCATCCATCCCTCTGCCGCCTCGGACGGACGCCCTGCCGGGACCATTATCTCCTCTCCCGGTGGTTGGTATGATGCAGGAGATTATAATAAGTATATCGTGAATTCCGGTATCACCATGGGCACCCTTCTCTCGGCGTATGAAGACTTCCCGGAATACTACGACACCTTACATACGAATATACCTCCCCTATCGGTAGCCTCCGGCTTATCCGCCCCCCATCGCGTAGCTTCCTCCGCCAGGCCCGCCGCCCCGGGGCGCCGGACAGCGACCGTCCCCGACATCCTCAATGAAGCCCTCTACAATCTTCGCTGGATGCTGACCATGCAGGACCCCGCCGATGGGGGTGTCTATCATAAATGTACCAACGCCGCTTTCGACGGAATGGTAATGCCCGGTTTGACAAAGGCGCCAAGATATGTCGTGCAGAAAGGTACGGCCGCTACCCTGGATTTTGCTGCCGTAATGGCGCAGGCCGCCCGCATCTTTCGGAATTTTCCCTTACCCCTGCCCGGACTGGCTGATAGCTGCCTTAAAGCGGCCACCCACGCCTGGTCCTGGGCAATGGATCATACCTCCCTTCCTTATGATCAGGAGGCAATGAACAAATTATTCGATCCGAAAGTCACCACAGGAGCCTATGGCGACCGGGATTTTAAAGATGAATGGTTCTGGGCGGCTGTCGAGCTGATGGTCACCACCAGCTCGACAGCCGCAGCTTACGAAAAGATCATCAGGGAAAGAATGGATGACCCCGCCGGCCTGCCCTCCTGGGCCAGCGTGCATATGCTGGGCAATTACACCCTGCTGCGTTTTCGCAACAGGCTCCCGGCAGAATGGGCCTCCCTCATTCAGTCCACAGCACAGCACCTGCTGCAAATGGCTGACAGCTACCTGGCCCGTGTCCCCGCCAATGCTTTTCACACCGTCATGGGCGGCTCCCCAAGGGACTTTGTCTGGGGCAGCAATGCCGTGGCGGCCAACCAGGGGATCTTATTGATCTATGCCTGGCTGTTAACAAAAGATAAGAAATATATCGACCAGGCTGTAGGCAACCTGGATTATCTCCTGGGCAGGAATGCTACGGGATATTGTTTCCTGACGGGAATGGGCAGCTACTCACCCCTGCACCCTCATCACCGCCCTTCTGTAGCAGATGGCATCCCGCTGCCGGTACCGGGCCTGCTGGCAGGAGGAGCCAATCCGGGCAGGCAGGATCACCAGCATTACGAGTTTACGGAGCCCGAAACCGCTTACCTGGACCAGGATAAGGCCTACGCGGCTAACGAGATTGCCATCAACTGGAATGCGCCGATGGTATACCTGGCCGGAGCCCTGGAGGCCTTGCAATACCGCGCCGGTTATACCACGCCATCCTTATAGCGGCCTTATCCAGATATTGCGAAAGCTGATCGGCTCACTCTTATCTCCATGAGCCTGTAACTTGATAGGGGAGGGGCCATGCGCCTTATAATAAGGCTTCCCCTGATACCGGGTCTTGCCCTTTACTGTAAAGTTATTTTGCACCAGCACCCCATTGTGAATAGCGGTCACCCGTGCAGGTGAGGCGAGGCTGCCATCCTTATTGAATACAGGGGCTGTCCAGATCACATCATAAGTCTGCCATTGACCCGGTTTGCGGCAGGCGTTGGCCAGGGGAATGCCTTGTTTGTAAATAGCCCACGTCTGCCCGTTGGTATAAGTCTTATTATTATAGCAGTCAAGGATCTGCAGCTCGTAACCGTCATCGCCGGGACCGGTTGAGGCGAGAAAAAGCCCGCTGTTACCCCTGGCCTGGTCGGAACCGGTAATATTGGAAGGCACCTTCCATTCGAGATGTAGCTGATAATTGGTGAAAGACCGTTTGGTCTGGATACTGCCGGATGATTTTTTCACCGTCACCACACCGTTAGCAACGGGCCAGTCGGCAGGAGTTTTACCATCCTTGGCGAGTACCCAGTCTTTCAGGTTTTTGCCATCGAACAAAATGATGGCGTCGGAGGGGGCATCGCCTGCTTTCGCACCCGGTGTCACGATCGGGGGCACGGGGCTGTATACTTCTGTTAATTTATGGTCATCCAGGGAGTCGGCCTGCGCCTGCACCATGGTGGTGCCCGAAAGTAAACTGATGACCGAGAGGAAAAACACACGACGGGGGGGAAGCAAAAGACAAGCTAATTGGATCATAATCTTAGAGTTAAATGAGAGCCAATTTAATATAAATTCCCCAAATGATAGTTCTCTAAGAAAAAAGGTTGCTGTCATATTCATTCTTCCAGCCCTCTTTCTTCAGCTTGTCTACCTTCTGCAAGACCTCGGTCTCCAGGTTTTTCTTATAAGCGGAGAGCCGGGCGCTGACCAGGGGATCAAAAGCTCCGAGAATAGAGGCGGCCAGGATACCGGCATTCTTTGCCCCGTTCAACGCAACGGTAGCCACAGGAATACCACCCGGCATCTGCAGAATGGATAATACAGAGTCCCATCCGTCGATGGAGTTGGAGGATTTAATGGGCACTCCGATCACCGGCAGAGGGGTGATGGACGCCACCATGCCCGGCAAATGAGCGGCCCCGCCGGCCCCGGCAATAATGACTTTCAGGCCCCGTCCCGCGGCCTGGCTGGCATAATCCACCATCCGCAAAGGCGTGCGGTGTGCCGACACCACCGTCAGTTCGTAGCCAATACCCAGTTCGCTTAAAATATCTGCCGCGGCCTTCATTACAGGAAGGTCGCTGTCACTGCCCATGATAATACCGACTAAAGTGCTGTTCATTGTATTATTTACTGATCACTTTTAATGTGTTTTTAATTTTATGGGCCTTATGTACAAGGTCCTGCTTCTCCTTACTGAGAATAGTGACATGCCCCATCTTACGTCCTGCCTTAGTCTCTTTCTTCCCGTAAATATGGACGAACACATTGTCAATTTGCAACACCTCTGTCAGCCCTTCATAAACAGCTTCTCCACTATGTCCCTCGGATCCCAGTAAATTGACAATGGCTCCCGGAAGGATGGCATCCGTATTGCCCAGGGGATAACCCAGCATCACCCTCCACAACATATCGAATTGCGAGCTGTAGTTGCCTTCTATGGTATGATGCCCGCTATTGTGTACCCGGGGGGCGGTTTCATTGACATACACTTCTCCCTGCCGGGTGACAAACAACTCCACGGCAAAAAGCCCGGGACTTTTTAATTCCTTGACTACCCGCAGGGCGATGGCTTCTATTTTCCACAAGGTATTTTGCAGGAGATCGGCGGGACTGATCTGGTAGTCCAGCAGGTTCAGATGCGGATCGAACACCATATCTACAGGAGGATACAAAGCCGTTTCCCCTTTTTCATTAATGGCTATCACCTGGGAGATCTCTTTGTCGATCATCACCATCTTTTCCAACACCCCGGGCGCATCGAACCCTTTTTCCAGGTCCTCGCTTCTCCGGATGATCTGTACCCCGCGGCCATCATACCCTCCCATGCCGATCTTGTGTACGGCGGGAAGGAAGTCGGCGTGTTTGCGTAATTCCTCCAGGTTTTGGGTCACCTTGTATTCCGCTGTAGGGATGCTGTGCGTGGTATAGAAATTCTTCTGGGTGATCTTATTTTTGATGGTCCGGAGAGCCGAGGGCTTCGGATAGATCTTCACCCCTTCGGTTTCCAGTTTCTCCAGGGCATCCTCATTGACAGATTCGATCTCGATGGTGAGGGCATTCAACCCCTTACCGAAATTGTAGACATCCTCAAAATTGCGGATATCCCCCTTGACAAAGTGGTGGCACAGATGAGCGGCCGGACATTCTTCATCATTTTCCATTACATACGTTTCCACAGGATAATTAGCTGCGGCCTGTAGCAACATTCTCCCTAGTTGCCCTCCGCCCAAAATTCCGACTCTTAACATGCTGGTTATTTGAGCCGAAGATATAGAAAAAATACGCACCGGGCAGTCTATTCCTTTCAATAGGTGGGCGTGCCCCTCCGGCAGCCGCGCCTCGCCCCCGGCTCGACGCCTGCCCGCCTCCGGGTCGGGCTTTACATTGCTAGTCCTCGGCCCCTGGCCTCCGGGCTATCCATTCCAATCCCTCACGCATCTCCTTCATCTGCCTTTTTCCCCGGCCGTGCATCGTCACCTTCTGGCCGGATTCACTGCTATCCCGCGGATCGCCACCTTGCCGGCCTCGTTCGCCCTCCTTCGTTGCCCCGGCTTCCTTCTTTCCCCGACCCCCTGCCGCCCCCTGTTATGCTTTTATTGGTCCCTGGCGCTCAGCTTTTTATCCTTGTAAGTAGCCACTTTGTCCCCTTTCATTGCAGTTTTTGCAAATTTGCGCTACCTTAGTCCCGGCTTAACAGCCAAACAGTATGCAACCCGATTACGCCCATAAAATTTTTGACGACAAGCGTTTGCATCACTTCCTCCTCATGGAAGCGCTTGCCCGGGAAGCGACCCAATAAGCCCCTCGTTTTATTTTTATGACCCCTCTTTGACCCGCTAACCGGCCGGTTCGCACAATTTAAATTATATTTATACGTAATGTATAAGTTCCATCCTATAATATAAAGTCTATTCTTATGTCAACTTTATCTGCATCCAATACCCGTAAGCCTAACACCGATACCGACTTCCTGCCTTTGCAGGGAACAGATTATGTAGAGTTTTATGTCGGCAATGCCAAACAGGTTGCTCATTATTATAAATCCGCTTTCGGATTTCAGTCCCTCGCCTATGCCGGCCCCGAGACAGGCAGTAAAGACAAAGCCAGCTACGTGGTCCGCCAGAACAAACTGACATTCGTATTCACCACCGCCCTCCGTCCGGATCACCCCATCGCCGAACATGTACAGCTGCACGGAGACGGCATTAAAGTGCTGGCGCTCCGCGTGGACGATGCCGCCAGCGCCTGGAAAGAGACTACCGCCCGGGGTGGGACCAGCTTTATGGAACCTATTGTCCTCGCCGACAAAGGAGGAGAGGTCATACTCAGCGGCATCCATACCTACGGGGATACCGTACACCTGTTCGTAGAACGCAACAATTACTCAGGCCCTTTCATGCCGGGCTATAAAGAATGGAAGACCTCCTACAACCCGCCTTCCACCGGCCTGTTATATGTCGACCATTGTGTGGGGAATGTGGGTTGGTACCAGATGGATCGCTGGGTAAAATTCTATCAGGACGTCATGGGTTTTCGTAACATCCTTTCCTTCGATGACAACGATATCTCTACCGAATATTCGGCCCTCATGAGTAAGGTCATGAGCAATGGGAATGGCTTCGTAAAATTCCCTATCAATGAACCGGCGGAAGGAAAGAAAAAATCCCAGGTGGAAGAATACCTGGAATTCTATAAGGGTGAAGGAGTACAACACGTAGCCCTGGCGACCAGTAATATAGTAGAGACGGTCCTGCAGTTAAAAGAAAGAGGCGTGGAATTCCTGCAGGTGCCCACCTCTTATTATGACGACCTGCTCAGCCGTGTGGGCCATATCGATGAAGACGTGACGCCCCTGAAAGAGCTGGGCATCCTGGTGGACAGGGACAACGAAGGTTACTTATTACAAATTTTTACCAAGCCTGTAGAAGACCGGCCCACCGTATTTTTTGAGATCATCCAGCGAAAAGGGGCCCAAAGCTTTGGAAAAGGCAATTTCAAAGCCTTATTTGAAGCCATCGAGCGCGAACAGTCCGCCCGGGGGAATTTATAAGCCTATTGTACCATTCGGATAGACCATTCAAGACTAACTGCGACTACAGATCCGGCCCGGCATCATCTGCGAAACATAAATGCCAAAATTTCGTTATTAAAACCTGCACATATTGCAAATATGGCAGGTTTTTTGTTTATTTATGATAATTTTGCAACATCCTATACCTATCAACAGCCACCGTAATTAATCAGTAATTTACCCTATTGTTGTATGATTCTACCAAAGTCAATGATAGCCGGATTGTATGGTGTTCTGATAGGAATCTTTCTTCTGTTGGCCCCAGGCCTTTTCGCCCAAACCTCCGTCTCTACCATTCATTTTATCGACTACCAGCGCAGTATCCCCAAGATCAGCGAAATGCTCAATCGTAAGGAAGACACCCTCATGAAACAGTTTCGGGAAAAAGGCCTCACCTGGCCCGCCCGTTATGTCTATATCAGGTCCTTCAAATACGACAGCCAGCTGGAAGTATGGGTGAAAAATATCAAGGACGAAAAATACAAGCTCTTTAAATCCTACAAAGTTTGCGCCCTGGCAGGCACCCTCGGCCCCAAACGTATGGCGGGCGACTACCAGGTCCCGGAAGGATTTTATTATATCAATGAATTCAACCCCCGCAGCGAATACCACCTTTCACTGGGCCTCAACTATCCGAATGCATCCGACAGGATCCTCAGCGACTCGACCCAGCCGGGAGGGGATATTTATATCCACGGCTCTTGCGTTACCACAGGGTGTATTCCCATCACCGATGCCCAGATAGAAGAGTTGTACATACTGGCAGCCCACGCAAAGGATATGGGAGAAGATTTTATCCCGGTGCATATCTTCCCGGTGAACTTCAACAATGCCCGCAGCGTCGACTACCTGAATAAATACCTGCAGACCTTCTCCGAATACACCCCCTTTGCAAAGAGCATGCGCAGCGCATTCTATTACTTTGAAAAATACAGGGAAGTCCCCTTTGTCATGGTCAATGGAAAAGGAGAATATGTCACGGAAGAAGTGTCGCCTAATGAGGCGGAAGTAAAATGGGCTTCCGTAGAAGCGATCAGGCCGAAAAAGAAGCTGGCCCGTACACCCCGCCCCGCGATGCAATCCCCCATAAAAGAAGAGGACCTGGCCAAGGTCGTAGATAAATTGCCCCTCTATCCGGGCGGCAACGAAGCTTTCCAGGATTTTCTGAACCGCCTGAGCAAAGACGGAGTCCAGGACCTGGACGAAGGCCAGACCAAAACATTCATCATGGTGGAATACATCATCGACTCGGTAGGCAAACCCGTATATGCAAAAGTGATCCGGGGCGGTAATGAAAGTATGAATGAAAAGATCGAAGACGCCTTCATTGCCATGCCCCAATGGTCTCCCGCCAACCGGCTGGGAAATAATGTAGCCATCCGCCTCAAACAGACCATCATGATCGAAGGCCCGCAGGCGCAGGCAGCTCCCCAGGCGACATCCCGCTCGACATTATAATGATTTGACCAGCTGCTTAGGCCGCCTCCTGGCTATTTTCGCCCGCATCAGCCAGCATCGCTTATTTCATCAGCACCTGCACCGTCTCCGGCGTCTGCTGCCGAAGCACGATCGTCTTTCCGGCAGTCAGCCGTTCCAGCGTGGCTTCATCATAATGCCGTATGGTCAACAGCGTAAGCCCTTTTTCGATCTGTACATCGAAATGATCCGAAGCCTCCAGTCCCAGCCGCTCGATCTTATCGGGCCGGTCATCCAGACAGACCTGTAAGCTGACGGCGCCGCTCTGCATCAGGTTGGGCTTGATCCGGATCCCGGAAAAGGATTGATACAGCTCAGCGGTCAATTCTTCCCCTACAAAGGAAAAATCCTTGGAATGAAGATGTACCAGCACCTGCCCCTGTTTCAGCACAATAATAGGAGGGAGGCCCTTGACATGTTTATTGTGGATGATGGTCCCCGGCAGGGCCGGGTCCAAAAAACATTTTACATAGAGTGGAATGCCCTTATTCTGTAAGGGTTTGATGGTTTTGGGATGGATCACCTGCGCCCCGTAATAAGCCATCTCTATCACCTCGTCATAATTTAGTTCATGGATCATTTGGGCATCGGGAAATTCTTTGGGATCGGCATTCATGACTGCCGACACATCCTTCCAGATCGTCTGGCTTCCGGCATCCAGCATATTGGCAAATACTGCCGCCGTATAGTCACTCCCTTCCCGCCCCAGCGTGGTGCTCTCGTTCTCGGAAGTAGCCCCGATAAATCCCTGTGTGATCACCAGGTCGTCTTCCCGGAACAGAGGCGCGACTTCCTCCTGCACCTTCCTGGCAGAGTAAGTCCAGTCAATGGCGGCATCCCGGAAATTATCATCCGTCCGGAAAATATCCCGTACATCGATCCATTGATTACCGATACCCACCTCTGCCAGATAGGCGCTGATGATCGAGGTAGAAAGCAATTCCCCTACACAAACCACCTGGTCATAATAATAGTCATACGCACGGACCGGCTTATCGTGCAAAAGCCACTCCACCTCCGTAAAAAAATCCTTTAGCTGCGCTTCCGCAGCCAGATAGTTTTTCACCAGCAGGTACTTGGCCGTGGTAAGATGGGCTTCCTTCACCTGGTGGAAAAGCCGCAGGGCCTCTTCCCGGTGACCGCCATAAAAAGCTTCCGCTACCTTTTCCAGGGCGTTAGTGGTCTTTCCCATGGCAGAGATGACTACCAGGAGCTTTTCTCCGGGAAATGAACGCAGGATGCCGGCCAGGCTTTGGATCCTTTCCACACTATTGACACTGGCCCCTCCGAATTTGAAAATTTTCATGGCGCAAATATAGAAAGTCCTTTCCATTGATCGCCATCCCATCCACTCCCCGATTTCCCGCCCTGCTTTCTTTTATCCTCTTGCCCGCCCGACTTTCCTGTCACCCCATGTCAGTCGCCCCATGTCCGTCGCTTCCTTGCTTGTCGCTTCTTTTCCTGTCGCCCTTGTCAGTCGGCCCTTGTCAGTCGCAACATGTCCGTCGCCCCATGTCCGTCGCCCCATGTCCGTCGCCCCATGCCCTTCGCTTCCTTTCCCGTCGCCCCATGTCAGTCGCCCCATGTCCTTCGCTTCCTTGCCCGTCGCTCCCATGCCTACCCCCGCAGGCCCGTCGTCTACCTGCCCGCCCGATTCGCGTTCACGGCTCCTGCCTTCTGCCCGCCCCGGGCGGCGCCCCTCATGCTAAATGCTGCTAAAGAATTGGCCATTCCCCCTTACATTTGCTGACTCATTAACGAAACGATTAAATCCTGGTTATATGTATGTCAACAGAAAAGTACTGACCCTCGATGAATTCACGATCCAGCAGCTCCGCGAATTCCCCAACGCCACCGGTGAACTTAGCAACCTGCTCCGGGATATGGGCCTGGCGGCCAAACGGGTGAATGTAGAAGTCAACAAGGCAGGCCTGGTAGACATCTTAGGCGATGCCGGGACCATCAATGTACAGGGAGAAGATGTAAAAAAACTGGACGTCTTTGCCAACAATCAGTTCATGGGTGTGTTACGCCATGGTATCAGTTGTGCCGGCATCGGCAGCGAGGAGCTGGATGATTTCGTCGTCTTCGATGATGAGATCAGCAATAACTCGAAATACGTTTGTCTTTTCGACCCCCTGGATGGCAGCGGCAATATCGACGTCAACGTTTCCATCGGCACCATTTTCTCCGTATACCGCCGGGTCAGTCCCAAAGGACAACCCTGCACAAGGGAAGACTTTTTGCAGCCCGGAAACCGCCAGGTAGCGGCCGGTTATATCGTTTATGGGTCCTCCACAATGATGGTCTATGCAACCCGCCGGGGTGTGAATGGCTTTACCCTCGACCCTTCCATCGGCGAGTTTACGCTGAGCCATCCCAATATCAAATGTCCGGAGGACGGGAAGATCTACTCTGTAAATCATGGCAACTTTTTTCAGTATGAGGAAAAAGTAAAAGCCTACATCGATACCTGCCAGAAAAAAAACCGGGACAATGGCGGCCCATATACACAGCGTTATATCGGCAGTATGGTGGCAGACGTACATCGCAACCTGATCAAGGGAGGTATATTTATGTACCCGGCCACGATCGACAAGCCCAAAGGCAAGCTGCGCCTGCTGTACGAATGTAATCCCTTCGCCTTTATCGTAGAAGTGGCAGGGGGGAAGGCAACCAATGGCAAACAGCGGATCCTCGACGTTCAGCCCACGGAATTGCATCAGCGGTCTTCCCTGTACATCGGCAGTAAAAATATGATGGAAGAACTGGAGAGCTATTTGCAACGACAGTAAGAGCTATGGCCGGTCGAAGCCCGAACATCTGACGCCGGCTGGCCGCCAGCCGACCCCATTCGGCAGTTCCCGCGAGGAACGGAATATTTTTCGATTAACGACGTCTTATGATACACCTTATCGAATACGAAGACCAATACGCAGCCGACTTCAGACGGCTCAACCTGCAATGGCTGGAAGCATACAACCTCCTGGAGTCACACGACCTGCTGGTCCTGGATAATCCACGGGGCGTGCTGGACCGGGGTGGTTACATCTGGCTGGCGTTGGCAATACCTGACGATCAGGTGGCAGGCGCGACCGCCGCCGCATCCCGCGGATCCGTTGTCGACCAGGCCCCTTCAATATCTGCGGTAACTGCTGCATCCCGGTCCGCCCAGGTCGTAGGCACAGCCGCTCTGATGCACGAGCACGACGGCATTTATGAACTGGCAAAAATGTCCGTCGCCCCCGCCTTCCGGGGGCAGGGTATCAGCAAACTACTGATCGAACAATGCCTGCGCAAGGCAAAGGACATCGGGGCCGGTAAACTGGTCCTTTATTCGAATAGTCAGCTGCAGACAGCCATCCAACTGTATACAAAATATGGCTTCCGGCATGTTCCCGCCGTGGATACTCCCTTTGTAACGGCTGATGTGAAGATGGAACTAATGATAACTCCCTGATCGACAATAGGAAATAAAGCTGATTCTCCCTCCTTTGTGGTAACTTTAACATCCCCTGATTAAATCTGGCGCGTCCTTTTCAATCTTATATACAGGTTTATCTCCTAACTTAAAATTTACCAGTATGAACACTCAGACTTATGAACACCCGAAGACGACAAAGGGGACTTTGCGAAAAAAATTATTTATCCTTTCCATGCTCGTAGCCGGTCTCTTTGCAGCAAATTCAGCTTTTTCTCAGGTTCGCGTGGAAGCGCATGTCGGCATCGGGGCGCCCCCTCCGCCCGTCGTGGTCTATGAAAGAGATTATCCGGGATATACTTACTACACTTATCCTGCCTGGCATGGACATTACCGCGATCGCTTTTACTACACGCACTATCGCCCCTATTTTGAAAGGGAACACAGAGCCTATTTCAATGGACGCCGTTTTGACCACGACCGTTTCGAGCGGGAAAATCATTGGCGGGAGGGACGTGGCCACGATAGAGGCAATCATAGAGGACATGACGACAGACGTGATGATCATGGTCACCGGCATTAAAATATAGATCTTATTCGTTCAAAGGCAGATCTGACGGCGCAGGAAATAGTCCTGCGCCGTTTCTTTCATCGCCCGGATCCTGCTCACATGGCATAATTTTCGTTAAGTAAATTCCATAATTATAATGAATATGGTCACTCTCCGGTTTCTCAGATGCTTGTGTTATACCCTTTCCCTCTCGCTCGCCGGTGTCAGCACTTTCGCCAGCGTTCACCCGCCTGCCCATGTTAGCCTATCCGCCGATGCCCGGTTTTCCGCCGGGACCCCTCCCTTCGCCAGCATGGAGAAGGACATCTTACGCCTGGTCAACAAATACCGTCACTCCAAAAGACTGCCCCCTTTACAGATCAACCAACTGGAATCTACGGTGGCCGAACAACATAGCCGGAATATGGCCTCCGGCCGGACACCCTTTGGCCATGAGGGTTTTCACCAGCGCTCAGCTTACCTCAACAAGAAAATGGGCCCTATCAGGGTAATGGCGGAGAACGTTGCCTCCGGACAAATGTCCGCCAGCGAGGTGGTGGATGGCTGGCTACATAGTCCGGGGCATCGGCGGAATATTGAAGGAGACTTCCGGCTTACCGGCATCGGGCTCGCCCGGGGTAGCAGGGGTATGATCTATTTCACACAGATCTTTACCCGCTAACCCCCAACGCTGGTTCTGCCCAGACTATTCCCATCCCCCATTGCAGTTGTATATGCAACTCGCTCATTTTCTAAACGGGATTTTTTCGCCAATTGCATATACAACTCCAAAAAATACCCCATCCCCCCCTGCCGCCTGCCGCTCGAACCCGGGACTTAGCCTGCGCTTGCCTGTTGCTCCCTGCACAGCCCGTCCCTGAACGTCGGGTTCCTGCTCGCCTCCCGTCCGGATCAACCAGCCTCAGCCCCTCGGGTTCTTCCGTACCTCACCCGCAGATCCCTCTCCCGGCGGCCCCGCCCGCCCGTTGGTCATTCCGATTTTGTCCGCCAGCGGAATGGACGTAACTTGCTTATCATGACAGAGAAAATAATTATTTCAGTCAAGGACCTGACGAAAAAATACGGTGACTTCGAAGCCGTCAAAGGCATCAGCTTTGACGTAAAGGAAGGGGAAATATTCGGACTGCTGGGCCCTAACGGCGCCGGCAAATCCACCACCCTGGAGATCATAGAGACCCTGAGGGATAAGACGGGAGGCGTGGTTACCGTAAGCGGGTTCGACCTGGACAAGAGCCCGGGCGAGATAAAAAAGATCATCGGCGTCCAGTTACAGACATCCGGCTATTACCCTGGCCTCAACCTGACGGAGCTGATCCAGCTTTTCGGGGGCCTGTATAACCGAAAAGTCAACCCCCTTGAATTCCTGGATATGGTCAACCTGCGTGACAAGGCCAAAGCTAAATACAAAGAACTCAGCGGAGGGCAGAAACAACGGTTTTCCATTGCCACGACCCTTATCAACCAGCCCAGGATCATCTTCCTCGACGAGCCCACCACAGGTCTGGATCCCCAGGCCCGGCGCAACCTCTGGGATCTTATTAAAGATATCCGGGATAAAGGCACGACGGTCATCATCACCACCCACTATATGGATGAGGCGGAAATATTATGCGATCGGGTGGCCATCATCGACTCCGGCAAGATCATTGCACTGGACCCTCCCGATAAGTTGATCGACCGCCTGGTAGCCACCGGGTTCGAACGGCCAAAGGAGGTAAAAGCCGCCAACCTGGAAGATGTTTTTATCAGCCTTACCGGTCACGCCCTCCGGGATCAAAATTGAATAAACCTTTCCCATTTATAAAAACCTACTATTAAAGCATAACTTATGAGCACCGAATCTATCGACCTGCGTTATCCCATCGGCAAATACATAGCCCAACCCTATTCCAGCAAGCAAAAGGAGGAATGGCTCAACGATATAAAGTTCCTGCCGCAGTTACTGGAAAATGCTATCGTCAACCTGGACGAACCTCAGCTGCTGACCCCGTATCGGGAAGGGGGCTGGACGGTACAACAGTTGGTGCACCACGTAGCCGACAGTCATATGAATGCTTATTGCCGGTTTAAACTGGGACTCACGGAAGACAATCCCTCCATCCGCCCCTATGAAGAAAAATTATGGGCCGAACTCAATGATGTGGCGAATATCCCCGTGAATATTTCGATTACCTTGTTATATGCGCTGCATACCCGGTGGTATTCCGCCATCAGTGACCTCACCATTCAGCAGTGGGAGAGACCCGTATTTCATCCGGAAGCAAAAAAAGAAATGACACTTTGGTATCTCCTGGGCAACTATGCCTGGCATGGCAAACATCATACCGCCCATATCACGGCGCTGCGCGAACGCAATAAATGGTAGCATCGTGCACGAGCCTCGTGGCTGAACGAAGCCCCGGCACTCTAAAACGCAAAATTTCGACATGAAAGACCTGAGCTGGAAGACATTATCCACCGAATACTTGTTCAGAGACACCTGGTTTACGATCCGTAAAGACACTTGCCAGTCCCGGGACGGCAAACTCATCACTCCGTATTATGTGTATGAATTCCCCACCTGGGTGACAGCCGTCGCCCTGACGGAGGATGGAAAGATAATTTTGGAGAGGCAGTACCGGCATGCGCTGGAGCAGACCAACTACGAGATCCCCGGCGGATGCGTAGACAACACCGACCCTTCCCTGCAGTCGGCCATCGAAAGGGAATTGCTGGAGGAGACGGGATATCGATTCGAAAAGTTTGAGTACCTGGGGAAGACTTCCTCTAACCCCTCTACCAATAATAACTGGATGCATATCTACCTGGCCACTGGCGGTAAGCTGGTCCAGGATCAGGAGCTGGATCACAACGAAGAGATTGAAGTCTACCTGTTCACCATCGATGAAGTGAAACAAATGCTGCGGGAGAATAAGATCATACAGAGTATGCACGT
>DATJJD010000117.1:0-4413 GCA_035492545.1 Puia sp.
TCGCAGTTCTGCATTCCGGTTGCGGTACCGATATCGGCAGACGCCGGCATCATCCGGCTGCGACCGGGTTACTGCACGCCCGCTGCCGTCCTTGCTTCCATCTCCTCCAGAATTTCCCTGGTCGTCAACACCGTAGCAAACTCTTTATTCATCGTTGCCAGTGACACCTGGTGCACCAGCTCAGCGGGATACACTTCGCCATTCGGGCCTGTCTCCCGGAAGGCGGCGGTGGCATCGGCGGCGACAAAGGTTTCATAACCATAATTCCCTGCCATACGTACCGTGGTGGAAACGCAGTGTTGCGTAGTGAGCCCGGCGATGACGACGGTGTGTATCTCCTGTGCGTCCAGCAGGTCTTTAAGATAGGTCCCGATAAAAGCGCTGTTGACGGACTTCTTTATCACCGTCTCACCGGGCAGGGGTTTTACTTCGTCTTTGAATTCGTTGCCGGGCAGGCCTTCCGTCAATGGCGAGCCGGGGGTCACCGAGCAATGCCGGATGTGGAAGAGCGGCCATTCTTTTTCCCGCCAGTGCTCCAGCAGGGTGCGTGCGTTGGTTTCTGCCTCGGGGTTATTCCTTTCTCCGCCGTAAAAGTCCAGTTCTGCCAGCCCTTTTTGGATGTCGACGAGGATCAGCGCGGGAGCATCTTTTTTCATGGTGGTTATTTTATGGTGTTAAAAATAGTTATGAAGCCTGCTGTTTCCAAATCCGGAATAGTTGCCGTTCGTTCTCAAAACCGCATTGGCTGGCGATGGCGCTGACCGTAATACCCGGAGAGCTTTTCAGCGTTCGGGCCATCTCCAGTCTCAATAAAGTAATATACTGATGGATGCTGATACCCGTCTGCATCTTGAAGGTCCGGGTGAGGTTGCGGCTGCTCATATTTACCATCTCCGCCATTTTGTCGATCGTCGTTTTGGTGTGCAGGTTTTCTATCAGCCAGTCCTGTAATTGATGGATACCGGTATGCAGGTGATTGCGATAGTTCAGGTAGATGCTGGCCTGTGAATGATGCCCGCTTCTGCGGGAATAGACCACCAGCTCCCGGGCAATCTTGTGGGCGAAGAGGGCGCCATGATTTTCTTCCAGGATAAACAGGGCAAGATCGATGCCTGCGCTGATCCCCGCGCTGGTATAGATGCCTTCTTCTTTTACGAACAGGGCGTCGTCCAGTACCTGGGCCGCGGGACAAAATTTTTTCAATCGTTGTAGCAGACTCCAGTGGGTAGTACATCTCTTCCCGTCCAGGAGCCCGGATTTTGCCAGGATAAACGCTCCGTCACACACCGAGCAGATCCGGATACCCCGGGCGGACTGATCGCGAAGCCAGACATAGAGGCCTTCCCATTGCCTCTTATTTTCCGGGTCTTCCAATTGTGTCAATAAGGAGCTGCTAAAGCCGGGGATGAAGAGATAATCGTTTGGCCGCAGGTTGATGGTCGTATAGTGTTCCAGCCGGCTGAAATGCAGACCGGAAGAGTCCGCCATCTCCCCTTGGAAGGAGCAATAGCTGATGGCATAGCCGCCGTTCAGCTGGTCGGCCTCATAAAATGCCTGAACCGGGCCCGACAGATCCAGCATATGAACACTGGGTGGGATGAAAAAGACAACTTTCGTTTTTGGGCCCATAAATAGTGATTTCTATCCAAAGATAGGAGACATTGGGTAAATATGAAAGGACATTGGAGTGACATATCCGGCCATCCGTTGCCCCTCACTTCTTAAAATTTTAGCGGCTTTGCAAAAACAAAAAAATCGTATTTTCCTCCTAATGAGTACCAAACGAGCTGTTGTCAGGGGCATTCTTATTGGGGTATGGCTGATTCTTATCTTCCCGGATCTTTCACTTCTCGCGCAAAAAAAGAATGAGGGTTTTGAGTTGCACATCAAGCGGGCGACGAGCCAGGTGATCATTGACGGCATTGTCAATGAGCCGGCCTGGGAGCAGGCTGACAAGGCGGGCGACTTCTACATGGTGTTGCCGATGGACACCAGTCATGCCAATGTCAGGACGGAAGTACGAATGACTTATGACGACCATGCCCTTTACCTGCTGGCGGAATGTTATAATGCCCTGCCAGGACCGTATATGGTCGAGTCCCTGCGGAGAGATTTTAGTTTCCTGAAGAATGACAATTTTATCTTCTTTATGGATCCTTTCGAGGACCAGACCAGCGGCTTCACCTTTGGGGCCAATGCGGCGGGTGGTCAATGGGATGGACTGATGTATGAAGGGGGCAAAGTAGATCTTAGCTGGGATAACAAGTGGAGTTCGGCCACCCGTCAGTATAGTGACCGTTGGGTATTAGAGCTGGCCATTCCTTTTAAGACCCTGCGCTATAAAAGAGGGCTTACCCGATGGGGGATCAACTTCAGCCGCAATGACCTGAAGACGACAGAGAAGTCCAGCTGGGCGCCTGTTCCCCGGCAGTTCCCCACCGCCTCCCTGGCCTATACGGGGGTGTTGGTATGGGACGGCTCTCCGCCGCCACCCGGGCCGAATATCTCGGTCATACCCTATGTGCTGGGGGGCGGGCAAAAGGATTACACCAATGGGAAGGGAGTGGTTTATAAAAAGGAGATAGGAGGGGATGTCAAGGTAGCGGTGACCTCTTCGCTCAACCTGGACCTGACCCTGAACCCGGACTTTTCGCAGGTGGACGTGGATAAACAGGTGATCGACCTCAGCCGTTATGAGTTATTTTATCCGGAGAAAAGGCAGTTCTTCCTGGAGAATGGCGACCATTTCATCAACTTCGGTTATCCGACGTTGCGGCCTTTCTTTTCCCGCCGGATCGGATTGCAGGCGCCGATCGACTTTGGCGCTCGCCTCAGCGGCAAGCTGGACCCCAACTGGCGGATCGGCGTCATGGACATGCAGACGGGGAAGGTGGACTCTATCGGCCTGCCGGAACAGAACTTTTCGGTCATTGCCTTGCAGCGGAAGATCTTTGCCCGTTCCAACATCGGTTTCATCTTTGTCAATAAAGAGTCGTTGCATTATCAGCCGGGGAAGGATACCACACACCCGGTCTATTCCCGCTACAACCGCAACATCGGGGTGGAGTTCAACCTCGCCTCTTCCAACAATGCCTGGACGGGTAAGGAGCTGCTGATAAAATCCTTTAGCCCGGGTAAGAAAGGGGATGACTATATCCAGGCGGGCAACCTGCAGTATACCGACCGGCATTGGATCATCGGGGCGCAATACGAGTATACCGGGAGTAACTTCAATGCGGAGGTGGGCTATGTTCCCCGGCAGGGGTATTTTAAGGTGAACCCGCAGGTGTCCTATGTGTTTTTGCCACGGACCGGCCCCATCCTTAGTTATGGCCCCCAGGTCAGCACCACCTATTATTACAATGAATCGTTTCACCTGACGGATGATGAGACCATCGTGACCTGGCTGACGACCTTTCGCAACAGGAGTACCCTTTCGGGGGTGGTGATGCACGATTATGTGCAGTTGCTGCAGCCTTTTGATCCTACGAATACGGGGAAGGACTCCCTGGCCGTGGGTACCCGCCATGTCTGGAAGACGGCGGGCTTCGACTTTGTCAGCAAGCCCCAGGCCCTCTTCACGTATGATTTTTCCTTACGGTATGGGGGGTATTATGCCAATGGTACGAAGTGGACCCTTGTCAATGATGTGGGGTACCGGATCCAGCCTTATGTCAACATCGCGCTGAGCACCACTTATAACAGTCTATTGCTACCGGCGCCCTGGGGACATACCAACTTCTGGCTGGTGGGTCCGAGGATTGACATTACGATGACCAATACCCTGTTCTTTACCACCTATATCCAGTATAATCAGCAGATTAAGAACATGAACCTCAATACCCGGTTGCAGTGGCGTTACAAGCCCGCTTCCGACCTTTTTTTGGTCTATACGGACAATTATCTGACGACCCCTTTCTCCGTGCGGAGCCGGGCTTTGGTGCTGAAGTTCAACTATTGGTGGAATATGTAACTCATCTGTTAGGGAATTCGGGGTAAAACCCCTACATTTGCATCCCCTTAGGGGCTCATTGATCACACAGGCTCGGGAAGTAGCGCAGGCCGGTAGCGCACCTGGTTTGGGACCAGGGGGTCGCAGGTTCGAATCCTGTCTTCCCGACAGATTAGGGTCCATCAAGGACCGATAGGTCCGTAGAACTCAGTATCTACGGGCCTTTTTTATTTTACGGGTCTCTTCAGCTTTTTAAATATCGTTTGGCCGGTGAGTACCGAGGTGAGTAGTAAACCTGCTCCGAGGTGAGTTATTTTTGTACTCACCTCGCTCACCCGAGTCTCATTTGAAATCATCCCGCGTGAATCGTGCGACCGACACAGAGCATTGATTAATTCACCCAAAATGGTATCAAAATGAGAAGTAACAACACCTTTGGCGTACACTTCATTATCCGCCAA
>DATJJD010000118.1:0-53663 GCA_035492545.1 Puia sp.
TGATCCCGTCCCGGGCCATTGGAAATATAGGCCACATTTACGCCCAGAAACTTGTTGATAAACTGAACGTATTCTTTCATCTTTTCAGGCAAGTTATCATATTTTTTCAAAGAAGTTATATCTGATTTCCAGCCATCAAAAGATTCCAGGACCGGCTCGATCTTTACGCGATTCATCTGGAAAGGGATCTCACTGGTAGTCTGGCCGTTGACCTTATAGGCGGTACACACTTTCAGCTCAGCAAAGGCATCCAGGACGTCCGCTTTGGTCATAACGATCTTAGTGACCCCATTGATCATACAGGCGAATTTGAGGGCGACGCCGTCAATCCATCCGCAACGGCGGGGTCTGCCGGTGGTGGCGCCAAATTCGCTGCCAGTTTTCCTTAGTTCGTCCCCGGTGGCGTCTTCCAGTTCGGTGGGGAAAGGACCGCTGCCCACCCGGGTGCAATAAGCCTTGCTGACACCGATCACATCCCTGATCTTTTGAGGGGGAACTCCCAGGCCGGTGCAAACCCCCGCAGAGATGGTATTGGAGGAGGTGACAAAAGGGAAAGTACCAAAATCCACGTCCAGCATGCTCCCCTGTGCCCCTTCCGCCAGTACGGTTTTGCCCTGGCTGATCCTATCGTTGATAAAATATTCTCCGTTGACGATCTTGAACTGGCGCATAAATTCCAGGGCTTCGAAGAATTCTTCTTCCCATGCGGATATATCCTCGTGGAAATTAAGTCCATCCAGCAATTTCTGGTGTTTGAGGCGCAGTTTGATGTATTGGGTCGTAAAACTTTTGTCAAGCAGGTCCCCTACCCTCAGTCCATTGCGTCCTGTCTTGTCCATGTAGGCCGGTCCGATTCCTTTCAGCGTAGAGCCGATCTTTTCCTGTCCTTTCGACACTTCAGAAGCCTTGTCCAGGGCACGATGGGTAGGTAAGATGATATGAGCCCGCTGGCTGATATATAAATTTTTCCGGTAGTCCACGCCAAAGGTGGCTACCGATTCGCATTCCCTTTTCAGGGTCACGGGATCCAGCACTACTCCATTACCGATCAGATTGGTCGTGCTCTCATGAAAGATGCCGGAAGGTATTTGGTGAAGAACGATCTTTTTATCCTTTACGTATAAGGTATGGCCGGCATTGGGGCCACCCTGGAAGCGGGCTATCAGGTCATAGCGGGGGGCAAAATAGTCCACTATCTTTCCTTTTCCTTCGTCGCCCCACTGGAGGCCTAAGATTACATCAACCATTCATTAAAATTTACAGATTTGCTGGTTTGCTGGTTTCAACAAGGCGGCAAAAATAGGTGAAGAATCTTCCATGACAAAAATTGAATTTAGGGGAGGCCAGGGTCCGGGGTCGGCGCCTCTCCCGGACACTTAAGCAGGTTCCGTATCATACCGGACGACGGAATGAATCCCGCTGAGCTGTTTAAGCCTTTGCACCAGCTCTTCCAATTCCTCCTTATCGTGAACATATATTTTTATATTCCCTTCGAAAAGGCCCTCCTTGGCCTCAATGGTCATGGCGCTGATATTGATCTTCAGTTCTCCCGAGATGAGGTTGGTGATCTTATTGACAACCCCCACATCGTCCATTCCCACGATGCGGACACCGGTAAGGAAGGATATCTCTTTGTTTTTCGCCCATTTGGTCTTTACGACCCGATGTCCGTAATTGGCCATTAGTTTCGCGGCATTGGGGCAGTTGGTACGATGAATGGTGAGGCCTTTACCTACGGATACGAATCCGAACACATCGTCTCCCGGAATGGGTTTGCAACAGTTGGCGAGCGTATAGACGATGCGATCGCTGCTCTCCCCGAAGATGATCAGCTCCGTCTCCTTACGGGGAACCTGGCTGGCGGGAGAGTCCGTCCTGGCCTCTATGACAGGTTTTGGCGGCTTGGGAGGGTCCAGCCTGTCGCCCAGCAGGTGGAATTCTTTAAGCTCTTTGAGATCGATGTTACGGACGGATACCTGATAGAAGAAGTCCAGGGAGGAGTTGAGCTTATACCAGGTGGTCAGCACATCGATATTATGTTGGTTGTAAGCGGCTCCGAAATTTTCCAGCTTGCGCTGGACGATATATTTGCCTTCGTCCGCTATTTTTCTTTTCTCCTCTTTCAGGGCATCCTTGATCTTGGTCTTCGCCTTAGCGGTGACTACGATATTAACCCAGTCTTCGTTGGGCTTCTGCTTGCTGGAAGTGATGATCTCCACCTGGTCGCCACTGCGCAGTTTATGGCTAATGGGGACCAGTTTGTGATTGACCTTGGCGCCGATGGTTTGGACCCCGATGGCGCTATGAATGGAAAAGGCGAAATCCAGCGCGGTGGACCCCACCGGCAGCATCTTCACATCTCCTTTAGGGGTGTAAACATAAATCTCTTCCGCCAGGAAGCTGGTTTTAAAGTCCTGGAGGAAGTCTACGGAGTCGTTGTCCTGGGTATTGAGGACTTCGCGGATCTGCTGAAACCATTTATCAAAGCGGCTCTCGTCGGCAGCCCCCTCCTTATATTTCCAGTGGGCGGCCAATCCTTTTTCTGCGATCTCATTCATCCTTTTCGAACGGATCTGCACTTCCACCCATTTGCCCTGCGGACCCATTACCGTCGTGTGCAGGGCTTCATATCCATTGGATTTGGGGTTGCTCAGCCAGTCCCGGAGACGCTCGGGTGACGGATTATATTCATCCGTGATCATAGAGTAGACCTTCCAGCATTCCTCTTTTTCCTTTTCCGGGGCGGAGTCCAGGATCACCCGGATGGCAAACAGGTCGTAGACTTCTTCGAAGGCGACCCCTTTTTTCCGCATTTTGTTCCAAATGGAATGGATGCTCTTGGGGCGGCCATAGATGTCGAATTGAAAGCCTCCTTTTTCCAGTTTTTCTTTCAGGGGTTTGACGAATTCGTTGATGTAGCGGGACCGTTCGCGTTTGGTCTCTGACAGTTTACGGGCTATTTCCCGGTATTCTTCCGGCTCCAGGTATTTCATGGCCAGGTCTTCCAGTTCGGTCTTGATATTATACAACCCCATACGATGGGCGAGAGGGGCATAAACATAGACCGTTTCGGAGGCAATCTTCAGCTGTTTCTCCCTTTTCATGCTGTCCAGGGTCCGCATATTATGAAGGCGATCGGCCAGCTTGATCAGGATGACCCTGGGGTCATCGGTGAGGGTCAACAGTATCTTTTTAAAGTTCTCGGCCTGGCGGGAGGCATTGACGTCTACCACGTTAGAGATCTTGGTCAGTCCGTCTACGATGCGGGCGATCTCGCCGCTGAATTCCCGTTCGATGTCTTCCAGGGTAATATCCGTATCTTCTACGGTATCATGGAGCAGGGCGCAGATGGTAGAGCGGACGCCCAGGCCTATCTCTTCGGAGCAGATCCTGGCCACGGCCAGGGGGTGAAGGATATAAGGTTCCCCGCTCTTACGCCGCATGGTCTTATGGGCGTCGGCCGCCATTTCAAAAGCAGTCCGCAGCAGTTCTTTGTCGCCAGCCTTTAATTTGGGCTTAAGGGAGCGTAGCAGGGCACGGTATTCTCTGAGGATCAGTTTCTTCTCCTGGTCTTCCGTAAGATTGTATTTCGGTATTGCAGCAATAGTCTCCATTTCCATACTTTACGAATTTACAAAAAAAAGCCCTAGTTTTGCAGCCCTCGCGCAGGTAAGGCGGCGGAAGCTGAAGAAAGATGGCCGGAGGCCGGCAAATGCGTGACAATCTGCGGGCGTGGCGAAATTGGCAGACGCACTAGACTTAGGATCTAGCGGAGCAATCCATGTAGGTTCGACCCCTATCGCCCGCACAACTTCTGACAGGGAAACGGGTGCTCATTAAAAAATGAGTACCCGTTTTTTATTTTAAAGATCATTTTCTACCAGCTCACGCCATTTCCTTTGTAAGATGTTTTTGTCGGGCAATTGAGTCCGGTAAATTTGCGCCAAAGGCTATTTGAAATTTAGCCTTATGGCGCAAAACCTCTAATGATGGGCCTTCGGCCAGGGGAACTGTGTTCCCCTTTGCCGCCACCAGGGCGGGGGACAAACTCCTGTTCAGCGCATATTTTACGACTTCGGTATCCTGGTCTTTACAAAGCAAAATGCCGATGCTGGGGTTTTCATGATCTTTTTTTACGTCCTGGTCCAAGGCTTCCAGGTAAAAGTCGAGCTGACCTAAATATTCCGGTCTGAACTTGTCGGCTTTTAGTTCCAATACGACCAGGCATTGGAGGCCCCGGTGAAAAAAGAGCAGGTCTGTCTTGAAGTCACTGTTGCCAACCTGTATCCTGTATTCTTCTCCCATGAACAGGAAGTCCCTGCCTAATTCCAGGATGAAATTTTTCATTTGACCGACCAGGGCTTTTTGCAGGTCTCCCTCGTTATGATCTGCGGGCAGGTTGAGAAATTCCAGGATATAATCGGATTTGAAAGCGCCGGAGATGTCCTGTTTGATGTTTCTGACCTTTGCTGGGAGTTGCTGATTACCCAGCATGACCCGCTCGAACGTACCGCTGGAGATTTGCCGGTCCAATTCCCGTTTGCCGTAATTCTCCCGGATAGAAAGCCGGATATAGAACTCCTTCTCTTCAATCGTTTTTGTTCGGGCCAGGATAATGAGATGATTGGTCCAGCTGATCCTGGTGAGTATACTATCCCGGATATTGGTGGTTTGAAATGGTGGCGCCAGTGGCGCTACAATTTCAAGTTTTTGACTATCAATGTCTTGCAATTGTCGCACCACTGGCGCCACAATTGATGAAATATTTCTATATGTTTCGTAAAATTTCCTCATCCTGTAAAGGCTACTGCGTGTGTATCCTTTCAAATCCGGATGACGACTTCCTATAAAATTGGCCAGCTCATCTATTGTCTTATCTCCCCAAATCGCATTGGCAATCCGCTGGCTGATATGTTCGCCTACCTGCCAGTAGCAGTTGATCAATTCCGTATTGATAGCCTTATAGGCGTTGGTTCGCGACCGTTGAATGAGTTGTACGACCTCGGTGAATTGTTGTTCTTGTTTCATGATATCATTTTTTCCGTTACTTATTAGCGGTAGTTATGATGGACGAAACAAGAGTGGGTTGATTAGTAATTACAAAGCTATCGCCTTGCAAAAATATTTTTCAAACAAAATGCAGAAATCAAAGATTTGTGCATAATTATTTTCGTGTGCCCATTCTCTGCGCTGGTGTCCAAATTCGCCTTACCCTGGCTGCTACAGCAGATGAAAGTGATACAGGTAGGGCGCCTGTCCCTATTATGCCTGCTGGGCGGGGCCCTGCTGCTCCTGGCGGGTATCCGGACCCATCATCTGGCCTGGTTTCTGGCGGCGCCTTTACGATCTTATCGCTTTCGGGCGTTGCCCCTTGCCGGCAGGGGATAGCGGCCGGGCTGCAGTCCGCCACTTATTCCATAGGAACGGGGGTGGGACTCTCTGTTCTGGGCCTTTGTTTGCAGCCCTTTGCGCAGACCCCGCCGGAAACCTCGCTGGGTATTGTGGCCGGGGTGATCGCAGCGGCGTGTATGGCCGCCCTTTTGCTGTTGGCGGGCGCCAGCGTTGGGCAGATGAGCCCTCTTCCCAACGGGGTTCCGCCCGGTTGAGGAGTTACGCGAAAAATACCTACCTTTGCCCCCCGATTTAAAATAATATACTAATATGGCTACAGTAACCAGGGAAAATATTGGGCTTTTGACGGACAAGATCACCGTCAATATAGCGAAGGGCGATTACCTGCCGTCTTTCGAAAAAGCACTCAAAAATTATGGCAAACAGGCAAACATTCCGGGGTTTCGTAAAGGAATGGTGCCGGCCGGCCTGATCAAAAAGATGTATGGCAACTCCGTGTTTACAGATGAAGTGTTACGGACTGTTGAAAAGGAGCTAACCACCTATATGACCAATGAGAAGCTGGAAATTTTTGCACAGCCCCTGCCGCTGCCTGAGAATGACGCCAGCCAGATCGATATTTCAAAACCGGCTGATTATTCCTTTGCATTTGAAATAGGACTGAAGCCTGCTTTCAACTTAACGGACCTTGGCAAGGCCAATCTGACCCGTTACAAAGTGGACGTTACCGAAGCCATGATCGACGAAGAGGTTGAGCGCCTGCGGACCCGGAATGGCAAAATGACGGAACCCGAGGCAGTAGCAGACGATGAGAATGTGCTGAACCTGCATTTCACCGAGACGGACGCCAATGGCCAGCCCATCGAAGGCGGCATCAGTAAAGACAATTCACTGCTGGTAAAATATTTTAACGAAGCTACCCGTCCCAAATGGATCGGTCTGAAGAAAGGCGACTCCCTCACCATCCAGCTCTCCACGGCCCTGGATGAAAAAGAAAGGGAATGGGTGCTGAACGACCTGGGTCTGCCGAAAGGCGATCCTGCTGCTGCCGATAAGTATTTCAAGGCGGAGATCACGAAAGTAGGGCTGATAGAAAAAGCCGAGCTGAACGAAGAATTCTTCAAGACGGCGTATCCCGGTAAAGACCTGAAGACCGTAGAAGAGCTCCGCCAGGCCATCCGCGAAGACATCCAGGCCTATTGGGACAGCCAAAGTGGCAACCAGCTACAGCATACCCTTTATCATGAATTACTCGAACATACGAATATCGAATTCCCGGAAGCATTCCTGAAACGCTGGATGCAGACGGGGGGCGAAAAACCTAAGAGCCAGGCGGAAGTGGAACAGGAGTTCCCTTCTTTTGTCAATCAACTGAAGTGGACCCTCATCGTAGATAAGATCGTCAACGAGAATGGCATCGAGGTCAGCGCCGACGACATCCGGGCTTTTGCCAAACAGCAGCTACTCGGTTATATGGGCGGACAGTTGGGCCAGATGGGTGGAGAAGATCAGCCCTGGATAGCCGACTATGTACAGCGTATGATGCAGGACAAAAAATTCGTGGAAGATACCGTTCACCGGATCCAGACGGAGAAAGTGTTCGGTTGGGCAGAGAGCCGGATCCACCCCACGGAGAAGCCGGTGGCCCGGGAAGAATTCCAGCATATGCAGGAAGAGCATCAGCACCATCACCATTAATTGCACCCGAGCTTTAGGCCCTGAAGGGCCTCTTCAAAAATAGTACGCTGCCCCGGACCTGGTCCCGGGGCAGTGGCATTAAGGTGCCTATCCGGTGGTTGAAAAACATCTTTCCCTGCAACTCTGTCAGTTTTTTGGCAGTTTGAAAGTTTGGACGGAGATTTGAAAGGAATTACTATTCTGACTATAGAATTGGAATTAAAACATTGAAAAATATAACTATGAATCCAGCAAATGAATTCGAGAAGTATGCTGTAAAGCACCGCGGAATTTCCAGCAATACATTGAACGACTACAACAAATATGTTGTCACCAACCTCACCCCTAACATTATTGAAGAGCGCCCCATGAATGTGGCTGTAATGGATGTTTACAGCCGGTTGATGATGGATCGTATTATTTTCCTGGGTTATCCCATCAATGATGAGGTGGCCAATATCGTCACCGCCCAGCTGCTGTTCCTGGACAGCACGGACCGTCACCGGGATATCCAGATGTATATCAATTGCCCCGGCGGCAGCGTATACTCCGGCCTGGGGGTTTATGATACCATGCAATATGTCACTCCGGATGTAGCCACTATCTGTATAGGGATGGCCGCCTCTATGGGACAGGTATTGATGTGCGCAGGCACCAAGGGCAAACGTACAGCCTTAAAGCATAGCCGTATTATGATGCACCAGCCCAGCGGCTCTGTCGGGGGCCAGGCTTCTGACATCGAGATCACCGTCAACGAAATCAAGAAACTGAGGAAGGAATTGTATGAGATCACAGCTTTCCACACCGGCAAGACAGCTAAGCAGGTGGAAAAAGACAGTGACCGTGACTACTGGCTGACGGCCCTGGAAGCGAAAGAATATGGCCTGGTGGACGAGGTCCTTTTGCTGAATCCCAGAAAAGAAGGTAAAGAATCGTAATTCCTCCACGCTGAGGAACCTATAAAATTTATCATTAAAACTTAAAATACAACAATGAATCCCTATCAATATTTGGTGAAGCCAGTAAGATTGGACGATGAACCCGAAGAAAAGGAGCCAAAAGAAGAAAAGCCGGACCTGGGAATGCTGTCAAAAAAGATGGAGAAATACTTTTTTGAGAGCAGAAGCGTGGAGTTATGGGGACCGGTGGACGACCGCTCGGCCAAGGAGGTCGTGACAAAATTGCGGCTGCTGGATGCAGACAAACCCGGCGAGGAAATCAAGTTCTTTATCAACAGCCCCGGAGGGATCGTAACTTCCGGCATGGTGATCTACGATACGATGCGCATGCTGAAAAGTCCGGTTAGCACCCTTTGTATGGGGCTGGCGGCTTCCATGGGTTCGATCCTGCTGAGCGGGGGAGTCAAAGGACGGAGGTTTATTTATCCCCATTCCGAGGTCATGATCCACCAGCCGAGCCTGGGAGGATATATGCAGGGAGTGAGCATAGACCTGGAGATCCAGGCCAAACAGACCAAACGGGTAAAAGAAGTCAGCGCCCGTATCCTGGCTGAGAATTGCGGTAAAAAAATAGAACAGATCTATAAGGATTTTGACAGGGATTACTGGATGGACGCCAAAGAGGCCATCGAATATGGCATCGTGGACCATCTCATCGACAAATTCTAAGCTAAGTAATTAATTTTCACCTACTTAAGGGAATGTCATCATCGGAAACCGCTGTTATTGCAGCGGTTTCCCTCTAAAAAGAGGCGGAAAGCGGGTCTTTTTTCCACGTTGCTGGCATAATCCAATAAGATGGGTTAAATTTACAGTTCAATCTGATAAAAAGAGATAATGGCAAAAAACACCTTGCATTGTTCTTTCTGCGGCCGTAACCGGGATGAAGTGAAGATTCTCATAGCCGGACAGGAAGGGCATATTTGTGAGAACTGTGTGGAACATGCTCAGGAGATCATACAACAGGAACTGATGATCCGGGAAGATGCTCCGGGCGGCTCCCAGTTCAAATTAACGGTTAAAAAACCCCTTGAGATCAAGCGTATACTGGATGAATATGTGATCGGACAGGATGATGCTAAAAAGGTTTTGTCCGTGGCCGTATACAATCACTACAAACGCCTTCAGCAAAAAGTAGTGGAGAATGAAGTAGAAATTGAAAAAAGCAATATCATCATGGTGGGTGAGACGGGCACGGGCAAAACCCTGCTCGCCAAGACCATTGCCAAACTGTTGAATGTACCTTTCGCCATTGTGGACGCGACCGTCTTCACAGAAGCAGGTTATGTGGGGGAAGATGTGGAAAGCATACTTACCAGGCTGCTCCAGGTTTGTAATTATGATGTGACGGCAGCGGAAAGAGGAATTGTCTATATCGATGAGATCGACAAGATCGCCCGTAAGGGAGACAATCCCTCCATTACCCGGGATGTAAGCGGGGAAGGTGTACAGCAGGGGCTGCTGAAGCTGCTGGAAGGAACGGATGTACTCGTACCTCCGCAGGGCGGCAGGAAACATCCGGAACAAAAGCTGATCAAGATCAACACCCAGAATATTCTCTTTGTCTGCGGCGGGGCTTTTGACGGAGTGGACAAGATCATTGCCCGCCGGATCAACACGAATGCCATTGGCTTCAATGTGAATAAGGAACAGCAGGAGCAGGCTAAAAAGAACCTGTTACAGTATGTCAATGCCCCGGATCTGAAGTCATTTGGCCTGATACCGGAATTGCTGGGCCGTCTTCCCGTGGTTACCCACCTGGACCCCCTGGATAAACCGACCCTGCGTTCGATCCTTACCGAACCTAAGAACTCTCTCATCCGCCAGTATAAGAAGTTATTCGAACTGGAAGGTATCGTACTAAGCTTTGATCTGGACGTATTGGATTTTATGGTAGATAAAGCCGTGGAATTCAAGCTGGGCGCCAGGGGACTGCGTAGCATCTGCGAGAGTATCCTTACCGATGCCATGTTCGAGCTCCCGTCCGCCAAGGAAACCAAGTTCCATCTTGACCTTGAATATGCCCGCAAGAAATTTGACAAGAGCAAGATGAACCTGCTCAAAGTAGCATAAGCTGATTATTAAATAGCGAACGACCTGCTTATGAGCAGGTCGTTCGTTTTAAATATATTACTATATGGAGGAATTGCTCAATCGTATGAAGGCCGAAGGGCTCACGGAAGAACAGGCTTACAAAGCCATTGAAGTAATAAAAGTTTTTACGAAAGAAAAATTTCCCCTGTTTGCGGGCGCCATTGACAAGCTTTTCGACAAGTATGGCACGAAGCCCGATGATGACTTTATGCCCTAGGCCTCTGCCAGAGAGGGCCTGCCAGCGTTAGGTCTAGTCTTTTAGCACTTCGCGGGCGATGACCAGTTTTTGAATTTCAGAGGTGCCTTCACCGATGGTGCAGAGCTTGCTGTCCCGGTAAAATTTCTCCACGGGAAAATCCTTTGTATATCCATAACCGCCGAAGATCTGAACAGCTTCTGTTGCTGTCCTGACAGCCACTTCGCTGGCGTAATATTTAGCCATGGCCGCTTCCTTGGTCATGGGAAGCTTTTTATTTTTCAGGTCGGCGGCCTGCAGGGTCAGGAGCTCCGCGGCAGCTATCTCCGTAGCCATATCGGCCAGTTTGAAGGAGATGCCCTGAAAATTCGAGATAGGCTGATCAAACTGATGTCTTTCCTTTGAGTACTGAAGAGCGGCTTCCAGGGCGCCTTTAGCGATGCCCAGGGAGAGGGCTGCGATGGAGATACGGCCGCCATCCAGGACTTTGAGCGCCTGTTTGAACCCCGCTCCTACATTCCCCAGTCTGTTGGCATCCGGGATGCGGCAGTTGTCGAAGATCATCTCGGCGGTCTCGCTGGCACGCATGCCTAATTTGTTCTCTTTTTTTCCGCCGCTAAACCCAGGCGTCCCTCTTTCCACAACAAAGGCGGTAGCATTGTCTTTCGTCCGGGGCTCTCCTGTCCTGGCCACTACTACGGCGATATCCCCGCTGCGGCCATGGGTGATCCAGCATTTCGTACCGTTGAGGACCCATTCATCGCCCTCTTTCACGGCTGTGCAGCTCATATTACCCGCGTCGCTACCTGTATTGGCTTCTGTCAGTCCCCAGGCTCCCAGCCATTCTGCGCTGGCAAGTCCCGGAAGGTATTTTCTTTTTTGTTCTTCATTAGCAAAGGCAAGGATATGCCCGGTGCAAAGGGAGTTGTGAGCAGCCAGGCTCAACCCAATAGATCCGCAGACCTTTGCGATCTCCTGTATGACGGTAACATATTCAATATAAGAAAGACCGGACCCGCCGTATTCTTCCGGCACCAATACTCCCATCAGCCCCAGCTTACCCATCTCTTTAAAGATCTGTTGGGGGAACTGCTGGCTTTCATCCCATTCCATTACATGGGGTTTAATATATTGTAAGGCAAAGTCACGGGCCGTCGAGGCTACCTGCTGCGTAATTTCATCTTTTGAAAATTCCATGTAAGCACCTTTTATATTCCTTAGTGTTTAAAAGAACCAGGCAACAACCTGAGGTTATTGCCTGGCAACACTTGGCAAACAATCATTATTGGCAATCTATTAACCGGCTTTTACCGGAATATATTGCAAGTTAATATAATTTTTTATAAAAACTAACGATTGTTAGCATAGTATATTAAAAAAAACCGGCTCGCGCCGGTCAATGGATTAATAGTAATAACGATATGGCCGGGGACGGGGTCTGTAAGAGCGGGTCCTGTGGTAGGTCCGGGCCGGCAGCACTCTTCCCAGGCCAATGATCAGGCCGGCATTCAGGCTAAACTGGTAAATATCGGAGTAAGTGGAAATACCGCCGCCAGATCCATAATTACTATAATAGTAACCTCCTTCCGTGGCATCGACGGGAGCCAGGAGCTGGGCTTTCAGCTGCAGGCCAAACCTTGGGGACATATAAATGTTCGTACCCAGCTGTACACCCATGGCAAAACGGGTATCGCTGGAATAGTCCGCGCTATTACCGCCGGGTGTAAGGATGGCAGCTCCCAACATTACGCCTACAAAGGGCCGCACCGTGGAGTTAGGGATACTGAAGGACGTGACGGGTCCGGCCATGATATAGTCCAGGGACAGGTCGCCGCCGGATTCCTTTACACGGGGAGAGCCATAGTAATAGAGCCCTGATTCAGTATTCATGTGACTATAAAGGACTTCGAGGCCAAAGCTGCGGGTGAAATTGAATTTTATGGACCCGCCCAGGTTGAGGCCGTCATTGATGCGGCCATAGTCGCTATAAAAGTCCGTGCGGCTGGCAAATGTGTATCCAGCCGTAGGTATCAGTTCCACAGATGTCTGCGCAAAGGAGTGCAGTATGGCCAGGACGGCCATTGGCAGGATTATTGCAATTTTCCTCATACGTAAAAAGTTTATGATCTATAGACGGGAGAATACTGCAAAAGTTTAACTCCCGGGGTCGAATTACATAAACTTAACGACTGTTAAAAAAATGCAAAAAGGGTGCCCGGGCCCGGGGAGGGTACGGCCGCCAGCACCAGGGAAAACGGTCCGTTGAGAGTGCGCTACTATCCGGACGAAGAGAAAAAAGCTGACAAAGTGAGGGGTTAAAAAAATAATTGTCTACTAATTTTGTAGACTAATAGATATGCTGTAATATTGTGCTCCCGGATTGTTGCGGTTTGCAAGGTCGGACCGATGCAGATCATAACAGGACGGGAACAAGGTCGCGTGGCCGAGTGGTCAGGCACGGGTCTGCAAAACCTTTCACGGCGGTTCGAGTCCGCCCACGACCTCCGAAGACTATCGCTCCCCGATGCAGGTGAGTTTGTGCATGCGCGATAGCAACCTTTTTTCATATGGCAAGCAATCGTTAGAACGAGGCTGTATTTCTATACGGCCTTTTTTTATGGTACTATTTTATCGGGGCCGGTGCAGGGCTATCGGGCCGCCGGGGCAACCGGTTGCCGGGGGGTATGACGAGCGGATCGGCGGCGGCGAAGCCTTAGCTCTGGATCACCAGGCCGTCATAGGCCAGCTCCATACCCGGGGGAAGGGTGGGATTGGTATCGGCGTGGCGGCCCAGCTGATGACTGATGTGGGTGAACCAGGCCCGGGGCATTCCCAGGTCCTTTACTTCCGCGATGGCTTCCTGCAACGTATAGTGCGAGACATGTTTTTCATGCCGGAGGGCGTTCAATACGATCTGTTCGCTGCCCCTGATCTTCTCTTTCTCTTCCTCTTCAATACGATTGGCGTCGGTGATATAGGTGAATTTCCCAAAGCGGAAGCCCAGGACGGGCATTTTGAGGTGCCATACCTGGATGGGCTGAATGGTGATGTCCCCTATGACAAAGGGGTCTTTATCGATCCTGTTGAGACGGAGATCGGGGATGCCAGGGTATTTCACGTCGGCAAAAGCATAGGGAAATTCCCGTACGATAGATTCCTGGGTCATTTCATTTGCATAGAGATCCATGGGTCTGCGCTGGAAGAAATTATAGGCCCTTACATCGTCCAATCCGGCTATATGGTCTTTATGGGGATGGGTAAAGAGTACGGCATCCAGTTCTTTTACGTCCGCCCGCAGCATCTGGTAGCGAAAATCGGGGGTAGTATCCACCACGATGCGGGTGCTGGCCGATTGAACGAGGATGCTGGAACGAAGCCGTTTGTCCCTTTTATCGGAGGAGGCGCAAACTTCACAGGGGCAGGCAATCATAGGAACGCCGGTACTGGTGCCTGTGCCAAGGAAAGTGATCTTTAACGTGGGATAACTCACTTGTCAAAAATAAGGAATAAGAAGGACTCTCCATGAGACGCATCTCCGGCATATTTATTCCGCGTTGAGCTGGTAAGCAGCCAGGACGTCGTCATAAATTTTGCGGACTTCCGGGCTCAACGTCTCCGGATCGATCTTCAATTGGGGGATGATATCGATGAGGGTGCTGATACGGCCTTCCAGCTGCAGGAACTTGTTGAGGACGATGACTTTTTTCTGTTCCAGGATACAATAGCCGCTCTGGAAGTTGCCTCTTTCATAGCGGACGATGTATTCAACCTCATCCAATATTCTTTCGATCTTGTCGAGCGTCGTTTGTGTATACTTCATGAGTCCTCCCTGCCTGCGTAAGAGGCATTTAGTACATTACAAAGTTAATGAATAGCAGCGCGTTAATGGCAACCCCTTTTTCAAACTTATCCACTACCGGCCAGGGGATTGTGAATAATATTTTACCCGGACAGGGGCGGGGAAGGCCGGGGAACCGGGGCCGAAAGGGCTGGTTTAACCTTTACTGGTCATACGGATTACCGGGATGATCATTTCCTCCAGGCTGACGCCCCCATGCTGGAAGGTATTCCGGTAATAATTTACATAATAGTTGTAGTTATTCGGGTAACAGAGAAAGCCGTCTCCCCTGGCAAAAATAAAGGAAGAGTTAACGGTGGGCACCGGCAGGCCTGCTTCTTTAGGATCCCGGAAGGCCAGTACCTCTTTAGGTTCGTAATTGAGGTTACGGCCATGTTTGTACCGCAGATTGGTGGTGGTCTGTTTGTCGCCGATAACCTTATAGGGAGTTTTTACCCTTACGCTGCCGTGATCGGTAGCCAGGATGATATTGATCTTTTTGTCTGCGATCTTTTTCAGGGCCTGGTGGAGGGGGGAATGCTCGAACCAGCTGGTGGTGATGCTGCGATAGCTGATCTCGTCGCTGGCAAGCTCTTTCAGCACTTCCATTTCCGTCCGGGCATGGCTGAGCATGTCCACGAAATTATATACGATGACATTGATGTCATTGTTCAGGAGGTTGTGGATGTTATTCACCAGGTCCTGGCCGGCCTGATAATTCAGCACTTTGGTGTAAGAGGACTTCAAATTGTCTCTTTTCAGCCGCTTCAGCTGAGCACGGAAAAATTCTTCCTCATAGAGGTTCTTACCCCCTTCCTCATCATCATTCTTCCATTGAGAGGGGAATTGTTTCTCAATATCGATAGGCATCAACCCGGAGAAAATGGCATTGCGGCTATATTGAGTAGCCGTGGGCAGTATGCTGTAGAAACTATCTTCCTCCAATATGCGAAAACTTTCCGCGAAGATGGGTTGAATGGCTTTCCACTGGTCGATCCTCAGGTTGTCCAGCAGGATAAAAAAGGTGGGGATCCCTTTCTCTACATGGGGTAATACCTTGAACTGGAACAGGGAATGGGACATGATGGGAGACTCATCGGATTTTGGGTTCACCCAGCGTGCGTAATTTTTCGATACGAACTTGAAAAATTCCGTGTTGGCCTCCTGTTTCTGGGATTGCAGGATCTCGATCATCTCCGGGCTGTCACTTTTTTCCATTTCCAGCTCCCAGTAAACGAGTTTTTTATAGATCTCCATCCATTCATTGTAATCCGGGTTGCTGTTCAGGGCCATAAAGAGGTTGCGAAACTGCTGCTGGTAGGCGGTGGTGGTCTTTTCGGATACCAGTCTTTTGTTATCGATGATCTTTTTAAGGCTGAGCAGTACCTGATTGGGGTTTACCGGTTTGATAAGATAGTCGGTGATCTGGCTGCCGATGGCCTCATCCATGAGATTTTCCGTTTCATTCTTGGTGATCAGCACAACGGGTATCTGCTGGTTGGCTTCCTTGATCTTGGCCAGCGTCTCCAGGCCGGTGATCCCGGGCATGGTCTCATCCATCAGGACCACATCCACAGGATGTTCTTTTACAAAGTCAATCGCATCAAAGCCATTTGTCATAGCTGTCACTTCATATCCTTTATTTTCGAGGAAGAGGATCTGAGAATGCAAGCTTTCTATTTCATCGTCAACCCAGAGTATTTTGCCTAAAGCCATAGATTTGTTTTTGAGTGGGTAAGGATTTCTGCAAAGAATTAGCTGAAAAATAATTCTTTGCGAAATAAGTTTAATGTCGGTGAACTTCAGCCTAAGGGCTTTGTTCACAACCGTGCACCGCCCGGTTTGGGATTTTCGGTTAAATTAACAAATCCCGGCGTCAAATGTAAATTATCCGACCTGCATTTGTAGATTTGGAGGTCCTTTTAGGTCGTTTTAACAAAATCAAAACAGGAATGTCTCAACCATCGCGTAAGATCATCAATGACCCTGTATACGGCTTTATTACTTTGGACCATCCTCTTTTACTGGATATCATCGCCCATCCTTATTACCAGCGGCTCCGCCGTATCCATCAGATGGCTTTTGCCCACCTGGTCTATCCCGGCGCCGTTCATACCCGTCTGCACCATTCGCTGGGAGCCTATCACCTGATGTGTGACGCCCTGGCCGAGCTGAGGCGAAAAGGAATTCCCATCAGCGAAGAAGAAGCGCTGGGGGCGAAAATCGCAATCCTGCTGCATGATATCGGGCATGGCCCTTTCTCCCACGCACTGGAAAATGTGCTGATCCGGGAGACAGGTCACGAGGATATTTCCATTTCGATCATGGAGGCCCTGAATACCTGTTTTGGGGGGCAGCTGGGGACAGCTATCCGCATCTTTAAGAACGAGCATCCCAGAAGATATCTCCATCAGCTGGTTTCGGGGCAGCTGGATACGGACCGGATGGACTACCTGACCCGGGACAGTTTTTTTACGGGTGTCTCGGAAGGGGTGATCGGATATGACCGGATCCTGAAAATGCTTACCGTGTATGAGGGGGAGTTGATGGTGGAGGAAAAGGCGATCTATTCTATAGAAAAATTCCTTGTGTCGAGACGGCTGATGTACTGGCAGGTCTATCTGCACAAGACGGTTTTAAGCGCGGAGAAGATGCTGGTGAAAATACTGGAAAGAGCGAAGGAGCTTATTTTTCAGGGTACTCCTGTCCCCTCCTCCTCTCCGGTGCTGGACTTCTTTTTAAAGGAGGAAGGAGGGGCTATTCCTATTGAAAGGCACCTGGATAAGTTCTGCCAGCTGGATGACTATGACGTAATGGGCACTATCAAGAACTGGGTATTTCATCCGGACAAGGTGTTATCCCTCCTGTCCCGGTGCCTGATCGACCGGCAACTGTTAAAAGTACGCTTACAGGCAACTCCTTTTGACTCAACGTTCGTATGGGAGTTGAAAGAGCGGATCAGTCAGCAATTATCCATTACGATGGAGGAAGCGGGTTATTTTGTATTCACCGGCCAAGCGGTGAATACCACCTATGACCCTTCTGACGAAAAGATTAACATACTGTTTAAGAATGGCGCTGTCAAGGATATATCCCAGGTAGACAACGCATTGATTCAGCAAACATTGGCCAGCGCCGTGAAAAAATTTTATATTTGCTACCTGAAATAGGTCTTATCATTTATACGTTACATAACTATGCAATTTTCCGCCGCACAAATAGCCTTGCTCACCAACGGTAAAATAGAAGGCGATGCCAATGTTACCGTAGGGTCGTTTGGAAAGATCGAGGAAGCCGTCAAAGGTCAGCTGGCTTTCCTGGCCAATCCTAAATACGAAGAGCATTTATATACGACAGCTGCTTCCATCATCATCGTCAATGAGGGACAGGAGCTAAAGCAGGTCATTGACGCCACCCTGATCCGTGTCCCGGACGCCTATACTGCTTTTGCCAGCCTGCTGGCAAAATACCAGGAAATTGTCGCGCAGCAGCTTACCGGCATCCAGGAGCCCTCCTATATCGCCAAGACGGCTACTCTGGGGCAAAATGTATTTGTCGGCGCATTTGCATATCTGGGAGAAGGAGTGGTGATCGGGAACAACGTGAAGATCCATCCCCAGGTTTATTTGGGGAATAACGTGAAGATCGGGGATAATTCAATCCTGAACCCTGGAGTAAAGATCTATCATGACTGTGTGATCGGTGCCCATGTCACCATTCATGGCGGCTCCGTGATCGGCAGTGATGGATTCGGCTTTGCGCCACAAACGGATGGCACTTTCAAAAAAGTGCCGCAGATCGGCAATGTGGTGGTAGAGGATTATGTAGAGATCGGATCGAATGCCACGATCGACCGGGCTACGATCGGGTCGACCATTATCCGGACAGGGGCCAAGCTGGACAATCTCATCCAGATCGCGCACAATGTGGAAGTAGGGCATCATACTGTCATCGCGGCGCAGGCCGGGGTAAGCGGCAGCACCAAGATCGGGAGCCATGTTATGATCGGCGGTCAGGCAGGCATCGTAGGACATATACAGATCGCGGACCGGGCAAAGATCAATGCCCAGAGCGGTGTCAGTAAATCCATCAAGAATCCCGGCGGCGCCGTCACCGGATCGCCCGCCTTTGAATATACCAGTGCACTGCGAAGCCAGGCGTTGAGCAGGAATCTGCCGGAATTGGAAAAAAGGCTGAAGGAATTGGAAGATCTGGTGAAACAGCTGTTGGGAGAGAAAGTGTAAGATCGGCAGGGAATAACCATCCGCCAGATAAGAAAAGTACTATCCCCCGATTTGATAGGTGGCTACCCCGATCGGACAGCGACATTTCTCTAAGGGATTTTCCTCTATCCCACCGTTAGCAGATCCGCAGAGAATAATGCCGATGGTATCGTTGTCGCCTTCCCCCTTTAATTCTTTATCCGCCGAATGCAGATAGGTAATCAGCTTTCCTACATATTCTGGTTTAAACGGTCCTATCTTCACTTCGATAATGATATGACTTTTCAAACGGGTATGATACAGAATCAAATCGCAGATACCCCCGTTCATCCTGTACTGGCGGCGGAGAAAGGCGAAACCCGGCCCCATTTCTTTCAAGAATTCCTCCATATTAGCTATAATAGCCTCTTCCAGTTCTTTTTCAGTAATGGTCCTGCCCTCCGGCTCCCGGACAAATCCGAAAAAGTATTTCTTCATAAAGACGGACTGGGCCAGTCCGGCCAACATCGATGGCAACGTTATGCTGAAATTCGATAACATCCGACCCTGTATTTGGTAATGGTTGTTTTTAATCTTAAAACATAAGGTTTCGCAGGTCCAATTATTCGCCGCCGCCGTCAATAGATAAAACCGCCGCTGATCATTCTCTTTTATTCTGCATAAAAGTTTGATATGATGATGCCAACTCAGTTTGCGAATAGCAATCCACGTGTGGTCGTCTTTAATGTCCCGGTAGGCCTGGTAAAAGACTAGCACCCTTTTGAGATGGACCAGGGAAAACCAGCCCTCTTCTATGTCAGGGCAGATATCGTACAATTGCCGGGAAAACTCCAACAGGTGCTCATCATGTGGCCCCAGCACTCTTTTAATCTGGCAAACCGCCTCGCCTAGCGAATAATAAAACTCCAGCACAAATTGATGCGTGGAAATAGGGGCATGCTCATGGGCCGTCCTGCATTTTTCCTGCAAGTCTTCCGTTATCACACTCCTAAAATCGATGAGATAATTTTTTTCCATACTAATGGGGTTGAACTCGCCTGTCCTTTTGCTTAGCAGCCCTGACAAGGCCACCGTCTTTCGACGGCCGAAGGCAAAAAAGGCATTTGAGCGCAACCCCATTGGTGGATTGTCTAACATGCCATTTTTTTGCCTTCGTTAACTGTCAGTATTGCTAAGCAAAAAATGGTGGGTCGGTTACAGCGCAAAAATATATAAAAAAATAAATGCGGCCTAATTAGGCCGCATTTATTTTTAATCCCCAGTATCGCCGGCAATCTATTACCGTCTCGCCCGGCAGTTATCACAGATCCCGCAATCCGTTGCCTGTTTGTCCCCAAAATAATTTGCCAGGAAACGACTCCTGCATTCCTCTTTTAATTGTCCATACCGGATCATCGTGCGGATGCGTGTTGCATACCTCTCCTTCCGCATACGATAGCTGATGGGTTCGATATACAGGTCTTCCGCTGCCGGCCGCTCCCGGATAATGTAGAGTTGGGGAGTGGTCTTTTGGGGGATGTAGTCAATAATGTGAAAGGCCTGTAACCGTATCAGTTCTTCCACTATCAGACCGGCTTCTTTTCTTGTTATGAATGCCAGCTGTTTCTCCCGGATGGGCACGGCCTGATCAAAGATCCCTTCGTAGGTGCGGAGCAGCGCATCGATCAGCGGTTCCAGGGTAGGATGATCTTTTTCAAAATCATAAAGGGCCTCTTTATTGGTGAGGAAGCGCGCTTTTGCAGGCAGGAATACCTGTTGCTGGAAGTTCATCAGCCCTTCCTGCTCCAACACTTTTATCGTATTCAATGCTGTCTGATGGTCTATCCGGAATTTATTTACAAAGGCGGAGAGGTCAAAATCATAATAATTTCCCTTTCCGCTGCCAATGGGAAGCTGCAGGTAGTTCATCAGGTCCTGGTATACCGGCCGGATCTGTTCCGGAGAGGGGAATTTTTTGTCCGGCAGGGTTTCCAGCTGGGCAAGATCCTGCTGGCCGGCCAGCAGTACGGCGTACGCTTTATCGCCATCCCTGCCGGCCCGACCGGCTTCCTGATAATAGTTCTCTACGGAATCGGGCGGGTCCGCATGTATGACGGTGCGCACGGCGGATTTATCGATGCCCATGCCAAAGGCATTGGTACTAACGACCACCTGTATCCTGTCTTTTATCCAGTCGTCCTGCCTCCGTGATCTTTCTTCCTGGGTAAGGCCTGCATGATAGGCGCCTGCCCGAAAGCCCATCCGGCCCAATTGCTCGCTGAGCTCTCCCGTCGCACGGCGGGTCTTGCAGTAGACGATGCTGCTACCCGGGACTTTTCGGAGGATCTCCGCGATCTTATGGATCTTGGAATCCACTTTGAAAAAACTATAGGAGAGATGAGGCCGGGTGAAAGAGCCACGAAACAAGGCTGGCTGGCGGAGCTGTAGCTTGTCCGTGATATCTTCCAGCACGTCGGGAGTAGCGGAGGCGGTGAGGGCAAGAATGGGCGTCTGCGGCAGCTGTTCCCTCAAGGCGGCAATACGAAGATAGGTAGGTCGAAAATCGTACCCCCATTGCGATACGCAATGCGCTTCGTCCACAGCCACCAGGTTAACGGGCAGGGAAGGAAGATATTCGGCAAAAAGATCTGTCTCCAGCCTTTCGGGGGACACATACAAAAACTTACAATTGCTATGTCCCGCCAGTTGCAGGGTATTGATCACTTCCTTGCGGCTCATGCCCGAGTTAAGAGAAAAAGCGGTGATATTTTTCCGGCGCAGGTGGTCTGTCTGATCTTTCATAAGGGCGACAAGGGGGCTGATGACCAGGCATAGTCCCGGGCGGGCCATGGCGGGCACCTGGAAGCAAAGCGATTTTCCTCCACCGGTAGGGAGGAGGGCCAGGGTATCCTTTCCTTCCAGCACGGAGGCGATGATCTCTTCCTGCAAAGGCCGGAAGACCTTATGATGCCAGTATTGCTGTAGTATATCGAGAGGTTGCATATTGCTGATTACGGAATGTACTTTCGGCCTTGGGACAGACCTTCGTTGGACCTGCTTCGACACGGTCCGCCTAGGTCGTTCCCTTCGCTTGGCTCGGGAAAGTACTCATTAGGCTCCGCCTAATTAATGCCGAGCCCCTGAAGTTAGGCCACTTTTTTTACAAACAGCCTTAGGGAATTGAAAACCAGCACCACGTCACTTAGCCCCATTACCAGGGCGGCCAGGGTCGGGGTGAAGAGGCCGGCAGCGGCAACGGGGATGGCAATTATGTTGTAAAAAAAGGCCCAGAACAAATTCTGCCGGATGGTGCCGAAGGTATGTTTCCCCAATCCCAGGGCGATGGGAAGCTGTTGCAGTCCATGACCGATGAGTACGACATCCGCTGTCTGCATAGCCAGCTGAGAGGCCTCGCTCATGGATATGCCGATGGTAGCCCCTGCCAGGGCCGGGGCGTCATTGATCCCATCTCCTATCATGGCAGTAGGGGTTTGTCCGTTAAGCCGGATGATCTGTTCCAGCTTCTGTGCGGGGGTCTGTTCTGCCAGCACCTCCTGTATTCTTGTCTCTTTCGCCACCTGGTCGCAGGCTGCCTGCCTGTCTCCACTGAGCAGGATGGTATGGATGCCTTTCTTGTGAAGTTGCTGAATAACAGCCGCCGCTTCAGGTCGAATGGTATCTTTTACGTCTATCCAGCCCAGCAGCCGGTCGTTACGGACGATGTATACATTATGGGACCCATCGGAGGTGAGTGCGGACGCCATTTTATAGGAGCCTGCCAGGTAGCTGTCTCCGGTCTTTGTCCAGGCGCGCATACCCAGCCCTTTCAGCTCTTCTATTTTTGTCCAGTAAAGGGGATTCTTTTGCCGCCACTCTCCCGTAATGGACCGGGCGATGGGATGAGTGGAATATTTTTCCAGGGAGAAAGTGATCTGCCGGAATTCTTCCGGGGTGACGCTGTCATCTGTCTGGCGCCAGTCGCTGATGGAGAAGTTACCGGTCGTCAGGGTGCCTGTCTTATCGAACACTACCTGGCGGATATTTTTAAAGGATTCCAGGCTTTTGGCATTCCGGAAGAGGATGCCTTGCCGGGCTGCCCGGCCCAGGCCGACGGCGATGGCCGCGGGGGTGGCCAGGCCCATGGCGCAGGGGCAGGCGATCACCAGTACGGCGATGGCCCGCATCAGGGAAGCGGCGAGCCCGTGCTGTGCCCAATAATTACCTCCAAAGGTGAGGACGGCTATGATCAACACAGCAGGGACAAAGACAGCGCTGATACGATCGGCCAGCTGCTGGATGGGGGGCTTTTCTCCCTGGGCCTGTTGGACCATCCGGACAATACTCGCCAGGACGGAGTCTGCGGCAGCTGCCGTCACCTGTACCTTTACGACGCCCGATACCAGGAGGCTCCCGCCCACCAGGGTATCCTTCGCTTTTTTCTCCAGGGGCAGGCTCTCCCCGGTAATGATGGCTTCGTTTACAGAGGCTTCTCCCCAAAGGATCTTACCATCCGCCGGCACCTGTTCACCGGACCGGATAAGGACCAGGTCACCGGTCCTTAACTGTGTATTCTCCAGTGGGAAGATCTGTTCCTGGTGCTGGTCGTCAAAAGCAATCATATTCGCCATGGTCTTTTGTGACTTCACCAGGCTGGTCAGGGCCTGCTGGGTGGTCCGGATGGAGGCGTCTTCTATATAATAGCCCAGGAATACGATGGTGATGATGGATGCGGCCGTTTCATAGAACTGATAGTCAGGCCCCAGACCGAACATCGTGCCGGTAAGACTATATAAAAAAGCGGCGGTTGCGCCGGCCGCAATGAGTACATTCATGTTGGGCAGGCCGTTTGCGATGCTTTTGATGGCGCTGCGGCCGAAAAAATTCATGCCTGCGATGTAGACAGGGAGACAAAGACCAAATTGTACCCAGGGAAACATCAACCAGTGGAGAGGCAGGTAGTCTCCTGCCATATGCAGGAGCAGGATAAGGGTAAAAGGCAGGCAGAATAACAGATAGCGCAGGTGCCTGTTCATAGGTTTTCCGGCCCCTGCAGCCGGGCTGTCTTCTTTTGCAACGGCGTAACCCAGGTCTTGTATCCCTTTCTGCAGTTGCTGCCGGTCAAACGGTCCGGGCGTATCAAAACTGACATCACCGCTGGCGAGGCTCACCTTTATGTTCTGCAATCCTTTCTTCTCCAGGTATTTACTGATCGTCAGCGCACAGGTGGAGCAGCTCATTCCGTCTATTTTCCAGTTAATTGTTTCCATTTGCTTATATGCAAAAATAATATCTTTGCGACATGGAAATCTGTTTTCATTTGCAGGAGATCCTGTCTTCCGCTGAAAAGTTCTGGCAGCGGCACCTCTTGCAAAAGGTCTTTGCCTTTCATGGGAGCATGGGAGCGGGAAAGACCACTTTTATCCATGCGTTGTGTACGATCAAAGGGGTGACTGATACGGTGGGAAGTCCTACCTTTTCCATTATCAATGAATATAAGTATCCCGGCGGGAAAATTTTTCACATTGACCTTTACCGGTTAAAAGATGAGGAAGAGGCACTGAGGGCGGGGGTGGAAGATGTCCTCTACAGTGGAGAGCTTTGTTTGGTGGAATGGCCGGACAGGGCTCCAGGGATTTTTCCACCGGATACTGTGGAGGTGAAGATCGAAGCGTTGGATCCGTTTACCCGGAAAATCTCGGCTTGAATCCCAAATTGGGCTCCGCCCAATTCGTACTTGAGGCTTCAAAGCCGAAAGTACAGACATTATGGTTTGCCGGTAAAAAATTATTTTTGTTCAATTTTTTATCGGCAAGCATTTAAATTGTAATTTGAAAGACGCATGTCGCAGCAAAAACCGATCATCAGTACCTCCTTCAGCTACGAAACATTGGAAGAAACCCTGGACGTAAAGCCCAAGGGAGTGCCACTGCATATCGGGATCCCCCGGGAAACGGCTTTCCAGGAAAATCGAATTGCCCTGACACCGGATGCGGTTGGAGTGCTGGTCAGCAATGGCCATGAAGTGATCATCGAGCATAATGCCGGTGAAGCCTCGCATTACCGGGATAAAGATTATAGTGAAGCCGGCGCCCGGATCGTATATGATAAAGCAGAGGTTTTAAAAGCGCCCATCCTGGTAAAGAGCGCCCCGGTGATAGAAGAGGACCTGCCCCTGCTGCAGTTGAATCAGATAGTCATCTCCCCTATCCATCTTTCCGCCATGAAAGCGGAGTTGTTGCAAAAAATGATGGACAAGCGTATTACGGGTATTTCCTTTGAAAACCTGAAAGACGACAGCGGCACTTATCCTATCGTCCGCAGCATGAGCGAGATTGCCGGCAGCGCCGTTATGCTGGTTGCGGGGCAATATCTCAGTTCGGCCAATCATGGCAAGGGAGTATTGTTGGGAGGTATCTCCGGCATCCCTCCTACCAAAGTAATTATCCTGGGAGCGGGTATCGTAGGGGAGTTTGCTGCGAGAGCGGCCCTGGCCCTCGGAGCCTCCGTAAAGGTGTTCGACAACAGCGTTTACCGGCTGAAACGGTTACAGGTGAATATCGGACAGCGTATGTGGACTTCGGTAATGGAGCCCCGGATCCTGGCCAAACAGCTGAAAACCTGCGAAATAGCAGTGGGCGCCCTTTCTTCCCAAACAGGCCGTACGCCCGTAGTCGTTACGGACGAGATGGTGAGCAATATGCGGCCGGGCAGTGTCATCATCGATGTGAGCATTGACCGGGGCGGTTGCTTCGAGACTTCCGAGATCACCACCCATGAGCATCCCATCTTTATGAAATATGGGGTCATTCACTATTGCGTACCCAATATTCCTTCGGGTTTTGCCCGAACGGCTTCCCATGCCATCAGTAATGTACTGATGCCTTTGTTGCTGGAGGCGGGAGAAGAGGGGGGATTCGAGAACCTGGTATGGCATAAGATACACCTGCGCAGCGGCATTTACCTGTTCAAGGGCGCCCTGACCAATTTCCATCTCAGCCAACGATTTGACCTGAAGTATACGGACCTGAACCTGCTGATCGCGAGTCAACGATAAGCCTATCCGCATCGGGTTGGTCAGCCGTCACACTGCCGATTACCGCCGCATCGCCCGTCGGCCGGGCGCCGATCTTATTTGTAATCCGCCATTGAGAGGGTCTTCTCACAGAAATCATATTCCTGCACGTCATTAGAGCTGACGATCACCAATCGCCCCCTGCAATATTCGCTGACCAGCTGCCGGTAGAGGGCAATGCCTTGCCCATCCAGATTAGTACAGGGCTCGTCGAGCAAAACCACCGGGGTGTCGGAGAAGATGGCCTGGGCCAAACGTGCCCTTTGCCGCATACCAGATGAATAATAGCGTATCTGTTTGTGCGCGGCATCCTTAAGACCCACCTGCGCGAGGATATCCGGAATGGTACAGGAGGAAAGGAAGGGCTTGAAGGACTGATGAAACTGCAGGAATTCCGCAGCGGTCATTTCTTCGATCAGCTCGAGATAGGGGGCGGCGATAGCAATTTGTTTAAATACCTGTTCGGCAGTTACTTCCGGGTCCCGGTACAAGGTCTTGCCTTCGCTGATACCGACAGCCCCGCCTATGACCTGCAACAGCGTGGATTTTCCCGACCCGTTGGGGCCGGTGATCGCATAAGTATGCCCTTCTATAAATTCGTAATGGAGATGACGAAAGATCCAATCGCGGTTGAAGCGTTTACCTGCATCAATCAGCGTAATCCTCATCAAAGCTGCTTTTGCTGTAGCGTTTAATAATGCCGCGACCGCTTTCCCGGATAAAGGTGACGATCTCATCCCTTTCGTCGCTGGCAGGGAATTCCTCTTCCAGGAATTCAAGCGCCTGGCTGGTATTCATTCCTTTATTGTAAATGACCCGGTAGATGTCCAGGATATGATTGATCTTATCGATGGTAAAACCTCTGCGTTTGAGGCCCACAGAATTGACCCCCGAGTAGCTCAAAGGCAGACGGGCCGCCTTGATATAGGGTGGAATGTCCTTCCCCACCAGGGAGCCTCCCCCGATAAACACATGGGAGCCAACCTTTACGAACTGGTGAATGGCGCACATCCCTCCCAGGATCACCCAATCACCCATGACCACGTGTCCCGCCACCTGGGAATTATTACTGAGGATACAGTTATCCCCGATGATACAATCATGTGCTATATGGCTATAGGCCAGGATCATGCAATTCTTGCCCACCTTGGTCGTCCAGCGATCACGGGTACCCCGGTGAATCGTTACGAATTCACGGATGGTGGTATTATCGCCTATTTCTACGGTAGTCTCTTCTCCGTCAAATTTAAGATCCTGAGGATCAGCAGATACGACAGCTCCAGGATAGATCCGGCAATTCTTTCCGATGCGGGCCCCTTCCATGATCGTCACATTACTTCCTATCCAGGTCCCTTCTCCAATCTCCACATTCTGATGAATCATCGTGAATGGATCCACTTTTACACGGGCACCGAGGCGGGCATCCGGATGAATAGAGGTGAGAGAATGGATCATTCGACTATCAATTGATTGATTTCCAGTTTTTTCCATTGTTATTGAATCTTCCTTATGGATTGCGGTATCCTTCTTCATAAAAAATGCTGCGCCTATTCCTGCATTCGCACAAAAATAAACTTATTTGCCACAAATAACCTAAATAAACTTCTGTTTGCCCTCTCTTAACTTCTCTTTATCAGTTGTGCCATCAGGTCGGCTTCCGTAGCCACTTTATTCCCTACATACACGGTTCCTCTCATCTCGCAGATGCCCCGGCGGATCGGGCTCAGCAGTTCCATTTTGAGCAGCATGGTATCGCCTGGCACTACTTTGCTTTTGAATTTGCAATTATCGATCTTCAGGAACAGGGTGTCATAGTCACCCGGAGGCATGGCATTGATACAGAGGATGCCTCCTGTCTGCGCCAGGGCTTCTATTTGCAAAACTCCCGGCATGACGGGATTCCCAGGGAAGTGGCCCACGAAAAAAGGTTCGTTAAAGGTGACATTCTTGACGCCAACGATATGTTTGTCAGTAAGTTCTATGATCTTGTCCACCAGAAGGAAGGGATAGCGGTGTGGCAAGGTCTTTTCCACCTGCTGGCTGTTGAAAATGGGCTGCTGATTAGGGTCGTATACCGGGATATTCTTTAAATGTTTGTTTTTTTTAATATATTGTTTGATCTTTTTGGCAAAGTCAACATTGGTGGAATGTCCGGGCCGGTTGGCTATAATATGCCCTTTAATGGGATAACCGATCAGGGCCAGATCACCCACTACATCCAGTAGTTTATGGCGTGCCGGTTCATTGGGGAAGCGTAATTCCAGGTTATTCAGGTATCCTCCGCTCTTGACCTCAATCTTATCTCTTTTAAAAGCCTTGGCCAGGCGTTCCATTTCTTCCTCCGTGACAGGTTTATCTACCACAACAATGGCGTTATTGATGTCGCCGCCTTTGACCAGGTTGTGTTCCAGCAGCATTTCCAGCTCATGGAGGAAGCAGAAAGTGCGGCAAGGCGATATTTCCGTCTTGAAATCCCGCATGGTCTTCAATCCGGCGTGTTGGGTTCCCAGGACGGGGCTATTGAAGTCGATCAGGGTAGTGACCTTATATTCCATAGCGGGCATCACCACCATCTCCACTCTTTTCTTCTCGTCATAATGGGTGATGTTCGTATCGATGCTGTACCATGATTTGGCCGCTTCCTGTTCCAGTACGCCCGCTTCCTCGATAATCTCTACGAAAGGTTCGGAGCTTCCGTCTATAATGGGTATCTCGGGTCCATTGATCTCCAGCAGGCAATTGTCCACTCCCATCCCTACCAGAGCGGCCAGCACATGCTCTACGGTGCTGACTTTAGCACCATTCTCTTCCAGGGTAGTTCCCCGGGAAGTATCGGTGACCAGGTCACAATCGGCCTTGATAATAGGCCGGCCGGGCAGGTCAATCCGCTGGAACTGGTAACCAAAACCGGGGTTGGCGGGCTTTAACGTCATATCGACATTGATACCGGTATGTAACCCCGTTCCGGATATGCTCACGACAGATGCTAAGGTGTGTTGTTTGTCTGGATTGTAGTTTGCGTCCATGCGTTTTTCTTAATATCTTTCTTTCTAAAGCTGACAAAGATAAGGGAATACGATTTTATATATCTTCCTCTCTCTCCAGCATAAGGATGGCGCTTTGCGGGACGATGAAATATTTTTCGGATTCATAGAGTACTTCTGTGGCGCCACTGACCAGAAAGATAGCGATGTCTCCTTCCCTGGCCTGCAGGGGTATATATTTGACCTGTTCATCCTGGTGCTTCCAGGGTTCGTCGTCCACGGGCATGGGAATAGCGTATCCCGGACCTGTTTTGATCACATATCCCTGCTGTACTTTCTCTTTCTCTCCAACGCCGGGAGGCAAGTAAAGACCGGATTCGGTCCTTTCATTCGGTTTGGAGGGGCGGATCAGGACCCGGTCTCCGATTACAACCAGTTTCTTAAATTTATTGTCTGAAGTAAGATGCATAGGGGCAAATTTACGTAGTCCGTCCGGGGTATTAACAAAAAATTAGACGCAAGGAAACTCATTCCCGCAAATGAATTATCTTTATTTGTAGCTAAATAAACTATCATGGAAGGAAAGAAACCCAAAATATTATTATGTGAGGACGATCAGAACCTGGGAATGGTCCTGAAGAACTACCTGGAATTGAGTGATTTTGATGTAACGCTGGAGCGTGACGGAAGGCTTGGACTGGCGGCTTTTCAGCGGGAGCGTTTTGACTTATGCCTGCTGGATATCATGATGCCTCACATGGATGGATTCACCCTGGCCGAAGAAATACGGGATGTCGATCCGGATATTCCTTTATTTTTCCTCAGCGCCAAAACGATGAAAGAGGATATTATCCAGGGGTATAAACTGGGAGCTGACGACTATATCACCAAGCCCTTTGACAGCGAGGTGCTGTTATTGAAGATAAAGGCTATTCTGAAACGCAATGACGATCTGAACAAAGAGGCGGATAATAAAGAATTTGAAATGGGCTCCTATCATTTCAATCCAAAGCTGAGGGAGTTGACGCACAAGGGCCAGACACAGACTTTATCTCCCAAAGAGAATGAGCTGCTGAAAATGCTGGCAGAGCATATGAATGACCTGTTACCCCGGGAGCAGGCTTTGAAGAAGATCTGGGGCAGCGACACTTATTTCAACGGGCGCAGCATGGATGTGTATATTGCAAAGCTGCGTAAATATCTCAAGGATGACTCCAATATCGAGATCGTCAACATTCATGGCAATGGCTTCAGGCTGGTAGCGCCGGTGGAGGCAGCGAAGTAATATTCTTTCGAACAAATAATACCAGCGACAGGCGTAGACAGATTGTCTGCGCCTGTCGCGTTTTAGAACAATAACTGTTCCCCTTCCCGTGCCGGACCTTTTTTCCCCAGGTGTTCATAGGCTTTCGCCGTTGCCTCCCTCCCGCGGGGGGTACGCATGAGAAACCCTTCCTGGATCAAAAAAGGTTCGTATACTTCTTCCAGGGTGCCTGTCTCCTCACCTACGGCGGTGGCAATGGTGGTAATGCCCACCGGGCCACCTTTAAATTTCTCTATAATGGTGGAGAGGATGCGGTTGTCCATTTCATCCAGGCCATGTTCGTCCACGTTCAAGGCCTTGAGCGCGTGTTGTGTAATAGCCAGATCAATCACCCCATTACTCAATACCTGGGCGAAGTCACGGACTCGTCGAAGCAAGCCATTGGCAATACGGGGAGTACCCCGGCTGCGGCGTGAGATCTCTCCTGATGCATCCGAAGTGATCTTTGTATTTAATATACCCGCAGAGCGGAGAATGATACCCTGCAGCGTCTCCGCATTATAGTACTCCAACCTTGACTTGATCCCGAAGCGGGATAAAAGAGGGGCTGTAAGCAAGCCGCTGCGGGTGGTGGCGCCTACCAGGGTAAAGGGGTTTATATTGAGCTGGATACTTCTTGCGCTGGGGCCGCTGTCGATCATGATGTCGATACGGTAATCTTCCATAGCGGCATAGAGATATTCTTCCACCACAGTGCTAAGACGATGTATTTCGTCAATGAACAGTACATCATGGGGTTCCAGGTTGGTGAGAAGGCCGGCCAGATCACCCGGTTTTTCAATAACCGGTCCGGAAGTTTCTTTAATGTTTACCCCCAGCTCGTTGGCCACGATGCGGGACAGGGTAGTTTTACCCAATCCCGGTGGGCCGTGGAATAAGATATGATCCAATGCCTCTCCCCGCATTCTGGCGGCTTTTATAAAGACCTTCAGGTTATCTATCAATTGGGGCTGCCCTGAAAAATCTTCAATGGCCGCCGGCCGGATGTTATTCTCAAACTCCTTGTCCGCAGGACTTAAAGCATTTTTTTCATTATTAAGGTTGAGATTGGGCATAGGCAAATATAAGTGTAAATTTACCCTTCAAAACAACAACTATGGAAGCTCCCCTGTCCTTGCCTGAAAAGACGATAGCCCCTTTATACCTGGAAAAGGCAATGTCGTACGAGGCTTATAAACAAATGGTGGATGAGCTGCTGGCGGCGGGGAAAGCGACCGGGACCAACCATTCCGAAGCCTTTCTGCATTATTCCCATTTGAATCAGCAACGAATGCACCGCCTGGACAAGACGACCGTGGTATTGCCGGATGTGAACGAGCGGATCCTGACCATCAACAGGCCCCAGACCTGGCTGGTACTGACAGAAGGATGGTGTGGGGATGCGGCGCAGAGTCTTCCGGTCATGCAGAAACTTACCCAATTAAATCCCCTGATCCGGCTGCTGCTCCTGCTGAGGGATGAAAACCTGGAGCTGATGGATCAATACCTGACCAATGGCGTCAGCAGGAGTATCCCGAAGCTGATCGCCGTGGACACTGACTCCCTTGCCGTATTATTTACCTGGGGTCCGAGACCGACAGCCCTGCAGGAATTATTTTACCGCATGAGGGCCGATGGGATGGCCTATGACGACATCAAGGAAGAATTACAACGTTGGTATAATACGGACAAGACCATTTCTATTCAGCAGGAGATTGCCGGTTTGGCAAGCGGCCACGCCGTTTAATAATCGCCTGCATCACCGCCCGGTTTAGGGCAGTCTCTCCCATAAAATGTCTGCGAACCATTTTTTTGAGTCGAAGAGTGTGTGCACCGCTTGGAAGCCAGACTGTCTTGCCATGTATTCCGTCTCCTGGATGGAGTATTTTTGTGAGATCTCCATAAAGATGGGCTCATTCTCCGCAAAATCGATGGTTTCTCCATTCCCGATATGCACCTGCTGGGCTATACGACTGATCAGATAACTTTTACAGGCCCCTGTACCAGGGTCGTATACGGGATTGTGTTCAAACTGTTCCAGGTCAAAATCAGCATCCAGCTCCCGGTTGATCCGCTTCAGGAGGTTGAGGTTGAAGGCCGCCGTGATGCCCTGTCTGTCGTTGTAGGCGTCGAGGATGGTCTTTGGGTGTTTCTTCAGGTCGAAGCCGATCATGAGGAGGTCCCCCGGTCGCATCCGGTCATGCAGCTGCCGGCAAAAAATAATAGCCTGCTGCAGGGTCATATTTCCAATATTGGCCCCCATGAACAATACTATTTTCCGTTGGGCCGACAAGCTGCCCGTCTGTTCCATCTTCTCCAGGTATTCTCCGTTGAGACCCTGGAATTTCAGGCCGGGAAGGCTTATGGGGAGCCGGTCCTCGAGGGAGTCGATCACGTTAGATGAAATATCGATGGGATAATAAGTAAAGGGCGCCTTGTTTTTAAGGAGTTCGCGGAGCAGGTAATAGGATTTGGTAGCGTCGCCCGGGCCCAGCTCTACCAGGTCGAAAGGCGTATCCTGCTGACAGAACAGCGCTGCTATCTTACCGGATTGATGTTGGAGGATCTCCATTTCGCAACGGGTGGGATAATACTCCGGGCAAGCCATGATCTGTTGGAAGAGCCTGTCCCCCGTGCCATCATAAAAATATTTGGATTGAAGGTATTTATTGGATGCCTTCAGGCCGTTGATCACATCATGATGGAATGACGAACGGCGTCCTGTGGTTTTACCGTTAAGTATAGCAGTAAACATATTGCTTGTTTTATAGTTAGACCTTATTATCTCTGTTATCCTATGCAATTATAGCGCCGAAGCCGCTGAGCGGTTTCGGCGGCTGAGCGGACCATTTGCGACGAGTCGCAAAAGGGCCCGAATCTAATGATGGGCCTTCGGCCATTGGGCCCGTGGCCCAATCAGTCTTATGCCAGTAAACTGCCATCTTAGATGCGGATGAAAGAAATTCCGGTAGGTGTTGCGGCTGTGGAATGCGGGAGTCGCCACACTGGCGCCCCGCAGGACCATCTGGCTTACCATGAACTTACCGTTATATTCTCCGATAGCCCCTTCGGCTTTTTTAAACCCGGGATAAGGCAGGTAGGCGCTCTCCGTCCATTCCCATCTTTTTCCCCAGCTGAATTCTCCGGATGCGGCTTCCCATTCCCACTCCGTGGGCAGGCGCAGCCCTCTCCAAGCCGCATAAGCGACCGCTTCATAATAGCTGATATGGCAAACAGGTTCTTCCATGGCCAGGGGTCTCAGGCCGGCAAGTGTATAATAAAACCAGCTGCCTTCGATAGAATGCCAGTATAAGGGGGCCCTGATATGGTGCTGTTTCACCCAGTCCCAGCCTTCTGCATGCCAATATATAAAATTTTCATAGCCCCCTGACTCTATAAAAGAGATATATTCCCCATTTGTCACCAGAGAGGCCGCTATTTGAAAGTCGTTCAGCCAGACTTTATGTCTTGCCAGCTCATTATCAAAGCAAAACCCATCCCCTTTATATCCTATTTCATAGATGCCTTCCGGTATTCGTATAAAGGTGTCCGTTACTTTTTCGCTTTTCCCATAGACGGTGGCGGGTGGTCTGTCATTTATATCGAAGTCTGCCCAGGGGGGAAAGAGGGGGTTATGGCCCAGGATATATTTAATATCGGACCATAGCAATTCCTGGTGCTGCTGCTCATGGTTCAGGCCCAGCAGGATGACGGCGCGGAGAGTGGGGTCTATACCGGATGTCTCCGGATTCCCGCCCGCCCCCCTCACTGGATCCAGCTGCGAAAGCAGTTCACCCATTGCCTTGTCCACGTATTGTCTATAGGCATATACTTCTTCCACGGAAGGCCGGCTAAGGTTACCCCGGTCGGTACGTATCACTCTTGCCCCTATCGTCTCATAATAGCTGTTGAAAACGAAATTGTACTCCGGGTTGAAGACCTTATAGCCTGACTGATGTTTTTCCAGCAGGAATGTCTCCCAGAACCAGGTGGTATGTCCCAGGTGCCATTTAGGGGGGCTCACATCCGCCACGGGTTGTACTACATAATCTTCTTTCTGAAGGGGCCGGCAGATTTCCTCGCTGGCTTTTCTTATGGCCCGGTATTGTTCCAATAAGGTCATAATTTCTTGTTTTTTCTATAATTCCGGTAGAGTACCATTGAACGCCTCAACGCGAATTTTGTTCAGGACGATCCAGATACGCGGTAAGGTCGGAAATGGAAAGTATATGCAATTGCTGCGCCTGACCTCTGCGCATCATCAGGGCATAGGCATTATTAAAGCCGATGGGGTCCAGCCAGGAGAGCTGGTATTTTTCATCGAACCGGCGCCGCACATAATCATAAACACGGTCCCTGTTGCCACCCAGTTGCCTGATCTCTCCGGGCTCCGGATGCAGGATAGCCAGCAGGGCCGTTCCGGTATATTCCGGATACATGTCTATCTTATTATTAATCAAGGCGTCAAAGCAAATCTTCGTGCCCCCCAGCCCCGTCTTTGTCTCCACCTGCAGGTCGGTATATCCCCTTATCAGCATCGCATACATATTGATCAGGATATACTGTTCCGGAAAGATCTTCGAGCCCAGGCGGATGGTGCCAATGGCGGATCCTTTTGCGGTTGTGCCGCCCGGAGGAGCTTCCTGCCGGGGCCGGGGGGCTTTATACAATCCCTGAGCCACCAGGAAATCCCGGGCGCATTTTTCCGGAGGCTGGTTCAGGTATTCCACCTTGTAATTCAATTCCGTCATGATGGAGTCATTGATCTTTCCCGACAGCAGGTTGAGCACGGGCGCCAGCTCTTTATATTTCTGCAGGACCTCTGTCCGGACTACGGGGGCGGCATAATAAGGCGGGAATATTTTTTTATCGTCGTCCAATACGGAAAGATCATAGGCTTTTAATCTCCCGTCCGTGCTATACCCGCTGATGACATCCAGCTTTTTATTAAAGATGGCTTTGTACATCACCGCGTCACTGATAACGACCGTCCGGATCTTCAGACCATAGATGGACCTGAGTCCGATATCTCCGTCAATCCTTCCCATGAATTCAGGAGTAAAGCCTGCCAGCAGCCGGGAGCTCATTCCCACGGGTAATATGTAAAAAGAGGAGAACAGCAGCAGGAACAGCGGCATGGACCATAAGGCTATCCGTCTTTTTCTGCTGCTGAGCTTCTGAACAAGGCTAAGGAGAAAATCCAGGACGATGGCCAGCAGGGCAGCGGGTATGGCGCCAGCCAGGATCATATTGGTATTATTCAAAGCAATGCCGCCGAATATAAATTCTCCCAGTCCTCCTGCCGCTATATAGGCGGCCAGCGTGCCAACACCTACATTGATCACGGTCGCCGTACGGATGCCAGCCATGATGACGGGGAAGGCCAGTATCAGCTCTACCTTAAACAACAACTGGATATTGGTCATTCCCATGGCCACCGCAGCCTCTTTCACTACAGGGTCTACATTGCTGATACCCGTGAAAGTATTGCGGATGATGGGAAGAAGAGCGTACAGGAATAAGGCGGTAATGGCGGGTATCGGGCCTATGCCCAGGAGGGGGATCATAAATCCCAGCAGGGCGATACTGGGGATGGTCTGTAAGATGCCTACCGCCCCCAGGACAAAGCCGGCTGCTTTTTTATGCCTGGTTATATAAATGCCCAGGGGGAGTCCGATGAGGACAGCTATCAGCAGGGAGATGAAGGTCAGGCCGATATGTTCCAGGGTCTGTTGCAGCAGCTTGGCTGATTCCTGGTGCATAAACTGCCAAAGGCTTTGCTGTTGGTCCATCAGCTGGGTCTGTTCTTAAAATGAGTGAATGCCCTGATCAGGGAGGTATGGTCATCGGGGGCGATCAGCCGCACTTCCAGCTGAAAACGCTGGTCTTCAAAAAAAGTTCGTACAAATTCATTGGCCGGATGGAAGAGCAGCTCCTCCGGTCGCCCGGCCTGTACTATTTTCCCTTTGTCCAGCAGAAAGATCCGGTCTGCCAGTTCGAAGGCTTCCTGCACGTCGTGGGTGACGAGTATGATCGTTTTACGCTGAAGCTCATCCAATCGTGAAAAATCTTTTTTTACACTGGCCCGGGTAATGGGATCTAAGGCTCCGAAGGGCTCATCCATGAGCAAGATGGGTGGATCTGCCGCCAAAGCCCTGGCCAGGCCGATCCTTTGCTGTTGACCGCCGCTGAGCTCGTGGGGATAAGCCGATAAATATTTACCGGGTGGGAGATGCAGTTTTTCCATCAGGTCCGTAGTACGGGCCAGGATCTTTTTTTTATCCCATCCCAGGAGGCCGGGAACGATGCCTACATTACCGGCGACGGTGTAATGCGGGAACAGACCGTTGTTCTGAAATACATAACCAATGCCCTTACGTAAGGTGGTAGCGGGCTGATCATCAATTTTTTCTCCCCGGATCCAAATTTCACCGGAGGTAGGCTCGATGAGGCGGTTGATCATTTTAAGGAGGGTAGTCTTGCCGCAGCCGCTGGTTCCCAGGAACACAACGGTCTCCCCTTCTTCTACGTCAAAGGAGATACTGTCGACTGCCGTAAATCCGCCGAAAGTTTTGGTGATATTTTTTACCTCTATAGTCCTACTCATTATCCAGCTTGATAAAAAGATTATTCAGGGATTCAGAAAAAGTAGGGTGGGCAAAAACGTTATCCCTTATTACATCATAAGTGATTCCCCCCAGCATTGCCATTTGCAGGACGCTCATCAATTCTCCACCTTCCGGAGCCAGGACAGAGGCCCCGATTATTTTTTTACTGTCCACGTCCACAACGGCTTTCAAAAGTCCCCGGGTCTCTCCTGTCTCGATTCCCCTGGCCACACTGCTCATGGGCAGCTTTGCCACTTTTATACGGAGCCCTTTTTCGCGGGCTTGTTTTTCAGACAACCCTACCCTTCCCAGTTCCGGGTCGGTGAACATACAATAGACCAGGAGGCGGTCTGCGATGCTTTCATTGCCTTTTTCAACCAGGTTCTTATAAAGGATCAGGTGATCATTATAAGAAATATGTGTAAAGGCCGGTCCTCCTTTTACATCCCCCAGGGCATAAATTCCAGGGATGGAGGTCTCCAGCTTGTCATTCACCTGTATGAACCCGTGCCGGTCCAGTCCGATGCCGGCCACAGCGGTGTTAAGGCCTGTCGTATCCGGTTCTCTGCCCGCGGCAACCAGGACATGCGATCCGGTAAGGGTCCGGGAAGTCCCACCGCTATCGATCTTCAGATTCACTTCCTTACCCGGGGAAGAAATTTCCGTAACGGAAGTATTGACCAGGATATTTATCCCCTCATCTTCCAGGATCTTCTTTAATTCATCGGCAATATCTTCGTCTTCCCTTGAGAGGAAATGCGGCCCCCTTTCGAGGATTGTCACTTCACTTCCCAGTCTTCTGTATAACTGTCCGAATTCCAGGGCAATATAACTACCCCCGAGAACAACCAGATGAGAAGGTATTTCCATCAGGTCCATAATGGAGGTGGAAGTAAGGTAGTTAATTTCGTCGAGACCCTGAATAGGAGGCAGGGCCGTCCGCAGGCCCGTGTTGATGAAAATCTTTTCAGCGGTGAGTATTTCCCGTGAGCCGTCTTCTTTTACCACCGTGATCTCTTTTGGACCGGAGAAGGCCGCATTTCCAAAAAGCAGGTCCAGGTTGGGCTGGCTGATCAGACCTTTGGTGCCGCTTTCCCGGAATGATACCACTACTTCATTTTTCCGTTTCAGCACTTCTTCCATATTCACGGAAAACCCATTCGTATGGATGCCGAATGTATTACTGGTCTTTATGAGGTGTGCGATACGCCCGGAGCTGATCATCGTCTTCGTAGGGGTGCATCCTGTATTTATGCAGGTGCCTCCTACCCATTTCCTCTCTATCAGAGCTACTTTCCAGTTAGCAGCGGCCAGTTTTTTAGCCAGGGGATTGCCCCCCTGGCCGGAGCCGATGATGATGGCATCGTATTTTGTCATAACTCTCGGGGTATTATGCAAGCGAAAGTTACGCAATAACTATACCATTGCAGCGGTGATTTTTTCTACTGGATGCTGACGAGGGTCACATCGAAATAGAGGGGTGCATTGGAGGCTATAACCTGCACCCCTTGATTGTTTTGCACGCCCTGACAACCATAAGCATAGGCGGAGGGGATCAGCAATTTAATATGCCCGCCTGCCTGGATCTTTGGCAGACCTATCCGCCAGCCGGGGATCAGCGTACGCAGCTGCCAGCCTGTTTTGGAGGCATTGGTGGTCGAGTCGAAGATAGTGCCATCCATACGGGTACCGGTATAAGTTATGAACACCAGGGAGTTATCGGTGGGCGCAGCTCCTGAACCCTGGGTAATGACCTGATAATAGAGTCCCGTGGTGTCTTTCAGGGGCGTGATCCCATTTGCCTTTGCAAAGTTGAGCAGGGCGGTGGAGTCTGTCGCGGGGGCAACATCCGTACAGGGCGTATAATTGGAACTGGAAGATTTACCGCATCCTGCGGCTATTATAAAGGTCAGGATCGCTAAAACTAAAAATGTCAGGGAGGTCTTGCGCATAAATATGATTATCCGGCAAAAATAGGGATATTCCTGCTGGCAGCGCGGGGCGCACGTCTTCTTTTTCCCCACCAGATAATAAAGCCGGTGACAGGAAGGCTGGCGCAGATCAGGCTTGCAATAAAAGCAATGATCTTGCCCGTGAGTCCCCCGATGGCCCCTACATGAATATCATAGTTCATTTCAACCAGGCGTTCGCCCCGGTTCTTTTCCGAATTATTTCTTCTGTGCAGCAGCTGGCCGCTATATTGGTCGAATTGCAGGGCATCGAAGCCATAATAGGTTTCTCCGTCCTTATAGCCATAGACATAGATGACGCCTTCGGCTCCTACGGCAGGGGAAATCACCAGGCGGCGGGCATGGGGCAGTTGTTCCAGTGCCTGGCAGAAGGCATCGTCCAGGGGGGAAGCGGCGGCGAGAGCAGGTTTGACGGATCTTATATTCACCTGCGAGGGCGGCGTAGTCGTGCCGGCGGCGGCGACATATACCAGCGCGGAAAACCACTTAAATGCAAAGACCAACCCCGTCAGGGCGATGATCAGCGCCGGAAAAAGGCTGTAAAAACCCGGCACGTTATGCAAGTCATAATTCACCCGTTTAAAGGACGCCTTCCATTTTATTTTAAAGCTACGGTCTTTATATACCCTGGTCCATTTTTTGGGCCACCATAATACGATCCCCGTGATTAGCAGGAGCACAAAGATCAGGGTGCTCCATCCCACGATAGGCTGACCATAGTCAGTATTGAGCAGGAGGCTCCAGTGAATATATTTGACGATGGAAAAGAAATCGTATTTATAATCCCGTACTCCTGTCACGGCCCCGGTGTATGGGTTGAGGAAGACGGACTGATAATAGCCCAGCACACCAAAATAGGTAAGGGCGGTATCGTTTTCCTGGTAGGCCATGAATTCCCAGCTACGGTCGGGCTGCCGGTAGGTGGTAATGGAATTAATCGGATGGGCCGCCCCCAGCGTCTGCTGCGCCCTTTGTTGCAGAATGCTCAACGGGAGCGTAGGCTCAGCCGATGACTTTATGAAATAGGTGTCTTTATAGATCGACTGGGATATTTCTTTTTGAAAGACAAAGAGACAACCGGTAATACTCACTATTAACACCACCAGCCCGGACGCCAGTCCGAGCCAGAGGTGTATTTGTCCGATCCAATATTTCAGTTTCCTGCTTTTGGGCATCTGCTAAAACTTAAAGGATATGCTTGCAGCAACGCTTCTCAGTTTCTGCGGGTTGACGGTCGTATAACCGATCCAGTATTTCTGATTGGTAAAGTTGTCGGATTTAACAGCAAATCTGAATTTTGAATATTCATAGAATATGGTAGCATTCAGGACGGTATAGGCCGGCAGGGTGAATACACCCTGGCTGACGCTGTTGATCACTTTATTGTCGCTGGCATAATTGCCTCCGAAGCCCAGTCCCAATCCTTTTACAGTCCCTGCGGGCAGGCGGTAGCTGATCCACCAGTTGGCCGTATAGGGCGAGGAGGCGGTACCGGGGCGACGGCCGGCCACGTCAGCATCCGCCTTTTCATATTTGGAATCATTATAGGAGAATCCGGCTACGATGTTGAGGCCCTGTATGGGACTGGCGATCACCTCGGCTTCGATACCTTTGCTCACCTGGGTTCCATCCTGGATCTGCGGGAAAGTAGGCAGGGTCGGGTCGGGAACGGTCGGGACATAGGCCCGGACGATGTCGTTCACCTTAATCGTATAAGCGCTGATGGTGCTGGTCAATTTTCCTTCAAAGAGATCGAGCTTGATACCCGCCTCCGCCTGGTTGGCATGTTCTGGTTTAAAGACATTCCCGTGGTAATCCGTTCCTGTCTTATTGGTAAAACCATTCTGGTAATTGGCGAAGAGGGACAGTCGGTCTTTTAGGGGCTGGAATACGATCCCGAACTTAGGAGAGAAGGCGGTCTGGTTGTATCCGCCACTGGTGGTGCCGGTGGTCGGGTCATAGTTGCCCTGGTTGACGAAATGGTCTACCCGCAGAGCAGCCATTACCAGCAGGTTGTCCGTCAGGTTCAGCACGTCTGCTGCATAAGCGCTGTAGGTGTTGGCTATAAAGTTGACGGGATAATAAAAATCAACTCCTTTGGTGGCATAGAGGTTCTGCAGGCTGGTGCGATTGAAATCCCGATACGTAGGAATGTCCCCATGAGAAGCGATGGTGTCAAGGGTGCCGCCGCTAAAGAGTTGGTTGGAGTTCTGGTTAAAGAAATCCAGGCCTGCTACGAAGCGGTTGTTCAGGGAACCTATGTTGAACTCGCCGTTGAGGTTCTGCTGGATCTCCAGCATCCTGTCCCTGCTGTTGGCGGTGAACTGGTCATTCCGGGAGATGTAGTCGCTGCCGATATCGGAAGGGTTGCCGGTCACTGCTGAATTGGATAGCAGGTAGAAATAAGGGGAAGGCCCATCCGAGTAACTATTGGTGACCGTCACATTGGTCTGGGTACTCCACTTATCGTTGATCCTGTACTGCAATTGAGCAAAGAAATTGGTGTTGGCCGATTGCTGGGACAGGTCATCGCTAAAGAAAGATCGCTTATAATCGATGGGTAGCTGATCCGCCCTGGACACACCCATGGAAGCGATGGTCTGTCCATAGGGGAAGAAGAAAATAGGTGTTCCCAGGTTACGTCCCCGGTAGATCTCCGCGTCAAAGAGGAAGGTGAGACGGTCGTTGATCTTATAGGAGAGGCTGGGAGCGAAGGCAAAATTCTTATTAAATCCATTGTCCTGGAAGCTGCCTTCGTCGAGATAGGCTGTATTCACCCGGAGTAATACTTTCTTTGCGGAGTCGAGTGGGGTGTTGATGTCGGCGCTGACCCGATTGAACCCAAAATTCCCGCCGGACCAGGTGACTTCTCCTCCAAAGGTGGCATAAGGTTTCTTGGTAACCCGGTTGATCAGTCCGCCATAAGACGTCAGAGTACTGCCGAAGAGGGTGGCGGAGGGGCCTTTTATCACTTCCAGCCTTTCCAGGTTGGATGCATCTATCTTGCTGGTGACGTTGCCGGCGATGCCATTCCTCAGCTGGCTTTGGAGGATAAAACCTCTGGAATTATAGTAACCGCCGCCGTCGCCGCTGCGGCCGGTGGCATCCCACATTTTTTGGATACCGGTAGCATTCCGGATGGCGTCATCAACGGAAAATACGAGCTGGTCGGCCATCAGGTCCTTGGTAATAGTCGTATAGACCTGTGGGTTCTCCATATTTTTCAGCGGCATTTTCGCCACATAATTGCTGGTGCTGCGGGAAAATTTATTATGTCCGCCTGTTACCACCACTTCCTGTAGCTGCTGCCCGGAGAGCTGGAGCCGGATCGTTATGTCAGTGGTCTTTTTATTTTCCACAGTGATATTCTGCGTGGTCGTAGCAAAGCCTGTCAGGGATATTTCCAGGTCATAGCTGCCGACAGGCAGGTTACGCAGGGTGAAGGAGCCATCTTCTTCCGTGATGGTGTACCGGAAAATGCCTTTCGATTTTAAGACGACTGTCACGGAACCGGCGGATTGACCATCAGCGGTAGTCACTTTTCCTTTCACGGTTCCCCGGTTGTCTTCTTCGTCCCCTGTGGACACAGTAGGGGGGGTGGCCGGCGTGCCGGCATTGGCGGTATTAAGAGCCGCAGGTAATTGCGTAACCTGCTTATCGGAGGCTCTTGCAGGATGCAGGGAAGAGCTCAAAAGTGCAAAAAGTATTAAAAAAGTATAGTTACTATTTTTCATAAACACGTTGATTTTCTTTGTGCTGCAAAATTGCACGGAGAGAAGGGGAGTCCACGTAGCAATCGGGAAATTTCATTTACGCAAAAAGGAAGAATAATGTCTGTACTTTCGGCCCTGTGGCCTCAAGTACGAATTGGGCTCCGCCCAATTTAGAAGTAAATTTGTATGGCATAATATTTTAATAATGTCTAAATAAAGGAGGGACAGATGAGCCTGGAGGAATTCAAATCGACACTTTCCAACAATGCGCCTCCGGCGGGGATCCCGGCCAGCCTGGCGGCCTTGTGGTATGATGGGAAGAATGACTGGGAGCAGGCCCATATCATCGCTCAGGACCTTCCTACCAAAGAGGGTTCCTGGGTGCATGCTTATCTGCATCGTAAGGAGGGGGATGCCTGGAATGCCAATTATTGGTACAACCGGGCCGATCGTTCAATGCCTGACTATTCGCTGGAGAAAGAATGGGAAGAGATGGTGAAGGTACTTACCGGGAATTCCCGGTAAGGGAGAAACTGCGGGTAAGGGGTATTGTTGTGCTGACTATTCTTGAATATACTGCTTCATTTGAAGGATGCCATCGGGGTCAGGGCAATTGTCCAACCATTGTTGTCTTTCCGAATATTTACAAACGCCGGGATAATCCCCCTTCCAGCCCTGCATGTCGCGGATAACCTGAAAATGGAGGTGCGGAGGCCAGTTGCCGTTCTCGAAACGCATTCCAAATTCTCCTATCACGTCCCCTTCCCGGATTCGTTTCCCTTCGTGGAGATTCTTCAGGGAGTTGAGGCTGAGATGGCCGTACAAGGTATGGAAGCTGTAGCCGTCCAGGTTATGGGTTAATATCAGGGTGGCGCCGTAGTCGCTGTCGTTGTTATTAAAGGCAAAACTATGAATAATACCCTCCAGGGGGGCCATGACCTTGGTGCCTGCCGGTCCCCAGATGTCGATACCCAGGTGAAAGCGTCGGGGTTCGTCTTTTTCCTCGATGGTGCGGGCTGCCTCGCTGCCGGTTCCGGATGCCAGGGACTGGTCAAAGTGTTTGCTACGGGCGTATAGGGTGCGGTGTTCCCCATAACCTCCGAATCCATATTTGCAGTGATGCAACTTCAGGATGTTATTGATATAAGCAGCAAAGCTTTCCGTGTCGGCGATCTGTTCCGGGCTCAGGTCTTTATTGTCATCCGTAAAGTCGAAGGGATAAAGCTTATCCCTGCCCGGGTCGAAGGGAACCACGGGATGAAAAGCCTGCCGGCGCTCCTGCAAGGTGGATATCAGGGATGCTGGGCCCATACTTTCAAGTTACGACTAAACCAGGGAATTATATGGGCTTAAACCACCACATTGATCATTTTATTCTTTACATAGATGATCTTTTTGGGAGCATTGCCCTCCAGCCATTTTTTTACGACATCATCCGCCAGCACCAGCTCTTCGACCTGCTGCTGGGTGGCATCCAGGGCGATGTTCATCTCCGTCCGGGTCTTGCCGTTGATGGCGATGGGGTAGTTCTTGGCTGACTCTACCAGGTATTTTTCTTCCACTTTGGGATAAGGTGCATCCAGAACAGAGCCTTCATTCCCGATGAGCTGCCAGAGCTCTTCACAGACATGCGGAGCATAGGGGGTCAGAATAATGATCAGTTTCTCCAGCACCTCTTTTTTATGGCATTTCAGTTCTGTCAGTTCATTAACCCCGATCATCAGGGCGCTGACACCTGTGTTGAAGGAGAACCGTTCCGTATCTTCTTCCGCCTTCTTTATCGTTTTATAGATGGTCTTCAGCTCAGCCTCCGTAGCTTTTTCCGTCGTCCACACCTTGCCTTTGTTTTCATCAAAGAAGAGGCGCCAGCATTTGCGGAGGAAGCGGTGTACTCCTTCGATGCCTTTGGTATCCCAGGGTTTGCTCTGTTCAACAGGCCCCAGGAACATTTCATACATGCGGAAGGTGTCGGCGCCATATTTGTTCACCAGGTCGTCTGGATTAACAGTGTTATAAAGCCTTTTACTCATTTTCTCCACTTCGACGCCGCAGATATATTTGCCTTCTTCAAGGATAAACTCGGCATTGGCATATTCGGCGCGCCATTTTTTAAAGGCAGCCGTATCCAGTTCGACCCCATCAACGATGTTGACGTCGACATGGAGCTGCGAGAGGGAGATGGTACCTAATTCCAGGGCCGGATCGCCTGCGATATTCCTCACCGCCAGCGTCACCAGCTCATGGAATTCGGGAGTGCCTTCGATGGCTCTGATCCCATAGGAAAGGAAGATGGGCGGAGTGGTGCTGTCTTTCAGCTCGAGCCGGTATACAAATCGGCTGCTGCCCTGTATCATGCCCTGGTTGACCAGGCGTTTGTAGGGTTCGTCATGACCGATGAATCCCCGATCGAAGAGGAATTTGGTCCACATGCGGCTGTAGAGGAGATGGCCAACGGCGTGTTCGGTCCCTCCGATATACAGGTCTACCTGACCCCAATAGTCGGATGCCTGGCGGCTACAGAACACTTCTTCGTTATGGGGGTCCATATACCGGAGGAAGTACCAGCTGCTGCCGGCATAACCGGGCATGGTGTTGGTCTCGAGATGACGGGCCGTCCAGCTGGCCACATTGGCAAGGGGTCCCTCCCCTTCGGGTCCGGGGCCATATTTCTCCACATGCGGAAGCTCCAGTGGCAATTCTTTCTCATCCAGGGGGATAGCTATGGAACCGTGGCCGAGCTGCGCCCGGCCGCGTTCGGGGACTTCGCTTTGCTCGTCCCCTCCCCAGACGATGGGGAAGGGTTCGCCCCAGTAGCGCTGGCGGCTGAATGCGGCATCCCGCATGCGGTAGTTGACCTTACGGACGCCGATACCCCTCTTTTCCAGCTTGTTGATCACGATGACGATAGCGTCCCTCATGACGATGCCATCCAGGAAGTCGCTGTTCTGCAGTTTGGCTTCCTTGGTGGGGTTGGCCTCTTTACCGTTATAGAAATCTCCGATAATATTGGTGATGGGGATGCCGAAATGTTGTGCGAATTTAAAGTCCCGCTCGTCACCGCAGGGCACGGCCATGATGGCGCCCGTCCCATAGCCTGCCAGTACATATTCGGAGATCCAGATGGGGATCTGCAGTCCGGAAAAGGGGTTAATGGCATAGGCGCCGGTGAAACAGCCTGTGATCTTTTTCTCCGCCATACGTTCTCTTTCACTGCGGCTTTTTACATAGGTAATGTATTCTTCCACGGCCTGCCGTTGTTCGGGGGAGACGATCTTTTCAATCAGTTCATGTTCGGGTGCTACGACCATGAAGTCGACGCCAAAGATGGTATCGGGGCGGGTAGTGTAGACAGTAAGAGCATGGGGCGCGGCCGTTCCTTCCCCGGCCTCTCCCGCACCGGCCGTCCCTGCGTCGGACTTTCCTCTGCTGCCAGCACCAATGCGGGTGGAGTCAGCCGGAGCCAGGGTTGTCTGGCCAGGAACTCCCGGGGTGCGGACCTCAAAGGTGATCTCCGCTCCGAAGCTTTTCCCGATCCAGTTGGTCTGCATTTCCTTCATCGCATCGCTGAAATCGACTGTTTCCAACCCTTGCAGCAGCCGGTCGGCATAGTCTGTGATCCGGAGATACCATTGCCGTAATTTCTTCTTTATGACAGGATGTCCCCCCCTTTCGCTGACGCCATTTATCACCTCATCGTTGGCAAGTACGGTGCCCAGGGCCTCGCACCAGTTGACTTCTCCATATCCGCAATAGGCCAGGCGATAGTTCATCAGGATATCCTCCTTCCGGCGGCGGTCGAAGGCCGCCCACTCCTCTGCTGTGAAGCGAAGTCTGGGATCTCCCGGGCTGGGATGGGCCTTATTGCCTTCCGTTTCGAACAGGCGCACCAGCTCTTCGATGGGCATAGCCTTGTTCTGCTTACGGTCATACCAGCTTTTGAATAACTGCAAAAAGATCCATTGGGTCCATTTGTAGTAAGAGGGCTCGCTGGTGAGTACCTGCCGGTCCCAGTCGAAGCAGAAGCCGATATTGTCCAGCTGCCGGCGGAAATTTTTTATATTATCCCCGGTCGACACAGCAGGATGGATGCCATGATCGATGGCGTACTGCTCAGCCGGCAGGCCGAAGGCATCATAACCCATCGGGTGCAATACATTAAAGCCTTTTAGTCTTTTATAACGGGCATAGATGTCGCTGGCTATGTAACCCAGGGGATGTCCCACGTGGAGACCCGCCCCGCTGGGATAAGGAAACATATCCAGTACGTAAAATTTGGGCTTGCCGGTATCATTGCTCACTTTATAGCTTCCGTTCTTCGTCCAATGCTGCTGCCATTTTTTCTCTATCTCGCTAAAATTATATTCCATAAAATGCTTATGCGGGTGCTCCCCTAGTAAAAGTTGGAAAAAAGTTAAAAGCTTCCCTCCCATCGAAATAATGCGGCAAGTGTATCGTTTAAAGGGTAACAAAAGTACGAAAACGCCCGGTAATCCTGCTTTAAAAAGTCCACGAAGATGCCTGCAAATCCGTTATTTTTGTTATTGGCACCGACTGTGAAGGGCTTTATGAAGGTGACTGAGGCCGGAGGGGCGGTGTTTGTAGATTGTACTAACTCAAAAATTACTATTTAATCATGGCACAATTCGGAAAAGGATATGCTAAACGTTCTACCCCTTCCTATTTTATGGCCATAGTAGGTGTTTCGGTCGTATTGTTCCTGCTGGGTCTGCTGGGCTGGATCGTGATCAATGCCAACAAATTGGGTCAGAACTTCAAAGAAAATGTAGAGGTGCAGGTATATGTCAGGGAGAATGTGTCCGCAAAGGATAGTGCAGCCCTGGTGCAGTATATTGCCGGACAGCCTTACGTAAAATCCTATGAATACCTGACGAAAGAGCTGGCCAGAAAACGCTTCATTTCGGACGGCAACAATGACTGGGGAACGGTATTGGACAAGAACCCTCTGCCGGCCAGCGTGGACTTCAAGATCCGCAGCGAATATGCCAATCCGGATTCATTGAACAAGATCAAAGCCGACCTGATCCAGAATATTGCCGTCAGCGAGGTGCAGTATAACCAGGTGCTGGTCTCCAATCTGAATAACATGATCCGGAAGATCAGCTTTATTTTACTCGGCGTAGCAGTTGTTATCTCTGTCCTGGTGATCATTCTGATCGACAATACGATCCGGCTGGCCATGTTCAGCAACCGGTTCCTTATAAAGACCATGCAAATGGTAGGGGCCACCCGGTGGTTCATTGCCAAACCCATGGATATGAGGGCCCTGATCAATGGGGCCATCAGCGGGTTAATCGCCATAGGGGGTATCGTAGGGGTCATATTCATCACGGAGAAATGGCTGCCGGAAATCAGGGCCCTTCGGGATTATACGCTTCTGTCCGCCATGTGCGTGTTGATCGTATTACTGGGAATTTGCATATCCTTTATCAGCACACACCGCAGTGTGGTGAAATACCTGAAAATGAAGCTGGACGACCTGTATTGAGCGCTCCGGGGTTTTCCTGAAAAAGTAACCCCTGCGCGCTCAGTGTCTAATGATGGCAGGACTTCGTCAGAGCGGCGTTCCTTGCTCTGGCTCGTCCGCAACCTTCGCTCCGCTCGATTGGGGCACGGCCCGTGGCCCATTCTCAGCGCTCTGACCCCCTTTTTGGCGGATACCCGGATTGACGTATATTGCAGGCCCAATAATCAATCTATTTTATTCATGGCAACGACCAAAAAACCAGCTTCTACCACGACCAGGCAAAATGCCCCTTTATTCGGCAAGGAGAACTACCGTTGGATGCTGATCGGTATTATCGTCATGGCCCTGGGCCTCTTTTTGATGGCCGGGGGTAAGAGCAAGGACCCCAATGTCTTTGACCCGAAAGAGGTCTACAGTTTTACCCGGGTGACTATTGCCCCTATCCTTATTTTAGGGGGGCTGGCGTTGGAGATCTTCGCTATTTTCCGTAAGGATAAGAAAACCGAGCAATAAATAATTTACCCTGACATGACTATAGTCCAGGCTATCATCCTCTCGATCGTGGAAGGGCTGACCGAGTTCCTTCCTATCTCCTCCACAGCTCATATGAAGTTCACGAACCCCATCATCGGTGTGGCATCCACTCCTTTCTCGGATATGTTCGAGATCGTTATTCAGCTGGCGGCTATACTCGCCGTAGTCGTGGTCTATTATAAGAAATTCTTCGATTTTTCCCGGATCGGATTTTATATCAAACTCATCATTGCGGTAATACCGGCCCTTGTATTCGGATTACTGCTAAAGAAACATATCGACCAGGCGTTGGGCAACCTCTATTTCATCGCTGTCGTGATGATCGCAGGCGGCATCATTTTTCTTTTCGTGGACCGCTGGTTCCTCCGGCCGAAAGTCGACGATGAGGCGCAGGTAACCAATGGGATCGCACTGCGGATCGGCTGCTTCCAGGTATTGTCGATCATCTTCCCTGGCCTGAGCCGCAGCGCCGCCACCATCATCGGCGGCATGAGCCAGTCGCTAACCCGCAAGGCCGCTGCCGAATTTTCCTTCTTCCTCGCGGTCCCCACCATGCTGGCAGTTTCGGTGAAAAGCTTCTGGGACGTCTATAAAGATCATCATGAAGTCCTCTCGAAAGACAATTTTTCTCTATTGGGTATTAGCAGCGTGATCTGCTTTTTGGTATCTATCCTGGTCATCCGCTATTTTATCGGCTTCCTTAAAATGCATGGATTCAAAGTCTGGGGTTATTACCGGATCGTCGTAGGGTTCGTGATGCTCTTCTTATTATGGAGGGGAGTCATCTGATGGTGACGGCTCCTAAAAAGGTGATCAATGGCTGGGCCATGTATGACTGGGCCAATTCCGTCTACAACCTGGTGATCACGACTACCTTCTTTCCCATTTATTTCCTGAAGATCACAGAAGAGCATTTCGGCAGCGCCAATATTCCATTCCTCGGCCGCACTTTTGTAAATTCCTCTCTATATGATTATGCATTAGCAGCCTCCTACCTGCTAATTGCCCTATTATATCCCATCCTTACGTCGATTGCCGATACCCGGGGCTATAAGAAGAACTTCATGCGCTTCTTCTGTTATCTGGGTGCAGCAGGCTGCAGCCTTTTGTTTCTCTTTGACGGGTCGAACCTGGGCTGGGGGATTATCTGGTTAATGCTGGCGTCCATGGGATATAACGGCAGCCTGGTTTTCTACAATGCGTATTTACCGGAAATAGCAGCCCCTGAAGACAGGGACCGGATCAGCGCCAAAGGATATGCCTACGGATATGTCGGCAGCGTACTCCTGCAGGTAATTGGGTTTTTGCTGGTGCTGACGATAAAGAATCAATTCCTAAGCCTGCGACTTAATTTTTTGCTCGTAGGGCTCTGGTGGGCCGGGTTTGCCCAATTCACGTTCGCCGTCCTGCCGAAGATAAGCCAGACCCTGGTAAAGAAATCGAATGTCTTCACGGATGGCTGGGCCGAGATCCGGAAAGTATATGGAGAGGTGAAGAAAATGGCCGTGCTGAAAAGATTCCTGCGGGGATTCTTTTTTTATAGCATGGGCGTGCAGACCGTTATGCTGGCATCCACCCTCTTTGGCAGCAAAATGTTAGGCCTGGAAGATACCAAGCTCATCGTCACAGTAGTGCTGATCCAGCTGGTGGCCATCGTAGGCGCAACCTGGATGAGCCGGCTCTCCGCCCGTTATGGGAATATCAAGGTGTTGATGGGCGTGGTATTGTTCTGGATCGTGGTGTGTATCTCCGCTTATTTGACGGCCGGGATGGCAGAGCCGCTGAAACCTTATCATGAGAAGATTGCCGCTTTAAAGTCCCGGATCGGTATCCTGAAAATCCAGGAAGCAAAGGCCCCGCATGATACCGCCACGAACAACCACTTCGATCGGGAAGAAGGAAGGATCCAGGGGGAACTATCCAAATGGCAATCGGAGCTGGCCCCGCAGCAAGGTCCTATCGAATATTCTTTTTACCTGCTGGCCCTGGCAGTGGGGCTGGTGATGGGGGGTATCCAGTCTCTCAGCCGGTCTACCTATGCTAAGCTGATGCCAGAGACAAAAGATACGGCTTCGTATTTCAGCTATTATGACATCACGGAGAAGATCGCCATCGTCATCGGCATGTTCAGCTTTGGCTACATTGAGGAGCTGACGAACAGTATGAAAAATTCGGTGATCTTTCTGATCGTCTTTTTTGCCATCGGGCTGATATGGCTATATTCCGCCCTGCTAAAACAACGGCAGGGACAGGCCGCTTAAAGACCCCGGATGAAGCGGTCCGGCGAACCCCTGGCTCCGGATAATTTCCCTTAATTTTACTCCCATGCAATTATATTCGATCGAAACCGGCCTTTTCAAACTCGACGGAGGGGCCATGTTCGGGGTAGTTCCCAAGACAATATGGAATAAAGTTCATCCTTCCGATGAGAACAATCTCTGCACCTGGGCCATGCGGTGCCTGCTGATCGAAGAAGGAAAACGCCTGATCCTGGTAGACAATGGGATCGGAAATAAGCAGGATGCCAAATTCTTCGGCCATTATTACCTGCATGGCGACAACACGCTGGACAAATCCCTGGCAAAATTGGGGTTTCACCGGGATGATATCACGGACGTATTTTTGACACACCTGCACTTCGATCACTGCGGAGGCAGCATTATTCGCGAAGGCGAGCGGCTGGTGCCGGCCTTTAAGAATGCTACTTACTGGAGCAACGAGCGGCATTGGAAGTGGGCTACGGAGCCGAATGAGCGGGAGAAGGCCAGTTTTTTAAAAGAAAATATCTTACCGATCTGGGAGAGCGGTCAGCTGCAATTTATCGATGTCGGCGCCGGAAAGCCCGAAGGACGGATCGAGCTGGTCCCTTCGGGCATCTTGCCGCAACTATCCATCCGGCTGGCCAACGGACATACGGATGCGATGATGTTGCCGCAGTTGCAGTACAAAGGCCGCACCCTCGTCTTTATGGCGGACCTTTTACCTTCCGTAGGTCATATTCCCCTGCCCTACGTCATGGCCTATGATACGAGACCTCTCATAACTATGCAGGAAAAGAAATCCTTCTGGACCGAAGCCGCCGCCGGGAATTATGTGTTATTCTTCGAACACGACCCGGTCAATGAGTGCTGCACCCTGCAGGTTACGGAGAAGGGGGTGAAAGGAGAAGAGCTATTCAGGCTAAAAGACCTGGATCAGTAGGTCTTTTTTTCTTTGAGATTACCAACAGCATCGTAAATTTCTTCGCGTTTTAATTTCCCGTTTTCATCGTATTCCTTCCAGGCGCCTGTCTTTATTCCTTTATTGAAATGGTTCTCCCATTTGATCTTAGTATTCCCATAATAATAATAGATCCATTCTCCGTCTTTCTTGTCATTATCATAGTAGCCGGTTGTAAGAATATCCCCTTTATTGGTATAAAAGATACACGGACCGGAATGTATCCCATCTTTCAGATATTCTCTGCTCATGATGTGGGACCTGGCAGAATCCCAAAATATTTCTTTCATCAAAAGGGAGGGATCTGTCAAATTGCGATAGTATTTACAGGGATAATCAGGGTTGGCCTCCACCGTATCTATCTGCGTGAAATTTTTAACGGCGAATTTATCCTTTCCCTGCGAAAAACAGGAAAAGGATAAAAAGGCCAGTATGCATATAAAATAACATTTCATAATCTACAAGATACGCTATTGCTGAATGATAGGCAATATCCCCACCTCATCCAAATGAAGAAATCCTTTACCACCTACGTCATTATAATAAATATAGAAAGCTGGTTTTTCACCTCCAAAGAAAAGTTTTTGGAAGGTAGGGTCATTTAAATCCGCGCCTACCAGCGTTTGTTGTGTTTTGAAATCATCGATAACTATAAACTTGTCCTGCATCATGGTGCAGAATTGTTTGTAAGTGAGTGCCATTACATGCAGATGGTCTTTTTTTACCATTTTATAATTGCCTTTAAATAGTTCATCAAATCCTCTATAGTTATTAAGCTGGGCATCCAGGTTGGAAACAATGGTCAGGTTGATATCATAGATGATAGGAGTAAGCCCTTCCTGCTGTAAAGTCTTATAAAGCAACTTTAAGGCATCCGCCACTTTTTCTTCCCCGGCAAGCTCTTGAACCAGCTGTGCAGCGCCTTCTCTGGCAAGATTCATTCCATCTTCACGTTCTTTTACCAGTTTTTCAGCGGCATCATACAACTCGGGGGCTTTCTTTTTAAGTGCCTCCTCCAGGCTCTTTCCTACGGAAGGCGGCCCAAACGCTTCCACTTTCTTCTTCAGTTCTTCCAGAAATAGAAAGTCGAGGAGATCTTTTCCTATATCCAATGTTGCATCCCAGTTCTGGTCTTCGTAATAGGATTTCAGGAAGGGGGTCAGTGGCCTATGAAAATGTTTGGAATATGCAGTGACGGTGGCTTCCTGCAAAGAGCTGTTATCAATCCATTTGGTGCCATTCCATTTCCAGCTTCTAACCGTTTTATCGCGGGAGCCTTGCACAGGTGCATCTTTTGTTTCGCCCGTCCGTTTACCCGGTGTTTTTGGTTCCAGTCCATCCAGGTCAAATGCCTGTATAGGCGTATTCCCCGCAAACTGGTAAGGTGTATACCATGGATATTGGGACGCGAATGGATCGACACTCAAAAATCTTCCGGCTCTGGGGTCATATACCCGCATTCCATAGTCGATCTGGTCACCTACTCCTTTAATTTCATTGTCTCTTTCTTTGCCATTGAATCCATACCGATACGTTCCTGCCCCGTTTTGCAGGTAGAGCCGTCCCGGCTGCAAGGACCCAAATGGGTAATAATCATTGGCATTTACCACATCCGGAATGAAGTAATTGACAGTGCTATCATCGGTGGATATGCCATAGCGCTTGTCACTGATGACAGATAATATATTACCTACATGATTCGAAAGCTCGAAGAGTTTGTTACCCCGGGTAAAGCTCAGGCTATCTCCCGATTTGAGCAAAGGCATCGGGAAGGAGGAGGAACCTGCCAGATTTTGCACGTCCCGGTTCATTTTCTGAATCCCAAGTCTCTGAATACCATATATATGTAGTTCCGTTTGTGTGAGATCCGCTCCACGGACGGACGGATCGCCATAGGTGTATATGCTAAGGACATTTCCCTCGATATCCCGAGCGTACCAGGTTGTAATGGTATTGCCTCCCGCTGTTACTTTTTTACTGATCCGATAGCCATTGGGGTCGTAGGTGAAGCTGGTGGTCGTTCCGTCCCCTTTTGTAATAGTGGAAATCTTTCCGTATGAAGTCCAGGTGATGTTGGTAATATTGGACGCATTATCTGCAATTAATTCTCCAATTGAATCATATTTGAAATTCCCGGCTGTTTGATTATCGATGTCTGTTGAATAATTTCCGGAGGGCACGGAATCAGCTATATGGTCTAATCTGTTGGTTCCGGGCGTATAGATATAATTCAGGCTGTCCATTTCAAGGGGTTGTCCAGCGAACGTATTGTTTCCGTTACGCCGGTAGCCCAGTATATTTCCATTCGGATCATACTTCACATTTTCCCGGAAGTCCGCCACTTTTGTTATGTTATTCCATCCTGTTCCGGTTCGATTCCACGCGTCCATCTGTACCAGCCTGTTCAGTTGATAATATTGGTAGTTGTACAACAACGTGTTATTCAGCTTCTGGATG
>DATJJD010000119.1:0-6736 GCA_035492545.1 Puia sp.
TTGCGACTTGTTCATTTAATTGCAGCCATCGCCAGCAGCTTACTCCTGCTGGCTTTTTCATATAACGGAGTTGAGGATTCTTTATTGTCCGATACAATAAGGATGCCTAAAACGAGGCTCTACCCGCTTTGATCACAAATAAGGCCTGATCGCCTCCATCCATATCTCATAGCCCCTGCCGGTGATATGCACTCCATCTACCGTAAGCTCAGGGTCCAGCTGGGTGCCTTTCAAGAATAGTGGGAATAGGTTCAGGAAGTTGACATGCGCACTATCACAATATCCCGCCAGCCAAATATTGAAGGAACAAATGGCCGGTATCTTGTCCCTACGCTCCCTGCCAACCGGCAGGACCGTTTGGGCGACGATCATGGTCTGGGGCGATAACCGGCGGATCGTAGCAATGATCGCGCGGTAATTGCTTTTGAGGGCATCCGTCGGCAGATCATGCAGAATATCATTGATCCCCACGTCCAGGAAGATCGCCCGGGGATGGGCCGCGGCGATTCTTCCTATGCGGTCCCGAATGTGATAGGAGTGATTGCCCGCTATCCCCCGGTTCTTGAACCTGGTCGAATGGAATAACTCTTCCAACGGAAAGCCTTCGACAATGCTATTGCCGACAAAGACATTGTCTCCAGTATCGATAGGCAATCTCTCCAGGACCTTTTCCCTGGTCTGGTTCCACATATCGCAGTAGGCCAGCTGGTCCAGCGGTCCGGCCGGCGCATGGGGATGCTGGAGGCGTTTCGAAGCATAGAGAAAAAGGAACGCCAAGTTAATACCTATGCTTACGACGGCAATGCGTTTAAGGTTCATGGTTATAAGGTTTTAAAAGCCCCTCTCGACAAAAAGAGGGGCCGTACAGTACGAAAGACCTCCAGAAGATAACGAGGAGGGAATGCCGCTGTTTGCACCTTCGCAAAGGCAGGCCCAGCGACGAGGGCCAACGAAAAGAAGATTGCCCGGCAGCTTCACCGGGGATCAGTGCCTTTACCCTTTACCCTTTCCTATTAGAAATGTCAAGGTATTATAGATTAATCGATAACGCAATTCCTAAAATATATATTATGTTATCTTAAATGAAAACATCTATATCTATTTATCTAAAGTACTAATAATCAATACCGATATTTTACGTTATTGCCGGAATGAATCAGGAGTGTGCCAGGGTAAAGCATCTAATTGAGACAGGCTACATTAAGGAATTTGGAGAATTCATTGCGGAGTTTCAAAAGAAGACGCTCTACAAGCATTTGCATATGGGCTTCGCTGCTTTTGATCGCCGGCTGAAAGATCCCGGCCTATTTAACTTAAATGAATGCGCAACATTGGCGGCCCTGGTCGGTGTGGCTCCGGACATAATATCTAATATGGCTATGAAAGCCAGGAAAAAGAAGGGGAAGAAATAGCTATCTGGCGTTCCGAGAGAATTTAATATTGATCGAATTTATGACTTACATCGGAGGTTTCGCCTACTTTAATGGATACAACTTGCACAAACTGCTTTCCCATAATATCTGTCATAGTAGAGCCTGTTCTTCCATTAGATTGAATCAGGACATAATAAATACCAGGATCGACAGAAAAGGAATAGTTACCTGCCCCATCAACGGTAGCTTTTTTCGCTTTTTGACTGGAGCTTATTTGCAATAGTTGCATTGCATTTCTCTTATCTATATCTTTAAATGTGGTCTCATTGTCGGCTCGATAATTTTTTAAAGATTTTACTATGTTGTCGGGGATTGGCATTCTACTGCTCTTATAAAATGCGGCAAAGGATCTGTTGACGCTTCCGTGATAAGCTGTGTCAAATAAGTCTTTGTTGAAATCTGGCACAGATGATTTTTCCACAATCCATACTTTAGATCCTATGTCAGGTTTGTCGCCCTGATATTTGTTGAAGAAGTATGTGATAGTGCCCTTAACTGTCGCAGGAGTCTGTGTGCGGCCACATGAAAAAATTGGAGCTAGAAAGATAATAAAGAGAATCTTTTTCATACAGTTGGAGTTTAACGGTTAAAATCCCTTCAACGCATCATTTGATCTTTTATTGCATCATATAATGAAAAAAGAAAATGGCAGAGCGTATTTATACGCAAAAACCTAAGTGGTTCTATGTATAACTTTAGAAAATCGTTTGTAGAATATTAACTACTTATTATATTAGCCTTCCCTAAACCGACCTAATCCCCTTAGAGAAATAGAACTGTCCTTTGCCCTTCCTTCCTTATTAGAACGAAACCTATTTCTTTACCTCAAAAAGACCCTGACCGGCTTATGAACGCTTATTGTCCATGCACTACGTGTGCCCATCGGCACCAATGCTCTCTTTCACATCTTGGGTCAGTTTTGGCCCAATTCTTCGCAAAAAATCTTGAAGGATTTTCTGAACGTTGTCCGGATTGTTCTTTGCTTCCCGAGCAATATCTCTCGTTAGAATTTCACCCACCAGAGAGGCAAGCCCTAACTGATTTTCATTTGATCTGGCAAAAATAGCCTCCTGATCCTCTATTGCTTTTAAAATTTTGGCCTGGGTTTTCTCCTGGGCCATTTTGCTTTCTATACTCTTCATCATTTCGGCTTGCGCCCTAAATGCTGCAGCTTGTTCAACGAAAGCCTGGGAGAGTCTGTCCAGAATTATCATCGTCGAAGGTTCGCGGGCGTCATTCCCCAAATAAGGCGCCCCCTTACCGCTGTAGAGCCACTCCTTATTTACTCCATATTTTGATGCAATATTGTCTGCGTATTTGTCGGTCAAAGTGGCCGCACCTCTAACCATCTTATCAAAAAATGATGGATCCGCCCCTATAGAAAGGGCGAAAGCTCGCTTACTTTTCAACCGCTTATCGGCGATGATCCACTCCAGGCGTTGGCCAATATTTTCTTTATCAGACACTTATGTAAGGTTCAAAAAATTATCCAAAATAACTCCACAAAAGTTTGGAGTTACTCCATATTCACTCTATATTTGTTGTGTACTTACAAGGTAAATATAATACAAATGGCAACAATCTCACAAAAAGCGATCGACAAGAGCCTGAACAACAACAGGGTAATAGGTCGCCTTATGGCACACTTTGACCGCCATTATGAGACAATACGACGCTGGATAAGATTAGGCGACGAGTCTATGACAACGCCAAAGGCAATTGAGGTAATTCGTGAGGAAACTGGGTTAACGGATGCTGAGATACTGGAAGAAGAGAAGGCGCATGCCTAAGTAGATTTTCGAGGATGCTGGGGTAAACGGATAGGAAGAGCCCAAAAGTAATACCCGCTGCGGACATATGCAACCCCGGCGGCCAAAAAGTTGAATCACTAACATTTCAATAACCATTTTATGAATATTCACGAACCTCTTGCAACGCAATTCCGCCCTCGCAATGATCAATTCGCCGAAGCATCCAAGGACCAATGGCTCTTGCTTCGCAATGGCGTACGTATCGGCTCGTCCACATATGTAAGACGCGATACGGCGGAAAACGCACTCAAGCAACGACATTTCGGATCGTCCGCTATAGGCCGGCCTCTTCCGGAAGGATATGAGATTTCGCAGGTTAACCGATGAGGCTTGAATAGCCGAAACCGGGAGCGCCCGGTCTTAACCAGATTCAATGACCAAATACCTCACCATAGCACAAGTCGCCGAAAACCTTGGAGTAAAGCCTAGGACGGTACGCGACTGGAAGAGTAGGGGGAAGATCCCGGTAACGATCCTTCCGGGTGGGGATATACGATTCAGTGAGGTAGAGGTTAACCGATGGCTGGAATCGCGGACCATCAAAAAGAAGACGGCATGAGCCAGCCCAAAGACTTTGAACCTACTAAAGGTGACTGGTGGCTGCTCGCAACCCTGGAAGAACAATTATTCAATCCGAAAATACCCGACCATGAAAACGACAAGTCAAGCAAGAGAGATGATGGAGTGGATGAAGCTAGCCTTAACGCAGGCGAAAAAATAAAAACCTGAGTCGTGCCTAAAGCATTTTGCACCAGTAATGACATTGTAAACCCTGATATGTTCAAACCGGAAATCGGGATGGAATATAATCTAACTCCCGCCCCGGGCGAAACCGACCGGGTCTATGTTGCCGAATTGCCCTTTGATAAATACGGCCGCAGGTGCCGATATCATGAAAAGTATTTCTCATATCTCAACGGTCCTGACGAACGGGGCCGCCTCGAAACCTGGCAGGAAGAACAAGCCGCCAAGATGGACGCAGAGATGAGGGAGATAATCCTTGAAGCCGAAACCGCTTAACTTATGACCCTGACCGAAAAAGAACAGCAGCTTTTGCTTGAAGTGGCGGCCATGATGACGCCGGATATGCTCACTTGCTTATATCATGGGGTTAGTTGGTTCAGCGGCGACGAAGAGGATAAGATCAGGCATGCCAATGAACTGGCGCTGAAATTAAAATCAACCCCATGCAAGCCATCATAACAATAATCGTATCTCTATTCTGCCTTGGCCTTCATGCCTGCTGTAAAGTCTGGTATGATGATGCGAACAAAGCCAAGGCGCGGACCGATAGACAACATGATCACGGATGCTAAAATCTACCTATATGCACACTTTAATAATCTGGGGAGCTTATTGGATGGGCGTGAGTCTTTTGGTCCTCTTCGCTTACATCTTAACCGTTAGGGGCCAATTCTATTGCGCTGCTATGTTCTTGGGGCATGTCTGGGCAACGTTGAAGGAAGAGGTATGCAGACCCATGCGGGTGATCCGTAAAGCGTTAAGCAGGAAGGAAAGGAAGCGGCAGATGCATCTTGACGAAATAGAGAACTCGATATCATGACGGCCGCTATCATCATAGTCATCATTGTGGGCTTTGGGTTGTCATTCTTTTGCGGCTACCTGGTGGGAAGATTGGTGCAGATGGGAAAGAATCTCGAACGAACGAAAAGAATTAAGGACGGTTTAGAATAGGTTTCATTCGGTTTGGGCTTTATACATAGAGCGCCGCCGCGTCCGGGCGTATTTGGTTGGCGGCTCTTAGCTTTTTCTTCATAGGGTCTAAGGGGTTAGATCAAAGCCCGGAGATTCGGCCGGGCTTATTTGAAAGTTCTTTGAGGGAAGATATTAAAAGGCCTGCTGCCTATTCGTTTGAAGCCATCGGCATGCCCCGCCGGCCAGCGGTTAAGATGGTATAAAGCGAATAGCGCAGGGACGGACACAAATAACGAGGCGATCCAGCGCGCCTACAATGCGACAGCAAGAGGTGATCCGGCTTAGGTAATCTTACTGGCAATATTGCCAGATCAGTTGTGTTTTCCCCCGGCTATTGCTCCTGCCGGGGAGATGGCGGTGCTCGTCCTAGCGTACGTACACGAGACCTGGACACCCTTAAAAGGTAGCTGGTTCGAATCCGGCGACCGCCACTAAGCCGCAAGGTTTATCCTGAAATAATGGACGGCCGCATGAAAGGGCGGCATGGGGCCGGGGGTAACAGCCTGGTCCCATTTTAAAAATACTTTGAACAGTTTTCATAAAAGGGCAAGCAATCACGGACAGGTCCCGGAGCCGCGCCGGGACTAATTTAAAAACAAAGACGTGGAAAAGGAAATTAAACAACAGCTTTTATACCATGCGACACGCATCAAGGCCTTGTCAGAAGACCGCGAGAAGAATGTATATGAGCGTATGGGCGGCATTCAATACCATATAAAGCAGATAAACGACATCTTAGAAAATGTCAAGATTAAGAAATAATGCCCACCCCATCCGCCATATCACCCTTGGAGCAATTTAGAAAGGAGTTTCCCTTTCTAGAATGGATCGTCGATGACCCTGTTCTATGTTATCCCTTTCGGGATGAGCATTGGACAGCGAGGGCAGAAGAAAAGGCGCGGCGGCTGATCATTGCGAAAAAGCTTCCACTTATAGCATCATCAGAGTTTCGCTGGTTTGGAAAGTCTTATAGGCATGTGCTTATTATATCGAATGTACCGGAAGAATACACCTTCCAGGATGAGGCGCAGGATGACGAAGGATTGACCGGCGGCTGGTGGGATGAATTCGAAAGATCGCTGATACCTTTTTAATAAAAAAGCCCTACGGATCAGGCAGGGCGAATAATAAAACCACAACAAAGCAAAAGTATGGCAGAAAATCAATTGACGGTAAAAAATCTATTCGCAAAAGATGAAGTAAGGCAAAAATTTCAGGAGATCCTTGGCAAGAAGGCGCAGGGCTTTATTACCTCCGTATTGCAAATTGTCGCTCAGAATAACAATCTGGTCAATGCTGACCCCCACACGGTCTACCATGCCGCGGCAACAGCCGCGACAATGGACCTGCCCTTGAATAACCAGCTGGGGTTTGCCTATATAGTCCCTTACAAGACGAAACAGCCGGACGGCTCATATAAAGATGTGGCTCAATTCCAAATGGGATATAAGGGCTTTATTCAGCTCTCTATGAGATCGGGGCAGTTCCTTACAATGAACTCTACGGATGTTCGCCAGGGGGAAATAAAAAAGCACGATCGCCTGCGGGATGAGATAGAGTTTGCATGGGTTGAAGACCAGGCGCAACGTCTCAAACTTCCGATCATAGCCTATGTCTCCTATTTCAAATTGCTGAACGGATTTGAGAAGATCAGACTCATGTACGTGGAGGAAATAAAAGAGCACGGGGCGAAATACTCAAAAACATATAATCAAAAATTTGGGTTGTGGACAACTGATTTTGACGGCATGGCTCACAAGACGGTTACCAAGCTGT
>DATJJD010000120.1:0-30012 GCA_035492545.1 Puia sp.
GTGGAACCGACCAGCATGCGGAACCTTTTCTCGAAAGGGTCCTGGCTGATATGTAAAGAGGCGGCCAGGTCTTTTATCCGGACCAGTCCGCTGTTTTGTTGAATCAGCTGAACGGCATGGTCAATCAACAGGTCCTGCTTACCACGAATAAGATTTTTCAGGAGAAAGGTTTCCATGACATCGATTCGCTCCCGGTTATGGGTCGCCTCCGCCAGACGTTGCAGGACCTCCTGCAGCCTTGCTGGTTGAAACAGGTTTTCGGAGGAGACGCTTAGCCCGAACAACTCATGCGCCGGAATGCCGGAGAGGGCGGTAATGCCCCCTTCCTTAAACACGACCAGCAGATTGGACGTCTCCCTGGAATAGTATACCATACGGGAGGATTTTCTCAGACCCGTTACAACGCTGGCTGGCAGTACTTCCTTTCCTTCCCCAACGGCGGTCTGCACGGTGCCCCGATACCGGAATGCCATCACCAGGGAGATATCCGGTATGATCTTATTGCCGGCCTCTCCATCACTTTCAATAAGGAGGAACTCCCTGATAAAGGGGGTTAAAGGAGTGGAAGGAAGAAATTTTTCAAGTTTCATACTGATAGCCGTCCCGCGGCCGGTCTCACCCGGACGGGATATAAAATTAATGAATTTTGGCTGGTTGCCTGTATAACACAAAAGCAACGCCGCAGAAGGCCAGGGCTTCCCAGACACTGGTGACCTCATTGCCCTCGTCTCCGGAAGGGTTGGCCACGGCCCTTGGGATGTGCAGCATCACCACCCATAAAAACAACATGATACCCAACAACAACGCCACCTGCCTGCTGCCGATCCCGAGGATCAGCGCTGCGCCCGAACCGATAAGGGCTACTCCCGCAAAATAAGTCCAGAAGAAAGACCCCGGGATCCAGGAGGGGACCAGGGTGGCTACGAAGCCGGCATAGAAAAAATGGTCGATCCCAAATGCGATCAACATGATGGAAAAGAAGATGGTTCCGATACGGCGCCATTTCGTGTCGCTATGGAGGGGATCCGAACCTGCTATCACCCAGGCGCCGCCGGCCAGGGCCACCTCTTTAAGTGGATTGGTCCATATCCCCAGGTGACGGGGTGAATTGGGGTTGACAAATAAGAGATAGGGGGTGTGAAAAGCCAGGAAGAGGAAGAGAAAAAATCCTCCCAGCCACAAGGATATGGGACCGGTCTTTTTTCCCAGCATGATAAAGATGCCTGCTGCCAGCAGGGCCAGGCCGGCCAGGTAGGCCAAAACTGTGCTGGATTGGAGCCATAGGGGCCAGGGTGGCAGGAATACCGGCCGGAAACCGGCATAAATGAATTGCTGGATGCCGAGGCCGGCGATGCCGAAGCCATAAAAAATACGACCTGTTTTTAGAAGATTTTCCATCGATGCGGGGTTTACCAGTGAGTGTTCTGACCAGTAAATTCGCCAAAAAATCAGGCATCCGGATTTATATTCGCCCAATAACCGTTTAAAGGGAACGAACGGCAGCCAGGGACGGATCAACTGCCGGGACGGGGTCGGCCGGGCGGGGCTCTCAGGGGCGGGCCCGGGGTGGTCGGCCGGGCGGGGTACTCCCTAAGAATTACCGCTTTGTAGTATTGCCGGTATTCAGGTGATCCGCTACCTTTAGCCTGTTAGACCACTGACCCCTACCGGGTGGAGCCCGGGGACATTTCGGATATTATCCGGACTCTTAATCGCCTGTCTTTACATTATTAGTGCGATCAATCATCTGCGTTATAGTATTTTCTTCATGAACCAAAACAAAATACATGCAGCCAAAGCTCTATTTCTAGCTCACTTTAACCTATAAACCCAATTTCCATGGATCGAATGGAGAATGACCTTACGTTCATAAAATTCAAGAAGGATTTTTCCTACGCGAAAAAGACGCCTACGTTGATCAGTAATAATATCGGAGGTGCCGACGAAATTGCAAGGTGGGTACTCGATTGGAATGATGTCCTGTACAGGGAAGAAACTCATGCCCCCCCATTGCATGTCCCAGTTGTAGACCGGCTGGTCGGGGAAAGGAATGGAGGCGGCTCGGGGCCTGTATTCCTGAAAACAGATGCCCTGCTCTATACGGCAGAGAGTGTCATCGCTTATTTTGAGCAGCGGTGTATTCCCGGGAAAAAATTGTTGCCCCTGGATGCGGCGGCCAGAAAAGAGGTCGTCACCTTGTATAATTTATTTGCCGGCCCTTTTGAAGGCAATGTATGCCGGTATCTGTACGCTCAGTTGCTGGAGAGCCCGGCCAGCGCCCGGAGCTGGTTTACGAAAGGGGCGCCCCTGGGGGAGAAGTTAGAGTACAGCTTGTCCTTCCCTTCGCTGTATAAGACCCTGACCCGGCAATGGGGATTGACGGAGAAACCGGTGGGCGAACGGCTGGCCTATATTAAAAAGGTATTCGAACGGGTGGATGGGATCTTGAAAGATGGCCGTAAGTACCTGACAGGTGATCGGCTGACCATCGCCGATATTGCCTTTGCGGCCGTGGCGGCCCCGCTGCTGCTGCCCATGGAGTTTGGCGGAGCGATGGGGACGCTGCAGATGGTGCCTGCAGAGATGCGCCTGGAGGTGGAAGAGTTGCGGGCAACCCCTGCCGGGCAGTTCGTTTTGTTACTCTATCAGAACGATCGCCCTTTGCGGCGCAGTGCCAAAGAGATCCCGAAGGAGCCGGGCCTTGCAGGGAAGCTGGGCTTGCAGATCGGGTTGGCGCTGGACCGGCGAAAGACAGGTTTGTTCTGTTTCTTACAACGGAATTTCCCCGTGTTGAAGCTGGGGGCGGTAGGACTGGCGGCTGTATGTAAAAATGACCTGCTGGTGGAAATGATGGAGCGTGATAATGATTTTACGGTGGAAGAGATCAATGGAAAAAAGATGGCTAACCAGAAAGGCGCTTTCTTTTTAGGGATGGACCGGAGTAATCCGCAATTCGACCGGGAGCGGAATCTTGTCCGCCGGACGGCCAAAAAGGAAGATCTGGACCGGATCCGGTCTTTTATCCGGGATAGTTGTGAGGTGCTGTTGCAGCAGGCCAAGCCATATGGAAAGATAGATGTGGCCGATACGATGTGTTATACGGTCCTGGTACGGTTTATCGATGACTATTTCGGGGTGCCGCCTCCCACGGAGCCCATTATGCGACACTGGTTGCGGGTGCTCTTCTATGACCTGTTCCTGAATTTTACCAATGATGCCGCCAAACATAAGGATGCCGTGCAAGCCTCCCTGGACAGAAGGTCGTGGGTGCTGCAGCTGATCAAAGACCGGAAGCGGCAGCTGGAAAACGGGGAGACCCTTGCCGACAATGTACTCAACCGGATGATCCTGCTGCAAAAAGAGAATGGCAACGGCTGGTTCGACGACGAGACGATCCAGCGTAATATCGGAGGTTTGATCACAGGCATCCTGGAGACGACCAACAAAGCGGTGATCCTGGTGCTGGATGAATTATTCAACCGGCCGGACACGCTGAAGGGGGCCATCGATACGGCGCAGGTGAAGGATATGAAGAAGATGTATGGGTATGTGTGCGAGGCTATGCGGTTCAACCCGGCGCAACCCGGTGTGATCCGTTATTGTGAAAATGCGCAGGTGCTGAGAGGAAAGGGGTTGAAACCCTACCGGATCAAAGCGAAGCGCAAGGTGTTCGCCCTGACAGCCTGTGCGATGATGGACCCGGATGCTTTCCCCGAGCCCAGGCAGTTCAATCCCCAGCGGGAGGGGGCTGTATACATGAACTATGGTTATGCCCTGCATGAATGTTATGGGAAGTACATCAATGCGGTGACCATTTCGGAGTTCGTGGCGGCTATTCTGCGGATGCCCGGTATCCGTCGGGAACCGGGATGGGCCGGCCGGGGTACGGGCATGCATGTGGGACCTTTCTTTAACAATTTCGTCGTACGATTTGATACGCCGATGACTGCTGTGTAATCCTTCCAATCAATAAATCAAATCCATCATTCATGACGCATCAACATCCACTAACCCTTGTAACACCCGTGAGAGAAGGGGAACATGATAAGCTGCAGACCTTGCTGATGCAGTTTCGGGCGGATGTACAGGCCGGAGTACCCCAGTCTTTTCAAAGCCTGGACACGATCCATTATGCCCGCTGGATCCTGCTGGAACCCAAAGATGCCGACGGGAAACCGGAGACGGATGTGCCGGTGCGCCTGGTCTTCTCTTCCAATTATGACGGGGAGGAAGACGCACATCTGACGGGGCTGGCGACCCAGTGCGCCTCTTTTATCGACCATCTCTACGGACATTGCGTGGATTATCCCTCCGGGGCTGCCCGGACAGGGGAGAGCCGGAAGGAATATTTATCGAAGTGGAAGGTGAAGGAATCCGCCTTTTTTGTGGGGGCGCCGGGAAGGACCCTGCCCCAGATCCGCCAGGAAAATGAGCTGCGGGACTATGTCTGGGGTCGCATCAACGCCAGCGACTGGAAGGGTAAGTCAGCACGGGAGATCCACCAGGCATTGAAACAGGATGTATTGGGCAAACCTGTCTTTCAGTGGGCCCGGCAGCCTATTACGATACCGGGGATCCGATGGCTGGGCATGGTCTTGCTGGGGCTGGTGCTGCTGATCCTCTCTCCCCTGATCCTCATCTGGATAATCCTGATCCACTTCTTGTACGAACGGACAGACGAGCCGCTGGGCCTGACACCCAGCCAGGTCAGCGGGGCGCATATCAAAGAGCTGGAAGAATATGAGGACCTGGCCAACCAGAATCAGTTCACACAGGTGCTGATCATGAAACCTGGCAGGATGAGGCTGCTGACTTTACAAGGGCTGATGTTGTTTGCAAAGGCGCTGATCAGTTTCCTCTTTCTGAACGGGAAGCTGATGGGGATCCCTACTATCCATTTTGCCCGTTGGGTGATGATCGACAATCAGAAGAGGATGTTGTTCTTCAGCAATTTTGACGGGAGCTGGCAGCAGTACCTGGGGGATTTTATCGATAAGTCGGGATGGGGACTGACGGGGATATGGAGCAACACGATGAAGTTCCCCCGGACGAAATTCCTCTTTACAGGGGGAGCGTATGATGCGGAGCATTTTTTAGCCTGGAGCCGTTACTTCCAGGTGCCGACAGCCGTCTGGTATTGTGCGTATCCGCACCTGTCCATTAAGAATATCATCAACAATTCTTATATCCGCAATGAATTGTTCCGGGATCTGGATGAGGCGGCAGCCCGGCAGTTCCTGCAAAGATTTTGAAAATAAAAACTTACACGTATGGAAACGTTAGAATTATCGGACATACAAGGGTATATTATCAGGGGATACAAGCACATGCTCTATTCCCGTTATGTAATACTGCGGGTGATGGAGCCTGTGGCAGCCAGAAGCTTTCTCCGCGACCATGTGGAGGAGGTGACCAACGTGACGCACCACGCCAAAACGAATTGCCTCAATATAGCTTTTACCTGTGCGGGGCTAAAGGCGCTGGGCCTGAAGGATGCCAACCTGGCTTATTTCAGCCGGGAGTTCAGGGAGGGCATCACTTCCAATCACCGGCGGCGCCTGCTGGGTGATATGGGTGACAGCGCCCCGGAGGAATGGAGATGGGGCGGGCCTGCTAACGATCCCGTACACCTGCTGTTAATGGTATTCGGAAAGGATAAAGAGACGGCATTGTCCTATTACACAAAGCTGCAGCAGGAGTTTTCCCCCGGTCTGGCGGAAGTGCTGCAACTGGATGGGCAGACGCTACCCATGAACAAGGAGCATTTTGGTTTCCGGGATGGTATTTCCCAGCCCGTTATCAAAGGCAGCGGCAAAAAAGGACCGGAGAATGAATTTATCAATGCAGGAGAATTCCTCATGGGATATAAGAATGAATATGACGTCTATCCTGATACGCCGATACTGGGAGAGGACCAGGGGGACGTTTTCTTGTTGCCATTTGACGCGGCGGGTACGGGGAAGAAAGACCTGGGCCGCAACGGCAGCTACATGGTCATGCGGCAGCTGCAGCAGGATGTAAAGGCTTACTGGGAATTCATGAATGAGAAGACAAAAAATGCCGACGGCTCGGTAAATGCGGAAGAGAGTACCAAGCTGGCCTCGAAGATGATGGGACGCTGGCCCAGCGGGGCGCCGGTGGTGAAATACCCCGACAAGGACCCCGGGGGTATCTCGGATGATGACAATTTTTTGTATATGGATCTGGATAAGGACGGGCTGAAATGTCCCTTCGGCTCCCATTTGCGCAGGACCAACCCCCGGGACAATTTCGAGGACAATGGGCCGAAGGAGTCTTTACGGCTTACCCGCCGGCATCGGATCATGCGCCGGGCAAGGTTATACGGCGATCCGTATGAGGGCTCGCCCCTGAATTATACACCGGATGGAGAGGTTGGGCTTATCTTTACCTGTTTTAACGCAGACATCTCCCGGCAGTATGAATTTATTCAGTATACCTGGGCGAATTATCCTAAATTCAAACAGTTGTATAATGATCCCGACCCCGTCTGCGGGGTCAAGCAGGATGCGGGACCGGGCGGAGAACAGGTCTTCACCATTCAGGCAGAGCCGGTAAATAAATATGTTACGGGCCTGCAGCGGTTTGTAACGGTAAAGGGAGGGGCCTACTTCTTTTTTCCGTCGGTAACGACCATCAATTATCTGAGCACGCTGTAATATGCCATAAACTAACAAAATTTTGTTCCCATGAATGCTGCGGTATTGTTTCAATTGACCTCGCTGTTTGCCGGGATCGGCTGGATCGTCATCCTTTTTGTCAGTCCTTTCCGGGCGGAATTTGACAAGTTGCTGATGGGGATTATCATTGCCCTGCTGGCCGTCACCTATACCTGGCTGAATTTCTCGAATTTCCACCCGGATATCCTGAAAAACTTCAGTTCGCTGGAAGGGGTGATGACGCTTTTCCGCAACCCGGAGCTGGTAGATGCCGCCTGGGTGCATATCCTGGCATTCGACCTGATGGTGGCCGTCTGGATAAAAAAGAATGCGCTAAGCCTTGGCATCCCTCATGCCTGGATTATCCCTTCGCTGATCTTTAGCTGTATCTTTGGCCCTCTGGGATATCTGATCTATCTGTTTACCCGTTGGGTAAAGACAAAAAACTATTTTTCACAGAATTTTTGAGCGCAAAAAGACATATTTTAATTTTTGTGTTATGACCCGCCCTGATTACAATTTAATCCATGGGAAGGCGTTTATAATAGCTTACCATTAGGGGAAATTCCGTGCCCTCCCTTGAAGACCCGTGAAACAATTACGCCTTACCGGCGGGGTTGTTCCACGCGAACAAATGATTGTATTCGTTGTTTTTATACAGGAACGACACGCGAGTTGCTTGCTAAGGTATCAAGACGATTTAACAAACACAATAGAACATGCAACTTGTCAATGACGCAAACGGGGAGCCCCGCCCCGACATCAAATGTACCGTGTGTGGCTTGGCTTTGTACGCGACTGATTGGGGTAGTTACGAGATCACTTATCATTGTTCTTCTCCGGAAGCAAGGTTCTGGGATTTTGACCGGGGTACTCCCGATCAGCATAAGGCCAAAGAACATTGGGACCGGTCTAAACAGGAAATATTTGTAGACCGGCGCCTCGATGAGAAGCTGGATGCGACGGGATAGACCGATACCCTTAGTTGGTTGCACCTCCATTGACCAACAGGTGCTGACCATTGACAAAAGACGACAGGTCGCTGGCAAAGAATTCCGCCAGGTTGGCAACGTCTTCCACTTCCGCCAGCCTTCCCATCGGGCAGCTGTCCAGCAGTTGTTTTCTTAAGGCAGGATACGCTGCCGGATCAACAAAGATACCGGAATGATCGACTGCAAAAGGGATGATAGAGTTGACCGTAACACCCCTGTGACCGATCTCTTTGGAGAGGATGTCCACCAGATAGCGGGGAGTGGTCTTGCTGCCTCCATAGACAGCCATGCCGGGGACAGGGAAGGAAGTCGTACTGGACGCTACATAAATGATCCTGCCATTGTCTTCTACGTGCCGGGCTGCCTGCTGCAGGGTGAAATAAGTCCCCTTGGTGTTGATGGAGAACACCCTGTCAAACTGCTCTTCGGTAAAATCGGTCACCGGCGTCTCTACCAGCTCGATGCCGGCATTGGCGACTACGATGTCTATCTTCCCGAATGCCTTTTTTGCTTCCGAAAACAATCTTTCCAGGTCAGCCACCTTGCTGACATCGGCTTGTATAGAAACGACTTTGGCGCCCATGGCAGTGATGTTGTTAACGACTTCTTCGGCGGATGCCTTGTCCCTGGAATAATTGATGACAATGTCGGCGCCCATGGCGGCATAACGTTCGGCAATTGCTTTCCCCAGACCTCTTGCGGAGCCCGTGATGAGGGCTACTTTGTTTTTTAAACTGTACATAAAATAGATTTTTTGTTGTTAAGAATTTTACGCCATCGCGCCGTTGATGCCGATGTTCTGCCCGCTGATCCATTTGGCGTCGTCGCTGGCCAGGAATAATACCACCCCTGCGATATCTTCCGGCTCGCCGATACGATTGAAGGCGGTCATGGCGGCAAAACGGTCTATCGTTTCTTTGGTTTTACCCTTGGTGAACAGCTCGGTATTGATAGGGCCGGGGGAGACGGAGTTGACATTGATGCCCCGGCTGCCGATCTCTTTGGAGAAGACACGGGTCAGCTGCTCTACGGCTGACTTGGTGGCGGCATAGACGGAGTAGGTGGGGATGATCAATCGGTTGTTGGTGGTGGAGAAGTTGATGATGCTGCCTTTGTCAGCCAGACGTGCGGCGGCTTCCCGCATCGTATTGAAAGTGCCCCTTACATTGACATCGAACTGGCGGGTAAAATCCTCGTCCGTCATGTCCTTTAATAACCTGGTGATCATAATACCGGCATTATTCACCAGCACATCTATCTTACCATAGGCGGCGATGCCTTCGTCGAAAAGCCGTTTGACCTGGTCGGGCTGGCTGATGTCGGCCTGAAGGGCGGTGGCTTCCCCGCCTTTGGCTTTGATATCCGCCACCAGCTGCTCAGCGACATCCTGGCCGCCGGCGTAGTTGATGAGTACTTTGTAACCGGCATCAGCCAGTCTGCGGGCCACGATAGCGCCGATGCCTCTGGCGGCGCCAGTGATCAGGGCTGTTTTGTTGTTGGTGCTGCTCATATTTTTCGTTTTTGTTTGATAACACAAAGCTAGAATACGAGCTACGGGGAAAAGTACGGATATCACAGGATTCAATACGAAATCCTAAGAATTGGAGGTGGCGGCTTGTTTTCGGTAAAGAACAGGGGAGGTGTTGGTGTATTTTGAAAAGTAATTGCTGAAGTGAGTGGATTCCTGAAAGCCAAGTTGATAAGCTATCTCCTTGATGGAGGCGGAAGAGTTTTGCAGCAGGGATTTGGCTTCCGTAATGGTCTTGTCAATGATCCAGTTCTGGATGGATTTGCCGGTCTTGCTTTTGATGACATTACTCAGGTAGTTGGGATGCAGGTTCTGTGCGTCGGCATAGTCCTGGACCCGGAAGACTTTTTTCTCTGACCCTTTCACCAGGTCCCGGTAGTGCTGTTCCAGGGTCCGTTTAAAATTCTTTACGATCTGCGAGCTGCGGTTGCCTTCATAGATAGGGTTATACTCCGACCAGAAGTATTCTTTTATCTTCAGCAACAGGACGACAAATAAACTTCCGATCAACCTGTTCTTATAAGGCGAATGGGAAAAATATTCTTTATGGATCTGCAGGTAGAGCTGTTCGAATTCTGCAAACATCTCCCCCTTCAGGGTCCTGGGCGGCACGGTCTCCGCCAACAGGAAAGAAAATTCATCAAAGACGTCGGGGTGGACGTTCTCTTTCAAAAAAGACTCACTGAGGGTGATCAGGTAGATCTCTTTCATGTCCAGCCATTCGAAGGATTTGTAATGCCCCGGATTGGTAAAATAGATGGTCCCGGGTTCAGTTTTAAATACCTTGTCATCGGTGGTATATTTTCCATGCCCGTCCTTTACAAAGACAAAGGAATAAAAATTGGCCCGGTATACAGGGGATTTATAGGGCAGGGTGTCGTGAATTTCTTTCAGGTTATGGATAGTGAAGGAGGTCTTGACATCGATGGAGTCAACGGGCAGTCCGAGATAAACATATTGTTGGTAGAGCGAATTGAAGGCCAGGATCTTTTCAGGATTTTCCGTCTTTTTCATCGGTTGATGCAGTTGTCTTCAAAGATAATCATTTACCTGCACCCGGCCGGTCAGCAGGGAGACTGCCGGTGTCCGGCGAATAGAGACAGGCGATGATCACCAGCACGATGCAGAGCGTTGAGGCCAGGGTGCGGATGGTATTGAGCTGGTTCCAGGGCTCCTCGAAGGCTGCCCTTATCGCCGCCATGTCGGAGGCGGAGGCCGAGGACAGGGGAAAGGCGTCGACACGATCGTTTAACGGAACATTCCCTACCATCGTGATACCAAAGACGCCTATCCCATAGAGGATGGACGCTGCTACCAGCAGCCAGAACCGGGGCGAAGGGTGATGATGGTAATGGAGATAGGCACTGAGGGGAAGCAGGAGCAGCGCCCCGAAAAAGGCGCTAAAGAAAACCGGATTGAGGATCGCCCGGTTCATCGCCTGCATGGAGGAGAGAAAAGTCGCATCCGGCAGCCGGCCTATACCTGGCATTACGGAGCAGGACCAGGCGAAAAAGAGCCCAGCCATAAGGGCGGTGGCGGCGGCGGCGAGGATCAGGACCAGGTTGATGGGTGTCAGCATGATGGAGGAGGATGGGTGTGATGAATGGGGGTGCATGTCAGTGGGTTCTTAAGGTTTTTACGTATTGTGTCAGTGATTGGATCTCATCCGGACTTAGCCTTTTCCGGAAAGAGGGCATAAACTTTTTCCCGTTGAGGATCTGTATGGTGATGGCTGAGTCGGAAAGGCGGCTGATCTGTAAGTTTTTGGCGCCAAAAAAACCTTTTGTTCCGTCATTGCCATGGCAGCGGGAACAGTTGTGGCCGAAGAGGGCTTTGCCGGTGCCGGTGTCGGCTCCCGGCCCGCGGCCGGTGTCGGCGGGTCCGGGGCCACTGGCGTCGGCCGGGGCGGTGGGTGCTGCAAGGGCTGCAAGGGGAGGGATAACGGCAGGCCCGGATTGCTGGAATAGCAGAGTCACGGTCAGAAGAAGTGGTATCATCTTTTTTTCTGACAAAATAAAGATGCCGGCGGGTGGGAAAATAGAACAAAACCGACAGGGGGTGACGGGGGCCGGCTGGGGTGGCGAGCACGATTTTCGGTCCAGGCAAGGGGCGTTGCGGGGGGCGTGGGGGTATTTTTTGAGTTGTATATACAATTAGGTGATGGGGCCCCGTTTAGAAAAAAAGAGAGTTGTATATACAACTCATTTTGAGAGGTGGTGGCCGCTATTATTGTATCAATTCAGCCAGATTCTCTACGACCTCATTACATTGTTTCTGATACTGATTGGGGGAGAGGCCGGCAAATTCTTTAAAGGACCGGATGAGATGAGACTGGTCGGCATAGTCATTCTCAAAGGCGATGTCAGAGAGTTTCTGATAATCATTATTTCGCAATTGGGTGAGGGAGGCCTGAAAGCGGCAGATCCGGGCAAACAATTTTGGAGAGATGCCGACCCACTGTTTGAATTTGCGTTCAAAACTTCTTTCGGTCATTTGTAAGGTATCCTGTAAGGTCTTTAGCGGGTGGCTGCCTTTTGAATGAAGGATCTGCGACAGGGCATATTGCATAGGCGCGTCGGTGATCCGGCTATTGCTCCCCGACTGGACGGATAAGTAATCGGCCAGTAGTTGGACCTTTTCACCGGAGGCGCGGATGTCGGCCAGTTGTTCGGCGAGACGAAAACCCTGTCGCCTGGCCATGTGGTTGAGGTCCATACAGGAGTCTGTCAATTCCTCCGCCTTCAGTCCAAAAAGGGAACGAAGGGCGTTGGGATAGAGACAGAGGCCGATGGCATTGAATTTACCGCTGAGGCTCAGCTCTGCGTGTTGCGTGCTTTGGCCATATAAAAATATTTCGGGCAGCCGTTGATCGTCCTTGTGGAAGGCGCCTGCTGCCGGGTGCTGGAAGATGATGCCTGGACAGCCATCTGCCATGGTCCTGAAGGTCCGGAAGGTGAGGGGTGGGTCGGCGGGTGCGCCAGGAGCCCCGGATGGTAAGTCCGGGTCGGCGGTTGTGCCGGGGTCGGCGGTTATGTCCGGACCCTCTTCGGTAGCAGCGCGGTCACTGCTTTCCAGGGTCCAGCAATAGCGGACTATGTCGCACAACTGCACCGGTGCCGGTATTTGGGTGAATTTCATTGGCACTACAAAGTACAAATTTCCGGCCGGAAATCCAGGCGTCCGGGTCGGCGGTCTTATTCTTTTACGCGGTCAAAATATTCTTTTTGCAGCTCCAGGGTTTTGGTGTCTGCCTTCACTGCCTTTAATGCTTTTTCCAGGGAGCTTATAATATGTTCTGTCACCAGCTGACCCAGCTCGCGGGTTGCCTTGGAGCCATCACCGGCATAGTGGTTGGGATAGTCCGCAAACCACCAGATAGCAGTATATATATCGGGGATGGACAATCTTTTTTGATTAATGCCCGACTCATTGGAGGCGCTGTCCATTTTCACCAGTTCCGGTCGCAGGTATAGCAATACAGAGGTTTCCCGTTCGCCCGCATGCTGGTCGCCCGCCTGATCGGATTTATGCAGTTTGGCCATCTTCGACAAGTAGGTGGAGTCTGACCCGGGTTGGAAGAAGTACACGGCATAGTCGTGGCGTTTCTCCAGGCGGGTCTGGATAAAGTATTTCAGGAATTCGGGATTTCCTCCGTGTCCATTGATGATGACGATCTTGTCGAATCCGTTGCGGGCAATCTCTTCGCAGGTAGACTCCAACAGTTCCCAGACCACTTTTTCCGGTAATGCGAAGGTCCCCGGTTGGTGACGGGCTTCGTTGATCTGGCCGTAAAAATAATCCGGAAATACGACGGCATATTCTTTCTTGGTGACCCTGGCTGCCCATTCCCGTACCTGGATAAGGTCCGACCCGATGGGGGCATGAGGGCCATGTTTTTCCAGGATGCCGATGGGGAGGATACAGGTACGGGACGACTTTTCCAGTGCCTTGGGCCAGTCACTGGCTGTCAGTTCATCCCAGCGGCTGGGGAGTCCCTGCGGGACTTGCGCATTGGCGAGGGCGGATACAAACAATAACAGTATAAAGAGTTTGATGGAAGAGAGACAGGTATTCATAAAACAGGTTATTTTATGAATTGAAAATAAGGAATATTTTCAATCGGCTACCCGTTTTTCTCTTCCGCCTTAAGATCCCGCAGCAGCCGGCTGAACGCAAGTTCAAAGGCATCGTGATCTTTCCAGTTGGAGAAGTCGGGTATATGGTAGCTTCGGATCTCCGCGGCCAGGTCTTTTCCCCAATCGCTGTCAATCAATTTCCACTCTTTGATCTTATCAAAATCGACCAGGCGTATGGGAAATAACTTGCGGCGGCCATGTTGCTTCTCTTCTCTAAATGCATTTTTAATTTCAGTGAATACCCATTCGCTTTGCATGCTTTCTTCTGAGATGACCAGCAGGAGCCGGTCGTGTATATGAATGGCGCTTTCGATCTGGTCGTATATTTTTTTCCCGCCTTTGATGTCTTCAGGGGCAAACCAGACTTGTAGCTTCTCGTCGCGCATGCGGGAATGCAGGCGTTTGGCGAAGTTTTCGTCTTTGCTGCTGTAGCTGATAAAACAGGAGTAGAATTGAAAGGGCTCCCGGGCGCCTAACAAAGAGGGGATATAATTGATGAGCTCTTCCGGAACGCCGGATTCCCGGAGAAAATCAGGAGGGAACTTCCCTTGTGACTTATAAATGGTGTTGATGTCAATGGAGGAAGGGCCCACATATGTTACATTGTCCAGTCCCCTGGCGCCCCGAAGATCCATGTTGATAAAAGTACAAAAACCCAGCGTACAACGGTTAAAACTTGTCGCCCGAAGTATACAATCGCGAAAAAACGTTCCGTAAATACCTGCTTCGTCCAGACAGGCCGACGTGAGATTGACTTTTTCAAAGCGGACATCATAGAGGTTGGTATCGAAAAAATTAACGCCTGAAAGGTTGAGATCTGACAAATCAAATCCTTCCAGGTTTGGCCTGATTCCAGGGACTGACTTTCTCCATTCATTCCATTCTTTTACTCCACTTCTCAGAATATTAAAATGATCCTGATTACTCATAAATTATACTTGTTAAAGATTCTTATACCTATCTTCCGGCGATATCCTCCGGTTTCACCTTTTCCCCGTCCTCCTGCACTTTGGCGGCGATGTTCAACAGGGCCCTGAGCTTTTTCTGAACCAGATCATTGAGAGGCCTGGCTGTTTCCGGGTTATAGAGGAAGAGGCCACGGATACCGGGGTATCCTTCGGGCAAAGTTATATGGGGCATATAGCGAATGTTGATGCGAAGAAATTTTTGCAATGGCAATATAAAGAATTAAGCCCACTCCTCACCGTTTGGGCAACCGGTTCTGGAATAACTGCCGGAAGACGGAATCCCGTTCGGTGCGGCTGATGGGGATATGGTGGCTGCCGATCCGGATATCATTGCCTTCAATACTGTCTATCTTATCAGCCGCTACGATAAAGGATTTATGGGTTCGGATAAAACGGCCGGCCGGCAGATAGGCTTCGATGCCATGGAAGGTAAGATAAGTAATGTATTTTTTGGTGGCCGTGTGAACAGCTATATAATTCTGAAGGGCTTCTACAAACAGGATGTCATCGAATTGGATCTTCAGCAGCTTGTTGTCGCTCTTGATGAAGAAATAGTTATTGGAACCGGCAGCAGGCGCCTGTGCCGTGGCATCCGGGACCGGCGCCGGCAGAGAGGATTCTTTTATCTTTCTTGCCTTCATCACTGACTTGCAGAAGCGGTCGAAGGAAAAGGGCTTCACAAGATAGTCGATGGCATTCAGCTCAAATCCTTCGACCGCATATTGAGGATAGGCGGTGGTAAAGATGGTCATCGGGGTATAGGACAGCGATTTGAGGAATTCTACCCCGGACATTTTAGGCATCTGTATGTCGAGGAAGATCAGATCCACTTTTTGTTGGAGGATAAGCTCGATGGCCTTCAGGGGATTGTCGAATTCGCCAACCAGTTGCAGGAACCCCAGGTCCTGTATGTATTCCTTTAGCCCCTTGCGGGCCAGCGGCTCATCGTCTATGATCACACAGCGTAATATCATAAGAGCGAAGAATTTGGCTGGAAGCGAACCGGTTCGATCAGACAAGCTGCAAGGCCAGCGTTACTTTAAAGGTACCATCCTTATCGTGAATGGACAATTCGTGTTTTTCCGGGTAGAGAAGGGCCAGCCTTCGCCGTACATTGTTCAGCCCGATGCCACCGGTCAGCTCGAAAGGACCAGCCGGGCCCCTGGCCGATGACCCTTCGGGAAATCCGGGATTGCCGCCGGATACCGTACCCTCCTTTGAATTTTCCACGATAAAATTAAACACTCCACCCGTCCGGCTCAAGTCCACCTGAACAAAATTCCGCTGATCTGTATGGTGTGAAATATGCTTAAAAGCATTCTCCACAAAAGGGATCAGCAGCAGCGGGGTGATGCGGAAACCGCTGACCTGTTCGCCTATATTCATGGCTATCTCATATTGCTGATCCTTTCGGAGCCGCTGTAATTTTATATAATCCTGCAAATAAGTCACTTCCTTTTCGATCCCGATGGTATCTGCATTACAATCATATAACTGGTAGCGCAGGAGGTCGGAGAATTGCAGCAGGGACTGCCGGGCCGCCACATTCTGTTTGTCGATGAGGAAATAGATGGCGTTCAGCGAATTGAACAGCAGATGGGGATTGATCTGAGACTTTAGGAAATTCAGTTCCGCGGCCGATCTCTCCCTGGACACTTCCGCCAGCCTTTTTTGCGAACGGGCGTAGTCCATCAATAATTTAAAAGCAGCCCCGGTACTGACCAGCAGGAAATGGGGGATCACATTGTCATATACCCGCACTTTGAAATCCCCCCAGATGTTAAAATAGTTCGGCCGGTGCATGATCATTTCTTCCAGGCGCATTTTAAACAGGCTGAAGCAAAACACAAAAATGAAAAAAGTGAGACCAAACAAAACATATTTCTTTTTATACAACAGCAGCGGGATCAACAGGTAGTTGGTTGTATAGACCATCAGGGCCAGGTCGCCCACTTTTAGCAGGGTGACCCACCAGGCCAGACCGGCGGGATAATCCTGGTGACGGAAATAATACCAGCCAAAGAATAATACCGCCCACGCCAGCAGGTGATGGAGTTTATAGCGACGTAAGGACGATAGGTTCTTTTTCATACTGTAAAATAAATATACAAAATTCGTAAGGTGTTTTTTCTTACACGAACGACCGGCCTTCCGGGATGAAATGCATTTTCCCTGGTTTCCTGCTGAACATGGGGCATTCCCGTCACCTGGTCAAAGAAATTATTCCGGCCGGGGAGGCTTGCGTTGCTTTGCCCTGTAAACCTCCTTTTCATCACGTAAAACTTCCAGCTATGTTATCATTACCTGTTAAACACCGCTGCGCGCTATTGGCGGCAGCGCTGTGCCTGACCCTGTCCAGCCTGACGGCAAGGGCGGGATTGGATTACTTTGAGATCTATCTTAACAACCAGCTTCTTTTAAAGATGACCGCCGGGAAAGCATTTAACCTGGAGAACCTCCGGCTGAACCAATCCAATTACAACGATCAACTGGTGATCTATTACTCGCAGTGCAATGCAAATGGAAAGGTCGGCAGGGAACGAAGCATCACGGTAAGAGACGGGAAGGGCAAAATATTAAAGGAGTGGAAATTCGCGGATGTAACGGGCATGGATGCCGTGGGAGACGGTGCTAAGAGTGCCAGGGCAGGTATGACCATACCGGTAAAAGAGCTGTTACAGCTTTCGAAAGATCATTCGGGGGAAGCGCTCAGCGTTTATTATACGGCGCAGGGACGTCCCGATGGACAGGTGCTGGCGTCTTATCGGATCGATAAGGTTACGGCCTGGCTCATGCCTCAAAGGTCGCCGTTCCGGCAGCGGCAACACCTCCTATTTCCAAAGTATGATATATGAGCGTGTCGATATCTCTTACACAGATCACCGTATGATCTTCAGTCAGCACGGCTTCGATGTGGATGCATTTATTTTCTGTGTTGGCTACGGCACTGGTCATCAGATTGGAGAGAACATACGCCAAGGTGTTCTCGTCCGCAGGGACGGAAAATTCCTTTGGAATATCGTTCAGTAAGATGTTGTTGCGGCTTACAGCGGATGGCTGAAGGCTGGTGATCAGCCGGCTGACCAGTTGATGGACGGAGATCCAGGGCTTCATACAATAAATTTTTTAGAGAATTATAAAGAAAAAAGGAGCCGTATAGAAATACACTCCCGTTTTTAATCCAATATCCTATGAAAAACCGAATAGGGTAATTCAATCGACGTACCAAAGTTGTAAACTGGTGATAAACAAATAGATGAGGTGGTCGGCAGGGTATGCCATTTTCCAAAAATGGGAGAAATGATGGCAGATCGGGAATAAAACAAGAGCGGGGCCAACGGCCCCGCTCTTGTTTTATGATCTTATGATCGCCGGACCATGAAGCGCCGGGAGACAGGCGGATTATGCTGAGTTTGCAACACCATTAAATAAATGCCATCCGGCATGTTATTCAACGGCAGGGATATCTGGTTGGGCCCTTCCTGTATGTCGAGGGTCTTTTTCACGAGGACCCTGCCCAGCAGGTCATAGATCAGCACATTGGTATTGCTCTGCGCCTTTGGACTGGTATAGCTGATATTGATCAGGCTGCTGGCAGGATTGGGGTACAGCGTCAGCAGGCCGGCATTCAGGTCTCCCTGTCCGGTGCTGTCGGTGGTGGCATGCCTGGCGATGGTTGTGGCAACAGAGTCCGTATTGGTGGCCTGCGTCTCCGTAGTGGCGATGACGACCGTGGAATCCTTTGCTGCTGCCGTAGTCGTGGCGGCCGTAACGGTAAAGCCGACCGCATTGGATTTATACTGCCAGTTGACCCCGTCCCCGTCATTGGCTACCACTACGATATTATGATACCCGGCCGGTGGGTTGCTCCAGAGTATGGTATAGGAAGCAGAGTCATAGTTCACGACCTTTTTGGTAACGGTGACGCCCGTCATGGGCTTTCCGTTATCATAGAAGGTTACGGAAGTAAGAATGCTGCCAGCGTTCGGGAATTTGACACCGTTGATCAACACGACGGTGCCCGGGTTTTTGAATTTGGTCGTGCTGGTGTCGGTAAGGGTCATGGTGGGATCGATGCCCGGCACTTTTACAGACGTGATGTCCTTCCGATAAAGATCCTTGTGTATGCCAATACGGTTGACATGCCAGTCCTTGCCCTGGGTGAGGCCAAATCCTCCCGTACCCCTCAGGCTGTCTATTTTAAAGGGGACGATGGGATTCGCCAGCTTATTGGCCGGCATCTTGATATTGTTGAGGAATACAGTGCCCCATGTGGTAAAGGCCGGGCCTGTCTGGGCATAAAGCGCATTGGTGGTCCCGTCGTCATAGAAGATGCGATGGTCGATGACATTGGACAGGACGCCCACGTTGTCGATGAATACGTTGCCGGTCACGGATGGCCATAGCTTCGAGGTATAGGCAGCGTTGACGCCGGAAGGGCCAACCATGTCGACACAGTTGGGATAGGCCGCCTTGAATTTGGGGCTGGCATTCCAGAGGGTCTTCAACGCGGTCAGGTTGGTGGCAAAAACGGGATCGCTGGATGGCTGTACCATCGTAGTGACGGGGAACATGTCGTTGATGCAGATATTATTGGAATAGGCATTGAAATAGCCCAGGTGGTTATACAGGGCCATGACGATATTGCTGCAGATATTATAGCTGACATTGTCGCCGGAAGAATAGCTGTCTTCATAGATCCCATTGGCCTGGGGGGCGTCATGGATATAATTATGGTGGAGCTGGTTGCCGATCCTGGTCCATACGTCGGCGGTGCCGCACCAGGTATAGAAGGCGCCCATATCCGTATATTTCTTACAGATGTCGTACACTTCATTATATTCCAGGATATTGCTATTCCCGCCATACATGATGCCTACGTGGGGGCTGTCATGCACCTTGTTGTGGGCTACATAGGTGCCGATGGCGTTGGTGATATTGACGGCGGCCGAGTAAAGAAAGGCCTCCCGGGCATAACTGTATATATGGTTGTTGATCACCTTATGCATGGATTGCCGCACGTTGAACTGGTCATCCTTGAAATTGGTGGTGGAGATAATGACCCCTCCAGCGCCCACGGAGTCTATGTCACAGCTCTGTACGGTACACCAACTTCCGTCCGTGATGACCACACCGTTGCCGGAGCAATAGGTGATGTGCGAGCCGGCGACCAGGACGTTGACGCATTTATTAAGCTCTATCCCGTTACCGGAGCCGCCGCGAATCGCAATGTTTACGAATTGGGTATTGCTCACGCTGGTAAGGGAGATAGCGGGGGTCTTGGAGGTGCCGGCAACAGTCAGCGTTCCGGAAGAAGGCAGCCACATATACAGCATCTTGGTTTTGAAGTTGATGGCCCAATCTCCTTCCTTGGCAATCTCTTCTACCAGGTTGACGGCATAATAGGGTTCTGCACCCACGGGCACCCTGCTGGCATATTTGGTGCCCAGACCGCCGGCGAGACCGATCGCCTGGAGGATCACGCTGTCGGCTGTATTGACGGATTGCGTTTTGATGACATCCACCTGCCAGGGATACTGCCAGTTGCCGCTAAGCCAGACGCCGCCATCGTTAATGGCAGTCTGCCAGTATTTTATCCGGTCGTTCCGATACTTAAAGCTTCCCCCGGGGGTAGAGTTTTCGGTGCCTCCCGTGACCACCTTGGCCATCGTCATGTTGGAGGTATCGGCGGGATACCGGGACATGGGCAGGGGGATGCCATCCTTATAGAACTTGGGCGACTTCAGCGCGCCAATGGCAAAGTAGAGGGGCCATTGCGCCGTATCCTTGAAGTTGTAGGAGGCCAGGCTCATTTGCACGACCTTAGTCTTGGCGGTCGCGTTGATGATACGGGACTGGATAGCAGCGGGGATGGGGCTGAAGTTCGCGGCGGTCAGCGTCATGGTAGGCTGAAAGATCGCTCCACCCTGTACGGCCGAAGAGTAGACAACAGGGGCATTGGCCGACCGGCTATCCGTGGCATCCAGCGTTAGCTGGGGATAGATGCCGCTGGCCAGGTCAATGGTAACGGCTTTTTGCGGGTTGGCTTTCGCGATGGCCCTTGCCCGGGCCAGGTTGACCGGCGTGCTGGAGCTGGTGCCATCTGCTGTCGAAGAGCCGTTGGGCGCTGTGTAAATATGCATCTGCCCATACAGCTGCGAGGAGACGAAGCATGCAAAAAAGTAAAAGGTAAGCTTAACGAGGGGGTAAAAATTCCTTTTCATGTTTAAATGGATATTGGATTTTAGAAAATGTTTGGTTGTTTTAAAATTTTATGCATAACTATCCTTATTGCGTCATGATAAGATGCATATGGCTTGCTTTAATAGGATCCTTTTCTTTTTCGTGGCTCTTAGTTCAAGAAAGTGGGTAGGTTTTTCCCCATATAACAAATTCGTTAATATGTAGTTAACGACTTACTGTTTTGTAGTAAAAATCGTACCATGTCCATTTTGCTAAAAGGTATTTTATCCACATAAATGAAAAATTAATAAAAGGCTGAAAGCTTTGCTGTTGTTGGCATTGGTGCATCGCGAGGCATGATAATTGCATATGGGGCGAGCCCTTGGAGTACCTATAAAATTGGCCAGGTTGGAGACAGGGAGGGGTAGAAAACAGACGTGGATTTTCATGGTTACATAATGGATATTGGATGGGTAAAATTAGAGAGAACCTGCCATGGAAATGCCTTATTTCACCAGGGAAATACATATTTACGGCATTTGTAGTAAGGAAGGGCAGGGTTATCTCTTATTTTACTCCTTTCTCAGGATCCCAGTTGCCCTGCAGCTTGCGGACATAGAGGATCTGCCCGGTGTGATAGGCATTATGGGCGCTGATGTGGGCGATAATACCGTACCAGGTTTGCAGTTTGGCGTCGCTGGATTCTTTTATGACGGTCTCCCAGTCTTTCATGACCTGGTCGAGCTGCCGGATGGTGGAAGCCCAGGAGGCTTCGGTGAAGGCGGTAAAGGTCTCATTGTTGTTGCCGGAGAAGGCGTCAGGCGCCTTGCCATTGAATTTATCCAGCTCCTGTTTGTTCCAGAAGAGTAAGTGATAGGCCAGCTGACCGATGGAATGGCTGGAATCGGAAGGTTTCCACATGGCTTGTTTGGCCGTGAGGCCGTCCAGTGATTTCATGACGGGGACAAACCAGTCCTGCTGATTCCAGGTAGTCCGGAATTGATCCAGCAGGACAGACCGCAGGGTGGGGGGTGTCGTTGGTTTTTCCTGGCAGTTGGCGGCAAGGGAGGCCCCAAGGATAAGAAGGCCGGCGAAGAGTGTTTTTTTCATATAAGGATGTGTTTAATTACTCGATCTTCCCCACCATCTCTTCCGGTTTCACCCATAGGTCGAATTGTTCCGCGGTAAGATGGCCCAGCTTCACCGCCATCTCTTTCAGGGTGGTGCCTTCTTTATGGGCTTTCTGGGCAATCTCGGCCGCTTTATAGTAGCCGATCTTCGTATTCAGCGCGGTCACCAGCATGAGAGAGTTGTTCAGATGCTGGCGGATATTGGCCTCGATGGGTTCGATACCGGCGGCGCAGCGTTCGTTAAAGCTGACGCATCCGTCGCCGATCAGCCGGGCGCTGTGCAGGAAGTTATAGATCATTACGGGTTTGAAGACGTTGAGCTCGAAGTGACCGGTGGCGCCGCCGATGTTGATGGCGACGTCATTGCCCAGCACCTGTGCTGCGATCATGGTCAGGGCTTCGCACTGGGTAGGGTTCACTTTACCTGGCATAATGGAAGAGCCGGGCTCGTTGTCGGGAATAAAGATCTCCCCGATACCGCTCCGGGGACCGGAAGAGAGCATGCGGACGTCGTTGGCGATCTTCATGAGGCTGACGGCAACGGTCTTGAGGGCGCCATGGGCTTCTACGATGGCGTCATGGGCGGCCAGGGCTTCGAATTTATTGTCCGCTGTCACAAAGGGCAGACCGGTGAGGGCGGCAATTTTTTTTGCTACATTCTCCGCATAACCGGGAGGGGTGTTGATGCCAGTGCCTACGGCCGTTCCACCCAGGGCCAGCTCGGACAGATGCGCGAGGGTATTTTTGATGGCCCGCAGTCCATGGTCCAGCTGAGAGACATATCCGCTGAACTCCTGCCCCAGGGTAAGAGGAGTGGCATCCATGAAATGGGTGCGACCGATCTTGACGACTTTGCTGAATTTTTTACTTTTCGCGGCAAGGGTGTTACGCAGCTGCTCGATACCGGGGATGGTGGTCTCTACCAGCATTTTATAGGCCGCGATGTGCATGGCCGTAGGAAAGGTATCGTTGGAGGACTGAGATTTGTTGACGTCGTCATTAGGGTGGAGAGCCTTTTCCTTGTCGGTCAGTTTCCCGCCGGTGAGCACGTGTCCCCGATAGGCCACCACTTCATTTACATTCATGTTGCTCTGAGTGCCGCTGCCTGTCTGCCAGACGACCAGGGGGAACCAGGCGTCCAGTTTGCCTTCCAGTATTTCGTCGCAGACTTTCCCGATGAGGTCTGATTTATCCTGGGGCAGTACGCCGGCTTCCAGGTTGGTAAGGGCTGCGGCTTTCTTCAGGTAGGCAAAGGCGCGGATGATCTCTTTCGGCATCCGGTTGATGTCCTGTGCGATCTTAAAATTTTCTACGCTGCGTTGGGTCTGTGCTCCGTAATAGGCGTCAATAGGTACTTTGACTTCGCCCATCGTATCTTTTTCTATCCTGTACTCCATAGTTATTATTTAAGGTTGGGCCTTGGCGGCCCGTTGGCCCGCAAAGGTAGGTATTATCTTATTTCAAACCGGTAGGTCCCCGCGGAGAGTTCGGTTGGTTTTCGGGTGCCGCCGGCAGGGACGGCCGGCGTGGCGCCGGTCAACCTGCCGGCGGATGCAGGCAGCCACAACGTGGCCGTGGAATTGGGGGGAATGGTCACCGTGTAATGAACGACGGCGCCCTCTCTTTTCCAGGAAGAAACGATCTTCCCATAGGGCCCTTCATGGGCCGCCTCGAAATGATCTAATCCCGTCACAAAATGGGGTTCCAGGAGAATGTGTTTAAAACCGGGTTGTTCCGGGTCCGGCCGGATGCCCCCCAGCCCTTTATAGAGCCAGGCGCCTATTTCCCCGAACATAATATGATTGAGAGAAATATCGGACTTTGCATCGATCTTCCAGTTCTCATAGAGGGTGGTGGCGCCATTCACCATCCACCATCCCCAGGAAGGGTAGGTCTCCTGCGCCGCCAGCCGGTAGGCGACCTCAGCATGACCATTCTCACTCAGGGCATTCAGGATGGCCTTGGCGCCCAGGATGCCCGCATCCAGGTGATCGCTGTCCGCTGCCACACGCCGGGCCAGGTTGTCCGCAACCCGGGCTTTTAATTCATCGGGGACAACCCCCCAACAGAGCGGCGCGCTGAGTTCAGTCTGCAGACCCGATCCGTAAATACCCGTTGCCCTGTCCAGGTATTTGGCATTGATGGCATTCCTTATTTTATCTGCCAGCGTTTGATATTTTAGCCTGTCGGCCTGCCTCCCGAATAGCAATGCGGCTTTTGCCAGGATGGTGACGTCCTTATAATAATAGATGGAGGAAGTCAGCTCGACGGGCGATACGGATTTTACCGGCACCCAGTCTCCCAGCCCCCAGGTGGTGAGGCCGGAAGGATATAGCTCATCGATGTGATCGACATAACGTCTTATATTCTCATAACAATCGGCCAGTAAAGTCGTGTCCCCATAAAAAAGGTAACAGTTCCAGGGTATGAGGGCAATGGTGCTGGTCCAGTCGGGGCCATTGCCCCATTCATAACCCCATCCACCGGTGGGGATGATGGAGGGCAGCACGCCATCGGGCTGCTGCTCGTCCCGGTGGTCGGCCATCCATTTCTCATAGACCGTGATGCCATCAAAGTTATAAAGGCCCGTCTCTACGGCGATGTGGGCGTCGCCGGTCCACCCGTTCTTTTCCCGTTGGGGACAGTCGGTGGGATAACCGAATAAGTTGGACAGATAAGAGTGATTGGTCGCAGTCCATATCTTGTCGAGGGTGGGATTCGAGGAACGGATCTGCCCGACGGGCTCTACGTCGCTGTGCATGAAATAGCCGGTGAGAGATTCCCGGGTCAGCTGGATGGGGCGGTCGCTGGTGACTTCCACATATTGAAACCCCTTGTAATTAAAGTGGGGCATGAAAGACTCCGTGCCCCTCCCTCCCAAAATAAAAATATCGGTCTGGTAGGGGTCCTTATCATCCGTGGGGCGGTAGTGAATATCGATGTTGGACTGATCCGTATGACCATTGGGGTAGAGGCGTTCGGCATGCCGCAGCCGGAGGGTCGTACCGGCTTCCCCTTTTACGGTGATGCGGCTGACCCCGGCAATATTCCTGCCCAGGTCGAACACATAATCGGTGTCGCTGAAGGTATGGAGGTCTTTGACGGGGATGACTTCCACGTTCCGGATGGGAGCCAGGTTTTGGGCGACAATATGCGGGGAAGGGGCCGAGCGATAGATGACGGCTTTCCAGGCGGTATCATCAAAGTTGGCCGTATTCCAGCCCGGCTGCTCCAGCCGGGCGTCATAATGTTCGGCGGTATAGATGCTGTTAAAGACCAGGGGACCGGAGGCCGTTTTCCAATGTTTGTCGGAGGTGATGGTGACCGTTGACCCATCTTCATAGACAAGACGGAGGTCCAGGCAGAAGGTGGGGCGGCCCCGCCAGGGGGCTTTATCAAAATTCCATACGGCCGTCGACTGATGGTTGTACCAGCCATTGCCCAGCAAGACCCCGAGGGCATTCTTCCCCTCCCGCAGCTGCGCCGTCACATCATAGGTGACATAGAGCGTGCGGCGGTCGAAGCGGGTATACATGGGGTCCAGGCGATGGTCGCCTACCTTCTCCCCATTAATATATAGTTCGTAGAGACCCGCTACGGCGATGTAGGCCCGGGCCGAACGGATCTTTTTCGGGATGTCGAAGGTCTTCCGGAAATAAGGGGCCGGCTGAAAGTGCGGGTCTTTGTCATCGCTGATCCAGGAGCCTTTCCAGTTGTGCTGGCTCATCAAACCTGTTTCAAAATGGCTGATCGCCGCGGGAGCCGTCCGTCCGTCTTTATCCCAGACTTCCACCCGCCAGAAATATTTGGTGAAAGGCTGCAGTGGCTGGCCCTGGTAGCTGATGCGGGTGGCAGAAGAGGCGACCTTCCCGGAGGCCCATACGAGAGAGCCGGCACGTGGCATAACCCGAGAGCTGCTCCCGGAAAGAGGCGGGTATTCTGTCCATCCGCCAGGCCCGGACCTGGCCCCATTACCCGCAATCCGGCTGATCTCCAGCGAATCGGTTCCTACATAGATCCGATAAGCCGTCTGCCGCGCCCCCTGCCGTCCGTCCATCATCTGCCAGGAGAGACGGGGATGGACGGCGTCGATGCCGATGGGCGCGGAGAGGTATTCGCATTTCAATGCCACCGGGATACAAGGAGAGGGAGGTCTTAACGCAGTAGCCGATGCGGGGCCGGCGGGGGATATGGGTCCGACGGCGGCATATACAGCGGCTATCAACAACAGGTACGTAAAAACAAACAACGTAAACAGGCGTAATTTCATGTCCTGCAAATTAATGGATAAAAGCTTTAGCATAACAAGCGATCACTTCAGCGTGATCACACTAACCGCATAGGGACTCATCTCGATCACATCCCCATCAAGGACTTTCGTATTGGGGGCATTGTCGCCGGAGGACATCTCTACCGTGCTGACAGCAGCACCCTTAAAGCCGGCCGGTAATTTTACGGGTATCGTTTTATTCCGCTTGTTCAGGATCAATATCTTTTTGGTCCCGCCGGCCGATGCACCCGCTGTCCCGCCGCCGGTGTTTTTACCCGATATAAAACCCTGTGCTACGATGTCGTCTCCATTGTTGGCTTCCAGCCCCGTCTGTACCAGGATGTCGCCTGCGCTGAAATTATCATGGATCATTTTCAGGACCCAGAATCGGGCATTGGGCTTGCTGTTGTCGGGGTTGATCATGCTGACGTCGGGATACTGTGTTTTAAAACCTACCAGCTGTGATTCCCCGATGACATCGATGCCTTCCTTCGTCAGTCCGATGAAAAAGTAGGCGTATACGGAAGCAGAGAGGTTCCAATATTCCTGCGGGATGGGCTGATCACGCATTTCGTTGTTGACAAAAGTACCCAGTTCATTGATGGTGGTCCGGGTGGAGGGAGATAGTCTCTTACGGATGTGCTCGATATACCGGACAACATTGAGGAAGAGGTCGGCCTTGTCAAAGAGGGTGTATTGATAGTCTTCCAGTTTTTGATTGGTGTTGGCATTGGCATAGCAATGGTAAGAGATCATATCGATGGGAATCCCCGGCTTGTGGTTGGCAGGGTTCAAAAAATATTCAAAGTATTTTGGGTTCCTTTCATAGGCCAGCCCCAGCCCTACAAACTTTGTCCTGGGGCTTACTTTCCGGATGGCGGTCACGATGGCGTCATATCTTTTTGTATAGGCTTCCGGGGTCATGTTATGTTCCAGGTCCGGCTCGTTGAGGACCTCCCAGTAAGGGATCTCATAATGGTAGCCGGAAGTGTGGACCTTTCCCCGCTCGTCGGTAAAACCGCCCTTGGTATACCAGCTGACCAGCCGGGAATAATAGCCGGCTAATTCCTGCAGGGTGGTATCCCTTAATTCCGTGCCCCCTCCATACCCCCAGCCTACTTCATTGGGATCGGCGGGATAGGCAACGCGCTGTTCTGTTTTAAACATCCATTGGGGGATGGTGCTAAAGTTCATGATGGTAGAGTGTCCCTTGGTGGCGTCAAAAAAATCGAGGGTCATCGGGTCGATGAGGCTAAAATCCCAGGACGTCTTTTGTGCCTCCGGCGCATCCAGCTCTGCTACCGCCAGCTTGGGATAAGGAAACCAGGGCACGTACCGGACATAGTCCGCCTTCAGATCGCGCAGGGCGTTGAAGGAGCCGTCGTGCATAAAGGCCCCCCGGCGGAGCTGGGGATTGCCTACCACTTGCAAAGTAGGTGTCGACCGGGACGTCATTTCTTTTATTCCCCAGTCGACTTTGAGCTGGGGCCCCTGTGCTATAATTGTCTTTAGTCCGAAAGATAAGCAGATGATCGTTAGGATCTTTTTCATAATGACAGTTTTAGATTTATTAAAAGTGAGTTAATCGTCTTAGCATATCCGCACATAATCCATCGTTAACAGAGCCGCCAGTTTTTCAATCTTCGCGCTGATATGCCCGACCCCGACGGCGCAGTGATGGGCCGGCCCGTGCTGATTCCACCGGTTGACGAAATTACGGGCGCCGATGGGGAACCGGTATCGGCTATTGGTATTGCCAATCTGCAGGATGGGGCCGGCGACGGATTCGGCCTCCGCTACCAGCAGGAGCAGCCGGCCGCCGGCCTGTTCGACCACAGACAGCAGGGTTACCGGGCCCTTCTTTACCGACATCTCCACGGAGAGACCGCTGCCTACCTTGCCATGGTAAACCTGTAGGGGTTTCACCTTCGTCTTACCTTCAGCGATAGCGATATGGCCCGGTCCGTCATGGCCCATCAGCACTACGTCGTCATTAAAGTCCATGGCATAGTATTCGGTGAAGGAGCCGCCGGCGCCGAAGCTGTCCATGATCTTCATCGCCTGGGCATTCTTGATCTCATATTCTCCCGCCACGGGAATGCCTCCGGCTGTTAAGAGCGAATTGCCCAGGATGATGGAGTTGATGGCGTCTTCGTTGTCCATATTGCCGGTCCCTTTATAGTAGTAAGCCAGGGAACCCAGCTGGTGTTTGGCTACCAGCTGCTCCAGGGCAACGGAGGTGATGGCCGCCTTTTCCAGTTCGGTAGCAGAGCAGTCCGGCTGTACGTCGAAGACTTCCCGGAACAGCGCTACCCTTGCCTTCATCGCTGGGGAGCTGACGGCTCTGCGCAGGGCAGCCAGCTCTTCTACTTCCAGCAGTTCGATATGTCCGCCGAATTGTGCATATTGCTGCGTAAGATCGGTGTAGATATCCAGCATCCCGCTGTAATAATGCCCCATGCAACCCATCCGGTTATAAGCCATGATATGGGCTACACGGGCGGCCTCTATCCACTCCGTAATTTCTTTCCAGGCGATAGGGTCATCCTGTAGGATGCCGGTGACCTGGTGAAATTTTATCCCGGCCCGGGTGAAGACGTTGGCAATTTCGGGAACGGGACAGGCGCTGCAGTACCGGAGCCATTCCCCCGTCATTTTTGTACGATCATCCATCGCATTAAAAGCCTTGTAGTCGATGGCCGGCTCCGGGGAAAGGTTGAGAATGATAACGGGGACCTTCGCTCGCTGTACAACGGGCAGGACGGTGGAGGACAAGGCATAGGTAGTGACGTAGAGGAAGATCAGATCCACTTCTTCCCTGCGAAAAAGGCTGCCGGCTGCGAAGGCTTTGTCGATATTGTCTACCAGGCCCGCATTGATGATGGTGGGGCCCGCAGGTGCGGCGGGGCCCGTTGCCGGATGTGCGCCCGCAGGTGCGGCCAGTTGCGCGGCGACCCGTTGCAGGTTGTCTTCGAGGTTTTGTTGCAGCCCTTCGAATTGGGGCCAGTAAGTGTCGAGGCCGATGGCGAACAGCCCTACTTTAAGCATATCGTTCGTTTTTTAATATTCATAAAAATCAAAAAGCACAAATAAAAGATCAAAAATTCAGCGTCTCCGGGAGGGGAACAAAAGGGTTTCCGCCAGACGGGAGATAGCTCCGTTTACAATGCCGGCATTTTTCCATTCAGGCAGATACCCTGCAAAATGCAGCACTGGTAAGGGTTGGCGGCGATCGACAGGGATGGGGGAAAACAGGCTTTCTGTAAGAGCTATGGTAAATTAGGGGTTTATTCGTTATCTTCCCGAACGCCGAAAATTTCCTGTTATGGAGAATTATTATAAATATCTGCCGGTCAGTGAGGAAGATGAAAGCTGGGGTCTATGTGTCCTGAATGCCGGCTGCAACGCCATATACGGAGGCGAGGAATACCCGGCCCGACGGCATCCCCGCCATCACTATTTTGATTGGCAGGAGGGGCGTGTCCTGCACAACGAATACCAGGTCATCTATATCACCCGGGGAGAAGGCCTCTTCGAATCGGCCGGTACGGGCAGGGTACCGGTGCGGGAAGGGACGATACTCTTACTGTTCCCCAATGAATGGCACCGCTTCCGGCCGGATAGGGACAAAGGATGGAACGAATATTGGGTAGGGTTTCATGGCCCCATTGCCGACAACCTTATCCGGGCTGATTTTTTTCATCCCCGGGATGCGGCTTTTGAGATCGGGGTCCGGGAGGAGATCCTGCAGTCGATGGTGGAGATCCTGGAACAGACAAAAAAGGAAGAGTCCGGCTACCAGCCCCGGATCTCCGGGGGTGTACTGCATCTCCTGGGAAAAATCCATTCTCTTCGCAGGCAGCATTATTTCGTAGGGGAGACACATATGGAGATGATCGTAAATAAAGGACGATTTCTCATCCGGGAGTATGTCGACAGCACGGTATCTGTGGAGGAGATAGCTGCCAGGCTGAATGTGGGGTATTCATGGTTTAGAAAAGTGTTCTCAAAATACACGGGCATGTCGCCCGGACAGTATCTGATCCAGCTGAAGATAGACAAAGCCCGGCAGCTGCTGAGCCAGACGGGGAAATCTGTCAAAGAGGTTGCCTTCGAGCTGAACTTTAG